>NZ_JAGSTV010000001.1:0-717918 GCF_018148075.1 Burkholderia sp. AU19243
TCGGGCCGGCGGAAGCGGAGCAGGTCGGCAACCTGATTGCCGACGTGCTCGAGAACCCGGAAGACGCGGCGACGATCGAGCGCGTGCGCGCGCAGGTGGCCGAGCTGACCAAGCGTTTCCCGGTCTATCGCTGATCCGGCATGCGCTGCCCGTTCTGCCGGCATGAGGACACGCAGGTCGTCGACTCGCGCGTGTCCGAAGATGGCGCCGCGATTCGTCGGCGCCGTCGCTGCTCGGCTTGCGACAAGCGCTTCACGACGTACGAGCGGGTTGAGCTGAACCTGCCGGCCGTCGTGAAGAAGGACGGCAGCCGTACCGAATTCGACCGTCGCAAGATCGTCGCCAGCATGCAACTCGCGCTGCGCAAGCGGCCGGTTGCGGCCGACGCGATCGACGCGGCGGTCGCCCGTATCGAATATCAGTTGCTCGCGACCGGCGAGCGTGAAGTGCGTAGCGAGAAGCTCGGCGAACTCGTGATGAACGAGCTGCGCGGCCTCGATACGATTGCCTATGTCCGCTTTGCATCGGTTTACCGCCGGTTCGAGGACGTTTCCGAATTTGCCGACGTGATCGAAGAATTCCGTCGCGCGTCCCCCTCCAAGCCTCCGCGCAAGCGCTGACGCGCTGCGTCCGTTCATCGTCTTCTCCCGCAGGTTCAATTCGTGCCGATTGTGTCGGCCGTGGCTGGAGGTCGCCAGTCGGCCGTTCGGCTAATGGCGCGCGTCCGCATGCGTCGCTACAGTGGTTGCATCACGTTGACGGAGGGCAATGGCGATGGAACCGTACCGGCGGCCCGTTGAAAAAAACATGCGATGGTGTCGCGGGTTCACGCTCGTCGAGCTGATGGTCGCGATTGCGCTGGCGGCCGCGATCGGGCTTTACGCGGCGCCTGCATTCGACCGTTGGCACATGCGCGAACGCGTGGATGCCCGCTCTCGCGCACTACTCGGTGCGCTGTCTTTCGCCCGCACCGAAGCGACGCGTCTCGGCGTGCGCGTCACGCTGTGCAGGGCCGGTCGCGACGGCGACTGTGTGCGCGCTGGCGAGCGGTGCAGCCCGGCCGAGTGGTCATGCGGCTGGATCGTCAGCGGGCAGTTCGACGGACAATCTCGCGTACTGCGGCGTTATCCGCACGATGCCGACATTGCCGTGGCCGGCGCCGCGCGCGATCTGGCGTTTGCGCCGCCGACAGGGCAAATCATCGGCGGGATCCGGCGTTTCGAGTTGCGGCCGCCGCATGCGCACGAGAGTGACGATGCGCGTATGGCGCGTTGCATCCGGATCTCGGCAGGTGGCCGCGCACGCGTCGCGGGCGGCCGTTGCGATGCGGCATGACGCGCATGCGCAGTCGGATGCAGGGTACTTCGCTGCTTGAGGCCGTGCTGGCCATCGCGCTGCTCGCCATGGTAATGCTCGCCGTGGCCGGCAGTCAGCTTGCGATGACGCGCGCGCAGCGATCGACGATGTGGCGGGAACGCGCACTGTGGCTGGCCGATGCACGCATCGAGCGTCGGCGCGCTGCGGCCGACGCCGGCGACGACATCGCCGCGCTCGTGGCTGCATCACTGCCCGGCGGCACGATGACGCTCGACGGCGGGGCGGCCGGTGTCAGTTCCGTGGTCGTCGGCTGGCGCGGCACCGACGCGGCGGCGTCGCCTTCCTCGCGATGCGAGCGTGCGGACGCTGTCGTCAAGCCGCCATCGTGTGTGCGGATTCCGTTTCGCGAGGCTAATGCCAATGCCGGTGAACGCTGATCGCGGAAGCCGCGGCTGCCGTCACGGCCGCGCACATACGCTGCTCGAGGTGCTGATCGCGATGACCGTCGGTCTGCTCGTGCTCGCCGCGGCGGGCGCGCTGTATCACGCGCAGCGCGTTGCGCAGCAGCGCGCGGAAGACGGGTTCAGGATGCGCGATGCGGCTGCGACAGCGTTGATGCTGATCGGCCAGCAAATCCAGATGGCAGGGTTTCGGCCGCTGGATGTCGATGAGGCGTCGCCGTTGCCGCCGGTGTTTGGCTGTTCATCCGGGCGCGTGCGCGGCGGCGGCGCGCAAGTGCGCTGCGAGGCCGTGCGGGCGGCGTCGGATGCGGTGCTGGCGCGGTATGTAGGCGACCGCGTGTCGACGTGGCCGACGACGAGCGGGCAAGTGTCCGATTGTCTCGGGCAGGGCGTCGGCGCACCCGGCGAGCGGCCGCTCGTGGAAAACCGTTTCGACGCGCATGTCAGTCCGTCGACGGGAGAGCCCGAGCTGTACTGCGAAGGCAACGGGCGCCCCGGTACGCCGCAACCCGTCGTGTCCGGGATCGACCAGCTGCGCGTGCGCTATTTGCGCCGCGAAAGCCGGCAGTTCGTCAACGCGAACGCGATGGGCGCGGGCGACTGGCGCGACGTCGCGGCCGTGCATCTGTGCGTGCGGGCGCGTGGCGAATCGATGCGCGAGCCCGCGCGTCATGTCGATTGCGACGGCCGCACCGCCGTCTCGCAAGATGGTCGCGCGCGTCTCGTTTTGCATCGCATTGTCGCGTTGCGCAACTCGGCGGAGGCGTTCGTCGGTGCCGGCCCCGAAGCGACGCGCGAACGGGAGGTGCTGCCATGAGCCGCCCGAACGGCATTGCCCGTGCGCGTGCAACGCACATTGCGGCGGCCCGCATCGAAAGCCGCGCCGCGGCGTACGGCGACGTTCCGCACGCGGCGCTGGAATCGATCCTCCGGAGCCGCAAACCGGCGCGCACACGCACGGTATCCGCCCTCCGCAGCTGGCGCCGCGATGCCGGCCTCGCACTGCCTGCCGTGATCGCTGTCGGCGCGGCAGTCGCTGCGCTGACCGGCACATGGTTCGAATCGGCGCTGACGGAATCGCGCCGCACGCGTGCATTGTCGGGTAGGTTGATCGCATTCCACGCGGCCGATGCGGCACTCGAAGCCTGTACCGCGCAGTTGCTTCGTGGCCGCACGCCGTACCTTGACGAACCGGCTTCGGTCGACGAACCGGATGCGTGGCGGCGAACGCCGGCGCTGGTCGTCGGCGAGGCGTTCGCCCCGTTTCCCGCGTGGCCGATGGCTGCGCAGCCACCGCGTTGCCTGATCGAAGCGTGGCCGGGCGTCGGCCCGCGAGGTAGCCGCGCTTACCTCGTCACCGCGCGAGGCGTTGGCGGCCATGCGTCGGGCGCGGTGTGGCTGCAAAGCCAGATCGCGCTGCGCGATGGACGCGTCGTTGCGCGGCGCTGGCGTCACGTCGCGGCAGTGCATCGATGAAAGCGCTCGCCCCGATGCGCCGCGCGTCGGCGTTCACGTTGATCGAATTGATGGTCGTGCTCGCGATCGTCGCCGTGCTGGCAGGCTGGGGTATCCCGTCGTATCGCGAGCATGTCGCGCGCAGCCATCGTGCGTCCGCGATTGCCGCGCTGTACCGCGCGGCGCAATATCTCGAAACACTCGACGGCCCGCCGCCGCGGACATTGCCGCACGCATACGCGCAGGCGCCGCCGGACGGGCGCCCTGTCTATCGCGTGCGGTTGGCGCGTCCGGCCGGCGATGATGCGGCGGTGTTCTACGAACTCGTTGCAAGCCCGCTCGATACGGGCCCGATGCGCGACGACAGATGCGGCGCATTTACGCTGCGCTCGGACGGCACGCGAGGCAGTACTGCGGAATCCGCCGACGCGGAACCGGCGGCGCGGCAGCGGATGTGTTGGGGGGCGCGCTGATCGAGCAATATGCATGGAAGCGCATATCGCGGAACGGCCGTGCGCGTTTGCCGTGGCGTGTCAGTCGTCGTTCGCGACAGGGCCGCGCTCGACGCGCGACTGCTTCCAGATCTGGTACACCTCCCACGCGGCGAAGCCGACGGTGCCCCACTTCAGCGCGGGGCCCGCACTCGCGCGAAGCAGCGAGCGAATGGGTTTCGCCAGCACGAGCGATGCGAGCGAACTGAGCATCGGATACTGGTTGACGAGCTGGCCGAGATTGGCGTTCAGGTTCTTCGCGGACTGGCTGAACTTGTGGCTCGACAGGCCGGGGATGAACATCTTGAGCCAGCTGAACCGCGTGACGGCATGACGCACTTCGGCGGCGGCTTCGGCAAGCTCGAGCCGCTCGACCTCGGATCGCAGGATCAGCAACTCCTTGCGGAGCGCGCGATGCTGCGACGCGTTCCACTTCGATCGCGACGAATGGGGGCGGAGCGGATGGCTTGTGACGTTCTGGCTCATGGCGCGTCGGCTAAGTAGGTGACAGGGGCGAACGCGGCCGCGTTCACGACTTGCTGCGGAAGACTTCGCGGTCTTTCTCGAGCTCCGCGAGCGTCGCCTCGAACACGGTCGGCGCTTCGCGCAGGCCCGAGCGCGCCTTGAGCGCACAGGCGATACCTGCGAGTGCATATACCGCCGTGATGACAGCCAGCGATTGCCAGCGATAGGTGTCCCAGAACGCGATCGCGATGAGCACGGTCAGGCTGATGAGCGCCATCGTCGCGAGCATCATCGCGGCGAGGCCGAGGAACAGCACGCCCATCAGGCGTTCCTTTTCCTCGGCGAGCTCGATGCCGACCAGTTCCAGGCGCGTTTGCAGGAGGCCGATCGCGGAGCCGACGAGGCGGCGCAGCGGCCCGTGGCCGGACGGCTGCGAGTGGGTGTCTGTCGTCATGGATGAGGCGCTTGCGCGCGCAGTAAGCGGCTAGGTCAAAGCGGCCGCCGGCGAACCGCCGGCAGGCTTCGGCACCCACGTGCCGCCGCGCGGCGGCACGTGGGGCGGAACGGCGCTGAGCGCGTTACTTGCGGTTGATCAGCAGACCGATCAGCACGCCGACGCCGGCGGCGATGCCGATGGACGTCCACGGATGCTCATGCACGTAATCGTCGGTAGCGCGCGCGGCCTTCTTGCCTTTCTCGACCACCACGACCTGGACGTCGGTTGCCTTTTCCTTGGCCTGCTTCAGGCGCGACATGGCTTTCTCGCGCAGCTCGGCTGCACGGTCGCCCGTGCTGCTCGCTGCCTGCTTGAGCAGATCTTCGGCGTCCGCCAGAACGGTTTTGATATCCGACATCAGTTTCTCCTTGTTGATTTCCGACATTGCAACTCCCTTCATGCTGTCATGCTGCAGGTTCACATCGTAGCGAAACGCCTGCCTGCTGGCGAGCCGGGAAGACACACGGCGGCAGTGCAAGACTGCATGGTAAACGACTCGCAATCGTCAACAGAGCCGCAAACGGCACGAAAAGTTTCCTCCGCGGCCGTCCATGCCGTTCCGCCATCGGGCAAAAATGACAAAAAAGTATGAATATCAAACGTAATAATCGTTCGCATGGCGCATTGCTTCCCGTAAGCTGACGGACTGTCCCGCGCCGACAGCGCGCGGTTTCAACCAGCATCGTTCGAGGAGGGAACATCATGAGCCTGCGTCTTGGCGACATCGCACCGGATTTCGAGCAGGAATCGAGCCTGGGCAAGATCAAGTTTCACGAGTGGCTGGGCGACAGCTGGGGCGTCCTGTTCTCGCATCCGGCCGACTACACGCCCGTGTGCACGACTGAGCTCGGGTTGACCGCGAAGCTGAAGGGCGAATTCGAGACACGCAATGTGAAAGTGATCGCGCTGTCGGTCGACGACGTCGAATCGCACAAAGGCTGGATCAACGACATCAACGAAACGCAATCGACCGTCGTCGGCTTCCCGATCATTGCCGACGGCGACCGCAAGGTCTCGCAGCTGTACGACATGATTCACCCGAACGCGAACGAAACGCTGACGGTGCGCTCGCTGTTCGTGATCGACCCGAACAAGAAAGTTCGCCTGATCATCACGTATCCGGCCAGTACCGGGCGCAACTTCGACGAAGTGTTGCGCGTGATCGACTCGCTGCAGCTGACCGACAACTACAAGGTCGCCACCCCCGGCAACTGGAAGGATGGCGACGACGTCGTGATCGTGCCGTCGCTGCAGGATCCGGAAGAGCTGAAGAAGCGGTTCCCGAAGGGCTTCAACGCGGTGCGTCCGTACCTGCGTCTCACGCCGCAGCCGAACAAGTAAGCAGCGGCTCCGGAAACGGCGCCGCGTGACGAACGCGGATGCCGAGGAAAGCGGCCCGCCCGGCAGCGATGCCGGGCGGGCCGTGTCTTTTTTTCAGTATGACGGTAGCAAGGCGACGCGGCCGGGCCGCCGCGCGCTGCCGTGCGCGAATGCTCAGAAGAATGCCTGGATGCCCGTCTGCGCGCGACCGAGGATCAGCGCGTGGATGTCGTGCGTGCCTTCATACGTATTGACCACCTCGAGGTTGACGAGGTGGCGCGCGACACCGAATTCGTCGGAGATGCCGTTGCCGCCCAGCATGTCGCGCGCGAGCCGCGCAATGTCGAGCGCCTTGCCGCAGGAGTTGCGCTTCATGATCGACGTGATCTCGACGGCCGCCGTGCCTTCGTCCTTCATCCGCCCGAGCCGCAGTACGCCTTGCAGGCCGAGCGTGATTTCGGTCTGCATGTCGGCGAGCTTCTTCTGGATCAGCTGGTTCGCGGCGAGCGGCCGGCCGAACTGCTTGCGATCGAGCACGTACTGGCGCGCGGTGTGCCAGCACGATTCCGCTGCGCCGAGCGCGCCCCACGCGATACCGTAGCGCGCCGAGTTCAGGCACGTGAACGGGCCGCGCAGGCCGCTCACGTTGGGCATCAGGTTCTCTTCCGGTACGAACACCTCGTCGAGCACGATCTCGCCGGTGATCGACGCACGCAGCCCGACCTTGCCGTGGATCGCCGGCGCGGACAGCCCCTTCCAGCCTTTTTCGAGGATGAAGCCGCGAATCGCGTCCTTGCCGTTTTCGTCGAGCTTTGCCCACACGACGAATACGTCGGCGATCGGCGAATTGGTGATCCACATCTTCGCGCCGGACAGCGAATAGCCGCCGGCGACCTTCTTCGCGCGCGTGACCATGCTGCCGGGATCGGAGCCGTGGTTCGGCTCGGTCAGCCCGAAGCAGCCGATCCATTCGCCGCTCGCGAGCTTCGGCAGATATTTCTGCTTCTGCGCGTCCGAGCCGAATTCGAAGATGGGCACCATCACCAGCGACGACTGCACGGACATCATCGAGCGGTAGCCGGAATCGACGCGCTCGACTTCGCGCGCGATCAGCCCGTAGCTCACGTAGTTGAGGCCCGGGCCGCCGTATTCCTCGGGGATCGTCGGCCCGAGCAGGCCGACTTCTCCCATCTCGCGGAAGATCGCGGCGTCGGTGCGTTCATGGCGGAACGCATCGGTCACGCGCGGCGCGAGCTTGTCCCGTGCGTACGCCTGCGCGGCATCGCGCACCATCCGCTCTTCTTCGGTCAGTTGCTGATCGAGCAGCAGCGGATCGTCCCACTGAAAAGTTGCAGCGCTCATCGTGTCATCTCCTGTCCCCTCGACGCATCGAGTCGGGCGTCGTGCTGAAAGTTCGCTTGACTGGAGTTCCGCTGTGCGGAACAATGTTTTGCAAATCGAACTCAGTGTAACACCAGATGACACTTTCAACCATCGACGAAACCGCGATCGACGAACGCAAGTTCGTGGTGGCGCTCGCGCGCGGGCTCGATCTGCTGCGCGCATTCCGGCCCGGCGAGACGATGCTCGGCAATCGCGACTTCGCGGAGCGCACCGGGCTGCCGAAGGCGACGGTGAACCGGCTGGCGTACACGCTGACCGTGCTCGGCTATCTGCGTTACGACGAGACGCTCGGAAAGTATGCGCTCGACGCCGGCGTGCTGTCGCTCGGCTATGCGCTGCTCGCGGGCTCGGGCACGCTCGATCTCGCGAGGCCGCACATGCAGGCGCTTGCGCGGGAGATCGGCGCGGCCGTGTCGCTTGGCTGCCGGGACGGCCTCGACATGATCTATCTCGAGACGATTCGAAGCGAAACCGCGCTGACGCTCGGGCTTGCGCCCGGCTCCCGGCTGTCGATGCTGACGAGTTCGATGGGGCGCGCGTACCTGGCCGTGCAGCCGGAGGATGTGCGCCGTGCGCTGTATGCGGACCTGCATCGGGCAGCCGGCGGCGCGGCCGACGCGGATGCGCTCGTCGCGGCTGCGCAGCAGGCGGTCGCGGAGTTTGCGGACGGCGGATGCTGCTATTCGTTTCGTGCGTGGCACATGGACGTCAACGCGGCGGCCGTGCCGTTTCGCGAGCCGCGCGAGGGGCGCTGGCTGATCCTGAGTTGCAGCGGTCCCGCATCGTCGATGGACGAACAGGTGTTCCGCACGCAGGTCGGACCGAAGCTGAAGGCACTCGCGCAGCGGCTTGGGCAGACGATCTGACACGGGTGCGTCGCCGCGCTCTCCGAAGCGCGCCGCCGTTCATCGTGTGAGCCGCGCGCACCATCTCTCGTCAGTTTCCCGACGCCGAAGTACGACGTCGACAGACAAAACCCGCGGCCATCGGCGCCAACGCGACGGGGTTGAACGCGCAGCGTTCGCACTGCGGACCCGACGTCGCGCCTGACGAGCAACGCATCGCGCCGGCCCGGCATGGAGCCGCGAACGCATCCGCAGCGGCCCTGCATACCGGCGCCGGATCCACGCCGTAACCCGCGCCGTAACCCCTTTGCCAGACCGGATCGCCGATCGGGCGCGGCGCTCGCCGCATGGGTCCGACCGCTACTGCGCACCGGCCGCCATGCGGGAAATCACGCCGTGACGACCTTCGCGAACACCGGCCCCTGCATGAACCGCACGTCGTGCTGGCGCAGCAGCTCGCACTGCGTTTCGTCGACGACGCCGTCGAAGATCAGCGGAATCCGTACGCGCTGCGCATACGCGACCAGCGCCTTCACCATTCCGTCGCGCAGCGCGATGCCCGCATCCATCTTGATGTAGTCGGGCCGCGCCATCTCCGATTCGACCGCGAGGATCCGGCCCGGGTCGGGCAGCTTGTCGGCGACCTTGAAGCCGTGATGCTGGTAGCTGCGCGTGAGGTAGCCAAGGAAAGTCTTGTGCGCGACCGCGACGGCCGGCAGTTCGATCACGATCCGCTCGGTGGGCAAGCCGAAGCGTTGCAGCACCGACGAGAAATGCTTGCCGTGGTCGTACTTCACGCTCTTGAGCAGCCGCTCGTGCACGCGCAGAAACAGCAGCCCGTGACGTTGCGCGCCGAAGAAGTTGATCGCGTGCAGCGCGCGCGACAGCCGGTCGATCGCGACGAGCGTCTGGTCGTCGACGGCCGAATCGACCGGGTCGTGCAGCGCGCCCGTGACCAGCGTGACGGCCTGGAAGCCGAGTTCGTCGCCGTAGCGCTCGATCGCATCGGCGAACGACGTCGATTGCGGTGCGCCGGGCATCGTCACGTCGTAGATCGGCTCGTACGCGCTCGCGAGCGTCCGCTCGGGCAGATTCGCGCACGCGGTGCCGCCCTCGGCGAGCGCGAGGTGTTCCCGCAGATACGGTAGTTGCCCGGCACGGGCGACCAGCTCGGGAATGTTGGGCGGAATCATCGGCGTCGAAAGGAAAAATGGCGGCCGAAAGGGCCGCCTCACGTATCGATATTAGCAGTGCGCGCCAGACTCGGCTCGGCGTTTCGCTCATATGGTTATCCCGTCCCGGAAGCGTTGGGTAGGGTTTACGTTGATTTCACTATTCGTAATTGGTTTTACTATTCGTAAATCCAGCGATTTGTCGCCGATCAAGAAAAGCGGCGTTCAGGCGCCCGGAGCGGCGCCGTTTTCCGAATCGGATCAACAGGAAGCAAAGGAGCGAGACGTGGCGGTTGAAGTGGACGGAGCAGCACGGGCGGCGGCAACGGCCGCCAATGAACCGGTGCGGGATGGCGCCGCGTGCGGCGGCGCGCACGCCGCAGCGCTGAGGAGCGGATGGCGATCATGAGCATCGATTACCAGACGCTGAAGTTCGACTACCGGCCGCGCGCGGCACGGGCCGTCGGCGATGACGCGGCCATTCACCCGGTGATCGTCGTCGGTGCGGGCCCGGTGGGTCTGTCGGCCGCGATCGACCTCGCGCAGCGGGGCGTGCCGGTCGTGCTGCTCGACGACGACGACACGCTGTCGACGGGCTCGCGCGCGATCTGCTTCGCGAAGCGCACGCTCGAGATTTTCGACCGGCTCGGCTGCGGCGAGCGCTTCGTCGAGAAGGGCGTGAGCTGGCACGTGGGCAAGGTGTTCCTGCAGGACGAACTGCTGTACGCGTTCGACCTGCTGCCGGAGGAAGGCCATGCGCGCCCCGCGTTCGTCAATCTGCAGCAGTACTACGTCGAAGGCTACCTGGCCGAGCGCGCGTTCGAGCTGCCGAATATCGACATCCGCTGGAAGCACAAGGTGACGGGCGTCGCGCAGTCGGCGGAGCACGCGACGCTGACCGTCGAGACGCCGGAAGGTGTCGAGACGCTGCGCGCACTGTACGTGATCGCGGCAGACGGCTCGCGCAGCCCGATGCGCACGGCGATGGGGCTCGAAAGCCGCGGCCGCACGTTCAAGGATCGCTTCCTGATCGCCGACGTGAAGATGAAGGCGGAATTCCCGACCGAGCGCTGGTTCTGGTTCGATCCGCCGTTCCACCGCAACCAGTCGGTGTTGCTGCATCGTCAACCCGACAACGTGTGGCGCATCGATTTCCAGCTCGGCTGGGACGCCGACCCGGTCGCCGAGAAGCAGCCTGAACGTGTGATTCCGCGCGTGCGTGCGCTGCTCGGCGCGGATGTCGAGTTCGAGCTCGAATGGGTAAGCGTCTATACGTTCCGCTGCCAGCGCATGGATACGTTCCGGCACGGCCGCGTGCTGTTCGCGGGCGACTCCGCGCACGGCGTGTCGCCTTTCGGCGCCCGCGGCGCGAACAGCGGCGTGCAGGACGCGGACAACCTCGCATGGAAGCTGAAGCTCGTGCTCGACGGCCGCGCGCCCGACGCGCTGCTCGACACCTACGCGAGCGAGCGCGAATTCGCGGCGGACGAGAACATCCGCAATTCGACGCGCTCGACTGACTTCATCACGCCGAAGAGCGCGGTATCTCGCGTGTTTCGCGACGCGACGCTGAAGCTCGCGCGCGATTGCGAATTCGCGCGCAAGCTCGTGAACAGCGGCCGCCTGTCGGTGCCGGCCGTGCTGACCGAGTCGCCGCTGAACACGCCGGATCGCCACGGCGACACGTTTGCAGGCGCGATGCGCCCGGGTGCGGCAGCGGCCGATGCGCCGGTGCGCGCGCAAGGTGCGTCGGGCTGGCTGCTCAAGCACCTGGGCGACGGCTTCGCGGGCGTGCTCTTCGGGCTGCCGGGCGATGCGGCCGCGCTCGCGCAGGCGCTCGACGGCCTCGCGCTGCCGGTGCGGCCCGTGCTGGTCGTGCCGGCCGGGCACGCGCAGCCGGTGGCCGGCGTCGACGTCGTGGAGGACGTCGACGGTTTCGCCGCGCAACGCTACGACGCGAAGCCCGGCACGTTCTACCTGCTGCGCCCCGACCAGCACGTATGCGCGCGGATGCGCACGCTCGAGCGCCCGGCGATCGCCGATGCACTGGCGCGCGCGATCTGCGCGAAGCTGAATCCATAACGACACCGGAGACACCGTCATGCCCCGACTCGACACCCGCCCGCGTCTTGCCGATCCGGACGCGTTCTACGAAGCGCTGATCGACATGCATCGCGACTTGTCGGACGCCGACAGCCAGCTCGTCAACGCGAAGCTGATCCTGTTGCTCGCGAACCAGATCGGCGACGCCGACGTGCTGCGCGAAGCGATGGCGTTCGCGCGCCAGGGCGTGACGCCGCCTGTGCATCCGGCCGCCGAGGTGACGCAATGAGCGCGGCGCCGGCCGCTACGCGCATGGTGGAAGTCGAGCGCGTGATCGACGACACGCATCGCCCGGGCTTTCACTGGATGTTGCTGATCCTGTGCGGACTGTGCCTTGTGATCGACGGCTTCGACGCGCAGGCGATGGGCTACGTCGCACCGAGCGTGATCGCCGAATGGGGCGTGCCTAAGCAGGCGCTCGGGCCCGTCTTCAGCGCGAGCCTGTTCGGGATGCTGCTCGGCGCGCTCGCGCTGTCGGTGCTGGCCGACCGGATCGGGCGGCGCCCGGTGCTGATCGGCTCGACGCTGTTCTTCGCGGTGACGATGCTCGCGACGCCGTTCGCGGGCTCGATCCCGGTGCTGATGGTGCTGCGCTTTGTCACGGGGCTCGGCCTTGGCTGCATCATGCCGAACGCGATGGCGCTGGTCGGCGAGTTCAGTCCGGGTGCGCATCGCGTGAAGCGGATGATGATCGTGTCGTGCGGCTTCACGCTCGGCGCGGCGATCGGCGGCTTCATCAGCGCCGCGCTGATTCCGGCACTCGGCTGGCGCGCGGTGTTCTTCGTCGGCGGCGCGGTGCCGCTCGTGCTGACGATCGCGATGATCGCGCGGCTGCCCGAGTCGCTGCAGTTCCTGGTGCTGAAAGGCCGGGACGCGCAGGCGCGCGACTGGCTCGCGCGCTTCGCGCCGCACGCCGGCATCGATGCGAACACGCGGCTTGCCGTGCGCGAGCGCGCGACGAACGGCGCGCCGGTCGCCGAACTGTTCCGCGACGGCCGCCTGCCGGTCACGCTGCTGCTATGGGCGATCAGCTTCATGAACCTGATCGACCTGTACTTCCTGTCGAACTGGCTGCCGACCGTGATGCGCGACGCGGGCTATTCGCCGGGCACGGCGGTGATCGTCGGCACGGTGCTGCAGACAGGCGGCGTGATCGGCACGCTGTCGCTCGGCTGGTTCATCGAACGCTACGGCTTCGTGCGCGTGCTGTTCGCGTGCTTCGCGTGCGCGGCCGTGTCGGTGGGACTGATCGGATCGGTCGCGCATGCGCTGCCGTGGCTGCTGCTCGTCGTGTTCGCAGGCGGATTCTGCGTGGTGGGCGGCCAGCCGGCCGTCAACGCGCTCGCGGGCCAGTATTACCCGACGTCGCTGCGCTCGACCGGCATCGGCTGGAGCCTCGGGATCGGCCGGATCGGCTCGGTGCTCGGGCCGCTCGTCGGCGGACAACTGATTGCATTGAACTGGACGAACGGCGCGCTGTTCCACGCGGCCGCGGTGCCCGTGCTGTGCTCGGCGCTGTTCGTGCTCGGCCTCGCGGGCGTCACGCGGCGCAGCGATGCTCGGGCGCCGAACGCCGCTGTGAACTGATGGAGAAAGGAAACGATGACGCTTGACCTGTCGAAACCGGCAACCGCCGGCTACTTGAGCGGATTCGCGAACGAATTCGCGACCGAGGCGCTGCCGGGCGCGCTGCCGCACGGGCGCAATTCGCCGCAGCGCGCGCCGTACGGGCTGTATGCGGAGCAGTTGTCGGGCACCGCCTTTACCGCGCCGCGCGCGCACAACCGCCGCTCGTGGCTGTACCGGATCCGGCCGGCGGCCGTGCATCGGCCGTTCGAGCCGCTCACGGGGCCCCAGCGGCTCGTGGCCGAATTCGGCGATTCCGCGGACGTGCCGCCGACGCCGCCGAATCAGTTGCGCTGGGATCCGCTGCCGATGCCGGTCGAGCCGACCGATTTCGTCGAAGGGCTGGTCACGATGGCGGGTAACGGCTCGGCGGCCGCGATGAGCGGCTGCGCGATTCATCTGTACGCGGCGAACCGCTCGATGCAGGACCGTTTCTTCTACAGCGCGGACGGCGAACTGCTGATCGTGCCGCAGCAGGGGCGGCTTTTCATCGCGACCGAGTTCGGCCGCGTGGACGTCGAGCCGTTCGAGATCGCGGTGATCCCGCGCGGCGTGCGTTTTACGGTCGCGCTGCCGGACGGCGACGCGCGCGGCTACATCTGCGAGAACTTCGGCGCGTTGCTGCGCTTGCCGGACCTCGGCCCGATCGGCTCGAACGGGCTCGCGAACCCGCGCGATTTCCTCACGCCGCAGGCCGCGTACGAGGACCGGGAAGGCGCGTTCGAGCTCGTCGCGAAGTTGAACGGGCGCCTGTGGCGCGCGGACATCGGCCATTCGCCGCTCGACGTCGTCGCGTGGCACGGCAACTATGCGCCGTACAAATACGACCTGCGTCTGTTCAACACGATCGGCTCGATCAGCTTCGACCATCCCGATCCGTCGATCTTCCTCGTGCTGCAGTCGCCGAGCGACACGCCGGGCGTCGACACGATCGACTTCGTGATCTTCCCGCCGCGGTGGCTCGCCGCCGAGGATACGTTCCGCCCGCCGTGGTTCCACCGCAACGTCGCGAGCGAATTCATGGGTCTCGTGCACGGCGCGTACGACGCGAAGGCCGAGGGTTTCGTGCCCGGCGGCGCGAGCCTGCACAACTGCATGTCGGGCCACGGGCCGGACGCGGATACGTTCGAGAAGGCGTCGGTCAGCGACACGACGAAGCCGCACAAGGTGGACGCGACGATGGCGTTCATGTTCGAAACCCGCACGCTGATCCGGCCGACGCGCTATGCGCTCGACACCGCGCAACTGCAGGCCGACTACTTCGAATGCTGGCAACGCATCCAGAAACACTTCAATCCGGAGCAACGATGAGCGACACCCACGACTGGCGCGCGACGCTGGACCCGGCTCGCAAGAGCTGGGTCGACACGGCGAATGATCCCGCCTGCGATTTCCCGATCCAGAATCTGCCGTTCGGCATCTTCAGCGACGCGACGCAGACGGCGCGCCGTGCCGGCGTCGCCCTCGGCGACCAGATCGTCGACGTCGCCGCGCTCGCCCGTGCCGGCCTCGTCACGCTCCCGGCCGGCGCCGACGTGTTTGCCGCGCCGACGCTCAACGCGTTCATCGCGCTCGGCCGCGATGCGTGGCGCAGTATGCGCGTGCAACTGTCCGACCTGTTTTCGCGCGACAACGCGCGGCTGCGTGACGATGCGGCATTGCGCGCGCAGGTGCTCGTCGCGCAGCGCGACGCGACGCTGCATCTGCCGGTCGACATCCCGGGGTACACCGATTTTTATTCGTCGAAGGAGCATGCGACCAACGTCGGCTCGATGTTCCGTGATCCCAAGAATGCGCTTCTGCCGAACTGGTCGGAGATGCCGATCGGCTACAACGGCCGTGCGTCGTCGGTAGTCGTGAGCGGCACGCCGGTGCGGCGCCCGAACGGGCAGCTTAAATTGCCCGATCTGGAGCGCCCGGTGTTCGGCGCGTGCCGCAAGCTCGATATCGAGCTTGAGACGGGCTTCATCGTCGGCAAGGGCAACGCGCTTGGCGAGCCGATCGCGTGCGAGGACGCGGAAGCGCACATCTTCGGAATGGTGCTGCTGAACGACTGGAGCGCGCGCGACATCCAGCAGTGGGAATACGTGCCGCTCGGGCCGTTCAATTCGAAGGGCTTCGCGACGACGATCTCGCCGTGGATCGTCACGCTCGACGCGCTCGAACCGTTTCGTGTCGCGCAGCCCGAGCAGTCGCCGCAGCCGCTCCCGTATCTGCGGCATTCGGGCAAGCACGCGTTCGACATCGAGCTCGAAGTGACGCTGCGCGCCGAAGGCGCCGCGGAGCCGACGTCGATCTGCCGCACGAATTTCAAGCACATGTACTGGACGATGGCGCAGCAGCTCGCGCACCACACGGTCGCGGGGTGCAACACGCGCGTCGGCGATCTGATGGGCTCCGGAACGATCAGCGGGCCGACGAAGGATTCGTTCGGCAGCCTGCTCGAACTGACGTGGAACGGCAAGGAGCCGCTCGCGCTGAACGGCGGCGGCAGCCGCACGTTCATCGAGGACGGTGACGAACTCACGCTCGCCGGCTGGTGTCAGGGAGACGGCTATCGCGTCGGCTTCGGCGCGTGCGCCGGCAAGATCCTGCCGGCGCGCGACGCGTAAGGGTTCTCGGCGCGAGACGTCGCGCGCGGTCCCGAAGGACAAGGGCGGCCCGCATTGCGCGGGCCGTGTGCGTTTACCGGGAATCCGGGCGCGCGAACCGATGCGTTTGGGTGCACGATGCCGAACGCCGAACGCCGAACGCCGAACGCCGAACGCCGAACGCCGAACGCCGAACGCAGAACGCAGAACGCAGAACGCAGAACGCAGAACGCAGAACGCAGAACGCCAACCTGAGCATTGACGCCGCTCGGCATCAAACCGCGCGCTGCACGGTCCCCCGTCGTTCCCACAGCGCGGCCGCGACGAACGCGCCGACGCAGACGATCAGCACGCCGACCAGCGCGTTGCTGCCCAGTTGCTCCATCAACGCGCCGGCAACCAGCGGCCCGCCGAAGCTTGCGGCGCTCCACGACGCCGACACGAGCGAGCTCGCGGTGACGAGCGCCGTGCCGCGAAAGCGTTCGCCGCATGCGACGAGCGACAGCGTATAGATGCTGCCGGCCGCCGCGCCGAGCACGAACAGCAGCGGCCAGCACAGCCACGGATTTGCGATCACGAAGGGCAGCAGCGGCAGGCCCGCGAGGACGATCCAGCCGGCGCCGAGGTGCACGCGTTCGCGGCCGAGCTTGTCCGCGAGCCAGCCGATCGGAAACTGCATCGCGGTATCGCCGAACAGCATGATCGACGCGAGCAGCACCGCGGTCGCACTCGCGACGCCGTGATCCATCGCATAGAGCGGCAGCAGCGACAGCGCGAGCGTGTCGAACAGCGCGAAGAAGCCGGTGCCGATGATCAAAGCGGGCATGCGCGGCAGCACGGCGAACCAGCTGTCGTGCGCTGCGTGATGCGCGTCGTCGCCGGCGAGCGGCGCGCGCCGGATCGTCGCGAGCGTCGGCAGCGCGAGCAGGAACAGCGCGCCGCACAGCGCGAAGCGGATGCCCGTCGCACCGGCGATCTGGCTGACGAGCACCGGGCCGGCCATCTGGAACAGCGTGAAATTGGTCGCATAGATCGCGACCACGCGGCCGCGCGTCGAATCGTCGGCGAGCTGGTTGACCCACGCCTCGCCGATCGTGAACAGCAGCATCAACGCCGCGCCGCACAGCACGCGCAGCACGGCCCAGACGACGAGACTCGACGTGCACTGCATCAGCGCGGTGGCCGCGGCGAGCAGTACGACGGACACGACGATTGCCCGGCGCGCGCCGATCCGCCGCGCGAGCGCGGTAACGAACGGGACGATCGCGAGACCGCCGCCGGCCTGCGCCGCGGTCAGCATGCCGACGACGTTGGTGCCGTGCCCGGCTTCGGTCAATGCGAGTGCGGTGAGCGGCATCGTCGCGCCGGTGCCGAGGCCGACCACCGCGACGCTAAGGATCAGCGCGAGGAAATCACGATTCAGAATGGCTTTCATCGGCCGGGATGCTACACCGCGGACATTGAAAGGTCCATGAAGGCTGTCAGGGTCGAATGGCGTTGTGCTCGCAACGATCGGGGCAGCATGCCGGCAACGTCGCGTCAGACATACTCGGTCGGCACGGCCACCGGGCGGCGTTCGAGCGACGCCGACCACAGCGTGAGCGCGAGCGCCGCGACGGCCATCGCGACGCCGACCCACGGCAGGTTGACGAGCGACACGCCGGAGCCGATCGCCATCCCGCCGAGCCACGCTCCCGTCGCGTTGCCGAGGTTGAACGCACCCTGATTCAGCGTCGACGCCAGGTTCGGCGCATCGCTTGCGCGGTCGACGATCAGGATCTGCAGCGGTGGCACGATCGCAAACGCGAGCATGCCCCACACGAAGATCGTCGCGAGCGCCGCGAACGGCACGTGCATCGTGCCGGCGAACAGCGCGAGGACGACGCCGATCAGCGCGAGCGCCGCGATCAGCGACGGCATCCGGCGCCAGTCCGCGAGCTTGCCGCCGAGCGTGCCGCCCACGGTCAGGCCGGCGCCGAACAGCAGCAGCACGTAGGTGACCTGGCGCGGCGAGAAGCCCGTGACGTCCTCGAGGATCGGCGTGATGTACGTGAACACGCTGAACAGGCTCGCAGACGCGAGCACGCTGATGCCGAGCACCATCAGCACCTGCGGGTGCTTCAGCACGCCGAATTCGCGCGTGATGCTGGTGTCGGGCATCGCCAGGTTCTTCGGCACGCATACTGCAAGCGCGGCAGCCGCGGCGATGCCGATGCCGGTGACGGCCCAGAACGTTGCGCGCCAGCCGTATGCCTGGCCGAGCGCGGTGCCGAGCGGCACACCGAGCACGTTCGCGAGCGTGAGGCCGGTGAACATCAGCGCGATCGCCTGCGCACGGCGGTTCGGCGCGACGAGGCTGCTCGCGACGACCGAGCCGATGCCGAAAAATGCGCCGTGGCAGAACGCGGTGACGACCCGCGCAGCCATCAGCACCGCATAGCCGGGCGCGATCGCGCAGAACAGGTTGCCCGCGATGAACAGCCCGATCAGACCCATCAGCGCACGCTTGCGCGGCATCTTCGCGGTGACGACCGCGAGGATCGGCGCGCCGATCGTCACACCGAGCGCATAGCCCGACACGAGCATCCCGGCGGCCGGGATCGACACGCCGAGGTCGCGGGCGACGTTGGGCAGCAGCCCCATGATCACGAACTCGGTGGTACCGATTCCAAATGCGGCGACGGCAAGGGCGAAAAGAGGCAAGGGCATCGCGGTGGGCTACGGAAAAAGGCGCGGCCCGAGGTCGGCGCGGGATGCGCGGGACGGGCACGGCAAAGAGCTGTCAGCCGCGATTCTACTTCAGTGAAAACCCTGACGCCCGGCGCCAAAATAGATAGTGCCGCCGTGCGCCCAAGCGTGGCGGCGCACGCGACACGGTGGGACCGTGCGGTGTCCGGCAGCGCGGCGCGCCGCGAAATATCGGGCCGGAACACAGCCGCGAAATCCGTGCGTTACTCGACCGCTCCCTAGGTCAGCGCCGCGGTAATGTGTCGCCCGGCGTCCGGGCTGCGGCTTCGTCCGGCGCAACGTTCGCGCGCGACGGCGACGTGTCGCCAGCCGGACTCACGCAGGCCGCGGCGCAGCCGGCTTCAGCCGTCGCCGGCGCATCCCAGCCGTTCTCGAACAGGCACGCTTCGATCGGCATCCGCGCCGCCCAGCGCTCCTCCTCGAGCATCGGCTTTGCATAGAACGCGTCGACATGGCCGACGCACAGCACCGCGATCGGTTTCGCGCCGGCCGGCATGCCGAGCAGCGTGCGCAGTGCGTCGACGTCGAACAGCGACACCCAGCCCATCCCGAGCCCTTCCGCGCGCGCGGCGAGCCACATGTTCTGGATCGCGCACGCCGCGGACGCGAGGTCCATCTCCGGCAGCGTGCGGCGGCCGAATACGTGGCGCTCGCGATCGTCGGCCAGCGCGACGACCAGCAGTTCGCCGCATTCGCGCACGCCTTCGACCTTCAGCCGCATGAATTCGTCCTGCCGCTCGCCGAGCGCATCGGCGGTCGCGCGGCGCTCGGCCTCGACGAGTGCATGGATCGCGATGCGCAGCGCGGGATCGGTGATGCGGATGAAGCGCCACGGCTGCATGAAGCCGACGCTCGGCGCGTGGTGCGCGGCGCGCAGCAGGCGCGCGAGCGTGGCCGGATCGACGGGCGCCGGCGTGAAGTGGCGCATGTCGCGCCGTTCGAAGATCGCGCGGTAAACCGCGGCAATGGCGGATTCGTCGAAACGCATGAGCGGCAGAAGCAGGGGGAGGTGGTCGCAACGATAGCAGACGATGCGCGAGCGGCGTTACATCATTCGAAACAAAACGCCCAACCGTTGACGGATGCGCCGGAACAACGCCGTGCCCGACACGCACCGGATGCCGTCGGTCAGCGTCCCGCCGTGACGACGTTGGCCGGTGTGCCGGCGTGCCACGCGTCGATGTTCAGCAGCGTCGTGTGCGCGATCTCTGCAAGCGCCTCGCGCGTGAAGAACGCCTGGTGCGACGTGACGATCACGTTCGGGAACGTCAGCAGGCGCGCGAGCACGTCATCTTGCAGCGGCAGGTCGGAATGATCCTCGAAGAACAGGCCGCTTTCTTCCTCGTACACGTCGAGCCCGAGATGGCCGAGCTGGCCGCTCTTGAGCGCGTCGATCAGCGCCTGCGCGTCGACGAGACCGCCGCGGCCGGTGTTGATCAGCATTGCGCCGTGCTTCATCCGCGCGAGTGTCCTCGCGTTGATCAGATGGTGGGTGGACGGCAGCAGCGGACAGTGCAGGCTGACGATGTCGGCGCCGTGCAGCAGATCGTCGAGCTCGACGTAGCGCGCGCCGAACGCGATCAGCTCTTCGTCGTAGGGCGGCATCGAATGCGCGAGCACGTGCATTCCGAAGCCCATCATGATCTTCGCGAACACGCGGCCGATCAGCCCGGTGCCGATCACGCCGACGGTCTTGCCGTGCAGGTCGAAACCGAGCAGCCCGTTCAGCGAGAAGTCGCCTTCGCGCGTGCGCGCAACGGCGCGCGGCAGCCGGCGATTGAGCGCGAGGATCAGCGCGACCGCATGTTCGGCAACCGCGTGCGGCGAATAGGCTGGCACGCGCACGACCGCGATGCCGAGCCGCTCGGCCGCTGCCAGATCGACATGGTTGAAGCCTGCCGAGCGCAGCGCGATCAGCCGGGTGCCGCCGTCGGCGAGCCGCTCGAGCACGGCCGCGTCGACGGTGTCGTTGACGAACGGGCACACGACTTCATAGCCGTGCGCGAGGATCGCGGTTTCCGCGTCGAGATGGGAGGGTTGAAAGTGCAGCCGATAGCCGAACTGCCGATTCGCGGCGGTAAACGATTCGTCGTCGTACTGCCGGCTGCTGAACAGGATCACGCGCACGCTGCACCTCCGATGGCTATCGCGTGCAGTCTACTGCAGCCCCGTGACGATATCGGTGCGATCGGGCCCGCGCGGCGTGTGCAGGAAGTCGTACGCGGTGCGTTCGCGGGCCGCCTCGACGCCGAAATGCTCGAGCGCGTGCTCGACGAAGCTGCGCGTGCGGGCCGGCACGTATTGGCGGTTCGGGTAGACGAGCGACAGCTGCGCGTCCGGATCGTCGATCCGGTAGCCGGGCAGCAGGCGCACGAGCGTGCCGTTGGCGATGGCTTCGGCGGCGCACGGTTCGGGCAGCACCGCGATGCCGGACCCGGCGACGGCCGCCGACTGCACGAGCGCGAGCTGGTTGACCGTGCAGGTGGGGCGCACCGTGACCGGATGCGTGACGCCGTCGTGGCCGATGAGCCGCCACGACGGCGCATGCTGATGCGGCGCGAGCGTGACCCAGTCGTGGCCCGGCAGATCGTCGGGCGCGCGCGGCTCGCCGCGCCGTTCGAGATACGCGGGCGCTGCGCAGGCGACGAACGGATTAGGCGGCAGTGCATGGCCGATCAGCGTCGGGTTGCCGTCGAGCCGGTTGCCGGTGACGATGCCGACGTCGTAGCCCGAATCGAGCACGTCGAGCGGCCCGTCGGCGACGGTGAGCTGCACGCGCAATTCGGGGTAGCGGTGACGGAACTCGCTGATGAGCGGCGTCAGCGCGAGCGGTGACAGCAGCCCCGACGCGACGACGCGCAGCGTGCCGGCCGGCTCGCGCACCGCGTGTGCGACGGACGCCTCGAGATGATCGAATTCCTCGAGCAGCGCGCGGCAGCCGTCGAGGTAGCGCAGGCCCGCCTCCGTCAGCGACAGGTTGCGCGTGGTGCGGTGGATCAGCCGCGTGTTCAGGTGAGACTCGAGCATCGCGATCGAGCGCGTGACGAGCGCGTTGGATACGCCGAGATGGTGCGCCGCGCGCCGGAAGCTCTGCTGCTCGGCGACGCAGACGAACACACGCATGGTCTGAATCTGGTTCATGGCTCGCGGATTTCTGGCCCGGTGAATGATTATGGTTGTGATTTTTCGTTGCACGACCTGGAAAACCGTCGCGCGACGTCCGGCTTTCGTTCGTATCGAAAAACCGGTTTTCGATTCTGCAGACGATTGTTCATTACGAAGGCGTTACTCGTCAACCTGAGAAAATGGGCGGGTTGCGTAAAATCGAAATCGCGAGTATCGGTTTAACGCAATGACGCGCCTGCAGAGCGCCGCGGATTTGCCGCGGCGGCTTGAAGCAACTGCACGATGGTTGAATTTGTATATATAAATCAATGCTTTGTCTTTGGTGTTCGGTCGCTGAGACGATAATGGGGTGAAATCGATCGCCAATTCATGCTGCGATAATGGATGTTTTTGCGCGGGTCTGGCTTTCGTGGACCGATTCCATCCGCGTGATTTTTATCGTGACGACGGGTAATCCGGGCGATACGCGCGTGGTGCTGAACGCGAGCATCCCGGATTCGCCGCGATATTGCCGGAGAAAATCGCGGCTATCGGCGTTTGCATGGAACCGTTTCGGCGGCGCGTCGCAATGCGGCGCGAATCGGCGCCACAATCGTGCAATGCCCGCACGGACGGCTGGCCCGGTCCGTCGACCGGGCCACCGTCACGCTGTCCGGCCGCGTGTGCCTCTTGCGCGCGGGCGCGGAACGCGGAATGATCGATTACTTTCGCCATGCCGTGCGGCGAACGACGTCCGTGCGTTTTTTCCTTCCTCCTCTACCAGCCATGTCCATCGATTACTCGCCGATTCCCTGTCCCGTCGTCGTGCCGCTCGACGCGATCCTGCCCGAAGAACCGCTGCTGATGATGGGGGCCGGCCCGGTTCCGATTCCGGCCGCCGTTGCGAAGGCGAACACGATCGTGATCAACCACCTCGGCGCGACGATGGCGAAGATCATCGAGCAGGTGAAGGAAATGGCGCGCTACGTGTTCCAGACGCGCACGAAGTGGGTGCTCGGCGTCGCCGGCCCGGGCTCTGCCGCGATGGAGATGGCGATCTCGAATCTCGCATGGCGCGGCACGCGCGTACTGTCGATCCGCAACGGCTTCTTCAGCGCACGGATGGCCGAAATGGCGACCCGCGTCGGCGCCGACGTCGCGACGCTCGAAGTGGCGGACCGTGCGGTCGCGAGCCTCGACGAGATTGCCGATGCGATCGCGCGCGAGCGCCCGGAGATCGTCACGATCGTGCAGGGCGAGACGTCGAATACCGTGTGGAACCGCGACCTGCGCGACATCGCGGCACTCGCGAAGGCGGCCGGCGCGCTGGTCGTGGTCGATGCGGTGTGCACGCTGTCGACGATGCCGCTCGAAATGGACGCGTGGGGCATCGACGCTGTGATCACCGGCGGCCAGAAGGGGTTGTCGTCGATCCCCGGCGTGTCGCTGATCGCGTTCTCCGACGCCGCGTGGGAGCGGATGAAGCAGCGTCCCGAGCCGAACGCGCACTGGTGCCTCGACATGGCGCTCGCCGAGAACTTCTGGCACAACGCGGGGTATCACTATACGGCGCCGGTGTCCGGCGTGCTCGCGCTGCACGAGGCGCTGCGGCTCGTGTGCGCGGAAACGCTCGAAAGCCGCTTCGCGCGCCATCTGCGCTGTTCGCTCGCGCTGCAGGCCGGCGTCGAGGCGATGGGTCTCGCGCTCTATGCGCCGAAGGACTGCCGGCTCAATTCGGTGGTCGGAATAGAGACGCCCGAAGGGCTCACGCCCGGGATGGTGTGCGGTCACATCTCGAAGCAGTACCAGGTCGAGATCTCGGGCTCGTTCGGCTTGCCGATCGTGCGAATCGGCCAGATGGGCGAGCAGTGCCGGGAACACAACCTGTTCCGCACGCTCCATGCGTTCGGCCGCACGATGGTCGACCTGAAGGTGCCGGTCGACCTGCCGGCCGGCGTGGCCGCGCTCGAGCAGGAACTGTCGAGGCGGGGCGCGTAAGCGGGGCGGTGCCGGCGGGCGCGCAGCGCGGCCGTCCATTGAATGGCGCGGCTGCTCAGCCGCCTTGCATCGCGCGCCGGTACGCGTTCGGCGTCGTGCCGTGCGCGTCGCGAAAGCGATGGCTGAAGTGCCCGGCGTTCGCATAGCCGCACTCGGCCGCGACCTGCGCGAGCGGCAGCGCCGTCGTGCGCAGCAGCAGGCGCGCCCGTGCGAGCCGCTGCTCGGCCACCCACGCGTGCGGCGCGCGGCCGAACGACAGCCGGAACATCCGCGCGAAGTGGTATTCGGACAGCGCGGCGACGTTCGCCAGTTCGCCAAGCGTGAGCGGCTGCGACAGGTAGGTGTCGATATAGTCGCGCACGCGACGCCGTACAGCCGGCGCGAGACCGCCACGGAACGGCGTGTCGGTGCGAGCCGTGCTCTGGCCGCGCAGCAGCAGGCTCAGCACGTCGTGCGCGGCCTCGTTCACGCGCAATTTCCCGTCCGCGTCGTCCCAGCGCTCGAGCGCGAGCGTACGCAACTGCGCGGCCATGCGCGCATCCTCGAAATAGGTGCGGTCGGCGAGCTTGAGCTCTCGCGGTTCGCGGTCGAGCTCGCGGATCGCGCGCTGCGTGAAGTGTTCGGGAAGGAAGTACAGGTGGATGAAGTGCATCTCGCCGCGCACCCACCAGCGCGATTCGTGGTCGCCGGGCAGCGCGCACAACAGGCTCGGCGCGCCGTAGCGCGGCACGCGTTCGCGCTCCGTCCGGTAGCCGCCGTCGAGATAGCACGACAGCGTATGGTGGCCGGGCTGTTCGTAGATCGTTTCGCTTTCGTCGGTGATGCGCGTCCATTCGGCGATCGCGAGATGGTCGCCGAGCCATGCGAAGCGCTCGAGCGTTGCGTTCGCCTCGGCGAGCGTGCGGCACACCGAGTGCAGGCCGAATGGCATCGCGCCGCCGGCCAGGGCGGCGGCGTGGTCGACGGGCGGGGCGTACAGGGGCGAACTCATGATGGGACGAGTATAAGCTCGCGCGCCGAGCGCCGTGCGGCGCCGCGAAAAAGACCGCAATTTCGGACAATCCGCAGCGGCGGGGCGGCCGCATAGTCGCAGTCCGTTTCACTCGTTTCGCTTCGCCGCCGCCATGAACCTGTCGCTCTATTTCGTCACCGTGCTGATTTGGGGCACCACCTGGATCGCAATCAAGTGGCAGCTCGGCGCCGTGCCGCCGCCCGTGTCGATCGCGTGGCGCTTCTGGCTCGCGTCCGCCGTGCTGTTTGCGCTGCTGCGCGTGATGCGCCGGCCGGTGCGCCCGCCGCGCGAGGCGTGGCGCTACCTCGTCGCGCAGGGCTTCGCGCTGTTCTGCCTGAATTTCCTGTGCTTCTACTATGCGGAGCAGGTCGTGCCGAGCGGCCTCGTCGCGGTGATCTTCTCGACCGCGCCGCTGCTGAATTCGATCAACGGCCGGTTGTTCATGGGCCGTCCGTTGCGGCCGTCCGCGATCGCCGGCGCGCTGCTCGGGCTGACCGGCATCGCGTGTCTGTTTTGGCAGCAAATGGCCGGACATCTGGACGATCATGCAACGTGGATCGGCCTCGCGATCGCGTTCGCCGGCACGATGTGCTTCTCGGCCGGCAACCTGCTGTCGAGCCGGATGCAGTCGATGGGCCTGCACCCGCTCGCGACCAACGGCTGGGCGATGCTGATCGGCGCGGGGATCCTGACGATCGGCAGCGCGGCGGCCGGATTGCCGTTCATGATCGATCCGAGCCCGCGCTATCTCGGCGCGCTCGTCTATCTGGCCGTGCCGGGATCGGTGATCGGCTTTACCGCGTACCTGACGCTCGTCGGGCGGATCGGGCCGGAGCGCGCCGCATATTGCACGGTGCTGTTCCCGATCGTCGCGCTGGCCGTGTCGACTATCTTCGAAGGCTACCAATGGTCGCCGCTCGCGGTGATCGGCCTGCTGCTCGTGCTCGCCGGCAATCTCGTTGCTTTCGATCTGGCGCGGCGGTTGTTCTTGCGGACGGCTTGATCCCGTTCGCGGCGGTGCGTGCGCACGATCGGGGAGCCGGCGCACGGGTCGGTTGTGGCTGACCTGATTTTCGCTTCGGCGCGGCGCTGCGATCGTGCAGAACCCAAGCTTTCGCTAACGAACGCGGTTCCGTTCGGGCGCTACCCCGATGCGGCTCGCGTACTGCAGCACGCCAACGTGCTGCCGAGTCAGGCCGCGTCGCGCGGCGCGTGCGGCACCCGGCGTTACGCCGCCGCACCGCTCCCCGCGAGCCGCGCCTGCCGCTGATACAGCATCATCGACAGCACGACGCCTGCCGCAGCCGCCACGGCCGCGAACAGGAACACCTGCGGATAGCCGAACGCACCGGCCACATAACCGGCGAGCGGGCCGGTGATGCCGAGCGACAGGTCGAGGAACACCGAATACGCGGACAGCGCCGCGCCGCGGCTTGCCGGCGGCACCAGCGCGACGGCTTCCACGCCGAGCGCCGGGAAGATCAGCGCGAAGCCGAAGCCCGTCAACGCCGCGCCGACGAGCGCGACGTGCGGCACGGGTGCGAGCCACAGCAGCACGAGGCCCGAGCACTCGAACGCGAACGACACGATCGCGACGCGGAAGCCGCCGTAGGTCTTGATCGTGTTCGCGAACAGCAGGCGCGCGCCGATGAACAGCGTGCCGAACACGGTCAGCGACAGCGCGGCGTTCGGCCAGTGGCGCGCCGCGTAGTACAGCGTGACGAAGGTCGCGATCGAGCCGAAGCCGGCCGAGCCGAGCGCGAGGCCGAGGCCGTGCGGGAGCACGCGCGTGAACACGCTCGCATACGACATCCGCTCGCCGTGCACGACCGGCACCGGATCGATCAGCCGCGCGAGATAGAAGCCGAGCGCGGCGAGCGCGATCACGATCACGCCGATCAGCGCCGGATTCAGCGTATGCGCGATCGCGACGCCGACCGGCGCGCCGAGCGCGAGCGCGCCGTAGGTCGCGATGCCGTTCCACGAGATCACTTTCGCGTTGTGCGCGACGCCGACGCGGCCGATGCCCCACAGAATCGCGCCGGTGCCGCACAGGCTTTCGCCGACGCCCAGCACGAGCCGGCTCGCAACCAGCAGCACCAGGCTCGCGGCCGGCCAGTGCGCGAGCAGCAGCGCGACGAGCAGCAGCACCCCCGACACGCCGCAGCCGATCAGCCCGCGCAGCACCGTTTGCTTCGGTCCGAGCGTGTCGGCGAAGCGCCCGGCGAGCGGGCGCGACGCGAGCGTCGCGAAATACTGGACGCTGATCGCACCGCCCGCGACGATCGCCGAAAAGCCGAGATCGTCATGGACGAAGCCCGGCAGCACCGCCAGCGGCAGACCGATGGTCAGATAGCAGATGAACGTGAAGCAGACGACGGACACGATTTGCAGCGTGACGGCAACGCCGCTGCGCGGCGGTGTGGCGGAATCGGTTGACATGGGGTCGGAACGGATGAGCGAAACGGAACGGAAGACCGCGAAAAACGGAATCGGGATTTTCCCATGGAACCGGTTTTCCCGCAGGGACCGTTTAGTTAATCCCGACCCGTTTTATCGTCGACGGCGAGCCGACGAGCCGACGAGCCGGCGAGCCGACGAGCCGACGAGCCGGCGAATCGGCGTGCGCCCGCGCGCAACGCAAGCCAGGCAACGGTCGGGACGGCCGCCGCGCGGCCGCGCCGCGCATATCGCGGCAGTTATATGCGCCGCATGCGCGATGGGCTATGGGTTGCGGAATTTGGCGGTGATAGCGTGCAAACTGTCAGAAACACGTCGGCCGAGCGCCCCGCGCAGGCCGCCTTGCCCCCACTTGAAGAACGATAGAGACATGAGTGAGCCGATCCGCTTCTACCATCGTCACGCGATCCGCGAAGTCAGCGGCGCGGACGTCACCCGCACCGTGTTGCAGTATTTGCGCGAAGACGCGCATTGCACCGGCACCAAGGAAGGCTGCGCGGAAGGCGATTGCGGCGCATGCACGGTCGTCGTCGGCGAGCTGACCGACGCGGGCGCGGTCGCGTTCAAGGCCGTCAACGCTTGCATCCAGTTCCTGCCGACGCTCGACGGCAAGGCGCTGCTGACGGTCGAGGACCTGCGCCGGCCGGACGGTTCGCTGCATCCGGTGCAGCAGGCGATGGTCGATTGCCACGGCTCGCAATGCGGCTTCTGCACGCCGGGCTTCGTGATGTCGATGTGGGCGCTGTACGAGAAACACGGTCACGAAAGCTGCGGCAGCGCGTGCGCGAACGGGAAGAGCGTACCGACGCGCACCGAGATCGCCGATGCGCTGACCGGCAACCTGTGCCGCTGCACCGGCTACCGGCCGATCGTCGACGCCGCGGTGAGGATGTTCGACGGGGCCGGCGAAGGTGCCACCGGCGAACGCGCATCCGCCGCATCGGCTCCGGTCGACACGGCGGCGCTCGCCCGCACGCTCGCGTCGCTCGCGCGGGACGACACGTTCGCATACACGACGGCCGACGGCGCGCAGTTCGCGGCGCCGCGCACGCTCGATGCACTGGCCGCGCTGAAGGCTGCCCGCCCGGGCGCGCGCATCCTCGCGGGCAGCACCGACATCGGCCTGTGGGTCACGAAACAGATGCGCCGCCTCGACGACCTGATCTACGTCGGCCAGATCGCCGAACTGCGGCAGGTCGTGCACGGCGACGACTGGATCGAGATCGGCGCGGGCGTGACGGTCGAAAATGCGTATGCGGCACTCGCCGGCACGTATCCGGAACTGACCGAAATGTGGAAGCGGTTCGCGTCGCTGCCGATCCGCAACGCGGGGACGCTCGGCGGCAACGTCGCGAACGGTTCGCCGATCGGCGATTCGATGCCCGGCCTGATCGCGCTCGGCGCACGCGTGGTGCTGCGCGGCGGCGACACGGTGCGCGAGCTGCCGCTCGAGGCGCTGTACACCGGTTATCAGCAAAAGGACATGGCGCCGCACGAATTCGTCGTCGGCCTGAAGGTGCCGACCCGCGCCGGCGCGCGCGCGAATCTGCGGTTTCGCACGTACAAGCTGTCGAAGCGGTTCGACTCCGACATCTCCGCGGTGTGCGCGGCGTTCGCGTTCATCGCGGACGGCGAGCTGATTCGCGAGCCGCGCATCGCGTTCGGCGGGATGGCCGCGACGCCGAAGCGCGCGGCGAATACGGAGGCCGTGCTCGACGGCGCGCAGTGGCACGAAGCGACCGTGCAGGCCGCGATGCAGGCGCTCGAGCGCGACTACCAGCCGCTGTCGGACATGCGCGCGACGAGCGCGTATCGCCTCGATACCGCAAAGAACCTGATGTATCGCTTCTGGCTGGAGACGCGCCCCCACGACCCGCTGCCGGTGCAGGCGCTGAGCGTGCGCGAAGTGGCCGCCGAAGTGGCCACTGAAGTCGCCGCTGAAGTCGCGAACGACGCCGCGCGCGTCTGACGACGGAGAACCTCGAACATGAACCAGCAAGCAGAACCGTTCCTCACCGCCGTCGACCCGCAAGCCGACGCCGCCCAGGTGCACGTGTCGCGCGCGCACGAATCCGCGCATCTGCACGTGAGCGGCCGCGCGACTTACACCGACGACATTCCGCTCGTCGCCGGCACGCTGCATGCGGCGCTCGGGCTGTCCGCGAAGCCGCACGCGAAGATCGTGTCGATGAACTTCGACGCGGTGCGCGCGACGCCGGGCGTGGTCGCCGTGTTCACTGCCGACGATATTCCCGGCGTCAACGATTGCGGGCCGATCATCCACGACGATCCGGTGCTCGCGAAGGGCGTCGTGCAGTTCGTCGGCCAGCCGATGTTCATCGTGGTCGCGACGTCGCACGACATCGCGCGGCTTGCCGCGCGCCGCGCGCAGGTCGAGTACGAAGAGCTGCCTGCGATCCTCACCGCCCAGGAAGCACGCAAGGCCGAGACCTATGTGATTCCGCCGCTGAAGCTTGCGCGCGGCGATGCCGCTGCACGGCTTGCCGCCGCGCCGCATCGCGAGTCCGGCGAGATGCTGCTCGGCGGCCAGGAGCAGTTCTACCTGGAAGGGCAGATCGCGTATGCGGTGCCGAAGGACGACGACGGGATGCACGTGTACTGCTCGACGCAGCACCCGAGCGAGATGCAGCACCTCGTCGCGCACGTGCTCGGCGTCGCGTCGCACAACGTGCTGGTCGAGTGCCGGCGGATGGGCGGCGGATTCGGCGGCAAGGAATCGCAGTCGGGGCTGTTCGCGTGCTGCGCGGCGCTCGCCGCGTGGAAGCTGCTGTGCCCGGTGAAGCTGCGTCCCGACCGCGACGACGACATGATGATCACCGGCAAGCGGCACGACTTCCATTACCGCTTCGACGTCGGTTACGACGACGACGGCCGCATCGACGGCGTCGCGCTCGACATGACGTCGCGCTGCGGTTTCTCGGCCGATCTGTCGGGCCCGGTGATGACGCGCGCGGTGTGCCACTTCGACAACGCGTACTGGCTCGGCGACGTCGCCATCGCGGGCTACTGCGGAAAGACGAACACGCAGTCGAACACCGCGTTCCGCGGCTTCGGCGGCCCGCAGGGCGCGTTCGCGATCGAGTACATCCTCGACGACATCGCTCGCTCGCTCGGCCGCGATCCGCTGGACGTGCGCTACGCGAACCTGTACGGCAAGACCGAACGCAACGTGACGCCGTACGGCCAGACGGTCGAGGACAACGTGCTGCACGAACTGCTCGGCGAACTCGAGACGACGAGCGACTACCGCGCTCGGCGCGCCGGCGTGCGGGCATTCAACGCGCGCAACACGGTGCTGAAGAAGGGCATTGCGCTCACGCCGGTGAAGTTCGGGATCGCGTTCAACGTCACGCACTTCAACCAGGCGGGCGCGCTCGTGCACATCTACACGGACGGCTCGGTGCTCGTGAATCACGGCGGCACGGAGATGGGGCAGGGGCTCAACACGAAGGTCGCGCAGGTCGTCGCGCACGAGCTCGGCATCCGCTTCGGCCGCATCCGCGTGACGGCGACCGACACGAGCAAGGTCGCGAACACGTCCGCGACTGCCGCATCGACGGGTTCGGACCTGAACGGCAAGGCCGCGCAGGATGCGGCGCGCCAGTTGCGCGAGCGGCTCGCGGCGTTCGCGGCGAAGCAGTTCGGCGACGGCAAGGTCGACCCGGCTGACGTGACGTTCGGCAACGACTTCGTGTGGGTCGGCGGCGCGAGCGTGCCGTTCGGCGAGGTGATCGCGAAGGCGTATCTGGCGCGCGTGCAGCTGTGGTCCGACGGGTTCTACGCGACGCCGAAGCTGCATTGGGACCAGTCGAAGCTGCAAGGCCGGCCGTTTTACTACTACTCGTACGGGGCTGCGGTATCGGAAGTCGTGATCGACACGCTGACGGGCGAGATGCGCACGCTGCGCGTCGATGCGTTGCACGACGTCGGCGCGTCGCTGAACCCGGCGCTCGACATCGGCCAGGTCGAGGGCGCGTTCATCCAGGGGATGGGCTGGCTCACGACCGAGGAGCTGTGGTGGAACGCGGGCGGTAAGCTGATGACGCACGCGCCGTCCACGTACAAGATCCCGACCGTCAACGACACGCCGCCGGAGTTCAACGTGCGGCTGTTCCAGAACCGCAACGTGGAGGACAGCATTCACCGTTCGAAAGCCGTCGGCGAGCCGCCGCTGCTGTTGCCGTTCTCGGTGTTCTTCGCGGTGCGCGATGCGATTGCCGCGGTCGGCGACTACCGCGTGAATCCGCCGCTCGACGCGCCGGCCACCGGCGAGTCGATCTTGCGCGCGGTGCACGCGGTACGTGCGGCGAGCGCCGTGCGGGCAGGCTGAGATGATGACTCGTCTCTTCGCATTCGCTTCGTGCGCCGGCCGCAAGCGGCCGGTCAGCGTCGCCGCGCCGGTGCGGCGGAGGCTGCCATGAACGGCCCCGCTCGTTCCGCGCGCAGCATGGCGCAGGTGTCCGCGGCAGGATGCGACGGCGCGTGCGGCAGTCCGGCGTCGCCGCTGCAGCCGTTCGCGCCGGGCACCGGCCGGCGCAACCGCGCAACCGCAGCGCCGCCGCAGATGCACATCGTGCTGTTCGGCGCGGGGCACGTCGGTCATGCGCTCGTCGCGTTGCTCGGCGCATTGCCGTGCGTCGTGCAGTGGGTCGACACGCGCGACGAGCTGTTTCCGGACGAATGTCCGCCGAACGTGCAGCCGGAGCCGACCGACACGCCGGAGTCGGTCGTCGACGCGGCGCCTCCGGGCGCGTACTTCCTCGTGATGACGCACAACCACGCGCTCGATTTCTCGCTCGCCGCGCAGATCATGCGGCGGCGCGATTTCGCGTACTTCGGGATGATTGGCTCGCGCACCAAGCGCGTGAAATTCGAACGCCGCCTCGCGGCGCGCGGCGTCGAGCCGGCGCGGCTTGCGCAGATGGTGTGTCCGATCGGCATCGCGGGCATCGTCGACAAGGCGCCGGGTGCGATCGCGGTGGCCGTCTGCGCGGAACTGCTGCAGGCCCGCTCGGGAATGCCGGTGGCCGATGCGAAGGCGGCGGCCGGGCACGTGCGCGACGCCGCCGGCTGCGCGCGATAACGACGCGCGGCCGCCACGCACGGCGCACGTCCGAGCGTTTTTGCCTACACTGCACGGATCGCGCGGCATCGGGCCGTGCGTTTTTCGTGCGCGTTCCATGTCCGATCACAAGCTCTATCTCGACGCACTCGATGCGAGCGTCGCCGCCATCGAGCGCTGGCTGTCCGGCGCCGATACCGCAACTGCGGCGCTCGACGCGCTGCTCGCGTCTTTCTCCACCGGCTTCACGATGATCCTGACCGACGGCCGCCTGCTTGACCGTGATGGTCTGCGCGCGCTGTTCGTGCAGCTCGGCGGCGCGAAGCCGGGGTTGCGGATCGCATTGTCGGACGTCCGCGTGCTCGCGGCCGACGCGTCGCATGCGACGCTCACCTACGTCGAAGCGCAGCAGGCGGCATCCGGCGAATTGCCCGCGCGGCGCGCGACGGCCGTGTTTGAGCGCGACGCGGCAGGCATCGTGCGCTGGACCCATCTTCAGGAAACGTTCTGCACGGCCTGACCGGCCGCGCTGCGCAATCGCGCGCGACGCGTCCCGCGCCGCTTCAGCGCTTGCGCCCGCGCGCGGCCGTCAGTTCATCGGACACGCTCTGCATCAGCGCACACAGCCACGCGATGTCGGTCGGGCGATCGGGCTGCGGGTGCGTGAGCAGATAACTCTTGATTCGCGGAAACGGCACCGGCGGCGTGACGACGACGAGCGGCAGCAGCTGCGCATAGTGTGTCGCGAAGCGGCGCGTCGTCGTGAAGATCAGGTCGGACTGCAACAGCACCTGCGGCACGATGCCGAAGTACGGCAGCGTCGTCACGATCCGCCGCGTGAGCCGCGCACGAGAGAGACCGATCTCGATCGCATTGCGCTTGTCGCCGGTGTAAGGCGTGGGCGCGACGTGCGCGGCCGCCGCGTACGCTTCGCGGGTGAGCGGTTCGCGTGCGAGCGGATGCGCGTCGCGCATCAGGCACACGATCGTGTCGGAGAACAGATCCTGGCGCGCGAAGCGCGGATCGGGCTTCGGCCAGTTGCCGATCACGAGATCGAGCGCGCCGGATTCGAGCGCGTCCGCGTGATCGAGCGCAGGGTTCAGCGAGTCGATTTCGAGATGCGCATGCGGCGCCGCGTCGCGAAAGCGCTCGATCAGCGTCGGCATGAAGAAATCGTTCAGGTAATCGGGCGCCGCGACGCGGAACGTGCGACGCGCGGACGACGGATCGAAGTCGCCGTGCGGCGTCGCGATGAAGTCGACCTCGCGCAGCGCGCGCGACGCCGCGCCGAGCAGTGACGCGCCGTACTCGGTCGGCACCATCCCGGATTTGCCGCGCACGAGAATCGGGTCGTTCAGCGTTTCGCGCAGCTTGCGCAGCGCGGTGCTGATCGCCGGCTGCGTCTGGTTCAGCCGCAGCGCGGTTTGCGTGACGCTGCGCTCGAGCAGCAGCGTGCGCAATACGCGCACGAGCCAGATATCGAGCGAGGCGGTGCGGTCGTCGTCTTCCATCGGGGCGGGCGGATTCGGTGAAGCGTAACCTTACCGCAGCCGCGCGTTCCCGTGCGTGATACCGGCCATCACGCGCGCGCCTTCGGCAGCGCGCTGATCCGCTTGACTTCGCCCGATTCGAGCCAGTTCGGCGTGCGTGCGCAATACAGGACCATCGGCAGCGCGTCCTCGCCCCAGAACAGCTGCTTGTTCATCCAGAACGTCGGCACGCCGAACACGCCGAGCGCGATCGCATCGTCGGTGTTGCGGCGCAACTGCGCGCTCGTTTCCTCGAATTCGATCAGCTCGTCGCCGTGCCCGACGCCGACGCGCTCGCACAATGCCGCGAAGCCGTCCGGCGTCGACGGATCGTTGCCGTCGTGCCAGATGAAGCGGAACATTTCGAGCACGGTCGCGATGTCGGCGCGCAGGGCGATCGCAAGACGCAGCACCTTGTCCGAATCGAACGGATGCGCGGGCGGCATCTTGAAGCGAATGCCGAGCTGCTCCGCGCGAAACAGCGCGTGGCGATACGTGAACACGCGCTTGGACGGCACGTCGGCGCTCGGCCGCTGGCCCCAGTGGCGCTGCAGATCGGGCAGCGACACAGGCACGGGTTCGAACGGCACATCCGGCCATTTGTCGTGCTGTTCGAGCAGCAGATAGGAGAACGGCGACACGAAGTCGAAGAACCAGGCGGGCTGGGTAGTGTCGAGGCCGGTTGTCATGGCGATCTCCAGAGGGTGGGGCGTGCGCGCCTCGCGGCGGCCTTCATGTTACGCGGCGGCGCGTAGATGCAGCAATGATCGCGGATCGGACGCTCACGCGGAACCGGGAGTCGCCCGAGGGGGCTCGCCGGCCGGTGCGCCGCCGCCTTCGTCGCGCGGCGCCGCGCTCGCGCCGGCATCCGGCGTGCCGGGCTGCGCATCGTACTCGTGTGCGGTGAGCCGCTCGCGCACGAAGCCGATGTGCTCGCGCAGCACGTAGAACTGACCCGCATACGCGAGCGGCATCTTCATCCGGTTCACGGCTTCCTCGATGTCGTCGAGCTCGTTGAGCAGCCGGACGCGCTCGTCGGCCGTATGCTCGCCGAGCGCGCGGCGCTCGAGTGCGATCAGTGCGCCGTACCAGCGGTAGATGCGCGAGCGCACGCGCCAGCCGTACAGCGACGGCACGAGCCGCAGCCCGGGGATCAGCACGACGATCAACGGCACGACCACGACGAGCAGCCGGTCGACGAGGCTCGCGACCCAGAACGGCAGTCGCCGGTACAGGAACGTCTTGCCGGACTTGTAATAGCGTGCGGCGTCGTCGGACAGCGGGAAGCCGCGCGTGACGGCCGACGGGAATTCGCCCGCGTGCTGCAGGATCGTCGCATGGCCGTGCACTTCGCGTGCGGCCTCGATCAGCAGGTCGGACAGCGCGGGATGCAGCGAATCGCGCGCGACGAGCTCGATCGTCGGCGCGACCGTATGGATGTCGGCGGGCGGCAGGTTGCGGCCGAGATCGTAGACGCCCATCGGCAGCGTGATCGCGGTCAGGTACGGAAAGCGCCGCGCATACGCTTCGGCCTGCGTGAACGAGTACACGTGCACGCCGGGTGCACGGAACAGCTTCGCCATCACCGGAATCTGCGTCGAATCGCCGGACAGGAATGCGGCATCGATCTTGCCGTCGAGCAGCGCGGCCGCGGCATCCTCGCCGGTGGTCGGCAGCAATTCGGTGGAGCCGCCCGGCTCGATGCCGTTCATCTTCAGCAGCGCGAGGCTCAGTTCGCGGGCGCCGCTGCCCTGCGCGCCGAGCGCGAGCCGCTTGCCCTTGAAGTCGGACAGGCGTGCGACGACCGGCCCGCGGTACATGATCGCGAGCGGCACGTAGCCGATGCTGCCGAGCGACACCAGATGTTCGTCGCGCTCCTTCGGGCCGATGCCGCTCTGCACGAAGCCGACGTCGACCGGCGCATTCGGGTTCGACAACCGCGCGAGGTTTTGCGCTGAACCTTCCGACGACTCGACGTCGAGCGTGACGCCGTTCTTCGCGAGGATCGCCTTGTATTTCTGCGCGGCGTTCCAGTACGTGCTGCCGGGCGGCCCGGACGAGATCACGAGCGTGGACGGCGGCGCCGGCTGGATCAGCCTGACCGCGAGCCAGACCGCCGCGGCCGCGACCAGCACGGTCGGGCCGATCGACAGTGCGAGGTCGCGCCACGACACCGCGACGAAGCGGGCGAGGATGCGGCGGGGCGGGCGGCGGCTGGCTGGCTTCATGGAATCGATCGATGTTGCGGGCGTGACGCGCCGATGACGGCCGTTTCGGGCGATGCACGCACTGCGTGTTCTGGCGGCGATGGTACCCGGTTTCGCATCGGGTGCGCGAGTCGGCGGGCGTGGCGGGCCGCGCGCCCTCGCGCCCCGCCGACCCGCGCCGGCGGGCTGCGCGTCAAAAGCTTTGCGCTTCGGCGGGCACTGGATTACATTGTGCGACGCAGCCGCGCCCGATTCGCGCGCGACCCGGCACGCAATGAGACCGGGCGCGTCCGGCCGGCGGCTGCCCGGCCCGGCCGGCCCGCATTCGCGTGCGCCGGCTGCCGGCCCGTATCGCCTCTCTCGCATCGCCGTGGAAATCATCGGCCGTCCCGCCCGTTCGCGCGCGGGCCGGCTGCCTTTGGGGGTATCCGGCCGTACTGTGCACGGCCGTTCCGAAGTCACAAGGAGATAGCATGAAGTCGATCGTGTTGAGAGCGTTGGGTGTTGCAGCCGTGGCGGCCTGTCTGACGGGTAGCGTGTATGCGCAGTCGAGCGACGCGGCGGGCACCGAAGCGCCGGCCGCGGCGGCGAGTTCGCCGAAGGCCGCGGCCAAGACCGCGAAGAAGGCCAACCGCAAGCTTGGCTACGCGGTGCGCAAGGCCATTACGAAGGCAGGCGGCATCGACGTGTCGAATATCGTCGTGCGTTCGAAGGGCGGCGCGATCTCGCTGGAGGGTACGGTGCCCGATCAGGCACAGATCGACAAGGCAGAAGAAGCAGCGAAGAGCGTGAACGGCGTCACGTCCGTCACGAACAAGCTGACGGTGCAGCAGCAGTAATGCCGGGCGGCGGCGCGCGAGCGCCGCGTGCGTCCGCTTCCACGCGGGCCCCGGCATGCCGGGGCCCGTTTGCGCTTCAGACGAAGGGCAGGGCCTGCCGTTGCCCGCCATGCTTCGCGAGAGCGCGGCCCGGGAGCACGTTGTCCGGGGCGCAAAAGCCGGGTCGCCCCGGCGTTTTCTTCAGACAACACGCGCCGCGCACGACACGGCGGCGGGCTGATAACGACATCCATATCGAGAGGCGACAATGACGACGCACGGGTGGGGCAGTCGGATTCTTGTCGGCGCGACGCTGGCCGCGCTCGCGTTGCTCGGCGCCTGCAACGGCGACGAGTCGGCCGAACGCAACAGGCTGCCCGGCTTCGTGGCGGGCAGTGTGCGTACGACCGCCTATGACGGCACCAGCGACGACCTGCTGACGGCCGGCCTCGGCAAGACCGGTCTCGCCGCCGCCACCGCGCCGGCATTCGCGAATCCGGCCCGGCCGACGAGCGCCGAGCTGCGGCGTGTCGCGATCTGGTCGAATTACCGCGCGCTCGTCGACATGAGCGCGAACGGCGGTTATGGCCGTTTCTGGGGGCCGAACGTCGATGTCGACGGCAACGACACGCTCGGCGAAGGCAAGATCCGCGGCACTGAATATCTCGCGTATTCCGACGACGGCAGCGGCCGCAAGAACGTGACGCTGCTCGTACAGGTGCCCGCGAGCTTCGATCCCGCGCAGCCGTGCATCGTCACCGCGACGTCGTCGGGTTCGCGCGGCGTCTACGGCGCGATTTCGGCGGCCGGCGAGTGGGGCCTCAAGCGCGGCTGCGCGGTCGCGTATAACGACAAGGGCGGCGGAAACGGTGCGCACGAGCTCGGTTCCGACACGATCACGCTGATCGACGGCACGCTCGCCGACGCGGTGCTGGCCGGCAGCGCCAGCCTCTTCACCGCCAACGTGACGAGCGGCGACCTGGCCGCGTACAACAATCGCTTTCCGAACCGCTATGCGTTCAAGCATGCGCATTCGCAGCAAAATCCCGAGCAGGACTGGGGCCGTGCGACGCTGCAGGCCGTCGAGTTCGCGTACTGGGCGCTCAACGAACAGTTCGGCCCGCCGCTCGACGGGTCGCATCACGGCGTGCGCTATCGCCCGGGCGACATCACGACGATCGCCGCTTCCGTCAGCAACGGCGGCGGTGCGGCGCTCGCGGCGGCCGAGCAGGACACGCGCCGCTGGATCACCGCGGTCGTCGTCGGCGAGCCGCAGATCAACGTGCGGATGGCGCCGAACGCGGTCGTGCGCGAGGGTGGCCAGCCGGTGCCGTCGTTCGGGCGGCCGCTTGCCGACTACGCGACGCTCGCGAACCTGCTGCAGCCGTGCGCGGCCGCGTCGGCGTCGCTCGCCGGGGAGCCATACCTGAGCGGCCTGCCGCTGGCGACCACCCAGTCGATCCGCGCGCAGCGCTGCGCGACGCTCGCGGCGGCGGGCCTCGTGTCCGGCGCCGATACGCCGAGCCAGGCCGCCGACGCGCTCGCTCAGCTGCATGCGGCCGGCTATCTTGCCGATTCCGATCTGCTGCACGCGTCGATGTGGGATTCGCAGGCGATTCCGGCGATCGCGGTCACCTATGCGAACGCGTACACGCGCTCGCGCGTGACCGACAACCTGTGCAATTTCAGTTTCGCGACGACCACGGCGGCGACCGGCGCGGTCGCGGCGCCGGCCGCGTCGCCGATGCCGGCCGTGTTCGGGCTCGGCAACGGCGTACCGCCGACTGCCGGCATCAATCTGGTGTTCAACACCGGCGCGGGCGTCGATCATCGGCTCGCCACACCCGATGCGAGCTTCGCTGGCGCGCTGTGCCTGCGGCAGCTGTGGACCAACGGGATGCTCGACATGCCGGCGAACGTCGACGCGGTACGCGTGAGCGCGAACCTGCAGGGCAAGCCAGCGATCATCGTGCAAGGCCGCAGCGACGCGCTCGTGCCGGTGAACCATGCATCGCGCGCATACGTCGCGCAGAACAGCATCAGCGAAGGCGCCCGCAGCCAGCTCGTGTTCTACGAGGTAACGAACGGGCAGCACTTCGATGCATTCCTCCCGGTCGCCGGGTTCGACACGCGCTTCGTGCCGGTCCACTACTACGACCTGCAGGCGCTGAACCTGATGTGGCGGCACCTGAAGAGCGGTGCGCCGCTGCCGCCGTCGCAGGTGATCCGCACGGTGCCGCGCGGCGGCACGCCGGGCGCCGCACCCGCGCTGACGAGCGCGAACCTGCCGCCGATCGTAACCGCGCCGGGCGCGAACGCGATCACGGCGGGCGCCGGTGCGATCGACGTGCCGCTCTGACGGCGCGCGTTGCGTCGCAGGCCCGAAGCCGGACTGTCGTCCGGCTTTTTTCTTTTTCGCGTCCGGAATCGGTTCCCCGGCGCTTTTTATCGGAATGGCACGTGCCGTAACAAATTGTTACTTTACGGCGAAAAATCCGGAATTTATTATGCGCCGATATTTTCACTTAATTTAATAAATTACCGGACAGGCCATATTTTCTTTCCATATAGTTAATCGATCCTTTCGATTTTATTAAATCGGCGCGAGCCACGGTTTATCGCCATTTCGCGATTAATCGGCGTCTCGTCGAGGGGAATCGTTCGTCTTCCGAAAGTGAAGACGCCTTGACCGGCGGGCTTTGCTGGGCGAGCTGTTGCCCGCAATTCCGTCGATTCAGGTCAGGCGCCGTTGTTCGCTCAACCGGGCATTATCGAATTGTCGTTCGCGGTGGCATTGATTCCAGCGCGCAGTCGCGAAATACGGGTGGGGTAAATCATGCCGGTCGGTATTTGCCGGGCCGGTAAAAAACTCGGTGTGCATCGCAAAACGAATGCATTCCGGTGCGGAGCGTCGGCGCAAACGATCCTTTGCGGCCGGCGGTATTTATCGTTCTGTTCGAGAGGCAATAATGACGACACTGAAGTCCTTGAAAGACGGTTTCGCGCTATTTGGAACGACACTGAGCGTGCCGCTCGCCGCAGCCGCGGCCGCGGCGCTGCTCGTCACCGGTTGCGGCGGCGACGACGGCTCGGGCCCGACCGCCGCCACCGCGGCGGCCGCGACGGCGTCGAACGGCAGCACGTCGGCCAGCGCCGACGCCACTGCCGCAGCCCCTGCGGACCAGCCGTACGTCGACACCGACGTCTACGGCACCGGCCCGGACGATGCGGTCACCGATTCGACCGAAGGCGCTGCGGTCGTGCACCGCCAGGTCACGATCGGCGGCAAGACCGTCAAGTACACGGCCACGACCGGCCACCTGACCACCATCGACCCGATCACGTCGGCGCCGAACGCGAAAATGTTCTACGTCGCGTACACGCAGGACAATCCGGATCCGTCGAAGCCGCGCCCGGTCACGTTCTTCTACAACGGCGGCCCCGGCTCGTCGTCCGTCTATCTTCTGCTCGGCTCGTACGGGCCGAAGCGCTTGCAGTCGTCGTTCCCGAACTTCACGCCGCCGGCCCCGTACAAGCTGCTCGACAACCCCGACAGCCTGCTCGACCGTACCGACCTCGTGTTCATCAATCCGGTCGGCACCGGTTATTCGGCGGCGATCGCCCCGGCGAAGAACAAGGATTTCTGGGGCACCGACCAGGATGCGCGCTCGATCGACCGCTTCATTCAGCGCTACCTGACCAAGTACTCGCGCTGGAATTCGCCGAAGTTCCTGTATGGCGAGTCGTACGGCACGGCGCGCAGCGCGGTCGTGTCGTGGGTGCTGCACGAGGACGGCATCGACCTGAACGGGATCACGCTGCAGTCGTCGATCCTCGATTATGCGAACGCGCTGTCCGCGCCGGGCACGTTCCCGACGCTCGCCGCCGACGCGTTCTACTGGAAGAAGACGACGCTGAACCCGGCGCCGACCGATCTCGACGCGTACATGGTCCAGGCGCGCAACTACGCGGACAACACGCTCGCGCCGCTCGCGCAGAAGCCGAATCCGCAGGACGGCGGCTTCGTGAACGTCCGGCTGAACCTGAACCTGCAGACCGCGCAGCAGATGGGTTCGTACATCGGCACGGACCCGACGTCGCTGATCCAGACCTTCGGCAACCCGGCCGCACTCGGCAACGTGCCGTCGTCGGACGACAACCCGCCGTACACGTTCTTCCTGACGCTCGTGCCCGGCACGCAGATCGGCCAGTACGACGGGCGAGCGAACTTCACGGGCAAGGGGATCGCGCCGTACATCCTGCCGAACTCCGGCAGCAACGATCCGTCGATCACGAATGTCGGCGGCGCGTACACGGTGCTGTGGAACAGCTACATCAACACCGACCTCAAGTACACGTCGACGTCGTCGTTCGTGGACCTGAACGACCAGGTCTTCAACAACTGGGACTTCAGCCACACGGACCCGACCGGCGCGAACAAGGGCGGCGGCAATACGCTGTACACGGCGGGCGACCTCGCGGCGACGATGAGCGTGAACCCGGACCTGAAGGTGCTGTCGGCGAACGGGTATTTCGATGCGGTCACGCCGTTCCACCAGACCGAGCTGACGCTCGCGCAGATGCCGCTCGATCCGACGCTCAAGGCGCAGAACCTGACGATCAAGAACTATCCGTCGGGCCACATGATCTACCTGAACGACGCGTCGCGGACCGCGTTGAAGGGCGATCTCGCCAGCTTCTATGACGGCATCCTCGCGAACCGTACCGCGCTGCAGCGCGTGCTGAAGCTGCAGGCGCGCACGCTGCAGATGAAGCAGCAGCAGCTGAAGCAGCAGGGGCAGTAAGCGTCGCGCCGCGGCTCGTGCGGCCCGGCTTCGCACCGGGCGCGCGGGTTCGCGGTGCGACGGATGGACGACAGCCCGCCCGGCGTGAGCCGGGCGGGCTGTTTTTTCGGGCGAATGGTCGCGCGCCGGGCGCGCGAGCCGTTGCCGTGGAGGATCGCTATGCGCGCAGCGGCGGGTTCCGCGCGCCGCGTCGCCGCGCCTAAGCGAGCACGAGCCGCACGCCGACCGCGACCAGCGTCGCCGCGAGCAGGTTGCGCAGCAGCCGCTCCGGCGCACGCGCCGACAGCAGGCTGCCGATCACGATGCCGGGCAGCGAGCCGAGCAGCAGCGACAGCAGCATCGACCAGTCCACCGAGCCGAGCAGCCAGTGGCCCATGCCGGCGACGAGGGTAAGCGGCACCGCGTGCGCGATGTCGGAGCCGACGATGCGGGTGGTCGCGAGCGCCGGATAAAGCAGAAGCAGCACCGTGACGCCGATCGCACCGGCGCCGACCGACGTCATCGACACGAGCACGCCGAGGGCGGCGCCCGTCAGCACGGTCGACCACAGCGTGCGCGCGGGGCTCGGCACGAGCGGGTTGCGCGCGGCGAATGCGGTCAGTTGCGGACGGAAGATCAGCGCGAGCGACGTGAGGAGCAGCGCGACGCCGAGCACCAGCTGGATCATCCGCGCGGTGCCCGGCGAATTCATCCCGTGCGTGTGCAGCAGCCACAGCGTCACGGCCGCGGCCGGCACGCTGCCGGCCGCGAGCCGGCCGGTGATGCGCCAGTCGATCGACCCCTTCAGCCCGTGCACGAGCGTGCCGGTGGCTTTGGTCGCGGCCGCGTACAGCAGGTCGGTGCCGACCGCCGTCGCGGGGTGCACGCCGAACAGCAGCACGAGGATCGGCGTCATCAACGAACCGCCGCCGACGCCCGTCAGGCCGACGAGAACGCCGACGAACAGGCCGGACAGCGAGTACAGCAGATCGATATGGGGAAGCGACATCGGAAGCAGGCAGTTATGCGGCGTTCGGCGGCGCGCGCCCGCGGCGCGCGCATCAAAGTCCGCCATTGTCGCAAAAGTGGCGCTTCGGCGTACGACTACGTTAAAAATCGGCGCGGACGGCCCGCCTGACCGCGTCGCCGACCGTGACGGCCGGTGAAACGGGCGTTTGAACGTGCGCCGCGGCGTGGGGCGCCGACGCCGGGCTGCGTTCGGTCCGTGCGTTGCCGCCACCGGTTCGAGAACCGGTGCAACGAAACAGGGCGGTGCGCGCCCGCGGCGCAGGCCGGATGGCTGTCAGTGCATCGCGCGACCGACGTCCGACACCGCGTCCTGGCGGCGGATGCGCAGAGCGAGTCCGAGCAGCCCCGCCGCGGCCGCGAATGCCGCGCCGACCGCAAACGCCGCGTGATAGCCGCCGTTCAGCGCGTCGAGCGGCGCCGCCTGGGCTGCCGCGAGCGCGTCGGTGCGCGCCGCAGCGAGGCTCGCGAGCACCGCGAGGCCGAGCGCGCCGCCCATCATGAACGCGGTGTTGACGATGCCCGACGCAAGCCCCGAATCGGCCGGATCGACGTCGCTCATCGCCGCGAGCAGCACCGGATTGAACGCGACGCCCGCGCCGATCCCGAGCAGCGTCATGCCCGGCAGCACGTGCCAAACGAAGCTGCCGTCCGCGGGCGCGCGCGAGAACAGCGCGAGGCCGCACGCGGCGATCAGCAGGCCCGCCGCGATCGGGCCGCGAATCCCGAAGCGCATCACGATCCGCGCGGACAGCCCGAGCGAGAACGCGGCCATGATCAGGTTCGCCGGCAGGAACGCGAGCCCGACCTGCAGCGGCCCATAGCCGAGCACGCGCTGCATGTACAGCGCAGACAGGAAGAACCACGCGAACATCGCGGCGGCCCACAGCACGCCGATCACGTTCGCGAGCGCGACGTTGCGCGCACCGAACAGCGTGAGCGGCATCAGCGGATGGGCGACGCGCGCCTCGATCGCGATGAACAGCGCGAGCAGCGCGGCGGCCGCGCCGATCAATGCTACGGTCTGCGTCGACAGCCAGCCGGCCTCGTTGCCGCCGACGATCGCGTAGACGGCGAGCATCAGCGACGCGGTTACGGTCGCCGCGCCGACGACGTCGAGCCGTGCGGCGCCGACAGGCGCGCGCATGCGCGGCAGCAGCGCAACGCACATTGCATAGACCGCGATGCCGATCGGCAGGTTGACGAGAAAGATCCAGTGCCACGACAGCGAGCTGGTCAGCAGCCCGCCAAGCAGCACGCCGATGCTCCCGCCGCCTGCGCAGACGAAGCCGTAGACGCCCATCGCGCGCGCCCGTTCGCCGGGTTCGGTGAACAGGTTCATGATGAGCGACAGCGACACGGCCGACACGATTGCGCCGCCGAAGCCCTGCACCGCGCGCGCCGCGATCAGCATCGTCTGCGATTGCGCGAGACCGCAGGCGAGCGACGCGAGCGTGAATACGACGAGCCCCGCGAGGAACATGCGCCGCTGGCCATACAGGTCGCCGAGCCGGCCGCCGAGCAGCAGGCAGCCGCCGAACGTCAGCAGGTACGCGTTGACGACCCAGACCAGCGCGGTTTCGGTGAAATGGAGGTCGGTGCTGATCGACGGCAGCGCGACGTTCACGATCGTGCTGTCGAGCACGATCATCAGCACGCCGAGGCAGAGGACGATCAGCGCGTACCAGCGCTTCTCGCCGTGAATTCCGTGGGTCATGGGGCAGCCCTCTCTCCGATTGTTATTTGAGAGGCTGCATTGTAGACGTCGCCCGCGCACGCTTCCTGCCGGTTTGTGGCAGCAGCGGCGCGTAGCGGCGGCGCGGCTCGCGCGCCCGGCGTTATCCGCGCGCCGGCAGTTCGCAGCCGTCGGGCCCGCACGCGGCTGCATCGTCGCCCGCGAGTTCGACGATCGCGCCGTCGCGCCACGCCTGCTCGAGCGCCTGCGTGAACACGTCGGCCTGCTGCGCGCCGGACACCGCATAGCGGCCGCCGAACACGAACAGCGGCACGCCGCGTCCGCCGATCTGCGCGGCGCGCGCGATGTCGGCTTCGACTTCGTCGCGGTACGCGTCGCTGCGCAGCACGGCTTCGGCGGCCGAGCGCTCGAGCCCGGCTTCCGCCGCGAAGTCGAGCAACGAGGCATGATCGAACAGCGACCCGTGCTCGCAGAAATACGCGCGATAGAGGCGCTCGGTCAGCGCATGCGCGCGGCCGGTCGCTTCCGCGAGTTTCACGAGGCGGTGAGCATCGAGTGTGTCGCCGACGAGCGTGCCGGGCAGGTCGTAGCGCAGCCCGACGCTCGCGGCCGCGTCCGTCACCTGCCGGAGCATCTGGTCGACTTGCGCGGCCGACATCCGGTACTTGTCCGCGAGCATTGCCTCGACCGGTTCGACCGGCTGGCCAGGCATCAGCCGGTACGCGCGCAGCGCGACGTCGACGTGCTGCGCGTGTGCGAACGCGGCGAGCGCATCGTCGAAGCGGCGTTTGCCGATCCAGCACCACGGGCAGATCAGGTCGGACCAGATCTCGACGGTCAGGGTCTGGCGGGTAGCGGGGGCGGGGTGCGTCGTCATGGGCGGTACGGCAGCGAAAAAGTGTAACCGAGACTATAGCATTTTGTGCTCCGACACATCGCGGCGGTCGGCTGGACGACGCGCAAAGGGGCGACCGGCAACGTAATACCGAAACATGGGCGCCGATACCCGATACCGGCAGCCAGCGACGGCTGCACGCGCCGGTTACGCGTCGCCCTGCGTTTCCTTCAGGTGCTTCAGGTGCTTGTAGACGGTCGCGCGCCCCATCCCGAGCACGTTCGCGACGTAGTTTGCAGCGCTCTTGCCGCGGAATGCGCCTTCCGCATACAGCGCCTCGACGAGCTCGCGCCGATGTTCGCGCGTGAGGCCGTTCAGGCCTACCTGCCGTTCGCGCAGCCAGCCGTGCAGGAACGTGTTGATGCGCTCCTGCCAGTCGTCGCGGAACAATTCGTCCGGTTGCGCGACGATTCCCGCGCCCTTGATGAACACGTCGAGCGTCGCGCGCACGTCGTCGAACACCGCGATATTGAAGTTGATGCACATCATCCCGGCCGGACGGCCGTCGTCGTCGAACAACACGTTGCTCACGCAGCGCATCCGTCGGCCGTCCCAGTTCAGCTTCTCGTACGGGCCGATCACGCGCTCGCGCGCCGAATGGTCGATTTCCTCGAGCGCCGAGTCGTCGCCGATCTCGCGCTTCGACAGGTTGTTCGCAAGGTACAGCACCGTCTGGTCGTGCAGGTCGTGGATCACGACTTCCGCATACGGGAAGAACAGCGCCGCGATGCCATCGGCGATCGGTGCGTAGCGGGTGAGCAGCAGGTCTTTGACGGGGGATTGCTTCTTGCGCATCGGAATCGCCATCTCGGGTGAGCGGGGGCCGGGCGGCGCGTCTGCGCGGCGCATGGGCGTACCGGCGATCGGCTCGCTCGTGCGCCCGCGCGCTGCCGCGGCGGTTGCGTCATTGTATCGGCCCCGCATGCGTGCGCCGCTCATGCGCGCGTCAGATGTTCGTACAGCGCGTGCGCGATCGCGATGTCCTCGAGTCCGAGACCGATCGAGCGGAACAACGCATGGCGCGTGCGCGACGGCGCCGGACATGTGCCGGTGACGAGCGCTGGCAAATCGCCGACGATCCGCTCGGGCGTCCAGCCGTGCTCGGCCGCCGCGATCAGCATTTCGCCCGCGCTCGAGGGCGTCGTGTGCCGGTAGTCGCAGTACACGTCCATGTCGGGGAGCCACGCGGGCGGAATCTCGTGTGCCCGCGCGACGTTGGTGCTGATCGACGTGACGAGCGCGGGGCGGGTGAGCATGCCGTCCGCGAGCACCGGCGTGCCCGACGACGTGCACAGCATCACGACGTCCGCATCGCGCACGCATGCTTCGACGCTTGCGGCGGCACGCGCGCGCGGATCGAGCCGTGCCAGTGTCGCCACCAGCGCCGGGTCGCCGGCGAGCGCAGGCGAATGCACGCTGATCGATGCCCAGTCGCGCAATGGCGCGGCGTGGCGCAGATGCGCAAGGCCGACCGCGCCGGTGCCGATCACGGCGAGCCGGCGGGCGTCGCGCGGTGCGAGGCAGTCGACCGCGAGCGCCGTCGTGCCGGCCGTGCGCTCGACCGTCAGCAGCCCGGCGTCGCACCACATCAGAGGCTGGCCGGTGCGCATCGACATCAGCGCCGTCCATGCGGTAACGATGGGTTTGGCGCCCGTCACGACGTACGGCGACAGTTTCGCGCCGAATACCTGCTCGTCGGCGAGCGCGCCGAGGTACGTGATGAAATCGCCGGCCTGGTCGGGGAACGGCGTCAGCGTCTGCGGCGGCTGGACCGCACGGGCCGACGCGAGCGACGCGAACATGCGGCGCAGCGTGCCGAGCACGTCGAGCGACGGGAGTGCCGCGCGCACCGCGGCTTCGTCGACGGTCAACGGCGGGGTCGGGGCGAGTTGCGTCATGGATGTCTCCGTTCGGGCTGGACCGCGCAGTCTCGAAAGCGCGTGTCTAGCGATGTTCGTGATGGAATAAAAGTCTAATATAGACAGAAAGAAGTGGGGAAATTTTTCTCTTGCGGACGCTCATGTACCATTGTTGGCGGAGAAAATCTCAACGAATCATGGGGTTGTAGCGCATTCCGCCACTTTTGCCGCGAAATGTCCGAGACGGGATTATCGTATCCCCTATAGTCCATAGTAGACTAACAGTCTATATTCTGGCGGTGGACCGGCGCGTCGCCCTGCGTCAGCCGCGCAGTCCGGCACGACCGCATCCCGATCCGGCGCCGAGCGACCGGTCTTCATCGCCTCAATCAGGAATCGAAGGAATTCGTCATGAACTGGAAGCTTTCCCTCTGCGCCGTTGCGGCGCTTGCGTGCGCGGCCGTTACGGCCCACGCGGAACAGGCCACGTTGCGCTTCGGGATCGAAGCCGCATACCCGCCGTTCGAGAGCAAGACGCCGGCCGGCCAGCTGCAGGGTTTCGACGTCGACGTCGGCAACGCCGTATGCGCGAAGCTGAACATGAAATGCGTGTGGGTCGAAAACGCGTTCGACGGGTTGATCCCGGCACTGCAGGCGCGCAAGTTCGACGCGATCAACTCGGCGATGAACATCACGGCGAAGCGCAAGCAGAGCATCGATTTCACGCCGCCGATCTACGTGGTGCCGATCGTGATGGTCGCGCATCGCGGTTCGCCGCTTCGGCCCGATGCCGCGAGCTTGCGCGGCAAGCACGTCGGCGTGCTGCAGGGTTCGTCGCAGGAGGATTTCCTGAAGGCGCACTGGGCGAATGCGGGCGTGAACGTCGTGTCCTATCAGGATCAGGACCAGATCTATGCCGACCTCGTCGCGGGGCGTCTCGACGCAGCCGTTCAGGAGGCGCAGACCGCGCAGGAGGGTTTCCTCGACAAGCCGGCCGGCCGCGACTATCAGATCGTCGGCGAGCCGCTGAAGGATCCGGCGACGCTCGGCGAAGGCACCGGCTTCGGGCTGCGCAAGGGCGACAAGGCGCTGCAGGCGAAGATCGTCGGCGCGCTCGACGCGCTGAAGAAGGACGGCACGCTAAGCGCGCTGTCGCAGAAGTACTTCAAGCGCGACATCGTCGCGAAGTAAGCGGTTCCCGCGCCGGCCGCGACGCCGGCGCGTATTGCTGCCCATCGTGCAGCGAATCTCGACGCGGTACGGAAAAGCATGGATTTCGACGTCATCGTTCTGGGGGCCGGCATCGTCGGCGTGTCGTCGGCGCTGCATCTGCAGGATCGCGGGCTGCGCGTCGCGCTCGTCGACCGGCGAGCGCCCGGCGAGGAAACGAGCCACGGCAATGCGGGGCTGATTGAGCGCTCGTCGGTCGTGCCGTATGCGTTTCCGCGCCGGCTCGGCACGCTGCTGCGCTATGCGCGCAACCGCTCGGTCGATCTCTACTGGGACTACAAGGCGCTGCCTGCATATGCGGGCTGGCTTGCGCGCTTTTGGCGCGAATCGTCGCCGCAGCGGCTCGCGGCCGCCGCACGCGACATGCTGCCGCTCGTCGCGGCGAGCGTCGTCGAGCATGACGCGCTGCTCGCGCGCACCGACGCGCAGCCGCTCGTGCACGACGGCGGGTGGATCGAGGCGTTTCGTTCTCCCGAGCTGTTCGACGCGGAAGCGCGCGCGCAGCGGCAGGTGGCGGACGCGCACGGGTTGCGGATGAGCGTGCTCGACGCGCGCGCGTTGCGCGAGCGCGAGCCCGGCATCGGCGCCGCATTCTGCGGCGCATTCCATTGGCAGGATCCGAAGACGGTGTCGAGCCCCGGTGGGCTGACGAAGGCGTACGCGCGGCTGTTCGAGCGCGACGGCGGCACGTTCGTGCGCGGCGACGCGACGACGCTCGCGCAGGTGCGCGACGGCTGGCAGGTCGATACGGAGCACGGCTCGATCTCGGCAGGCGCGGCGGTAGTCGCACTCGGCCCCTGGTCCGATCACGTGTTCGCGCCTCTCGGCTACCGGATTCCGCTGCGCGCGAAGCGCGGTTATCACATGCACTACCAGCCGACCCGCGCGCCGCTGAACGTGCCCGTGTGCGATACCGAAGCGGGTTTCGTCGTCGCGCCGATGGACGGCGGCCGCCTGCGGCTCACGACCGGCGTCGAGATCGCATTGCGCGGCGCGCCGCCGACAGGCGTGCAGCTCGCGCGAGCCGAGCCGCTCGCGCGCGACGCGTTCGGCATCGGCGAGCGGCTCGATGCGCAGCCATGGCTGGGGATGAGGCCGTGCACGCCCGACATGCGGCCGGTGATCGGGCCGGCGCCGCGTCATCGCGGCTTGTGGTTCGCGTTCGGCCATTGCCACCACGGTCTCACGCTCGGGCCCGCGACCGGACGCCTGCTTGCCGAGATGATGACGGGCGCGCCGACCTATATCGATCCGCGCCCATACCGGCCCGCGCGTTTCGGTTAAGCGCGTCGCGGCACGACGGCCGCCGCGTGTGCGGCCGTCACAGTTTTTCATTCTGCTGTCCGCGTGATCAGTTGAGCCGCACGGCCGTAATTGTCTGCATAATTCGCCGACGGAAAGAAATCTCGGAATAAGAAAATCGGAAAGAACACGATTTATCAATGCATTTTCATGGAAATGAAATGCAAAACGGGCATGTCGCTCGGCGATCCCATGGCATTCTGTCGCCCCAGCTGTTCCGACGTTCGATCGATGTACCGGAACACGTTACTCCGGGGCTCGCAAACGTTACGTTACATCCGCGCTCGCGGATGCTTTTTCGTCAGATGATTTGACGCGCCGGGGGAATTCATTTACCCGGGAAGCCATATAAAACCGTTATTGGCTTGCAATAAGCCAACGAATGAACGCGGTTTATCCCGGTGGCACACTTCATGCAATCCGTCCCCATGCTTTTCAACGTAGTGCCAACGGAGACGGGTGAAGATGCGAAAAAATCTTAAATTGACGGGTGTGGCGCTGTCGGTCGCGACGGTATTCGGGGTACTGGCTTCGGGTTCGGCGACCGCGGGAACGCTCGATGGGTTGCCGATTCCACAAGTGATCGTGAATCCGTCGGGGAACGGCGTATCGGTGGGGCTGGCTGCCACTGGCACGTCGCCGCTGGGGACAATCACCGTCGCGGCCGGCGGTTCGGGCGCGATTCAGACGTCGTTCGGTAATCCGGCGGAGGCGGTGTCCGGCGCGGTGAATGCGCTGACGGGTGCGCTCGGCGCCGGTGGCGGCGCGGTCACGCCGCTCGCACCGGTTCAAGGTGTGGTCAATCAAGTGACCGGTGCGCTAGGCGGCGGCAATCCGGCGGGTGCATTGACCGGTGCGCTGGGTACGGTGACGGGCGCGTTGGGCAACGTCGGTGGCGGCGCGAATCCGCTCGCGCCGGTTCAAGGTGTGATCAATCAGGTGACCGGTGCGCTAGGCGGCGGCAATCCGGCGGGTGCGCTGACCGGTGCGCTGGGTACGGTGACGGGCGCGTTGGGCAACGTCGGTGGCGGCACGAATCCGCTCGCGCCGGTTCAAGGTGTGATCAGTCAGGTGACCGGTACGCTTGGCGGCGGCAATCCGGCGGGTGCGCTGACCGGTGCGCTGGGTACGGTGACGGGCGCGTTGGGCAACGTCGGTGGCGGCGCGAATCCGCTCGCACCGGTTCAAGGTGTGGTCAATCAAGTGACCGGTGCGCTAGGCGGCGGCAATCCCGCAGGTGCATTGACCGGTGCTCTCGGTACGGTAACGGGCGCGCTGGGCAACGTCGGTGGCGGGACGAATCCGCTCGCGCCGGTTCAAGGTGTGGTCAATCAAGTGGCCGGTACGCTAGGCGGCGGCAATCCGGCGGGTGCGCTGACCGGTGCGCTGGGTACGGTAACGGGCGCGCTGGGCAACGTCGGTGGCGGCGCGAATCCGCTCGCGCCGGTTCAAGGTGTGATCAATCAGGTGACCGGTACGCTTGGGGGCGGCAATCCGGCGGGTGCGTTGACCGGTGCGCTGGGTACGGTGACAGGCGCGCTGGGCAACGTCGGTGGCGGCGCGAATCCGCTCGCGCCGGTTCAAGGTGTGGCCAATCAAGTGACCGGTGCGCTAGGCGGCGGCAATCCGGCAGGTGCGTTGACCGGTGCGCTGGGTACGGTGACAGGCGCGCTGGGCAATGTCGGCGGCACCAACCCGCTGGCGCCGATCCAGAGCGTCGTCGATCAGGTCACCGGCACGCTGGGCAGCGGCAATCCGGCCGGCGCGCTGAGCAACGCGGTCAACACGATCACGGGGACGCTCGGCAACGGCGGTGGTGCGTCGGGCGCGCTGGCCCCGGTGCAGGGTGCGATCACGCAACTTGCTGGCTCACTCGGCAATGACAATCCCGCCGGTGCGCTGTCGAACGCCGTGAACTCGGTGACGGGCGCACTCGGCAACCTCGGCGGCACGAACCCGCTGGCGCCGGTGCAAGGCGTCGTGAACCAGGTTGTCGGCACGTTGTCGGGTGCAGGCGGCAGCAGCCCGATCACGCCGATCACCAACCTCGTCAGCGGCCTGCAGAACGCGCTGCCGACCGGCGGCAACGCGGCCGGTGCACTGTCGAACGCCGTGAACTCGGTGACGGGCGCACTCGGCAGCCTTGGCGGCACGAACCCGCTGGCGCCGGTGCAGGGCGTCGTGAATCAGGTGGTCGGTACGCTCGGCGGCAGCAATCCGGCCGGCGCACTGAGTAGCGCGGTGAACTCGGTGACGGGCGCACTCGGCAATCTCGGCGGCACGAACCCGCTGGCGCCGGTGCAAGGCGTCGTGAACCAGGTGGTCGGCACGCTCGGCTTCGGCAACCCGGCCGGCGCACTGAGCGGTGCGGTGAACTCCCTGACGGGCGCACTCGGCAACCTCGGCGGCACCAGCCCGCTGGCGCCGGTGCAAGGCGTCGTGAATCAGGTCGTCGGTACGTTGTCGGGCGCAGGCGGCAGCAGCCCGATCGCGCCGATCACGAACCTCGTCGGCGGTCTGACCGGCGGCAGCAATCCGGCCGGCGCATTGACCGGCGCGCTCGGCTCGGTGACGGGCGCGCTCGGCAGCGGTCCTGCGGCGCTCGGGCAGGCGGCCGGTGCGCTGTCGGGCGCGGCAGGTTCGACGGCGGCGGCGGGCGGCGGCCTGCTCGGCTCCGGCGCGAGTGCGGCGGGCAGCACGGCCGGCGCGGTCGGCTCGCTGGTTTCGACGACCGGCAACGCGTCGGCGACGGTGGTCAACGCCGTCGGCACGACACTGGGCACTGCTCTCGGGTCCGCGCCTGGTCTGTCGGTCACGCCGCATTCGGGCAGCGGATCGGCAAACAACCCGCTCGCACCGGTGTCGACGCTGCTGCAAGCGGTGACGGGCGCACTGCCGAAGTAACCGGCCGGCGCGTGCGGGATCGGTGCATCGCCTCCCGCGCGCGGCAGGTCGCACGGCGCGGCATGACAGCAATGTCATGCCGCGTTTTCGTTTCTGACGCGCAATTTCATTTGGCCGAGGAATGGCCGGTTTGCCGGCCGCCGGCCTCCCGCGCAGGCGCAACAGCCGCAACATCGCCCGCATGGAATAACCGGCCGGCCCGTCCGTTTACATACCGAGTCGCGGCGCAACCGCACGGCGGGATAATGACCATGACGAAGTCCGCGGTCCCGTCGGGCGTCGCCGCGCCTGGTGCCGTGCGATGCCACGCAAAGGAGAACGGGAATGAAGACGATGCTATTGGCCGTCGCGCTGACCACGGCGATCGCGCGGCCCGCTGCCGCGGAACCGCCGCAGGCCGCGGACGGGAAGCTGGTCGACGAAGACCACATGACGCTGTACGTGTTCGATCACGACGCGCCGGGCAAAAGCACGTGCAGCGGCACGTGCGCGGCGAACTGGCCGCCGGCGCTTGCGGACGGATACGACAAGGCGTCCGGTGCGCTGAGCATCGTCGCCCGCGACGACGGCAAGAAGCAATGGGCGTATCGCGGCCGCCCGCTGTATCGCTGGAAGATGGACCGCAAAGCGGGGGACGCAAGCGGCGACGGAGTCGGCGGCATGTGGCACGTCGCGCGTCCCTGATCGACGGAATGACTGACGGACCGACGGCGCGGCGACGCGCGAGGCATCCGGATGAGCTACGAATCGGATCTGCTGGTGTGGCTGCCGCATCTCACGCGGTATGCGCGCGCGCTGACGGGCGACCGCGCGTGGGCGGACGATCTCGTGCAGGACACGCTCGAGCGCGCGCTGAACCGGCCGCCCCGCGATGGCGGCAATCTGCGCGCGTGGCTGCTGACGCTGCTTCGCCACCGTTTCATCGATCAGTTGCGCGCACGGCACGAGATCGCGGTCGACGACGCGACCGCGCCGTGGCAGACGATGGCCGCGCCGGCCGACGCGATGGGCGGCCTGATGTTGCGTGACGTGCAGCGCGCGCTGTACCGGCTGCCCGTCGAGCAGCGCGAGGTGCTGCTGCTGATCGCACTCGAGGAGCTGAGCTATCGCGATGCCGCACAGGTGTTGGGTGTGCCGATCGGGACGGTAATGTCGCGGCTGTCGCGTGCGCGGGAACAGATGCGCACGCTGCTGTCGGGCGAGCCTTCGGCGCACGGTACGGCCGCATTACGGGTGGTCGGGAAGACATGATGGACGATCCGCACAAGCCTTCGAACGACCGGGACGACGGCGCAGATGCGTCGGCCCAGCTGCTGTCGGCGCTGCTTGACGGCGAGCTGTCCGCGGACGAGCGGCGCGAGGTGCTCGCGCGGCTGCAGTCCGCTCCGCGGGAAGCCGAACGATACGAGCATTACCGGGCGCAACGCGACGCGCTGCGCGCGCTGTTTCCGCTGCCGGCGGCGGCGCCGGCACTGTTCGTGCAGCGGCGCGCGCCGCGCCGGCGTGTGGTCGCGTACGCGTTTGCGGGGCTGGCTGCCGGCGTTGTGCTCGGCATCGCGCTGCATGCAGGCTGGGCGGTGTTCGGCGTCGAACCCGCGTTCGCGGCGCGCGCGGATGTCGCGTACGCGGTGTACGCGGCCGATCGCGATCATCCGGTCGAAATCGACGCGCGCGATCCGGTGCGTCTGGCCGGATGGCTGTCCGCGCGTCTGGGCCGGCCAGTGCACGCACCGTCGCTCGACGAATACGGTTATGCGCTCATCGGCGGCCGGTTGCTGCCTGGCGACGCCGGCCCCGCCGCGCAACTGATGTACCAGCGCGCGGACGGCGCCCGCGTGACGCTGTACATGACGGCCTACGACGCGCGGCACCTCGCGCCACAGGCGATGTCGGCCGACGGCCGTCATACATATTTCTGGTCCGATCGCGGCATGGGATTTGCGCTGTCAGGGCGCGGCGACGAACGGCGTCTGCGGGAGCTCGCGATCGACGCTTGCGGCGCGCTCGGCGGGTCGACCGACGCATGGAAGGGCTGATGCCCGCGATATCGGCCGGGAGCAGGGGACAGGTCATGAATGCGAAGGCGGCGATGGTAACGATGGCGCTGGCGGCAGGCGCCGGGTTCGCGCGGGCGGACGGCGATGCGCCGGTGCGCGTGCCGCTCGACGCCGACGGCGTCCAGCGGGTGACTATCGTCGGCGGCAGCTACTTCTTTCGACCGAACCACGTGATCGTCCGCGCGCATGCGCCGGTCGAGCTGACCGTATCGGCCGAGCCGGGCGTCGTGCCGCACAGTTTCGAGATCGACGCGCCGCAGGCCGGCATCGCAGTGCATACCGAACTGGCGACGACGCCGCGCACGTTCCGCTTCACGCCGACCGCGCCCGGCCGCTTCGCCTACTATTGCACGCATCGGCTTCTGTTCTTGCGCAGCCATCGCGAGCGCGGAATGGAGGGCGTGCTCGACGTCGAGGCGGCGCCATGATCGCTGCATTGGTGGCCGCGAGCCTGATAGGAGCAAGCATGACAGCCGACCCGGTGACCGTTGCGCAGGCCCGTTTCGACCAGCTGCACTCGTACCGCGCGACGATCCGCTCGTCCGCGCGAAGCGGCGAGCACACCGAATTTCACTATGCGTACCAGAAGCCCGGTTTGGTCCGGATGGACTTCGTGTCGCCGCATCGCGGCGCTGTGCTCGCGTACGATCCCGACGATGGCAAAGTGCGGCTGCGTCCGTTTGGCGAGCATGCGCCGCCCGCGCTGACGCTGTCGCCGTCGAACCCGCTCGTGCGCGACCGCAGCGGCCATCGTGTGGACCGGTCGGACGTCGGCGCGCTGCTGCGCAACGTGCATGCGCTGCAGGAGGGCGGCGCGACGGTGACGGAAGGGGAGGAATCCATCGGCGGCCGAACCGCGCTGCGCGTGTCGGTGACGGGCGCGCCGGCGCACGTCGTCGACGGCGTGCATCGCTATCGGCTATGGCTGGACGCCGAGGACGGTTTTCCGCTGAAAGTCGTCAGCTTCGCGGACGGCGACGTCGAGCCGCTCGAGACGGTGACGCTCGACGACGTCGAGATCAACGTCGCGTTTCCTGCCCGCTTCTTCTCCCCCTGATCGCGCGGCCGATCCCCCGAATTCCGATTCCTGCCGGAGGTGGCATGGCGAAGTACCGGTTTTCGACGACGTGGCGCGTGGACGCGCCGCTCGCCGCGGTCTGGGACGCGATCTATCAGGTCGACCGCTGGCCCGAATGGTGGAAGAGCGCCGTGCGGACCGTCGAGATCGAGTCCGGCGATGCGCGCGGCATCGGCGCGCTGCAGCGGTACACATGGAAGGGCGCGCTGCCGTACCGGCTCACCTTCGACATGCGCGTGCTGCGCGTCGAGCGGCCGCACGTGCTCGAAGGCCGCGCGAGCGGCGCGATCGAGGGCGACGGCCGCTGGTCGTTCACCGGCGACGGGACGTGCACCGTCGTGCGCTACGACTGGCACATCCGCACGTGCGAGCGCTGGATGAACTGGCTGGAGCCGGTGGCGCGCCCACTGTTCGTGTGGAACCACGGCGTCGTGATGCGCGAGGGCGCGAAGGGTCTCGCGCGGCTGCTCGGTGCGACGGTCGAGACCGACGGCCGAAGGTTCGAGCCGGTCGCCGGCTGCCCCGACACGTGACGATCGGCCGGCGGAGCGATGCGTTCGCCGGCGCCCTGGCAGCCGTTTTTGCGCGGAGCCGGACGGTCGCGGCAATCCGGTTCCAACCCCGTGCGGAATGAGGGCGAGGTCGGGGAAATCCCGTAGCGTCGCCGCTGCCGGAGTGCCCGGTCGACGCCTATCTTGTTGTTTATAAATCGATTTTTTAGATATTTTCCCGCGTTTTCGGCGCTGCCTGCCGGCTGAAAAAACCTCCGGCTCCCCTTCTTGAATTTGTCAAAACCCGTCCATATAATTAGCACTCGCTGCACGAGAGTGCTAACAATTCTCTGCCGGGCGACATGCCGGGCAGATTCCCTAAGCGTTCTTCAATCTCAGTCAAGAGAGGAGTGAATATGAACCTTCGTCCTTTGCACGATCGCGTGATCGTCAAGCGCCTGGATCAGGAAACCAAGACCGCCTCGGGCATCGTGATCCCCGACGCAGCTGCTGAGAAGCCGGATCAAGGCGAAGTCCTGGCCATCGGCCCGGGCAAGCGCGACGACAAGGGCGCCCCGATCGCGCTCGACGTGAAGGTCGGCGATCGCGTGCTGTTCGGCAAGTACGCTGGCCAGACCGTCAAGGTCGACGGCCAGGAGCTGCTGGTCATGCGCGAAGAAGACATCATGGCCGTGGTCAACGCGAAGTAAGCGTCCACAGACGGTACATATTCCCAAGAATTCAAGGAGTTAGAAGATGGCAGCTAAAGACGTCGTATTCGGCGATTCCGCCCGTTCGAAGATGGTCGAAGGCGTGAACATTCTGGCCAACGCGGTCAAGGTCACGCTGGGTCCGAAGGGCCGCAACGTCGTGCTCGAGCGCAGCTTCGGCGGCCCGACGGTGACCAAGGACGGTGTTTCGGTCGCGAAGGAAATCGAGCTGAAGGACAAGCTCCAGAACATGGGCGCGCAAATGGTCAAGGAAGTGGCTTCCAAGACCAGCGACAACGCAGGCGACGGCACGACGACGGCAACCGTCCTCGCGCAATCGATCGTTCGCGAAGGCATGAAGTACGTCGCATCGGGCATGAACCCGATGGACCTGAAGCGCGGCATCGACAAGGCAGTCGCAGCGGCTGTCGAAGAGCTGAAGAAGATCAGCAAGCCGTGCACGACGAACAAGGAAATCGCCCAGGTTGGCGCGATCTCGGCGAACAGCGATTCGTCGATCGGCGATCGCATCGCTGAAGCGATGGACAAGGTCGGCAAGGAAGGCGTGATCACCGTCGAAGACGGCAAGTCGCTCGCCGACGAACTCGACGTCGTCGAAGGCATGCAGTTCGACCGCGGCTACCTGTCGCCGTACTTCATCAACAACCCGGACAAGCAAGTTGCCGTTCTCGAGAACCCGTTCGTGCTGCTGCACGACAAGAAGGTCTCGAACATCCGTGACCTGCTGCCGGTGCTCGAGCAAGTGGCAAAGGCTGGCCGTCCGCTGCTGATCATCGCTGAAGACGTCGAAGGCGAAGCGCTCGCAACGCTGGTCGTCAACAACATCCGCGGCATCCTGAAGACCGTTGCGGTCAAGGCGCCGGGCTTCGGCGATCGTCGCAAGGCAATGCTGGAAGACATCGCAATCCTGACCGGCGGCCAGGTCATCGCGGAAGAAACGGGCCTCACGCTCGAGAAGGCAACGCTGGCAGAACTGGGCCAGGCGAAGCGCATCGAAGTGGGCAAGGAAAACACGACGATCATCGACGGCGCTGGCGAAGCGACCAACATCGAAGCGCGCGTCAAGCAGATCCGCACGCAGATCGAAGAAGCAACGTCGGACTACGACCGCGAAAAGCTGCAGGAACGCGTGGCGAAGCTGGCCGGCGGCGTGGCAGTGATCAAGGTCGGCGCTGCGACCGAAGTCGAAATGAAGGAAAAGAAGGCACGCGTCGAAGACGCGCTGCACGCAACCCGCGCTGCCGTTGAAGAAGGCATCGTCCCGGGCGGCGGCGTTGCGCTGATCCGCGCTCGCACCGCGATCGCAGGCCTGACCGGCGTGAACGCCGATCAAAACGCCGGCATCAAGATCGTGCTGCGCGCGATGGAAGAGCCGCTGCGCCAGATCGTCACGAACGGTGGCGAAGAAGCGAGCGTCGTGGTGGCGGCAGTTGCTGCAGGCAAGGGCAACTACGGCTACAACGCAGCGACGGGCGAGTACGTCGACATGGTCGAAGCCGGCGTCGTCGACCCGACCAAGGTCACGCGCACCGCACTGCAGAACGCAGCTTCGGTCGCAGGCCTGCTGCTGACGACGGACGCTGCTGTCGCAGAACTGCCGAAGGAAGACGCTCCGATGCCGGGCGGCATGCCGGGCGGCATGGGCGGCATGGGCATGGACATGTAATCGACTTCGGTCGATCGTGTGTCCGGAGCGCGCAGCGATGCGCGTTCCTGCCAAAAAAAGACCCGCAGCGATGCGGGTCTTTTTTTGCGTACTGATGTCAATGCCGAATGAAAAGCCTTGGCGCAGATCGTCGATGGATCCGCTGTGCTATTCGCGCAGCATGATCAATGCGTAGTAGGGTCGCGTTTTCACGACAAAGCGGGGATTGGCCGAGAACGCATCCACTGCTGTAGCGTAGTGCGCGCGAGCGCGGTCCAATTCTGCAGGCGATGGCGGCCAAATGTGGGCGTTCCATAGCAGGTTCACGTAGCTGATGACCACGGCATGCGCACTGCGGTCCGTAAGCACGCGGTCGATGTTGCCTGCAAGCGTCGTGGTATCGGATGAAAACAGCGTCGAGACCGACGGTGGCCAGTGCGCTTGTGCGAACGCGACGTTTTTGTCGCCGCCGATGTTGTAGGTGTGCGTACCGGACGTTGCAGCCAGATAGGCGGCCAGAAAGTCGTTCCCCTGCGGAATAAACGCAGTAATGCCTTGCTTTGGCGCGTCCTCCCTGAAGTCGGCGACGATCGATCGGTCGAGCATCTCGAACTGGTCACGGAAGCGCAGCGGCTCATGCAGACGCATCTGACGCACGTAATCGTGCGATTCGGAATACGCGAGACCGGAAGCCGGATGCGGCAGGTTCGATACCAGCATCAAACCGAGCAGCGACCACGCAATGCCGTGCTTGTCGCGACGAGACAGCTCACCGATCAGCAGGACAAACAGAGCCCAGAACGCGAAGGCGGTCAGTGCGATCCATCGGTACGACGCGCGCATGTTTTTGAAGCCTGGCACGTGAGTCGACAGATAGGCCGATCCGGTCGGCCCGATTGCGTATTCGGCAGGCATCGTCGCTTGGAAATTGCCGGCAGCGCGATCGGCATCGGGCCGTACGGAATCGATTTTCAACGACGGGCCGAGGGCGAGGTATGTCGCGAACGCGCCAAGCACTAGCAGCGAGACGCCGCGGGCGCGCGCCCTCGTCAGGGCGAATCCGGCCATGCCCGCAATTGCGACTGGCGCGACGAACGTTGTGAACCACACGGATGCGTCGCCGAAGTAGGCGGCGTCGCTTCTGGGCGTACTGATGCGCAGCGTATCCCATATCCACAGGAGCCCTTGCGTGGGCCGTACGAGCATGGTCACATCCACGCCATAGCCGCGAAACACGGACAATGGGTCGGTATGGAAGCTTTGCGTGTCGATGTATCGTCGGTAAAGCGCGAACGCGATCCCGAAGCCGACGGCATAAATCGGCAGGCCGGCGGCAAGCTGACGTACCCGGCGACTATCTGACTGCGCGATCCAGCCCGCATACTGGACAGTTGCGCCCACAGCGAACATTACGAACGTATACCCGTCGGTGAAGACTGCCAGACATGCGGCGATCGCGAATGCCATCCCCGATCTCGCGATCGTCCGCCAGTCTTGCGAAGCGAGCGCATCGCACAGTCGGTGTGTCGTCCACAGGTAAAGTGGTAACAGCGCTATCCCGGCAGACAACATCGAATATCCCGCGTGTGCCCATACGACCGGCAGGGTCGCCCACACCACGCCAAGCGGCAGCGCATATCGTGCCGAAGCGCCTTGTGCCAATGCATAGCGTTTCGCGCCCCACAGTGCGAGCGCCAGAAATAGCAGCATGGTAGCGCTGTACGCGTCGGCGGCATTCAGCGGCGTCGCGGCCAGCACTGCACTCTCGACGAGCGCGCCGGACAGGCCGAACGCGATCGGTGCGGGGGCAGGAAGACCGAAATTGTGGGCGAAAATCGACGGCCAGCCGCTGTTGGCGAAAGACTGAGCGAATGACGAAACCCACAATGCTTGACCTAGCGTCGGAAGGGCGACGAAGGGCACGGCTCCGTAGACGACCGCGACCACCGTCAGCGCTCCCGCGAACGGCAGCGCTTTGCGCAAGATGTGAATGAATGGAAGCGAGTTCCGTTGAGTGTTGCGCATGTCTGAATCACTGCTGGTGTTTGGTGGCGAGCGTCGCGCCGACAAAGAAAATCAGATCGCCCGCCACGGTCACCGTGCGGCCGAGGACGATCGTGGTAATGAGATCTGCTTGCCCGACGATCCCGTGCATCAGCCAGTACAGGACGGCTTCGCGTACGCCGACACCCGCCGGCGCCCCGGGAGTCACAAGCCCGGCGAGCCACGCCACCACGTAAGCGCCGCACACGGGCAACCAGAAACCGGCGCGAAGCGCGTCGACCGTTGCGGATGTGGACGCGATGGCGAGCAGGGCGCAGAAGATCAGCCCGGCGGCAACCAGAAACAGGGCGTGCAGTGACACGGCACGCGCGACCTGTCGGGACCACATCGTTCCCAGTGCCCAAACAGCAATGGCAAGCAATCCCGCGAACGCGGCCGCGGCCGTCGTAGTGCCGATTGCCGCCCATTTGAGCGGAGCCGCCAACAACGCGAAGGGCAGTGCGGTCGATGCGATGACGGCAAGTTCCCAGCCGATTGACTTGGCGACCGGCCATGCAGGCAGGCCGGCAGCAATGCTGATCGCCTGGCGACCGGCAAGATGAAAAATGTTTCCAGGCGTGTATTTGGCAAGTTGCGACACGCCATACGTCCGAATGGCCCACGTACGTGACGACTCGACGGCGTGGTGGGCGAGCAGGTGCCGCCACGCGAGCGCGAGCAGCACACCGCACGCACCGTAGCCTGCGCTAAGCAATCCCACGGCGCTCCATGTCAACGCGGAGAACGTGTCGATTGAAAGCTGCCGGCTGTATTCGACAAGCTTCATGCCGACGAAGATCATGCCGAGCGCACCCAGTGTGCTGCCGGCCAGATGCACGCAGCGCCGTTCCCGTTGGCCGAATTTCACGCGTTTGCAGCGTTGCGAGGGCGGCAAAGCAGCATCGTCCACGGCAACGGCGTGCGCACGCTCAGGATCTCGAAGCGTGTGGAGATGAATGCAAGGAATGTACGGGTTGACCAACGCTGAACGTGGCCCGGCGTATTCCCCATGGCTGACAGATACTTGCCGCGGGCGAGGTTCATTGCGCTCCAGATCGGCTCGCGCGGCACACTGAACACCACGTGGCGTGCGCCCAGCGCCTCGATGTTGCGCAACGCGACTTCCGGCTGGTGGAGATGCTCCAGCACTTCGCAGCAAACGACGAGGTCGGCTTGCACTTCCCGGGGGCGCATCTCATAGACGTCGCGCCGCGAGAAACACGCCGGATCGATTCCGGACGCGATCGCATTCTCTTGTGCGATCTCGATGACCTGGCCGGAGAAATCACTACCGGTGGCGTGAAGACCCTGCTGTTGCCACCGTAGAACCCAATACCCCTCGCCGCAGCCAATTTCGTGAATGGATGACGGTGCCGCCCGGGCCACGAAGTCGGTCAGGGCTTCGTCGAAACCTCGCATGAGACGTCGTACGATGGGGTTGCGTGAGCCGTACTTGTCGTAATGGTTGCCGACGACGATGCCGTTTTCGGCCATGCCCTGCGCGATCTTCATCGGACGACCTCGAGCGCGTGTGCCGCATCATTGTCGAGCCGCTGTGGGCTCGCACGGTCAGTTTGCATCTGTTTGACCATGAAGCGCACATCCTCGAGCAACTTGCGGTTGGTCGACAACAGGTCCGCAATGATGGCGATCAACAGGGTCTGAAAGCCGGCGCCCACGAGTATCGACGCGAGAATCAGGGATTGGACGTGTCCGGCACCGTGACCGGTCGCCCAGAAATAGACAAAGCGGAGTCCGATTGCCGCGCCTGCGCCGAGCAGGATCGTGCCCAGCGTGCCGAAAAAAGCGGCGGGCCGGTAGATCACGAAAATCCGCAGGATGGTGTGGGCAGAGCGCATCACGTACGAACCGATGCTCTTTACCAGTCGCGACGGTCGCAGGAATCCATTGACCCTGATTGGTACCGATACGATCGACATGTCGCGTTGGCCGGCCTGGATGATGGTCTCGAGGGTGTACGTGTAATTGCTGAAGACCGTTATTCTCTGTGCGGCATGGCGACTATAGGCACGAAAGCCGCTTGTCGTGTCGGGAATGTCGGTACGGCTTACGGTACGCACTACCCAACTGCCGATTTTCTGCAGCGCTTTTTTGATTGTGGAGAAATGGGCGATTTCATCGATCGGCCGCGCACCGACGACGATATCGGCATCACCGGCATAAATAGGGCGCACTAGCGCAGGAATATCCGCGGCGTTGTATTGATTATCGGCGTCGGTATTGACGATGACGTCCGCGCCGCGCTGCAGACAGGCTTCCAGTCCGGTCATGAATGCGCGCGCAAGACCGCGGTTATGCGGATGTCGGATGAGGTGATCGACGCCCGCGGCGCGTGCGACTTCCAGGGTCCCGTCGCTGCTACCGTCGTCGACAACGAGCCATTCGACCCTGTCAAATCCGGGGAGTCGGCGCGGTAGGGCCGCCAGTGCAATCGGTAATGTGGCGGCTTCGTTGAAGCACGGGATTTGAATGATTAATTTCATCGCCTGCCAGTGAGGGATTCGCGCGTATGTTGATGGCGTACAAATATCTAAATGGCCATATCGAATTCGGCGAACATCGCTGGAATATAGAACAAATCGAAACGGGCAAAATTACAGAAAATTACATTCAGGCTGCGATTGCCGGAGTTGCGTACGCAGCGCGCGGGCGCAAGCTCATGGATTGGTGGCGACATGCTGGTTTCGTGATTGTCCGGCCCGGTAGTCCGCGCCAGTGGGCTGGCGGACAGAGACTCCGCGCGCGGTACCTTACAGTCAAACGCCCGGAAAAGCCAGCGGAACAGGCAGGTGCAACGCATGGCGCCGGGATCGAACGGCAATTGACAGCGGGCGGCTGCGGGAGCCGGTCAAGGCCGCGATCGCCGGGGACATCGGCGGCATGCCGCACGCGCGATCGCGAGCGAGCGGGCGCGAAGGGGCACGTCACGCCCGCGAACGTGTGGCCGCCTGTGGCGGTTAATGCCGGGCGATCCGTGGCGAGCTTTTGCTGTTTTCCGTCACGGCTGGCCCACCGTCCTCGTCATTACTACGCGCCCAGAAGAACCGATCGGGCAGGTACGCACCCATACCGGGCCGGAACGCGTCGCGCACGGCCTGGTAAAGATATTCCTGCGCTTCGCGAACGGCCTCGGGCGGTTCCTGCCCATTGGCGAGCAACGCGGCGATCGCCGCGCCGAGCGTGTCGGTGATGCCCATCAGCCGGTGCGGCGAGCGATCCCACATGTCCTCGCGGAGCTGGCCTTCCTCGCCGTACAGCGTATTGACGAGCCGGTGCGAGCCCGTCTCCGACGACAGGATGTATTCGCAGCCCTGCGACAGCAGGTGCGACACGGCCGCATCGAGGTTCGGCGCCTCGGCATCGCCGTCCGGCTGCGCGAGCGCGATCAGCGTCGCGTGATCGGCGACCAGCAGCGTCGTCTGCGGTGCAAGCAGATCGGCGATCGACTCGCGCAAATCGTCGGCGGCGAGCACGTGTTCGTCGTCGAGCGTGAAGTCGGGTGCGAGCACCAGCGGCACGCCGTCGTAATCGGCGACCACCTCGGCGATCGCGCTCACGACTTCCGCGCGCGTCGCCGCGCCGATCTTGAACGCGGCAACCGGCATGTCCTCGAGCAGCATGCGCGCCTGCGCGGCGACGACATCCGGATCGAGGCCGGTGACTTCGTCGCAGGCGGCCGAGTCGCGCACGGTGTAGCCGGTCAGGACGGACACGCCGTGACAGCCCATGCTCGCCAGGGTCATCAGATCGGCTTGGAGGCCGGAGCCGCCGGTGGGATCGGACAGGCCGAAGGTGAGGACGATCGGAGGGGCGTTGCTGGACATGTAAAAATGGGGCAAGAAAAAAACGGGGAAAGCGACGGAGAGGCGGACGGCGAGGCGAATTGGGCGGTTTTTGCCCGGTGTTGCCCGGCAGGCCGCACTGTGCAGCCATTATGCGGCGGAATCCGGCCCGCACGACGGATTTTTTAGCGCGACGCGACGTAGTCGCTGCCCTCCAGCGCGATTGCTAGGCAGTCCGGCCCCGACACGGTACCATCATGGCTCCCGAATTTACCGACTTTCCCGACGCGGCTTAAGATGGAATACAAGAGCTGGATGTGCCTGATTTGCGGCTGGATTTATGACGAAGAAGCCGGGCTGCCCGAAGAGGGCATCGCCCCGGGCACGCGCTGGGAAGACGTCCCGATCAACTGGACGTGCCCCGAATGCGGCGCTCGCAAGGAAGACTTCGAGATGGTCCAGATCTGACCGGACCGTCGGCCCGCGCGCACACCGCTCCGGTCTCGCGATTGCCTGGCGCTTGCGCGCCGCGGTCGGCGCGAGCGACTTGACGATGACAGGCGCGCGTGTACATGACGTCCGATCCGGCGAACATTCCCCACCCTGACGCACTGCCGAACCCGCGCGGCGGCGCCGTGCGCGCGGCCGACGCGTGGCTTGCGGCGGCCGGCGACGCATTCGAGCGTCGCGACGACGCGGTAGAGCCGTTGTCGGCCGCGGCGGCTGTGCTGGCGGAAGCCGGCTGGTTGCCGGCCGCCCGTTTCGCGGGGCAATTGGCGGCGTCGGCGCCCCCGGGCGCCGAGGCGCCGGCCGCTCACGCCTGGCGCCTCGCACTGCGCGATTTCCGCGCGGCTGTCGGCCGTCACAATTTGCGCGAGCTTGCCTGCTCGCCGGTTCTTTTCGATCATTTTCGCGGGTTGCGCGCGCAAAGCGCGGCGGACCGGCACGCGAACGTGTCGCTCGACGTACTGGCGCTCGTCGGACGCGCAATGCCGCCGGCAACGCTGTGCGCGCTGCCGGACGCATTCGCAAGCCGCGCGCGGGCCCGCTACGAGCAGGCGCTGCTCGGCGCGCTGCGCGCGGCGAGCGGTGCGCAGGAGGCGGCGCTCGACGAACTCGATACGACCCTCGCCGCGCTCTCGGACGGTACGCCGTACGACTTCTGGCGGCTCGCCGCTGCGTGCCTGCGCGCGCTGCGCGCCACCGCCGCGCCCGAGCTGAAACGGTTTCTCGCGCGGACCAACCTGCTGCTCGGCGAGCACGCGCGGGGCCGGCGCCATGCGCCACCCGAGCTCGTGCGCGAGACGGCCGCGTTGCTGTGGCGCGATTTCGCGCTGTTCGGCGCGGCGGCCGAGGATGGCGCGCTCGTCGACGTGCTGCACGACTACGGGCTCACCGTGGACTGGCACGTTGCCGGCACGCCCGCGTCCGAAGCGCTGTGGGAAGCCGGTGCGGCGCGTGCCGAGCGCGATGCCGTCGCAACCGCACCGACCCGCGTGCTCGGCGCCGTGACCGTCAACGCGCACGCGTACGAGGATTTCCTGCAGACCGCCGACGCGTCGATGGCCGATCTCGCGACCGCCCCGGCCGCGGCCGATGCGGGCGCGGCGTGGCGTGCATCCGCGGCCGCCTATCGCGTCGGCACGGCCGCCTGCGCACTCGGGCTTGGTCACGCGGCGCTGCTGGCCGATACGCTCGGGCTCGCGTGGCGTCGTGCCGCGCATGGCCTGCCGCTCGCCGATGGCGGGCTCGACGCGCACCGCCGTGCGTCCGACATGCTGCGTGCTGCGCTGTTAAAGATCGCCGCGGGCGTGGCGCCGCCGGACCTCACAGCGGCGTCCGAAGCGCTCGGTGCGGCGCTTGGCCGGACCTGACCCGCAACGGGGCGCGACCGCGGCGGCAGGCCTTGCCGCACGGGCCCCCAACACGCTCCCGACAGCCCCCGCGCGCGTGTTAGAGTGCCGTGTAATCCGCGCGCGTCGTTGCCAGCGTCGTGCGGCGTTGCTTGTTGATCGCGGCCCGGTCAGGTCGCGGCGTCTTTGCTAAAATTCAAACCATGTCAAAGCCTTCCGATCGCATCAATCTCACCAACCAGTTCCTGATCGCCATGCCGAACATGGCGGATCCGACGTTTTCGGGAACGGTGGTCTATCTTTGCGATCACAGCGAGCGCGGCGCGCTCGGCCTCGTCATCAATCGTCCCACCGACATCGATCTCGAATCGCTGTTCAACCGCATCGACCTGAAGCTCGATATCGAGCCGCTGCTGCACATCCCCGTGTATTTCGGCGGCCCGGTGCAGACCGAGCGCGGCTTCGTGCTGCACGAGCCGGTCGAGGGCGCGAACTACAACTCGTCGATGTCGGTCGAGGGCGGGCTCGAGATGACGACGTCGAAAGACGTGCTCGAGGCGGTCGCGACGGGCACCGGCCCGAAGCGCTTCCTGCTGACGCTCGGCCATGCGGGTTGGGGTGCCGGGCAGCTCGAGGAAGAGATTTCCCGCAACGGCTGGCTGACGGTCGCCGCCGATCCGCGCATCGTGTTCGACACGCCGGCCGAGGAGCGCTTCGAAGCCGCACTCGGCCTGCTCGGCGTCAGCTCGTCGATGCTGTCCGGCGAAGCAGGGCACGCATGAGTGGCGCGAGCGCGCGCGATGCGACGCTCCTGGCGTTCGACTACGGCGAGAAACGGATCGGGGTCGCGATCGGCAATGCGCTGACGCGCTCGGCCCGCGCGCTCGTCGTGATTCCCAACCTGAACCGCGAGCACCGCTTCAAGGCGGTCGGCGAGTTGCTGGCCGAATGGCGGCCGGACGCGCTCGTCGTCGGGCTGCCGATGCACCCGGACGGCACGCCGCACGAGATGACGCAGCAGGCGAAGCGCTTCGGCAATCAGCTGAACGGCCGCTTCGGGCTGCCCGTCACGTGGGTCGACGAACGCTATTCGTCGGTCGAGGCCGAGGCAGGGCTGCGCGAGCGCAACGTACGCGGCCGCGCGCGCTCCGAGATGCTCGATGCCGAGGCCGCGGCCGTGATCCTTCAACAGTATCTCGATCAATTGTCAGACCATGAGCAACATTGACGCCGACGCGCTTTACCACGTCCTGCTCGACCAGATTCGCGCAGCGTACGGCACGGCGTTCGCCGAGCCGGGCGGCCCGCGGCTCGCCGGCATTCACAGCGGCGGCGCGTGGCTTGCCGAGCGCCTCGCGCGCGATCTCGGCGCGCCGGCGTTCGGCGTCGTGAACGTCGCGCTGCATCGCGACGACTACGCGAAAAAGGGACTGCACAGTCAGGCGAGCCCGACGTCGTTGCCGTTCGACGTCGACGGCGCGCGCATCGTGCTCGTCGACGACGTGCTGTACACCGGCCGCACCGTGCGCGCCGCGCTCAACGAGTTGTTCGACTACGGCCGTCCGGCCGCGGTCGAGCTTGCGGTGCTCGCCGATCGCGGCGGCCGCGAGCTGCCGGTCGCCGCGCGCTTCTCGGGCGGCACGGTCGACGTGCCGGCCGATGCGACGCTCGTGCTGACGCGCGACGCCGCCGCGCAGTTCACGCTGCGTCTCGAGGCGCACGGCGGCTGAACGAACCGCGAAACCGTATCCCGGGCCGCCGGTTCGCGCCGCGGCCCGTTTGCATAGTTGGAATCACGCACACCATGACCACCGACACCACTGGCCGCACCGGCAATCCCGCTGCGGCCGCGAGCCCCGAGCGGTTCCGCTACGGTTTCCTGAAGGGCAATCCGCAGCTCACGAAAAACGGCGAGCTCAAACACCTGCTGTCGATCGAGGGGCTGCCGCGCTCGATCGTCAACCACATCCTCGATACCGCCGAGCAGTTCGTCAGCGTGACGGACCGCGAGGTGAAGAAGGTGCCGCTGTTGCGCGGCAAGTCGGTGTTCAACCTGTTCTTCGAGAACTCGACGCGCACCCGCACGACGTTCGAGATCGCCGCGACGCGCCTGTCGGCCGACGTGCTGAACCTGAACATCAATGCGTCGTCGACGAGCAAGGGCGAGTCGCTGCTCGACACGATCAACAACCTGTCGGCGATGCATGCCGACCTGTTCGTCGTGCGCCATGCATCGAGCGGCGCGCCGTACCTGATCGCCGAGCACTGCGCGCCGCACGTGCACGTGATCAACGCCGGCGACGGCCGTCACGCGCACCCGACGCAGGGGCTGCTCGACATGTACACGATCCGCCACTACAAGCGCGACTTCACGAAGCTGCGCGTGGCGATCGTCGGCGACATCCTGCATTCGCGCGTCGCGCGCTCCGACATCCACGCGCTCACCACGCTCGGCGTGCCGGAAGTGCGCGCGATCGGCCCCCGCACGCTGCTGCCGGGCGGCCTCGAGCAGATGGGCGTGAAGGTGTTCCATAACCTCGACGAGGGGTTGAAGGGCGTCGACGTGATCATCATGCTGCGGCTGCAGAACGAACGGATGAGCGGCGCGCTGCTGCCGTCCGCGCAGGAATATTTCAAGACGTGGGGCCTGACGCCGGAGCGCCTTGCGCTTGCCGCGCCCGACGCGATCGTGATGCATCCGGGGCCGATGAACCGCGGCGTCGAGATCGACTCGCAGGTCGCCGACGGTCCGCAGTCGGTGATCCTCAACCAGGTCACGTTCGGCATCGCCGTGCGGATGGCGGTGATGGGCATCGTCGCCGGCAACAGCGACTGAGCCCGATTTCGCGCATCCTGATCCAGGCACTCAACGCAATCAACGCATTCACAGACAGCGCATGAAGATTCATATCAAAGGCGGCACGGTGGTCGATCCGGCAGCCGGAACCGAGCGGCAGGCCGACGTATTCGTCGCGGACGGCAAAATCGCCGCGCTCGGCACGGCTCCGGCCGGTTTCAACGCGGACAACACGATCGACGCGTCGGGCCTGATCGTCGCGCCCGGCCTCGTCGACCTGTGCGCGCGCCTGCGCGAGCCGGGCTACGAGCACAAGGCGACGCTCGCGTCCGAGATGGCCGCGGCCGTCGCGGGCGGCGTCACGACGCTCGTGTGCCCGCCGGACACCGACCCCGTGCTCGACGAGCCGGGCCTCGTCGAGATGCTCAAGTTTCGCGCACGCAACCTGAAGCAGGCGAACGTGCATCCGCTCGGCGCGCTCACCGTCGGCCTGAAGGGCGACGTGATTACCGAGATGGTCGCGCTGACCGAGTCGGGCTGCGTCGGCTTCACGCATGCGAACGTGCCCGTGCGCGACACGCAGGTGCTGCTGCGCGCGCTGCAGTACGCGAGCACTTACGGCTACACGACGTGGCTGCGTCCGCAAGACGCGTTCATCGGACGCGGCGGCGTCGCCGCGAGCGGCGCGCTCGCGTCGCGACTCGGGTTGTCCGGCGTGCCGGTCGCGGCCGAGACGATCGCGCTGCACACGATTTTCGAGCTGATGCGTGTCACGGGCGCGCGCGTGCACCTTGCCCGCCTGTCGTCGTCAGCCGGACTCGCGCTCGTGCGCGCGGCGAAGGCGGAAGGGCTGCCGGTGACGTGCGACGTCAGCGCGAACCACCTGCACCTGATCGACGTCGACATCGGCTATTTCGATTCGCAGTTCCGACTCGATCCGCCGCTGCGTGGCGAGCGCGACCGCGAAGCGATCCGCGCGGCGCTCGCGGACGGCACGATCGACGCGATCTGCTCCGATCACACGCCGGTCGACGACGACGAGAAGCTGCTGCCGTTCGCCGAAGCGACGCCTGGCGCGACCGGGCTCGAGCTGCTGCTGTCGCTGACGGTGAAATGGGCCGACGAAACGAATACGCCGCTCGCGCAGGCGCTGCGCCGCATCACCGCCGCGCCGGCCGACGTGCTGCAACTGCCGGCGGGCCGGCTTGCCGAAGGCGGCGCGGCCGACCTGTGCGTGTTCGATCCGCGGGCGCACTGGCGCGTCGAGCCGCGTGCGCTGAAGAGCCAGGGCCACAACTCGCCGTTCCTCGGCTACGAACTGCCGGCCTGCGTGCGTGCGACGCTCGTCGCCGGGCACGTCGCGTTCGAGCGTCACTGAACCACGCCGGATCCTCGCCATGACCGCTCTTCGCAAGCTGCGTCTCGTCTTTCACCTGCTGCGCGGCATGGCGATCGTCGCGCTGCGCTTTTCGCACGTCACGCCCGCGCACCGCGCCGAGCTCACACGCCGCTGGTCGCTCAAGATGCTGCGGATCTGCGGGATGCGGCTCGTCGTGCACAACGACGGCGCGCGGCTCGATGCGGGCGCGCTCGTCGTCGGCAACCACGTGTCGTGGCTTGACATCTACACCGTCAATGCATGGCGGCCGACACCGTTCGTGTCGAAGGCGGAGGTGCGGCAGTGGCCGGTCGTCGGCTGGCTTGCCGAGAAGCTCGACACCGTGTTTCTGCAGCGCGAGAAGCGTACCGAGGCGATGCGGGTGATGCACGAGATGGCAGAACGGCTGCGCAACGGCGGCGTCATGTGCGTGTTTCCCGAAGGTACGACGTCGGACGGGCAGGGGCTGTTGCCGTTTCACGCGAACCTGTTCCAGGCCGCAGTGTCGGCGGGGTGCGCAGTGCAGCCGGTGTGTCTGATGTACGAGGATGCGCAAGGGCGGCAGTCGGTCGCGCCGGCCTACACGGGTGAGCTGTCGCTCGGGAAGTCGCTCGACATGGTGTTGCGCGGCGGCCCGCTCGTCGCGCATCTGTACGTGTGCGAGCCGATCCCGCCGGGCGGCGATCGGCGCACGACGTCGGCGGCGGCGCGCGACGCGATCGCGGCCGCGCTCGAAGCGATGCAGGCGAAGGTCGGCAAGCCGTCGCCCGAATCGCTGGCTGAACTCGAGAAGCACGCATATCCGGCGACCGAAGTCGGCGGCGGGGCGACGGGCGAGGCGGCGGACGAGGCGCCAGTGCCGGGGCGGGAGGGGTGACGCTTCTTCTCGCCCGCGCGTCGCACGTGCCGGCTATTCGCCGCCCGGTGTGCGGCAGGCTTCGCACTGCACTTGCGTGACCGTGCGCTCCGTCGGATCGGCCGTCAGCCGCACGGCCGAGAGCTGGTTTCCCCATACGCATCCTGAATCCAGCGCGACGAGGTTGTCGCGCAGCATCAGACCGAGCGCGGCCCAGTGGCCGAATACGACCGTCACGTTTTCGGTGCGGCGGCCCGGTACGTCGAACCACGGCAGGTAGCCCGGCGGTGCACTGTCAGGGCCGCCGTTTGCCTTGAATTCCATCGCGCCGTCAGGTGTGCAGAAGCGCAGGCGAGTGAGGGCGTTGAACGCGACGCGCATCCGGTCGCGTTTTTTCAGGTTCGGATTCCATTGGTTCGGTTCGTTGCCGTAGAGGCCACGAAGCGTGTCGTGCCAGTCCGGCGCGCGCAACGCGCGGTGGAGTTCGTCGGCGAGTTCGAGCGCAAGCGTAGTGTCCCATTGCGGAAGCACGCCGGCGTGGACCAGCAGCTTTCCGTCTTCGAAGTGCGCGAACGGTCGGTGGCGAACCCAGTCGAGAAGGGCGTCGGCGTCCGGGGCGTCGAGGATCTCGCCGATCGTGTCGCCAGGACGTTCGGTGCGGATGCCGGCCGAAACGGCGAGCAGATGGAGGTCGTGGTTGCCGAGGACTGCCGTGACTTGGGGGCCGAGGTCGATCAGCGAGCGCAGTGCAGCGAGCGAGCCCGGGCCGCGGTTGACGATGTCGCCGGCGATCCAGAGCGGGGTGTCGGCCGATGGGGACAGCTTTTCGAGCAACGACTGGAAAGCTGAATGACAGCCTTGGATGTCGCCGATGGCGATGGGGGACCGGCTCATGAAGTTGGGCGTGTTGTCGAGGGGAGCGGAGTCGAGATGGAGGTCCGCCGCGAAATCACGGCGACGCGTCGAGTGTCCATGATAATCGACCATCGAATACGCGTAATCCGCCTCGAACTCGGCACGCGCGGCAGCCGGTTGACCAGTCGCCGGATTTTTACATTCTTCGCAAGCCGTTCAAGGATGATCCGGTAAAATTTCGGCCCTGACGCGATGGCCATTTGCACTGGCAGGTCGAAAGCGGGCGGTGCCAGCGGGTGCCTACTGCGTACTACTAGAGGGAATCTCATGATCCTGATTACGGGCGGTGCGGGATTTATTGGTGCCAATTTTGTCCTCGACTGGCTGAATCAGTCCGACGAAGCCGTGCTCAATGTCGACAAGCTCACATATGCGGGCAACTTCCGCACGCTGAAATCCATCGAACACCATCCGCAGCATACGTTCGCGCGCGTCGACATCTGCGATCGCGCGGCACTCGATGCGCTGTTCGCACAGGCGAAGCCCCGCGCGGTCGTGCACTTTGCGGCCGAGAGTCACGTCGACCGCTCGATTCATGGACCGGCGGATTTCGTCCAGACCAACGTTGTCGGCACCTTTACGCTGCTTGAAGCGGCCCGTGCGTACTGGAGCGGGCTCGGCGATGCCGACAAGGCGGCATTCCGGTTCCTGCACGTATCGACGGACGAGGTGTTCGGGTCGTTGTCGGCGGCCGATCCGCAATTTTCGGAAACGACGCCCTACGCGCCCAACAGCCCGTACTCGGCGACGAAAGCCGCTTCCGATCATCTCGTGCGCGCATATCATCATACCTACGGGCTGCCGACGCTTACCACGAACTGCTCGAACAATTACGGTCCATACCAGTTTCCGGAGAAGCTCATCCCGTTGATGATCGGAAATGCGCTCGCGGGCAAGCCGCTGCCCGTGTATGGCGACGGCCTCAACGTGCGGGACTGGCTGTACGTCGGTGACCACTGCCGCGCCATCCGCGACGTACTCGCACGCGGCGTGCCCGGCGAAACCTACAATGTCGGTGGCTGGAACGAAAAGACGAATCTGGAAGTCGTGCATACGTTATGCGACCTGCTCGATCGCGCGCGCCCGAAGCCGGCTGGGTCGTATCGGGAGCAAATCACATACGTAAAGGATCGGCCGGGTCATGATCGCCGCTATGCGATCGATGCGAGAAAGATCGAGCGCGAACTGGGCTGGCGTCCGGCTGAAACGTTCGAGACGGGGCTTGCCCGGACTGTGCGGTGGTACATCGATAACCAGCAATGGGTCGACGAAGTCGCGTCGGGCGAATATCGCAAGTGGGTCGAAACCAATTACGCGGAACGGAACTGAAGGCTCCCCATGGCACGCAAAGGCATCATTCTCGCCGGCGGTTCCGGCACACGACTATACCCGGTTACGCATGTCGTATCGAAGCAGTTGCTGCCCGTATACGACAAGCCGATGATCTACTATCCGTTGTCGACTTTGATGCTCGCCGGTATTCGTGACGTACTCGTCATCTCCACTCCGCAAGACACGCCGCGCTTCGAAGCAATGCTGGGTAACGGCAGTCAGTGGGGAATGAATCTGCGGTATGCGGTGCAGCCGTCCCCGGACGGCCTTGCGCAGGCATTTTTGATCGGCCGCGACTTCGTGGGCAATGATCCGTCGGCGCTTATCCTTGGTGACAACATCTTCTACGGCCACGACCTCGCGAAGCAACTCGAGCGTGCCAACGCCCGCGACACTGGGGCGACCGTATTCGCTTATCACGTTCACGACCCCGAGCGCTATGGCGTGGTCGAGTTCGACCAGTCCTTCCGTGCGCTGTCGATCGAGGAAAAGCCGGTGCATCCGCGCTCGAACTACGCAGTCACGGGCTTGTACTTTTACGATAACCGCGTATGCGACATCGCGGCCGATATCAAGCCGTCGCAGCGTGGCGAACTGGAAATTACCGACGTCAATTCGCGCTATCTCACGGACAATGCGCTGAATGTCGAGATCATGGGGCGTGGCTATGCGTGGCTCGACACCGGCACGCACGACTCATTGATCGAAGCGGCCAGCTTCATCGCGACGCTGCAGAAGCGCCAGGGGTTGGTTGTCGCATGTCCGGAGGAAATCGCGTATCGCCGCCGCTGGATCGATGCCGAACAATTGCTCAGGCTGGCTCAGCCGATGGCGAAGAATGCGTACGGGCAGTATCTCAAGAACATTCTGACAGACCAGGTCGCATGGCTATCCAAGTAACCGCAACCGCGCTGCCCGAAGTCAAGCTCATCGAGCCGAAGGTGTTCGGCGATGCGCGGGGGTTTTTTTTCGAAAGCTTCAACGCCCGGGAATTTTCCGAGCATGTCGAGGCGGGCGTTGAATTCGTTCAGGACAACCATTCGCTGTCTGCAAAGGGTGTGCTTCGCGGACTGCACTATCAGATCGAGCATGCGCAGGGGAAGCTCGTCCGCGTGGTCGAAGGGGAGGTGTTCGACGTCGCGGTCGACATCCGGCGCAGTTCGCCGAACTTCGGCAAGTGGACGGGCGTGGTGCTGAGCGCCCGCAATCATCGCCAGCTATGGATACCCGCCGGGTTCGCGCATGGTTTCATCGTGCTGTCCGATACCGCGCAGTTCCTCTACAAAACAACCGATTACTGGTACCCCGAGCACGAGCGATGCCTGCTGTGGAGCGATCCCGCGCTCGGCATCGATTGGCGGTTCGATGGCGAACCGCAATTGGCGGCGAAGGATGCGGCAGGCAAGCGGCTGGCCGACGCCGACGTATATGCATGAGCGCGGGCCGGAACGATACGATGCAACGTAGACACACAATTCTCGTGACCGGTATCCGCGGCCAGGTCGGCTTCGCGCTGTTGCGCCATATGCAGGGGCTCGGTGACGTCATCGGCCTCGACCGGGCGGCACTTGATCTTGCGTCGCCGGATGCGATCCGGTCCGTCGTGCGCTCGATTCGCCCGACCGTGATTGTCAATCCCGCTGCCTATACGGCAGTCGATGCTGCCGAAACGCAGCGTGATCTCGCGATGGCGATCAACACGGTTGCGCCGCGCTTGCTTGCTGAAGAGGCGGCGCGGATCGGCGCGTCGCTGATTCATTATTCAACGGACTATGTCTTCGACGGGGCGAAGACGGAGCCTTACGTCGAAACGGACGCGGCGAATCCGCTGAACATCTATGGGGAATCGAAGCTGGCCGGCGAGCAAGGCATTGCAGCGGTCGGGGGCAGGCACATGATCCTGCGCACGAGTTGGGTCTACGGCGCGCGAGGGCGCAACTTTCTGACGACGATGTTGCGCCTGGCGAGCGAACGGGACGAACTGAAGATCGTTGACGATCAGTTTGGTGCCCCCACCTGGTCCGAAACGATTGCGGCACTCACCGCCCACGTCATCGCGCAAGCGCTTGCTTCGGACGACTCCGACGCGTGGTGGCACCGGCACGGCGGCCTCTATCACTTGACGGCGGCGGGGGCGGCCTCCTGGTACGAATTTGCAACGGCGATCTTCGCGCAGGCGCGCGTACAGCGTGTGCCGACACTCGTGCCGATCCCGGCGTCCGCGTATCCGACCCCCGCGTCGCGTCCAGTCAATTCCCGGCTGGCTAACGAGCGGTTCGTACGTGCGTTCGGTCTAGCCGCGCCGCAGTGGCGGGATGCGTTGCGGCTCTGCCTGGACGGCATGGTTCCCTGACGACGGCTAGGCCTGCCGTTGCTCACGCAGTACGCGCTCGTAAATTTCAACGTAACCGTCGACCATCTTGTCGGCGGTGAAGCGCGCTTTGTAGCGTTGCCGAGCCGCTGCGCCGAACCGCGCAGCGAGCGCCGGATCGTTTGCCAGTGTATCGAGTGCGCTGCGTAGAGCCGGCGTATCGCCGAGCGGAACGACGAACCCTGTTTCACCATTTACGTTCACGAACGACGTGCCGGTCCCGATTTCCATCGATACCATCGGCTTGCCGAACAGGGACGCTTCAAGCAGCGAGATTCCAAAAGCCTCGGAGCGCAGGTGGGACGGAAAGACGAGCGCCTCGCAGAGCTCAAGCAACGCAATCTTGTCCTCGTCCGGCGACGCGCCGGTGAACAGCAATTGGCCTTCCAGGCCGAGCCTGCGCGCTTGCGCCTTCAGTTCCCGTTCCATCGGCCCGGCGCCCACGATGACCACCCGGTGGCGGGTACCGTGCAATGCGTCCAGCAGCAGATGTAGCCCCTTGTAGTAGCGCAGGTTGCCCACGAACAGGAAGAACTTGCCGCCGATCTCTCGCCGCCAGCGTGCAAGCGTCGCATCGGCCGCGCGCGGATACGCTGCTTCGTCGATGCCGATCGGCACGACGTCCACCTTGTCGCGGTAACGTTGCAGCACCGGGCTCGTGTCGACGTAATTCGGCGACGTCGCAACGATGCGCGTGACCGAGTCGAGGAAGCGCAGCATGAGCGGCCGATATACCTTCAACAGGTTCTTTTGACGGATGATGTCCGAGTGGTACGTGACGACGGACGGTTTGCCGGTACGTGCGGTCAGATGAACCATGTCCGCGAACGGCCACGGAAAGTGGTAATGCACGATATCGGCGTCGCGCATGAGTTCGCGGTATCGGTGAAAGGCCGACACCGAGAACGGCGATGATGCGATATCGATCGTGACCTTGGCGCGATGGTGCAGGTGACTGCCGAGGTCGACCGTCGACGTGTTGCGGCTGACGGTCAGCACATCGCTGCGGATGCCGCGCGCTGCAGCGCCATCGCAAATGTGCCAGATCATTTGCTCGACGCCGCCCATCGAGTCGGGTTTGTACGTTTTGTAGAAGTGCAGGACGCGCATCGCGGGTCGGTAGGCTTGGTTAGTCTGCTGCAAGCATCCAGCGCAGCGTCGAACGCAGGTCGATCGGCGCGATGTCGGGCACCGCGGCTCGCAGCTTGTCCGGCACGCCGGTCAGCATCTTGACTTCGTTGGCACGGACGAACGCCGGGTTGACTTCGACCGAGAGGTCGTGTCCTGAGATATCGCGGCACATGTCGATGATGTCGGTCAACGAATGCGCCACGCCGCTGCATATATTGACGATCTCGCCCGCCGTCTCGTTCTCGACGAGTGCCCGATAAACATCCGCGACGTAGCGGACATCGGAGAAATCGCGCGACACGTCGAGATTGCCGAGTTCGATCCGGGGCTTGCGCTCCGCGAAGTGGGACACGATCTTCGGTACCAGGAAGCGCGGCGACTGTCCGCGCCCCGTGTAGTTGAACGGGCGCGTAATGACGATCGGCAGTCTGTCGAACCACGTCCGCACGAGGTGTTCCATCGCGACCTTGCTGGCCGCGTAGTGATTCACCGGGGCGAACGGTTGCGCTTCGCTCACGGCGCCACTCGCGTTACCGTAGATGTTTGCGCTGCTGGCAATCAGGATCTTGTCCGGCACGTGGCCGACGTCTGCACATGCCTGAAGCAGGTTCAGCGTACCGATCACGTTGACGTCATAGAACATGCTGGCATTGTCATGACCGACAAAGCTGATCGCCGCGAGATGGACAATGCTGGTCGGTCGAACCGACTCGATCGTCGCCCGACAGGCCTCCAGCGAACAGATGTCGAGCGCAATCTGGCCATCATGGGCATGATTGCCCGCACCGGTGACGCGATGGCCCGCGCGCACCAGCGCATCCGCGACGTAGCCCGCCGTGAATCCGCTCGCTCCCGTAATCAGCGCATGGCGTTCCATGAGCGCGCGTCCGTCAGAAGGAGAAGCCGGCTTCGTTGCGGCGAAGGTCGGCCTCGACCATCATCGCGCAGAGCGTTTCGAGGTTCGTTTCGGGCGCCCAGCCGAGCTTTTCCTTCGCCTTCGCAGGATCGCCGATCAGCAGTTCGACCTCGGCAGGACGATAGAACTTCGGGTTGACACTGACGAGGGTTTTGCCGGTAGCGACGTCCACCCCTCGCTCATTGTCTGCCGTCCCTTCGAAGCGAAGGGTGTAGCCGGCCGCCTTGAATGCCATCGTGACGAAATCGCGCACGGTCTCGGTACGGTTCGTGGCCAGCACGAACGTGTCCGGTTCATCGGCCTGCAGCATCCGCCACATTCCTTCGACGTATTCCTTGGCAAAGCCCCAGTCGCGCTTTGCGTCCAGATTGCCGAGTTCCAGCACGTCCAGCTTGCCGAGCTTGATCTTCGCGACGGAGTCGGTGATCTTGCGCGTGACGAACTCACGGCCGCGCAGCGGCGACTCGTGGTTGAACAGGATCCCGGAGGAACCGAAGATGCCGTACGATTCGCGATAGTTCACGGTGATCCAGTGCGCGTACAACTTCGCGACGCCATACGGGCTGCGCGGATAGAACGGCGTCGTTTCGACCTGCGGAACGGCCTGAACCTTACCGAACATCTCCGACGTCGACGCCTGGTAGAAGCGGATCTTGTCGTTCACGATGCGGATGGCTTCCAGCACGTTGAGCGCCCCGATGCCGGTAATTTCGGCGGTCGTGACCGGCTGGTCGAACGACACGCCGACGAAGCTCTGTGCCGCGAGGTTATACACCTCGGCCGGTTGCGCCGTCTGCAACAGGCGGATCGTCGACGACAGGTCGGTCAGATCGTGCTCGACCAGATGGAGGTCCGGATGCCCGGCGATGCCGAGTTCCTCGATGCGCCAGAAGTTCACGGAACTCGTGCGGCGATAGGTGCCGAACACGCGATAGCCCTTGCCGAGCAGGAGTTGCGCCAGGTATGCGCCGTCCTGACCGGTGATGCCGGTGATGATTGCAGTTTTCTTTTGCATGTCAGATCCTCTGTAACTTGCGATGATTGAACGGGCGGGCGGCGTTACTCGGCCGCGAGCGCGCTTTCGAGTTCTTCGAGCGCAATGGTAGCGGTTCCCAGCTTGCCGACCACGATGCCCGCTGCGACATTGGCCTCGTGCATCGCGCGCAGCCAGTCGCCATGGGTTGCATATCGTACCGCCAACGTGGCGATGACCGTATCGCCCGCGCCGGACACGTCGTATACCTCGCGGGCCTTTGCAGGCTGATGATGTGCACCGGCTGCATCGAACAGCGTCATGCCTTCTTCGCTGCGCGTTACAAGCAGCTTGTCGAGCGACAACTGCGCGCGCAGCGCCTCCGCTTTCGCGGTCAATTCGGCTTCGGAACCGAACCGGCCTGCGACCGCCTTGAATTCCGACAGATTCGGCGTGAGCAAGGTCGCGCCACGATAGCGTTCGTAGTCGTCTCCTTTCGGATCGACGAGGACTACCTTCCCTTGAGAACGTGCCCGCTGTATCAGTGCCTGCACGCCATCCAGCGCTCCCTTGTGGTAGTCGGAAAAGATCACGACGTCCGCGCGCGGCAGCGCATCGTCGAATGCGGCCGCAATTTGGTCGAGCACGGAGGGGGCCGGCGTTCGCTCGAAGTCGAGCCGCAGCAGTTGTTGCTGATGGCCGACCACCCGGAGCTTGACCGTCGTATGCAAGTCGTCGTCGACACAGAGCCGCACATCGATGCCGTTCTCCCGGCACAGGCGCCGGATCGTGTCGGCATTCGCGTCACGTCCCGCGACTGCGAGCAGTGTGGCGGTTGCGCCCAGCCGCGCGCAGTTGTGCGCGACGTTGGCACTGCCGCCGAGTCGGTCTTCCGTGCGCTGGACCGCCACGACGGGCACCGGCGCTTCGGGCGAAATTCGGTTCACGTTGCCGAACCAGTATTGATCCAGCATCACGTCGCCGACGACCAGGATATGCGGCTGGGGATTCACGTTGTCCTCGATAATCGCCATGGGTGAATTCGCGTCAGATATGGCTGGGCCCGCAGACGAAATGCAGCAGGCGTCCCAGCTTGAGTTTGGCCCCGGGGCCGGATGCGAGCAGGGCGGCTTCGATATCCGGCGCAGTAATCAGGGCAGCGCATTCGCGTATCACGCAACCGTTGTAGGCATCCTTTGAAAACTGGATGCACGGCGAGCACGGGACGTCGGAATACAGCACGCGATTCGACGCCCCGAACGGCGAGAAGCGCTGCCATGGACTCGACGTGAATACACCAAGCACCGGCCGGCAGACGGACACCAGATGCAGCGTGCCGCTATCGGCTCCCACCACAACATCGCACGCGCTGACGCGCGTATGAAAGTCGGCTAGCTTCGCACCGCCCAGGATCACGTCCGAGCCGGTCAGGTTCAGCATTCGTGCCAGCATGTTCAGTTCGTCTGCTTCGAGCGGGCCGCCGATCAGCTTGATCGCAATCCCGTGCTTCGATTGCAGCGACTGCGCGAGCCGCACCCAGGTCATTGCGGGAATCTTGTTCGCGAAGAAACCGGCGCTCAGAGAGATGCCGACGGTGCGAAGCGATGACGGCCATTGCGGAGCCGCGCCGCCCGGCCACATCAGCGACGAGCGGGAGTACTCGCCGGTCAACGCTTCCACGACGCGCTGTTGAATGCGTGTTTCGTGGGTCACGTTGTCACTGCGCGGTGCGACGGCGCGTGTGCCGAGGATGCTGACCGCCTCCTGGCAGAAACCGTCGTCGCGCAGGAACACGATGAGCGAATATGACTTCAGTTGCGAAATCAATTCCGGCATGTGTTCGCCGACCCCGTCCTTCTGCAGGTGAGCGAGCTTCGTCGGATGGAGCGCCGGCCCGTCGGGCATGAAATGCTCGAGCAAAAAGCGGTTGCCCGGCGCGGCGTAGAGATCGTAGTTCCCGAACTTCTGCTGCAGTGCGCGCAGCGCAGGCACGCTCAAGACGAAGTCGCCGAGGTGATCGGGCTTGACGACCGCCACGTCAGTCATGATCGCGCTCCAGACGCGTCCCGAGTTTCTGGATCAGCGTCTCGTTGATCATCGACCGAACCAGCGTATTGGTGACTTGGAGCGACACAGCTTCGGCGCCCACGCGCACCGCGTACCACGGATACATCCAGATTCGCCCGGACATGAAGCGCGCGAGCATCCGGGACAGGCGCAAACGCCGCTCCTGCTGCAGGCAGTACAGGTAGTCCAGCGAGAACGAATTGCCCGGCACGTCGCGCAACGTGGCGGGCACGATGCGCGATCGATGGATCAGCGCGCGCCGGATGCGGCGCGCGAGCGGCAACGGTCGATTCGCCGCCGGTGTATCGACCGCCGATTCGCCCGATGCCGCTGCATTTTCGGACAACGGGTCATTGCGAGCACTGGACCGTGCCGCCGCGCTTTCTGTATGGCGTACGGCTTCAGTGACGACTGACAGATACGCTTCGCGCGAGAACTTGCGGACCCACTCCTGACGCGCACCGAGCGTGTGCGCGCCGTAGTCCGGGTCGGCGGCGGCGCGCCGGGCAGCTTCGATGAGGCCCTGCGCGATCGAATGCGGGTTGCACGGGTCGACATAGCTGGCAAACGGGCCGCCGACCTCGGGCAGCGCGCCGGTGTCGGACAGCAGCAGCGGGATGCCGCGCGCGAGCGCCTCCAGTGCCGGAAGGCCGAAACCTTCCCACAAGGACGGGTACGCGAGCGCGCAACAGCGCTCGTATTCGTCGCGCAGCTTGTCGTCAGGCAGGCGGCCGCAGAGCACGGCACCTTCCACGCGCGCGACGGCGGCCTTGATGACCTCCGCTCCATGGCCGTCGCCGCCGACGATGCGCAGCGTGTAGCCTTCCTTGGCGAGTCCTGACAGTGCGAAGCCCTGAACGAGACCCGTAATGTTCTTCCGGGTTTCGAGGCTGCCCACGAACAGGAATTGTCGCGACGGCTCCCGTCGCTTCGCTTCGACCGGATGATCGAAGCGATCATAGAGTGGGACGACGCGCATGCGGCTGCGCGGAATGCCGTAGTTGGCCCACAGGTCGCGCGACGTGCTCTCGCTGATCGAGAGGATATCGATCGACGGATCGTATAACCGGTCGTACGCGATGGAGTAGAGGCGGGACACGCTCGGGTTGTGCCATTGGGGGCGCGTGATAGGCGTCAGGTCGAGCACGTACGCTATCGTGCGCACGGCTCGGCCGACGAACAGCAGGTACAGCGGGTCGAACACGAAGTTGATGCATGGCGCCTCGGGCTCCCGCTCACCGTGGCGGCGCGCGAACGCGTCGGGATTGGCGAGTGCCGCGCCCAGCAGCGCACCCACACGCGATTCGAAGCTGGCGTTCAGCGTGTAATCGTTGGCGACGAATTCCGCAAGGTCGACCGGTTCGCCCAGTGCTTGCAATCGCACCGGGTGGCCCGACATGATGAGGTGGCGCACCGTATCGCGTACGATGAAGTACATCGCAGTGCGATTGATCGCGAGCGGAGTGATGTCGATGACAAGGCGCATCATGCGTGGTGCTCCCATACCCGCGGGCTGCAGACGGTTCGAAAATGCTCGACCGCGGCGCTGACTTCCGCGTGCGTACGCCGGTCGCGCAAATCTCCGAGCAGCGTTTCGACCGTCGCGAGCAGCGCGCCTTCGCGCAGCACGCCCCAGTGAGCCGAGATCGGGTTCACGCCGACCGGGTCGGCAAGACCGAAGTTGGCCACCTCGGTGTCGATGAAATAGCGATAGTTCGCGGGCAGGAATTCGGCGAACGACGTGTGGCGCGGGCATAGCGCCGGCTTGCCCGCCAGCAGGTTCTCGAAGAGACCGAGACCAAGACCTTCGCCGAACGATGCCGTCAGGAAGCCGTCGCAGGTTTGTCCAAGCGCCTGCATCGTGTCGTGGGTCAATGACCCGGTACACATGTAGACGCGCGACGAGTCGACTTCGTGGCGGCGCGCGATTTGAGCGAACAGCGTCGCGACGCGGTCGAACAAGCGATCTGCCGTTTCCGTAACGTCGATTGTCGACACCTTGAGCACGAGCCCCGCGCGCGGATGCGCCCGAATCACGTCGAGCCATTCGTCGGCGAGGACCGGGAAGCCCTTGCGCGGGATTAGCGTGTTGGTGCTCAGCAGCAGCAGATCGCTCTGCGTACGTACCTCGGACAGCGAAACGAGGTTCGGGGCCATGCCGCCGCGCAGCGGAATTTCGCGCAGCGTGAGCTCCGGGATCGACACGTCGCGCAGTTCGGCGTTGCCGTGCGGCATCGGGCAGGGGGTATAGACGATCGGGATTTCGACGCCTTCTTCCTCGAGCATCGGCTGCATGAAACGGGCCGGCACCCATACTTCGTCGATATCGTTGATCGACGCGATCCACGACTGATTGCCGAGGCGATCGGTTTCCCAGAAAAAGAGGCCGATGTTTCGCGCACCGGTGAACGGACGGAAGTTATCGGGTGTCGAAATCGTCAGGACGACAACTTCGCTGCCGGGCATCTTCGCGGCGCTTGCGACACAGTTGTCGGCGATCAGCGGATAAGGCCACACTGCGACATGGCGGGATGGGTGGCCATGCAGGTCGACGCCGAGCACGATGTCGAAATGCGGCTCCAGCCATTCGAGATAGAGTCGGGTGGCGTACGCGTAGCCACTGTAGCTGTTCAGATCGCCGCGAACAATCAACACGCGCCGTTGTGCGGACGGATTACCGTTGGTCATGCTGCGTGATCCGCTTGAGTTCCGTATAGATCAGGTCGACGCAATCGGCCGTCGCTTGCGATTGAGTGCGGCCGGGCCGCGTGACGTAGTTCCACACACGCAAGATCGCGCGTTGCACCGGCGCGAACCGCAGTACCCGGTAGCGCGCGATGCGCGGCGGCAGCGAGGTGCGCGGCGCGGCCAAGTGTCTCAGCATACCGATGCGTGCGAGCAGCTCCGCATCGATTCGCAACGGGGACAGTGCTTGTTGGCGGACATCGTCGCGAGTCGGTTCGAGACGCGTCGCGAACGCCTGCGAATCCCGGATTCGCGCGGCGCGAGTCGATGCTGCGTCGCTCGGAGCAGCGTCCGGATGGTTGTCGGATTGAGTCATGTCGTCGATCCCTCGTCGTCACTTATCGCGATGCGCGGTGAGCCGCAGCGCCATGCGCACGAGCGGTTGGGCAAGTCGCTCGGCCTGGCGTGCGTGGTCCGCCTGCAAGGTAGCGAGCTGGCGTTTCAGGTCCATGACCTGCGCGTCCGAATGGGCAGCATTCAGGTTCGCCTCGGCAAGCTGTGCACGAATCGCGGCCAGCTCGCTCCGCAATGCGGCCAGTTCGTCGTTCGACGCGGCCAGCGCGCGCTCCCGTTCCGCAACGACGTCCTGCAACGCGCGATGTTCATCCGGAGATACTTCGGGATCCAGTACGAAGCAGTGGCCGCGGCGCAATTTCGCGCGATCGAACACGTTCGGCGCGACCGCGATGCGCGGCTTCAGGTCGCGGTGCTCGGCCGCGACATAGAACCGGTTCAGGCCATCGAAGTACGCATACTCGTAACCTGCGTCGATCACGAGCGATTCCCATTCCGCGCTGTTGTCGACAGGTGAATTCGGCTCGGTCGCCTCGATCACGAGAATCCACGGGCGGAAGCGCTTGAAGTCCGCGCCGAGCAGCACGTTGCGCTCGAAGCCTTCGACATCGATTTTCAGGAAATGAATGTCGGCTGGCGCGTGGGCTTCGCAGACGTCCGCGAGCGTGCGCACTTCAACCTCGCGTTCACCGTACACGCGACCGGATTCGCGGTAGCGATTCGCGATCTCGGGCGCATTGGTCGACAAGCCGCGCGCATCGATTTCATAGAGCGTCAGGCGGCCGGGCTTTTCGCCGAGCGCGCACGCGAGGTTGATGTCGCGCGGCCGATCCTGAACGAGCGCATCGAAATGTTCGGTAACCGGCTCGACGTTGATGCCATGCCAGCCCCGCTCGTAGAATGCCTTCGTGACGGAATCCTCGATTGGTTCGTTGGCGCCGACATCGATGTAGAACCCCTGCTCGACATCGCGGAGCGCGCGCCAGAGAACAATGTCTTCGAAGTTCTGCGCAAAGGAGAGAAAGGTCATTGCCGCTCTATCCGGATGGTAGGTTCGATGAAGCTGAAACCCAGGAAGAAGGGGCGGGTAAGGTTCGCGACCGTGAAGACCAGCGCATAGTCGCGCCACTCATAGTTGTTGGTCAGGTGATCCGACCCGCTGGTGAGTGCCGTTGCAACCGAATACGAGCCGGGGCCGACGTTCATGTCGAACGCGAACGTGAATTTCAGGCGTTCGCCGGCTTTCACGTCCTCGGCGATTTGTTTCGTGTGGTATGTGTTGGTGCCGTAGATGTCCTGGCCGAGCCGGTTCTTGATCATGTATCCGAGGACGAGCTTTGGAATCGCCTCGTGTGCGCGAACGGTGATCTGGAGCTGAGCGCTCGAGCCGACGTCGACCATTTCGACCTCGTTGCCCGCGCCGTCGTAAAGCGCGATGTGCTCGACCGTGGCTTCGCCGGTACCGGAGATGGTGCGCGTGTTGCCATCTGCCGTCACTTCCTGGCGAATCGTCTGGCTCTGGCGCTGTGCGAGCGACGCGTTGTAGAAATCGATCACTTCCTCGGGCGGGCCGATTTTGGACACCGTGCCTTTCTCGAGCAGGATGGCCTTGTCGCAGATCGACTGGATCGACGTTTTGTCGTGCGACACGAGCAGCAGCGTAGTGCCCTGCTCGCGGAACTTGCGAATCCGGTCGAAGCTCTTGTGCTGGAAATACGCGTCGCCTACCGACAGCGCCTCGTCCACGATCAGGATGTCGGGGCGGCGTGCCGTCGCGATGCTGAACGCAAGACGCATCTGCATCCCGCTCGAATAGACGCGCACCGGCTGATCGATGTATTCGCCGATCTCGGCGAATTCCTCGATCTCCGACATCAGCGTATCGACGTCGTGATTGGTGAGGCCCAGCAACTGGCCGGCCATATAGACGTTCTGGCGACCGGTAAAGTCGGGATGGAAACCCATGCCGAGCTCGAGCAGCGCGGAGACCGAACCGTTGATCGCGATCTCGCCTTCGGACGCACGCGTCGTGCCCGTGATGATCTTGAGCAGCGTGCTTTTGCCCGCACCGTTGACGCCCATCAGGCCAACGGCTTCGCCCGGTTCGATGTCGAACGAAATATCGCGCAGCACCCATCGCAGGTCGTGGCGGTTCGTGCCGGGTACGATCCATTCGACGAGTCGCCCCCAGCGCGAGCGATAGATTTTGTATGCCTTGCCGACACCGGCTACCTTGATCGCCGTCATTACAGTTCGTCCACCATTTCAGCCGAGTGCCTGCGGAAGATATGTGCCCCGGCCACGCAGAGCAGTACCGCAAGGGCGAGAACGGGCCACAGCGAATACCAGTTCGGCATGCGGTGCCACACGCAAATGTCTTGATAAGCGGTAATCAGGCGCGCCATCGGATTGAACATGATGTAGTGGCGCACGCGCTCCGGCAGCACCGTGATCGGATAGACGATCGGCGTGAACCAGAACCAGAACTGCATGACCACGCCGAAGAGCTGGCCGACGTCGCGGAAGAAGACGTTCAGCACGCCGAGGACAATACCGAGGCCCATTGAAAAAGCGACCTGGAGCAGCAGGACCGGAATCAGCGCGAAATACGACCAGCCGGGGAAATTATTGGAAATCAGCAGGAAGATCGTGAAGAGTCCGAACACGATGCCGAAGTTCAGTAGCGCGTTCAGCGCGACGATGATCGGCAGACAGATGCGCGGGAAGCTGAGCTTCTTGATCAGGTTGGCCTGCTCGAGAAAGACGTTCTGGGCGCGCGTCAGCGTATCGGCGAACAGCCCCCACGTGAGCGAACCCGCGCACAGGTACACGCTGTAGGCGAGATTGCTGTCGACGCCGGGGAGTCGTGCGCGCATCAGTTGGGAGAAGATCACCGTATAGACGAAGATCATCGCCAGCGGATTGATCACCATCCACGCCCCGCCGAGCAGCGAGTTCCGATAGCGCGACTGGAATTCGCGCTTCACGCTGCTGACGACGAATCCGCGATATCGCCACGCGGATTTGATAATTCCTACTGCCATGCAGAATTCCTATGAACAGATCGTATGCGCGACGCCGGGCCCCGGCATTCGAGCGCGGGCCGCCGTGCGATGGCTCCGGGGAAAGCCGCCGCACCGCGGCGTTCACGCCGGGCGACCGGTGAATCGGCCCGCGTGGCCTCCGTCAGTTCGACGATGTGCGCCCGTAGACGTCTTCGAAGCGTACGATGTCGTCTTCGCCGAGATATTCACCGCACTGCACTTCGATCAGCACGAGATCGAGCACGCCGGGGTTGATCAGCCGATGCTTGTGACCGGCCGGAATGTAGGTCGATTCATTCGGTTGCAGCGAGATGACCTGTTCGCCGTTGACGACGTCGGCGCAACCGCTCACGACAACCCAGTGCTCGCTTCGATGGTGATGCATCTGCAGTGATAGCGAAGCGCCCGGTTTGACGACGATCCGCTTCATCTTGAAACGTTCGCCTTCCTCCAGCACCGTGTAGGTTCCCCACGGACGATGCACGGTGCGGTGTAGCCGGTACGCGCTGTGATTCGACTGCTTGAGCCCGGCGACGATGTGCTTGACGTCCTGTGCCCGTTGCGCGGAGGCGACGAGCAGTGCGTCCGGCGTATCGACGACGATCAGATCCTGCACGCCCACGAGGCCGACCATTCGATCCTCGCTCTGGACGAAGCAGTTGTCGGCATCGTGAAGTTGCGCGTTGCCGCTGATGCGGTTGCCGCGCTCGTCAGGGGCTGTGAGGCTGCTGATCGACAGCCACGAGCCGATGTCGCTCCAGCCGATGTCGCAAGGCACGACGTAGACGTTCGCGGAGCGCTCCATCACGGCGTAGTCGATCGAGATGCTCTCGGCTTCCCGGAACGCGGCGGGAGAGAGTTCGAGCGCGTAGTCCCCGTCGGACGACGCACTGCGCGACGCGGTATCGACCGCGTGGGCGACGGGAGCTGCAACGCCGGGTGCATGGCGCTCGAGTTCCGCGAGGATCGTTTCCGCGGTGAAGCAGAACATGCCCGCATTCCACAGATGACGCCCGTCCGCGACGAGCGCCTCGGCGACCGACAATTGCGGTTTTTCGACGAAACGGGTTACTTTCCGCGACGCGGGGCCGGAGGCCGGTGCCGCATCGTATTCGATATAGCCGTAGCCGGTTTCGGGGCTGGTCGGATGAATACCGAACGTTACGATTTGGCCGTCGGCGGCAGCGGCGGCGCCTTGCTGCACCGCAGCATCAAAGGCCGCCTGATCGGCCACGAGGTGGTCTGCCGGCAGTACCAGCATCACGGCTTCGGGGCCGTGCTCGCGGCGGATCAGTTCCGCTGCGGCGCCGATGGCGGCGGCCGTATTGCGGGCCTCGGGTTCGAGCACGAAGCCTAGCCGGACCCCGGATTCACGCACATTCGTGCATTCGTCCTTCGTCAGGAAGTAGGTTTCGCGGTTCGTGACAATCACGATTTCGCGTGTTGCGGTTGCCTGCGCGGCACGAAGATAGGTCTTCTGGAGCAGGCTTTGCCCGTCAGCAAGGCGCAACAGCGGCTTGGGAAACGCTTCGCGCGACACGGGCCACAACCGGGTGCCCGCGCCACCGCAGATGATGACGGGTATGATATTCATTGATTCGATCTGGTTACGATCCGTTTACGGCATGGTGCGGGACCATCGGAAGGCTGGGATTCTAGCGGATTTCCCACTGCCAAACCATGGCGCCATACATATCGTTACGGAAGTTGCACTGCACGAAAACAACAACAAATTGAAACGGGGTATCGTGCTCGGAGCACGTCGGCCACGACATGCAGCTATCCGAATTTGCCTGTTTGTTCCGTATATCGGCATAATTCCGACCGGTTCACGGCGATCGTGCGCGGGATGTCCTCCAGCCGATCCGCACACTATACGACATGGCCAAGCGGCCGGACCGGGCGCACGATGGTCTCCGCACAGTAGTTAACGTTCTGTTTCACTAGGATCTCACGCATGCTTCGATTCAAACCGTCGTGGCGGTCACTGAGCGTATTCGGATTCGATTTGCTCGCCGTCGCCGCCGCATGGATATCGGCTTACGTGATTCGTTTCAATGGCGCCGTGCCGATGGAATTTTTGCACGGCTGCCTCATTGCGCTGGCGGGTGTCGTCCCGACCTATGCGATCCTGTTCCGTATCTGCGGCTTGTATCGCGGCATGTGGGTATTCGCGAGCCTGCCCGATCTGATCCGAATCGCGAAGGCGGTCGCCATCGGCGCGCTGCTGGTGATGATCGGTGCAGTGATGCTGCAGCCGAGCCCGATCATCCCGCGTTCGGTTTTGCTCGTTTCGCCGCTGCTGCTGTTTCTGATGGTGGGCGGCGCGCGTGCGCTGTACAGGACGGTGAAGGAATTCTATCGATACGGCGGTCTTGTCGCGCAAGGCAAACCGGTTGTCGTGCTGGGTGCGGGCACGGCCGGCGCGAATCTCGCGCGCGAGCTGTCGCGGTCGGCCGAATGGCGCCTGATCGGACTCCTGGACGATGACCCGGCCAAACGCGGCCGGGAGATCTATGGCTACAAGGTGCTCGGTGCCTTTGACGAGCTGCCCCATTTTGCCGACACGCTGCGCGTCGAAACCGCGATCATCGCGATCCCGTCCGCGCCGGTCGAGGTGCAGCGACGCGTTGCGACGCTGTGCGTACGGGCGGGCGTTCGCGCGATGGTGCTGCCGGCGCTTGCCGACGTCGCGCACGGGCAGGCCGCGCTGTCGCGCGTGCGCCAGATCGATCTCGAAGATTTGCTCGGTCGCGAGCCCGTGTCGATCGATACCGCTCACGTCAATGAGCTGCTGCGCGGACGAGTCGTGATGGTGACTGGCGCAGGCGGCTCCATCGGCTCGGAGCTGTGCCGTCAGATTCTGCGGTTCGAGCCGGCGCAGCTGGTTGCATTTGACCTGTCCGAGTATGCGATTTACCGGCTGACGGAAGACCTGCACGAACGTTTTCCCGGTGTCGATGTCGTGCCGATCGTGGGCGATGCGAAGGACTCCCTGCTGCTGGACGAAGTATTTCGCCGCCATGCGCCGCATATCGTTTTCCATGCGGCTGCCTACAAGCATGTTCCGCTGATGGAAGAGCTCAACGCTTGGCAGGCCGTTCGCAACAACGTGCTCGGTACCTACCGAGTCGCCCGTGCTGCAACGCGTCATGCGACGCGCCACTTCGTGCTGATCTCGACGGACAAGGCCGTCAACCCGACGAACGTGATGGGCGCGAGCAAGCGGCTGGCGGAAATGGCCTGCCAGGCACTGCAGCAGTCAAGTTCGACGCAATTCGAGACGGTTCGCTTCGGCAACGTGCTCGGAAGCGCCGGCAGCGTCATTCCGAAGTTTCAGCAGCAGATCGCAAAGGGTGGCCCGGTGACGGTCACCCATCCGGAGGTCACGCGCTTCTTCATGACGATTCCGGAGGCGTCGCAATTGGTGTTGCAGGCTTCCAGTATGGGGCTGGGCGGCGAGATCTTCGTGCTCGACATGGGGCAACCGGTCAGGATCGTCGATCTGGCACGCGACCTGATTCGTCTCTACGGCCTCGACGAAAACCAGATTCGCATCTCGTTTTCGGGCCTCCGACCCGGTGAAAAATTGTATGAAGAATTACTCGCCGATGACGAGACGGCGACCCGCACGCCGCACCCGAAATTGCGCATTGCGCGTGCGCGCGAAGTGCCGGATCACTTGCTCGACGAGCTTTTGCCGTGGCTGATGCAGAATCGCGTGCTATCCGACGACGAAGTAAGACGCGATCTGCGTCGCTGGGTGCCTGAATACCAGCCGACGACCATGCCGCAGTTGCAGTCTGTCGTGTCGGCGCGGTCCGCCTGACCACCGAAGTCCATCCTCCCTATTCCTCACGCGGCGCCGCTACCTGTCCTCGGATGGGTGACGGTGCCGCCAAGCTTGTGTGGCCCTCGCTCGCATGAAACTGCTTTTCGATCTCAATTCGCTGCGCCCGCCCCGAAGCGGCATCGGATATTACACACAACATTTGCTTGAAGGGCTGCTGCGGCGCAGCGACGTCGAGGATGTAGCCGGTTGGGTGGGGCGTACGGTATTTCAGGGCGAGCATCTGGAAGCAATGATGGTTGACCAGTCGTCGCTGCAAAAGGCCGTCCAGTTTCGCGACGGAATGACCGCCAGCTTGTTGCAGAAATCGCGCTCGATTCCCGGGCTGTATCGCCTGCGCACGGTCGTGCGCAATTCTGCATCGCGCAGCCTGCGCAGGGACTTCGCGCGACGCGGTTATCTCTATCACGAGACGAACTTCGTCGCGTCGCGCTATCGAGGCCCGAATGTGGTGACCGTGCACGACGTGTCCCACCGGCGCCACCCGGAGTTCCATCCGCGGGTTGCCGTCAACTACCTCGATCACGGCCTGCCGCGCTCGCTGCGTCAGGCCGGTGCGATCATCGTCGACAGCCTGTACACGAAGAAGGAACTGCTCGACATCTATGACGTTCCGGAGGAGCGGGTGGTACCGATTCATCTCGGCGTCGAGCCGGTTTTCCGCCCCTACGCTGAGGAAGAATGCCGTCCCGCGCTGGACGCGCTCGGCATTCAGTCGCGGCGCTTCGTGCTATCGGTCTGCACATTGCAGCCGCGCAAGAACCTGCAGCGGCTCGTGGAGGGGTTCGCACGATTGCCGGAGGAACTGCGCAGAATGTATCCGCTGGTGCTCGTCGGCGCGGACGGCTGGAAGAATTCGGAATTGATGTCGTGTATCGAGCCGCTCGCCCGCGCGGGACAGATCATTTCGCCCGGATACCTGTCGCGCGCGAGCCTGCTGCACCTGTTTGCGTCCGCGGCGGTTTTCGCGTATCCGTCGCTGTACGAAGGATTCGGTCTGCCGGTCGCGGAGGCGATGGCGAGCGGAACGCCTGTGCTGACGTCGAACGTGACGTCTATCCCGGAGGTTACGAACGGCGCTGCGCTGGAGGTGGATCCGTATTCGGTCGATGAAATCGAGGCGGGGCTCGAGCGTTTGCTGACGGATGCCGCGTTGCGTCACCTGCTCGTGGAAAAAGGGTTGACGCGAGCAGCGGAATTGACATGGGATGCAACGGTCGACAAGACGTGCGCGGTCTATCATTCACTCGTCTGATATGCGGGCGGCGACAACCGCCGAGGATGGAGCAATTGCAATGCGGATTGGCGTGAGCGGGGCGAACGGTTTCGTAGGGCGCGCGCTGGTGCAGGCGTTGTGCGACGCAGGGTACGAGGTCGCCGCGCTCGTCCGGCGCCATGCCGGCGATATCGATGCGCGGGCGACCGAGTGTGTGATCGCGGACGACAATTTCGCGAGCGTCGCACTCGGACAGCCGCCTTTGCCATCGTGCACTGCGTTCGTGCATCTCGCCGCACGCGTGCACATGCTCCATGACGATGCGGCCGATCCGCTGAGCTCGTATCGGGCTGCGAACGTCCAGGGTGCGCTCAATGCACTCGAGGCCGCCCGACGGGCCGGGGCGGCCCGCTTCGTGTTTGTGAGCAGCGTGAAGGCGCTTGGCGAACACGAGTATGGCGGCCCGTTACGGGAGGACGATGTGCCTCGCCCCGCCGATCCTTACGGCAATTCGAAGTACGAGGCGGAAGTCGCGTTGCGCGCTGCGTGCGCGGCATGCGGAATCGAATTGACGATCGTGCGGCCTCCGCTCGTGTACGGGCCGGGCGTGCGAGCGAATTTTCTCGGCCTGATGCGCGCGGTCGCGCGTGGGGTGCCATTGCCGCTCGGGGCCGCGCACGCGCGGCGCAGCATGGTGTATATCGGCAATCTCGTCGATGCGTTACGGTTCCTGGCGACGCGTGAGGATGCGACGGAGGGTGTATTCCACGTCACTGATGGAAACGACCAGTCCGTTTCGGAACTCGTCATGGGTATTGCCGCTGCACTCGGCCGGCCGCCGCGTCTCGTGCCTGTCCCCCTCGTATGGCTGCGCGCCGCGGGCGCCGTGACCGGCCGCCGCGCGGTGGTCGACCGGCTGACCAGCCCGCTGCGGATCGACGGTGCGCGTCTGCGCGCACTCGGATGGACGCCGCCGTTTGCCGTCCACGAGGGGTTGGCGCGGACGGTAGCGGACTTTGCAAAGGGTACCGGCGCATGATCGTATCGCTGCCAATCGTGGCGGTTGCCGTGTTTGCGGCATGCGCCAGCTTCGCGATGCTCGTGTGGATGCTGAAGTCCGGCCTTGCGTGGCGACTTGCGGTCGATGTGCCGAACCAGCGCTCTCTTCACGAACGCCCGGTGCCGCGCGTTGGCGGATGGGGCGTCATGTGTTCGGCGCTTCCGTTGATCGCGCTCGGCGTGCCGGGATTCGGCTGGGCCGCGCTCGGCGCGTTCGTGCTGGCCGTCGTGTCGTTGATCGACGACCGGCGCGGCCTGTCCGCCCGGGCGCGTTTCAGCGTGCATGTGCTGGGGGCAGCCGGTGCCGTCTGGGCCTCATCAATCGAACTGCCGCTCTGGGCGATTGTCCTGGTCGTCGTCGCGCTCGTGTGGATCGTAAACCTCTATAACTTCATGGACGGCGCGAACGGCCTCGCGGCCGGCATGACGGTGCTCGGCTTCGGAACCTATGCGATCGCGGCGGCGCGCGTCGCGCCGGAACTGGCCACGGCGAGTGGCGTGGTCGCTGGCGCGGGACTGGGTTTTCTCGTACTCAATTTCGGCGCGGCGAAGGTGTTTCTCGGCGACGTCGGATCGATTCCGCTAGGCTTCTTGGCCGGCGCGTTCGGACTGTGGGGCTGGCAGCATGGCGTCTGGCCGGTATGGTTCGTCGGAATGGCGTTCGCGCCCTTCATCGCCGATGCATCCGTGACGCTGATGCGCCGCTTGTTGCGGGGGGAGAAGGTCTGGCAGGCGCATCGCGAACATGCGTATCAGAGACTGGTGCGTACGCTCGGGTCGCACGTACCGGTGGCACTGCTGTATTACGCGTTGATGGTCGGCGGTTCAGCGGCAGGGCTCGCAGCGCTGCAACTTCGTTCCGTGGCCGCGCAGTGGGCCGTAGTAGTTGCATGGTATGCACTGCTCGGCGTCGTCGGCGCGTGGATCGACTGGCGCTGGCGCAAGTCCGGGCTGACACGTTGACATCGCGTTATAACCGGCAGCGGCCGGTATATTGAATATCGCATAACGGACAGCGTCGAATCTCTGTCCGATCGTACGTTCCCACGCCAGTACTCGCGCGGCGCCATGGTCCGGGCCGGTCGCGTCAGCCGATTTTGCTCGCAGCCGCCCGCGTTGATCCGTCGCGTTCGTTTGACCATTGGCCGATTCCTTCCTATGTTTTCCTCAAGGTAACCGTGCGATTGCCGTAAAGAAAAAGGTGAAAAGCCAAAATACGAGCTCTACGGTCAATACCACTTCAATGAAAACGGAACAACTTGCCAGGGGAATGGGCGCGGCGCTCATGGTGCTCGCGCTTGCGGGCTGTGGCGGCGGCGACGACGCGAGCCCGGCGGTGGCCACGGCGCAGGCCGGCAAACTATCGGCGTTGCGAGCCACCGGCAATGCGGTGAGCGCGGCGCCGATGAGCACGACGGCGCCGGTGCATGTTGCGCTGGTCCTCAAGCTGAATGACCAGGCCGGGCTGAATCGCTTCGTGCAGGATGCGCGAACACCGGGCAGCCCCAACTTCGGCGCCGTGCTGACCTCCGCACAAATTGCCGCACAGTACGCACCGACCGCCGGTCAGGTCGCCACTGTGAAGGCTTATCTGGCAAGTAAGGGCTTCACGAACATCACCGCCGCCGGCAACAACATGATCGTGGAAGCCGATGCACCGGCCGGTGTGGTATCCGATGTCTTCCGGACGACGCTCGTACCGGTCGCAATGGCAGATGGCACCAGCACCCACATCAACACCGCCCCCGAGACGGTGCCCGATGCGATCAGCGGTACCGTTCAGGGCGTTCTCGGACTCGATACCGCAACCCGCCTGCGTCCGAATTTCGTGCGCGCGTCCAGCGCAGCTGCCGCGCCGACGGTCAATGCGTCACCGACGACCTCCGCGGTCACGGTCGGTCACGGTCCGACCCAATTTCCGTCGATCTATTCCGTCGGCAGCACGCCGACGGCCGCCAACACCACGGTCGGTATCATCGCCGTCGGCGACGTGACGCAGCCGGTCATCGACCTGGCAACGTTTGAGAGCAACAATCGACTGCCCGCAGTTCCCGTTTCAGTGATTCATGCCGGGTCGTCTGGCACGGACACAAGTGCGAATCTCGAATGGTCGCTCGATAGCCAGACAATCGTCGGGATGTCCGGCGGCCTCAAGCAACTCAATTTCTACGTTGCCCGGTCGTTTGCCTGGAGCGACATCGCCGTGGCGATCAACCGTGCCGTGAGCGACAACACGGCCCGGGTCATCAACATGTCGATCGGCGGTTGCGAGAACTGGGCGCCGACAGCGTCCATGGACACGCTATTCCAGCTCGCCGTCGCGCAAGGGCAGACTTTTTCGGTCAGCTCCGGGGATTCGGGTAGCGTGGCATATGGCTGTACGGGAACGTCCGTGCAATATCCCGCGACCTCCCCATATGTCGTGGCAGTGGGCGGGACGTCGCTCTATACGAACGCGAACGGCGGCTACGCGGGCGAGACGGCCTGGGACGGCAGCGGCGGCGGTATCAGCGGCATCGAGCCGATTCCGTCTTGGCAGTCCAACGTTCCGGCGCTCAGGGGGCGCGCTTTCCGCGGTATGCCCGACATCGCGTTCGACGCAGATCCGAACAGCGGGGCGCTCATCGTTGTCGGCGGGCAACTTGAGTTGGTCGGCGGTACGAGCCTGTCCGCACCGCTTTTTGCCGCGACGTGGGCCCGTATGACGTCCAGCGCTTGCGCGACGAATCTCGGTTTTGCGGCGCCGACTCTGTACAGTGCCCAGGCCACGGTTTCGTCGGCCTTTCGCGATATCACCAACGGATCGAACGGCGCATACAGTGCGGGTTCGGGATGGGACTTCGTGACTGGCTGGGGCACACCGAACATCAGCGTTCTGTATTCCGCGATATGCGTGCCGACGGCGCCGATCTACGGCGGGGTGATCAACGCAGGGACGACCCTCAGGCCTGGGCAAATCGTGTATTCGGGTACCCAAAGCCACCAGCTGACCATGCAGAATGACGGCAACCTCGTGCTTTACAACACGACGAACGGCACCCCCGTGTGGAATTCCGGCACGTTCGGAAATGCCGGCGCGTATGCAGTCTTCCAGACCGATGGCAATTTCGTGGTGTACGGTCCGAGCGGCAACCCGCTCTGGAACTCGGCCACCAGCAGCACGTCCTACGGCCAGTATCTCGCAGTCCAGGACGACGGCAACATGGTGGTGTACCGATCGTCCGTCCCGGTATTCACCACCTCGACCCCTGCCAGCGTCTATACGAACTCGTCAAGCGGTCCGGCCGTCTGGAAGGGGGGTGTCGCCCTCGGCAGCGGCCAGAGTTTTACCTCCGGCAATGGCGCGAACGTGTTGGTCATGCAGGGTGACGGGAATCTGGTGCTGCTTCGCCAGGGCGTAGCGCAGTGGAGTTCGGGTACTTATGGTCATCCGGGCGCATCTGCGGCGATGCAGTGGGACGGCAATCTGGTTGTCTATAGTTCGACTGGCGTGCCGCTCTGGTATTCCGGCACCAGCGGTAATGCAGGCGCGGCGACGTATATTCAGGACGATGGCAACGTTGTCATCTACGCGCCAATGGCACGCTGGGCCACGAATACGGCAGGCGCCTAGTATCGAATTCGTGTCCGTCGTTGCTTGCGGCAGCGACGTCACGGCCCGTCACCGCGGCGGGCCGTGACGCGCCGTGGCGTGAGTTCCTGCCGCGCGTCAATGCCCCCGCCGTTCCTTCCTCACCACCATCCACCGCGGCACCCTGAATCTCACGATGCTGAGATAGAGCCACACATAAGTCAGCGCGAACAGCACGACAAAAACGAACAGGTGCACCGTATGCCGCCAGAACAGCGTCGCCGGAATCACCGCAACGAGGCACAGCAGCCACAGATATGGTGAAGTCAGCGAGTTCCGCCGCGTCAGATCGTGCGCATGCTTGGTCCCCACGGCCCACCGCATCAGCCGCTTGTATACGAGCATGTGCAAATGCACGCCATCCGGAATCCCCGGCGACATCCCGCGGATGAACTTCTTCCGATAGATGGAGAAGCATGTCTCGAAGATCGGATACATGAACAGCAGCACCGGATACCAAGCCGATACTTCGCGATTGCGCATCACGAGCATGATCGCGAGCTCGGCCAGCATGAATCCGATGAAATACGCGCCGCCGTCGCCGAGAAAGATCAGCCCGGCCGGGAAGTTCCACAGGAAGAAACCGAGCACGGCGCCCATCATGATGATCGACGCGGACATCACGACCGGGTCGCCCACGTGGAACGCGACATACGCGAGCGACGCGAACATCATGAAGCTGACCATCGACGCGAGACCGTTGAACCCGTCGATGATGTTGATCGCGTTCGCCAGCGCCGCGACTGCGAGCACCGTGATGAACGCGGAAATCGCCACGTAACCGAGCAGGAAATCGAGCGGCGGCACGCTGATGCGCTTGACCGCAATGCCCATCAGCCAGAACGCGAGCGCGGCCGCGCCCATCGTGCACAGCAGCCGCGCGCGCGGCGACACGCGCTTGGTGAGGTCTTCGACGAGCCCCGACAGGAATGCCGGCATCCCGCACGCGGCGATCCCCAGAATGCTGCCGGCGATCGTCGGATAGCGCCGCGACAGGATCAGCGCAGCAATGACGACTCCGGCGAGGATCCCGATGCCCCCGACGCGCGGCACCGGCCGCACATGGAATTTCTGCACGCCGGCGAGGTCGCTGTCGACCGAGAATTTCTCGTGCAGATGCGCATAGCGCACGATGAACAAGGTGACGAGCAGGGAGACGATGAAGCCGGACGCGAAGCTGAGCATGGGATCGCTCGGAAAATGGACAGCGGATTATACAAAACCGCGCGGGTTCCCCTCCTGCCATTTCCAGTGGTCGGCGCACATGTCTTCGATCCCGAGCGTTGCGCGCCAGCCGATGATCTCGGCAGCCGCCTGCGGGTTCGCATAGCATTCGGCGATGTCGCCGGGGCGGCGCGCGACGAGTTCGTACGGCACCGGCCGGCCGGACGCCTTCTCGAACGCGCGCACGACTTCGAGCACGCTGTAGCCCTGGCCGGTGCCGAGGTTCACGACGAAGCTCGCATCGCGTTTCGCGAGCGCGTCGAGCGCGGCAATGTGCCCCTTCGCAAGATCGACGACGTGAATGTAGTCGCGCACGCCGGTGCCGTCCGGCGTCGGGTAATCGGAGCCGAACACGCGCAGCTTCTCGAGCTTGCCGACCGCGACCTGCGCGACGTACGGCATCAGGTTGTTCGGGATGCCGGCCGGATCTTCGCCGATCAGCCCGCTCGAATGCGCACCGACCGGATTGAAGTAGCGCAGCGTCGCGATGCGCCATGACGGGTCCGACACTTCGAGGTCGCGCAGGATTTGCTCGGCAATCAGTTTCGACTGGCCGTACGGATTGGTTGCGGACAGCGGGAACGATTCGTCGATTGGCGAGCGCTCGGGCACGCCGTACACGGTCGCCGACGAACTGAACACGAACTGCCGCACGTTGCGCTCGCGCATGATCTTGAGCACGGAAAGCAGCCCGCCGAGGTTGTTCTGGTAGTACTCGAGCGGCTTCGCGACCGATTCGCCAACGGCCTTGAGTGCCGCGAAATGGATCGTGCCGGTGATCTGATGCGCATCGAACACCTTCGCGAGCGCGGCTTCGTCGCACACGTCGACCTGGTGGAATGCCGGCGTCTTGCCGGTGATGCGCTCGATGCGGCGCACGGCTTCGGCCTTGCTGTTGACGAGGTTGTCGACGATCACGACATCGTAGCCGTTGTCGAGCAGCTCGACGGCGGTGTGCGAGCCGATATAGCCCGCACCGCCGGTAACGAGGATGGTGCCTTTAGCGGTCATGCTGATGTGCTCCTTCAGAGTGTGATGCCGGTCAATGCGTGAATGGTTTGCCGGTAGCGTTCGACGACCTGCTGCTCGTCGAATTCCGCGGCCACCTTGCGGCGTCCGCGCGCGCCCATCGCGTCGCGCCCCGCGTTGCCCAATTCGATCGTGCGAATCAGCTGCTCCGCGAGGCTCGCGCTGTCGCGCACGCGGCACAGGAACCCGGTTTCGCCATCGGCGACGACGTCACGGCAGCCCGGCACGTCGGTCGCGACGATCGGGCGGCCCATCGCCGATGCTTCCATCAGCGTGCGCGGCACGCCTTCGCGGTACGAAGGCAGCACGACGCAGTCGGCCGCCGCGATGTGCGGGCGCACATCGTGCGCCTCGCCGAGATACTCGACGACGCCTTCGCCGACCCACGCATCGACGTCCGCGCGGCCGATCGCGCTCGGGTTGTCGACGCCGAGCGGCCCCAGCAACCGGAAGCGCGCGTCCGGATAACGGGCACGCACGACGCGCGCGGCCTCGACGTACTCGCGCACGCCCTTGTCCCACAGCAGCCGGCCGATCAGGATGAACACCGGCCCGTTGCCGGCAGGCAGCGGCACCGGCGCGAACTGCTCCAGATCGACACCTTCGCCGTGCAGCAGGCGCGCGCGCTCGGGATGCGCGAGCAACCGCTCGTCGGTGAAGGTCGCGAGATCGTCGCGGTTGAGAAACCAGACTTCGCGCGGAAAGCGGAACGCGAACCGGTACAGGCGCTTCGCGACGCTGGCCGCGCGGCTCTTCTGGATGAACACGTAACCGAGGCCGGTCGTGACCGCGATCGACGGCACGCGTGCGAGCCATGCGGCGATCGACCCGTAGATGTTCGGCTTGATCGTGTAATGAAACACGAGATCGGGCTTCAGCGCGCGGTAATGGCGCACCAGCGCGGCGAGCGTGCCGAGGTCCTCGCGCGGGCTCGTGCCCTTCGACGCGACTGCGAGCCTGACGTAGCGGCAGCCCATCTGCTCGAGCAGCGGCACCGTGCGGTCGTGCGGTGCGATCACGATGACCTCCGCACCACGCGCGACAAGCGCACGAATCAACCCGTGGCGGTACGTGTAGATCGCCCAGGCCGTGTTGCAGACGAGCGCGATGCGCAGCGAGGAGGTAGCGGACATGAAAAAAAAGAAAAAATAAAGCGCCGAAAATGCCGGAGACGGGCTATGCGGACGGCCGCGCCGCGAACAGCGTCTGCTTGATCCGCTGCAGCGTACGGTACGGCATCACGAAATGCAGCAGGTTCTTGGCGAGGCCGGCCCAGTCGTACGGGTTCAGCACGTTGAAGTGACGCAGCAGCAGCGACAGCGTCGACATCAGCTGGCGGCGGCGCTTGGTCGCGCTGATCCCGCCCTCGTTGAGCTCATAGTAGAGGCCGAGCTCGGGCAGGTTCGCGCAATCGTAACGTTGCATTAACCGTAAAAAAAGATCGAGATCCTCTGCCGCACGGTATTTCGCGCGGTAGTTGCCGACTTCGCGCACGGCATCGATGCGCAGCATGACCGACGGATGCACGAGCGGCGAGCGCAGGAAGCGCGTGCGACGCAGCGTGCGCGGATCGGCGGGCGGCGTCAGCATGAAGCGCGGCTCGCCGGCGCGCGACACGACCTGCGTCCACATGCCGACGCACGCGACGCGCGGGTGGGCGTCGAGGTAGGCGCGCTGCTTCGCGAGGCGCTGCGGCACGGCGAGATCGCCTGCATCGATCCGCGCCGCATAGCGGAAGCCTCGCACGGCGAGCGCATCGATGCCGGCCTCGAGCGCGCGCTCGATGCCGCCGTTGCGCGGCATGCGCAGCACCTCGATCGCGAGGCCGGGCAAATCGGGCGCGACGATCGGCGGCGTGCTGCCGTCGTCGACGATCAGCACGTGCACCGGCCCGTCCTCGCGAAACGACGCGAGGGTGCGCACGACGTCGTCGTGGCCGTTGTAGGCGGGCATCAGCACGGCCACGTCGTCGAGCACGGGCGGGCAAGCGGAAGACGTCATGGGCGCAGCTTGAAACGAATGTAATAGAAGTTAACGGTGGCGGCGGCGACATAGCCGGTCGCGAGCCCGACGAGCGCGCCGTACAGGCCGAGCCGCGGGATCGCGAACACGTTGACGAGCGCGGCGATCGCGAGCGCGAGCACCCATTTCGCCAGCAACACGAATTTTGCTTGATATTTGAGAACGATAAGATTGCCTATCGCCTCGATGCCGGCCGGCACGGACAGCCAGACCGCCCAGCGGAAGATGTCGACCGACGCCTCGTAGCCGCGGCCGAACACCTTGCCGACGATGAGCGGTGCGGCCGCGTCCAGTACGAGCGCGCCGGCCGTCATCACGCCGGCCGTCATCGCGATCAGCCGGACGATGTTGCGGCGCAGCCGCGCGACGTCCTGCACGCGGTACACGAATGCGGGTGCGATGGTCTGCGCGAGCATCAGCGCTAGCGTGATCCAGTTCTCGTTGAGCTGCTGGGCCGCCGCGTAGCGGCCAAGGTCGGCGAACGACACGTGACGCTCGAGCATCAGCCGATCGAGCTTCAGGAACAGGTACATGCAGATCAGCCCGAGCCAGAACACGGTGCCGGCCGTCGCAAAGTGTCCGAACAGCGGTTTGTCGAACGTCCAGCCGAGCGTGCCGCCGTTACGATGGCGGTAGTAGAGCAGCAGCGCGAAGCCGATCGCAGCGGCTTCCAGCGCCCACAGCCACGCAAAGCGGGCCGGGCCGGCGGCTGCGCGCACCAGCAGCCACACGAGCAGCGCCTTGACCAGCGCGGTGACCATGCTCGTCACGAGCTGCGGCTTGCTGTAGGTCATGCTCTGCAGCCACGCGTTGATCACGCCGACGAACGGCTCGCGGAACACCATCGTGACCGCGAGGCCCGCGAGCATCGCGCCGACGAGCGGATCGAACGCGCCGGCCGCGATCGCGATCCAGGTCGCGACGAGCGCGGCGGCCGACACGCCGATGCGCAGCGCGAACGCACTGCCGAGCACCGCGCCGAGTTGCGCGGGCGGGCGCTGGACGATGGTCGGAACCAGGATTTCGGCGCCGCACACCCAGGTGAGCGGTGCCAGTACGAGGAGAAGCGTATTCGCATACTGCCATTTGCCGAACACGTCCGGCCCGAAATATCGGGCCAGAAGGCCGCTGATCGCGATCGCGACGCCGATTTGCGTGAGCCGTTCGAGCCCGAGCCAGACGAGGTTCGCGACGGCCTTCGCGACGTCCGGATTGCCGAATCGCTTCAGCATGCGGGGCAGCCGCATGCATGCGAGGCGGCCGGCAGGGCGCCCGAAGGCGGCAGGTGGGCGGCGGCGGAACGGCTAGGCATTAAAATGGACGGAATTCGCGTCATCAAAACCCGCGATTATAAGTGGGATCGGGACTGCGCCAGCCGTCCCGTTCCTGATAGCGCCGGGCCCGCATGTATGATGCCGGGCATGCGCGAAAGGCGGCCAGATTATTTTCCATGCACGCAACCGAGAGAGAACTCATGATCTCCCAATCCATCTTCAAGGCATATGACATCCGCGGCGTGGTCGGCAAGACGCTCGACGCCGACACGGCGCGCGCGATCGGCCGCGCATTCGGCAGCGAAGTGCGCGCACAGGGCGGCGATGCGGTCGTCGTCGCGCGCGACGGGCGCCTGTCGGGGCCCGAGCTGGTCGGCGCACTCGCCGATGGCCTGCGTGCGGCAGGCGTCGACGTGGTCGACGTCGGCATGGTGCCCACGCCGGTCGGCTATTTCGCGGCGAGCGTGCCGCTCGCATTGAAGGGCGGCGAGCGTCGCGTCGATTCGTGCATCGTCGTCACGGGCAGTCACAATCCGCCGGACTACAACGGCTTCAAGATGGTGTTGCGCGGCGCGGCGATCTACGGCGAGCAGATCCAGGCGCTGTACCGCCGCATCGTCGACCAACGCTATGAAACGGGCAGCGGCTCGTTCGAAGCGTTCGACGTCGCGGACCAGTACGTCGCGCGCATCGTCGGCGACGTGAAACTCGCGCGCCCGCTGAAGCTCGTGGTGGATGCCGGCAACGGCGTCGCGGGCCCGCTTGCGACGCGCCTGTTCAAGGCGCTCGGCTGTGAGCTCGTCGAGCGTTTCACCGACATCGACGGCACGTTCCCGAACCACCATCCGGATCCCGCCCACCCGGAAAACCTGCAGGACGTGATCCAGGCGCTGAAGGACACCGATGCCGAACTCGGCTTCGCGTTCGACGGCGACGGCGACCGCCTCGGCGTCGTCACGAAGGACGGTCAGATCATCTATCCGGACCGTCAGCTGATGCTGTTCGCGGAAGAAGTGCTGTCGCGCAACCCGGGCGCGCAGATCATCTACGACGTGAAGTGCACGCGCCATCTCGCGCAATGGGTGAAGGAGAAGGGCGGCGAGCCGCTGATGTGGAAGACGGGCCATTCGCTCGTCAAGGCGAAGCTGCGCGAGACGGGCGCACCGCTCGCGGGCGAGATGAGCGGCCACGTGTTCTTCAAGGATCGCTGGTATGGCTTCGACGATGGTCTCTACACCGGTGCGCGCCTGCTGGAAATCCTCGCGAAGACGGCCGACCCGAGCGCTGTGCTCAACGCGCTGCCGGATGCGATGAGCACGCCCGAATTGCAGCTCAAGCTCGAGGAAGGCGAAAACTTCCAGCTGATCGACAAGCTGCAAAAGGAAGCGAAGTTCGACGGCGCCGACGAAGTCGTGACGATCGACGGGCTGCGCGTCGAGTATCCGGACGGTTTCGGCCTCGCGCGTTCGTCGAACACGACGCCGGTAGTGGTGTTGCGGTTCGAGTCCGAGACGCAGGAGGGCCTGCAGCGCATCCAGGCGGATTTCCGCCGCGTGCTGACGGCCGCGAAGCCGGACGTCAAGCTCCCGTTCTGAACCCGGGCGGCCTGCGGGCTGCCCGCGGCACGGCGGTCGAGCGAATCGGCGCGCCATCCCCGAAAAGCGGCGCATGTCACGGGCATGCGGCCGCTTTTTGTCTGTGTGACTGTCCGGGCGCGATAAAATCGCGTCTTTATGCCTGTCGCCGGCCGTCCGCCGGCGTTTTTTCAGCGTGCAAAAGATCCTGATCGTGCGCGTGTCGTCTCTGGGCGACGTCGTGCACAACATGCCGGTGATCGCCGATATCCGGCGTCGCCACCCCGATGCGCAGATCGACTGGCTCGTCGAGGAGAGCTTCGTCGACCTCGTGCGCCTTGTCGACGGCGTGCGCGACGTGCTGCCGTTCTCGCTGCGCCGCTGGCGCAAGAAGCCGTTCTCGGGTGCGACGTGGCGCGAGATCCGCGCGTTCCGCAAGCGGCTCGCGGCCGAGCAGTACGACCTCGTGATCGACTGCCAGGGGCTCATCAAGACGGCGTGGGTCGCAAGCTGGGCGCGCGGCCCGCTCGCCGGCCTCGGCAACCGCACCGACGGCGCGGGCTATGAGTGGCCGGTGCGCTTCTTCTATCGCAAGCGCGTGCCGATCGCGCCGCGCACGCACGTGGTCGAGCGTTCGCGCCAGCTCGTCGCGGCCGCGCTCGGCGACCCGGCGCCGACCCCGGCCGATCCGGTCGACTTCGGCCTCGATACGCGCGCGGCCGCGCTCGCGGTCGCGGCGCTCGGGCTGAACCTGCCGGTGCCGTACGTGGTGTTCGTGCACGCGACGTCGCGCGCGGACAAGCAGTGGCCCGACGCCGCATGGATCGATCTCGGGCAGGCGCTCGTGCGGCGCGGCGCGTCGCTCGTGCTGCCGTGGGGCAACGACGCGGAGCGCGCGACCAGCGAGCGGCTCGCGAAGGAGTTCGGTGCGGCCGCGATCGTGCCGCCGAAGCTGTCGCTGCCCGCCGTGGTCGGGCTGATCGACGGCGCGGCCGCAACGGTCGGGGTTGATACAGGTCTGGTTCACATCGCGGCGGCGCTGAAGCGCCCGACCGTCGAACTGTACAATTTCGCGACGGCGTGGCGCACCGGCGGCTACTGGTCGCCGAACGTCGTCAATCTCGGCACGGCGGGGCAGCCACCATCGATCGCGCAGGTGAAGGCGGCGCTCGCGGGCTTCGGCCTGCTCTGATGCGTGCTGCGTCCGCCATGCCCGTCCCGCCATTGCCGCCTGTCATGCACGCGAACCGATCATGAGCGAATCCCAGATCATCGAAGTCTCGTCCGCCGACTGGAGCGGACACAACCTGTCGGCGCCGCGCGAGCAGCTGCTGGCCGCGGTCGAGGAGGGCAAGGTGCTGTATTTCCCGCACCTGCGCTTCGCGATCGAAGGCGGCGAGGAAGCGCTGCTCGATCCGGCGCTTGCCGACCCGAAACGCAAGAACATCAGTCTCGCGCCGAACGGCGGCGCGCTCGCCGGTGTGCTCGGCGACAGCGTCACGCAGTCGGCCGTGCGCGCGCTGGTCGCGCGCTTTCAGCAGCAGGCCGGCACGCTTGTCGACGGCCTGTTCCCCGAATACCGCGGCAAGCTGCGCGTCGCGCCGACGAGCCTGCGACTGATGCAGGTCGAGACGCGTCAGACGTCGTGGCGCAAGGACGACAGCCGGCTGCACGTCGACGCATTCCCGTCGCGGCCGAATTACGGCGAGCGGATCCTGCGCGTGTTCACGAACGTGAATCCGGCCGGGCAGCCGCGCGTGTGGCGTGTCGGCGAGCCGTTCGAGGACGTCGCGAAGCGTTTCCTGCCGAAGATCCGTCCGCAATTGCCGGGCTCGGCGTGGCTGCTGAACCTGTTGCACGTGACGAAGTCGCCGCGCAGCGCGTACGACCACCTGATGCTGAACCTGCACGACGGGATGAAGGCCGATCTTGACTACCAGAAGACATGTCCGCAGCAGACGATGCCGTTTCCGCCGGGCAGCGTGTGGATATGTTTCTCCGATCAGACTTCGCACGCTGTGATGTCCGGCCAGTTCATGCTCGAGCAGACCTTTTTCCTGCCGGTCGACGCGATGGTGCGCCGCGAATGCGCGCCGCTCGGGATTCTCGAGCGCCTGACCGGCAGGACGCTGGTTTGAGCGCGCGCCAGTTTCGACGCAACATGGGGGCCGCCGCATGCTGAGGGCGATCTATCGCGCGCTGTGGTGGCTCGTCACGCCGATCGCGGTGATCCGGCTGCTCGTGCGCTCGCGCAAGGAGCGCGGCTATCGCGAACACATCGGCGAACGTTTCGGTCACGTCGCGGGCCGTTCACCGGACGATCGCGCGCCGCTGATTTGGGTGCATGCGGTGTCGGTCGGCGAGACGCGTGCCGCGCAGCCGTTGATCGATGCGCTGATGCGTGCGCGTCCCGACGCGCGCATCCTGCTCACGCACATGACGCCGAGCGGCCGCGCGACCGGCGAGCAGATCTTCGGCGATCGCGTGCTGCGCTGCTATCTGCCGTACGACATGCCGGGCGCGGTGCGGCGCTTCCTGCGCGCGTGGCGGCCGACGCTCGGCCTCGTGATGGAAACCGAGGTATGGCCGACGCTGATCGACGAGTGCCGACGCGCAGACGTGCCGCTCGTGCTGACGAATGCGCGGATGTCCGCGCGTTCGCATCGGCGCGCGGCGAAGTTCGGCGCGGCGACGCGCGACGTGTTCGGCGGCTTCTCGCGCGTGCTCGCGCAGAGCCCCGCGGATGCGGAGCGGCTGACGTCGCTCGGCGCCCGCAACGTGACGGTGCTCGGCAATCTGAAATTCGACATGACAACCCCGCCGGAACTCGCGGCGCGCGGCCATGCATGGCGCGATGCGATCGGCACGCGGCCGGTATGGGTTGCGGCGAGCACGCGTGAAAACGAGGAGGCGCTGGTACTGCAGGCGTTCGCCGCAATGAAAACGCCCGATGCACTGCTGATTCTCGTGCCGCGTCATCCGCAGCGCTTTGCCGAAGTCGAGGCACTGGTCGCGCGCAACGGCTTCAAGTGCGTACGGCGTTCGGTGTGGGGCGCGGATGCGGCGGCGCTCGCGGCCGGCCGGCCCGCCGCGGCTGAACCGTTGCCCGCCGACGTGACGGTGTTGCTTGGCGATTCGATGGGTGAGCTCGGTGCGTATTACGCGGCAGCCGATGTCGCGTTCATCGGCGGCAGCCTGCTGCCGCTCGGCGGGCAGAACCTGATCGAGGCCTGTGCGGTCGGCGTGCCGGTGCTGATCGGTCCGCACGTGTTCAACTTCACGCAGGCGACAGCCGATGCGGTCGCTGCGGGCGCCGCGCTGCAGGTCGCGGATCCGCTCGATCTCGCGCACGTGCTCGACGCGTTGTTCGCCGATCATGCGCGGCGTGTCGCGATGGGTGCGGCCGGCGCCGCGTTCGCATCGCGTCATCGCGGCGCGACCGCGCGTTCGGTCGATGTGCTCGCGGCGTTGCTGCCGCCGGTCGAGCGCGGCGCGCAATCGCTGCAGCACGCAGCCGGCGATTGAGCGGGGCGGTGCAACGCCGCCCCAGCGCGGATGAGGCGGCGGCGCGCTGCCGTTCACACCGTCAGCAATCCTTTCTTCTCGATGAACGCGACGACGTCAGCGACGCCTTCGAGCGCCTTCAGGTTCGTCATCACATAGGGCCGCTCGCCACGCATTTTCTTCGTGTCGGACGCCATCACGTCGAGGTTCGCGCCGACGAGCGGTGCGAGATCGGTCTTGTTGATCACGAGCAGGTCGGATTTCGTGATGCCGGGGCCGCCCTTGCGCGGAATCTTCTCGCCGCCCGCGACGTCGATCACGTAGATCGTCAGGTCGGACAGCTCGGGGCTGAACGTTGCCGCGAGATTGTCGCCGCCCGATTCGATGAACACGATGTCGGCATCCGGAAAGCGCGACAGCATCCGGTCGACCGCCTCGAGGTTGATCGACGCATCCTCGCGGATTGCCGTGTGCGGGCAGCCGCCCGTCTCGACGCCCATGATGCGCTCCTCGGGCAGCGCGCCCGCGACCGTCAGCAGGCGCTGATCTTCCTTCGTGTAGATGTCGTTCGTGATCGCGACGAGGTCGTAACGCTCGCGCATCGCCTTGCACAGCATTTCGAGCAGCGTGGTCTTGCCGGAGCCGACGGGGCCGCCGATGCCGACGCGCAACGGCGGCAGTTTCTTCGTGCGGCGGGTAGAGGAGGAGGCGGGTGCGTTCATGGTGTGAGGCGTCGTGGTTCAGGAGCGGAACAACCGCGAATACTGGGTTTCGTGCCGTGCCGACAGAATGCCGAGCTGCGGCGCGAACGTGTTGATCGCGTCGGGCGGTGTCGCGAGCGCGCGGCGCACGGCCGCGTCGATCGCATCCCGCAGTGCGACGATGATGCGCTGCCCCGCGAGCTGGCCAAGCGGCACGGCCTTCAGCGCGGCAGCGGTCTGGTTTTCGATCCAGCCGAACGCATACGCGGCGAGCACGGCTTCGGGGCGCGCGTCGTGCGCGGCGGCCGCGTAAGCGAATGCAGTCGGCAGCGCGATCGGCGTGAGCGATGCGAGCGTCGCGCGGCGGGCGGGATCGCCCCATTCGAGCGACGCGCACAGCTGCGCGAGCGACCAGCCCATCTGCTCGGTCTCGCGGCGCAGTTCGGCCGACTCGCGGCTCGCGACGAACCACGCGTTCTCGCGGGCGAGCGCGGCGGGCTCATGCGTTTGCCAGCGCGCGAGCTGGTGAGCGAGGAACGGCAATTCGCCGTGCGCGAGCACGTCGACGAGCCCGCTCGCGATCCAGTCGCGCGCGGTGTCGGCGTCGCGGATCAGGTTCGCGTCGAGCGCGGCTTCGAAGCCCTGCGAGTAGCTGAACGCGCCGATCGGCAGTGCGGGCGACGCGAGATGCAGCAGCGCGACGAGCTCAGTGGTGGTCATGACCGTGGTGGCCGTGCGCACAGCCGGGGCCATGCTGATGATCGTGATCGTGATCGTGATCGTGGTCGTGCGAGTGCGAGTGCGAGTGCGAGTGCGAGTGCGAGTGCGAGTGCGAGTGCGAATGGCCGTGATGTTCGCCGAACACCTGTTGCGCGAGCGCGTAGTCTTCCGCGAACGTCGCATCGTGGCCGTGCTTGTGACCGCCGCCGTACGCACCGGCTTCCGGCTGGAACGGTGCGCTCGTTTCGTTGACCTGCGTGCCGAGCCGGCGCAGCATGTCCGCGAGCACCGGATCGGCTTCGAGCTTCAGATACCCGTCGCCGATCTCGACCGGCGTGTGGCGATTGCCTAGATGATACGCAGCACGCGTCAGCGTGAGCGGATCGGCGGCGCGCACGAGCAGCACGGTCTCGGGCGCCGCGGCGATCCGCACGAGCGCACCGTCGTCGGCGACGAGCACGTCGCCGTCGCGCAGCACGGTGCCGCGGGGCAGCAGGAGCGCGACGTCCTCGCCGGTGTCGAGCGTCGCGGCGAGACGGCTCTTGCAGCGGGCCTCGTACGTGAGCGTGAGCGTCGGCGCGCGCGCGACGAGCGATGCGGCGAGCTTCACGTTCGGGGCGATGCGTTTATCAAGGGTGCGCATGGAACGAAAAAACGGAAATCAGAACAGGAAATAACGCTGTGCCATCGGCAGCACCGTCGCCGGCTCGCAGGTGAGCAACTGGCCGTCGGCGATCACGTCGTAAGTTTCGGGATCGACGCTGATCGACGGCCGCCATGCGTTGTGGATCATGTCGGCCTTCGTCACGTTGCGGCAGTTGCGCACCGGCACGATGTGCTTCGCGAGCCCGTAGCGCTCGGCGATGCCAGCGTCGGCCGCCATCTGCGACACGAACGTCAGCGACGTGCGCGCGAGCGCGCCGCCGCGCGTTGCGAACATTTCGCGGTAGTGGACCGGCTGCGGCGTCGGGATCGACGCGTTCGGGTCGCCCATCTGCGCCATCGCGATCATTCCGCCTTTGAGGATCATCGACGGCTTGATTCCGAAGAATGCGGGTTCCCACAGCACGAGGTCGGCCCACTTGCCCGGTTCGATCGAACCGACTTCGTGAGCAATGCCGTGCGTGATCGCCGGGTTGATCGTGTACTTCGCGACGTAGCGCTTCGCGCGGAAGTTGTCGTTGCGCGCGTTGTCTTCCGGCAGCGCGCCGCGCTGCACCTTCATCTTGTGCGCGGTCTGCCACGTGCGGATGATGACTTCGCCGACGCGGCCCATCGCCTGCGAGTCGGAGGACAGCATCGACAGCGCGCCGAGATCGTGCAGGATGTCCTCGGCCGCGATCGTCTCGCGGCGAATCCGCGACTCGGCGAACGCGAGATCTTCGGCGATCGACGGATCGAGGTGATGGCACACCATCAGCATGTCGAGATGCTCGTCGAGCGTATTGATCGTGTACGGCCGCGTCGGGTTCGTCGACGACGGCAACACGTTCGCCTCGCCGCACACCTTCAGGATGTCCGGCGCGTGGCCGCCGCCCGCGCCTTCGGTGTGGTACGTGTGGATCGTGCGGCCCTTGAACGCGGCGACCGTCGATTCGACGAAGCCGCCTTCGTTCAGCGTGTCGGTGTGAATCGCGACCTGCGTGTCGGTGTCGTCCGCGACCGACAGGCAGTTGTCGATCGCGGCCGGCGTCGTGCCCCAGTCCTCGTGCAGCTTCAGCCCGATCGCGCCGGCTGCGATCTGTTCGACGAGCGGCTGCGGCAGGCTCGCGTTGCCCTTGCCGAGAAAGCCGAGGTTGATCGGCCAGCCGTCGGCCGCCTGCAGCATCCGCTCCATGTGCCACGGCCCCGGCGTGCAGGTCGTAGCGTTGGTGCCGGTGGCCGGCCCCGTGCCGCCGCCGAGCATCGTCGTGACACCCGACGCGAGCGCCTCGTCGATCTGTTGCGGGCTGATGAAGTGGATGTGCGTGTCGATGCCGCCGGCCGTGACGATCAGCCCTTCGCCGGCGATCACTTCGGTCGCGGCGCCGATCGCAATCGTCACGCCAGGCTGGATGTCCGGATTGCCGGCCTTGCCGATCGCGGCGATGCGGCCGTGCTTGATCGCGATGTCGGCCTTCACGATGCCCCAGTGATCGAGGATCACCGCGTTCGTAATGATCGTGTCGGGCACGTCGGCGGCCACGCGCTGCGACTGGCCCATCCCGTCGCGGATCACCTTCCCGCCGCCGAATTTCACTTCCTCGCCGTAAGTGGTGAAGTCGCGTTCGATCTCGATCAGCAATTCGGTGTCGGCGAGCCGCACGCGGTCGCCCGTCGTCGGCCCGAACATTTCCGCGTACGCGCGGCGGCTCAAGCGTAATGTCATGTGCTGTTCCTGAAGAGCGGTGGGCGGCTTACAGCGGCCCCATCACCTTGCCTTGAAAACCGTAGACGGCGCGTTCGCCGGCCAGCTCGACGAGCTCGACGGTGCGTGTCTGGCCTGGCTCGAAGCGCACCGCGGTGCCGGCCGCGATGTTGAGCCGGAAGCCGCGCGCGGCCGCGCGATCGAACGACAGCGCGTCGTTGACTTCGAAGAAGTGGTAGTGCGAGCCGACCTGCACCGGGCGGTCGCCGGTATTTGCGACGACGAGCGACAGCGTCGCGCGGCCCGCGTTCAGTTCGTGCTCGCCGTCGTCGGTGAGGATTTCGCCGGGAATCATGCGCGGGGCCCTGGTCACGGAATCGGGTGGTGGACGGTGACGAGCTTGGTGCCGTCCGGGAAGGTCGCTTCGACCTGGATGTCGGGGATCATCTCCGGCACACCTTCCATTACGTCGTCGCGCGTGAGCAGCGTCGTGCCGTAGTGCATCACTTCGGCGACGGTCTTGCCATCGCGTGCGGCTTCCATCAGTGCGGCGGTGATGAACGCGACCGCTTCCGGATAGTTGAGCTTGAGCCCGCGCGCGCGCCGGCGCTCGGCCAGCAGCGCCGCCGTGAAGATCAGCAGCTTGTCCTTTTCTCGGGGAGTCAGTTTCATGAAGGCATTCGTTCAGGAAAACGTAATTTTATCGATGCGCTGCAAGGCGGCCCGGGCGCGGCTCATCGTAGCACCGCGCCGCTTTCTCGTGCGCCGTATATCGGTTATGTAAGCAGCAAGGCCCGTGCCATGCCGATCGAATGTGCGCGAATGCGCGTTCGTGGTGCGCGGTGCATCGAACGGGGGCGGCCCGCACGGACGCGCTGCGCCGAAACGGTGCGTGCCGCTTTCGCGGCGATCACGTCTGCCAGAGACGAAGCGGCCGTGCATCGACGCCATGCACGATCGGGCGCAGAGACAGCCAGCAGTCGGTGAAGTGCCGTTGCAGCGCTTCCATTGATGTCGACAATGCACGCACCAGCACGACGCCCGGCGTTACGCAGGTCGCGCCGGTGCGCAGCGTCTCGTCGAACGGCATTCGCGCGGCGAGCGCTTCCGCAAGTGCCGCATCGCACGCGGTACCGACCGCCCACAGCGTGCCGTATGCGGGAAAGCCGGCGAGGCCCTGTAGCGCGCCGCGCAGCGGATCATGCGCGTCGAGCAGCGCGCGCTCCGTCCATAGCGGCCGGCCGTCGGCATCGGCGATTGTCGAGCGCGACACGATGCGGCCCGCCGACCACGTTTCGCCGGCTGCTTGCCGGCCGAGTTGCGTCGCGTCCCAGCCGATCGCGGTCGCGCCGGCGCCGAGCGTTACCGTGAAGTCGAGCGCGGCGTGCGCGGCGTCGAAGAACAGGTTGTTCTGCGGCAGCCAGTCGAGCTTCGCGCGCTCGCCGACCGTGATGCCGATGCGTTGTGTCGCGTCGAGTCCGTTCGACTTGTACCACTTGGTGGCGCCGGGGGTGGTCAGTACGGCATGCGTGGCTTCGCCGAGTGCGATGTCGATGTCGAGCCGGTCGCCGCCGGCGACGCCGCCCGGCGGGTGAACGATTACCGCGTGGCAGATCGCGTCGCCTTCCGGATACAGCGGCCGTTGCACGCGCAGCGGGCCGTCGTGCAGCCGGTGAACGAGTGTCGTGCGCGCGCCGTGCTGTGCGAAGCCGAGTTCGAGGCGGCCATGCCAGGACTTGGCGACGGCAGGGCGGGACAGCGGGGCGTGGGAGTCGGGGGCGGACATCGGTTGAGTGGATCGAGACAAGGGCGCGGTAATCCTACAGCAATGCGAGCAAACCGCGCGGGCGGTGGAAGCGTCGAATTCCGTTATTTGATTCCGATTGGCGGTCTGGGCGCATGCAACTGCTCAGCGACGTCTCAGTGCCATGTGCCGACTGGTGGCGGTTTTACTGATATGTGGGAAGATCGCGCGCCCTCTCCCCTCAATAAGACATCAGCTTCGTGAAAGTAATTTTGACAATTAGAAACACTTGATATGAAGATTTTTGTCGAATTGCTTCGGTATCCAATCCATATCTGTCGGGGGTTTGCGAGACGTTTGTCCGGAGAGTTGTGGGATTGCGTAGAGAACGAAATAAAAATCATTTGCAGCTACTTCAACGGGCAGTTAGATTTTTCCGTGCCTTCGAGGAATGTGATGTGACTAAAGTCCACGATCAAAGGGAAGAGCCAAAGCACGTGCCCTGAACATAAGCGTACGCCTCGACTAGCGGCGATGAAGAGGAGCTTGATGTGACAGTTCGAGGCATTGTACGACTTGGTGCCTCGCTAATTGACCTGTGAGGCCGTTGGGGCGAAGGGGTGCGAGATGGACTGCGATGGTGCGAAATTTTTATGCCGAGGCCATACCGGGAGCGTTACGGTCCAGGCTTTCAACTCGATATGTTTGGGTCGACCGGATCGCGGCCGAAGTTTGATATGAAGTGCTTGTTATCTTCAATTAATGAATGTTTTCGTGATCTCGGGCGGTTGAAGTCGGGTCGCATGGTGATATTTGATTTCGACACACGCGTGCTATTCGGTAATTTGAATGAAATGCAGTTCGGCTCAGTAAAGAACATCCTCCGAGGCTTGGCGCTAGCCATCGTGATGAGCATCGGAATTGGATTACCCGATCGAGCATCCTACGCTGGATTGCTCGAGGACGAGATGTCGATGGATGCGACGCCGATCGATATTGAATTGGCTGGAGCGCGTTATCGGATTCCGCGAAATTACCTCTACAACATGGACGACTGGAACGGGGGCGCGCAAAAAAATGTATCCATTCGTGTTGTCTACCCAGGGTTCAAGCCGTTTGGACCGGGCACGAAAGACTGTATGCTCAAGCTTAATGGGGGGCACTGTCGAATTTATGATGTGTATGTTACGGAAAATTTGGCGGTTAGTGAGATAGGGTTCAATAATTTCAAGCGGTTATTTCGTGAGCCATATCCGAAAAATGGTCCGTATGGATTTCAGTTGTTTGAGATTGGACCAGACAATTCTAGGATCGAATTCTATCGTAAAAATATAGGTGGAATGTCGATCGTATTTGATTGCTCTCTAGACAAATCGTATGCTGATGATGCCATCTGTCATCATGTTGCTCGTACCGAAAGTGGTGCAACTATCTCCTATTTTTTTGTTAGAAGTGAAGGTTTAGGGGACGCTGTCGAAGTGGACTTGGGGCTGCGAGCCCTAATTGATTCATTTTATACGGGGAAGGTGAGGTGATGCAATTTAATCTCAGTGATAATACCATATATCTGGTTAATAGAGCTCTCAGTGATGGACCTGGAAACAAGAACGTTAATTTTCATAACGCTTATTTGGCGATCTATCGCGACATCAAAGATCGCGCGGACGTCGATCCCGGGACGATCAACTGGTTTTCAAAGGCTGGTGATGTCAATATCCAACTTTTCTCGCCTAGTCCGGCTGGAACCTGGATCTACAATTACATGTTTGCCGCCGCGAAATCACAGGGCGCCGAATTGGACAACAGGCTGTTCCAAGCAGTTTCCGATACGATTGCACGGACGGTCTTTAGGCAAATCCAAGGCGCTGGGGGTGTTTTCGATACCAATCAATTTTCCCCAAATAGAATTGTCGAGATCGACGCCGGCTCCGGCCTGCGCGAAATCCAGCGCGTCTATTCCGACAAGAATCTGAATTTCGCGATATGGGGCGGGACTCTTTTCACTCGGAACGTCCTGAAAGTTCCGACCTACCTGTCGGATTACGGGATCGACGTCAGTCATCCGCTGACTCGCGACTGCCAGGCGATTTCTGCTGGATTCGTGGCCGCAGCCAAGGCGACGGCCAAGTACCTTGTCGACAACTGGGGCATGGCGCTCGATCTCGATAAGCGTACGATTCTCGCGTGCATGCTCGAGCCGCAGCCTGATGCGCCGTACGCCCGCCCCATTGGTGGCAAGACTCCCAATGTCGACTTTACGCCCCTGTGGAGCGACATATTTCAGGCGGCGGGAAATCTGGTGTTCCACCCCGACGATGCCGTCGCACTTGCAGAGGATGCGGCAAGGTTGAAAACCAGATTCGAATTGCCCGGCATTACGGGGCCTGTGCGGAATCTCATCAACATCGAAATCAATTCGAGCCCGCGCCCGCAGACCGGTTCGGTGAACCAACACCAGGCCTCGCAAGATGTGGCCAACGGCTTCGTCCAGAACAGCGCGACGAGCAAGATCTCGTTCTCGGATGGCACATTGAACAAGACCGATTTCACGTCAGCCCAGATGGGAAGCCTTGCATCGGGCGGCGTGCGTCCGGGTGCGTTCCAGCTCGACCCGAACGCGAAGCCGGGGTCCTACTTGGGACAGTTTTACGTCGACCCGGTATCGACGAGAAAGCCGAACGCTGCCGGCCTGAACTCCGCCGTGCTCAACGGCCTGTCGGCGATGACCACGATCAACACCTACATCGATCCGATTCTGCTCGACCTGACCGGTAACGGTGCCAACACGACCGGCATCGAGGACGGTGTGCTGTTTGATGTCGACCATAGCGGCATGTTGAAACGTACCGGATGGGCAGACTCCGCAACCGGCATTCTGGTGATCGACGACGGCAGCGGCCAGATCACGAATGCGAGTCAGATGATGTCGGAGTATTTCGGAGGCAAAGCGGGCACGAACGGGGCACCGGGGCAGACGAAGTTTAAGGACGGCTTCGGTGCGCTGGAAGGCGTTGACTCGAATCGTGACGGGGTCGTCGACTGTAACGATGCGATATGGAGCAAGCTTCGCGTATGGGTGGACGCCAACCATGACGGCAAGTCCGACAGAGGCGAACTGAAGACGCTCGATGAACTCGGCATCACGGAGATCAACGTCAAGCCGATATCGCGCGCATCGGGCGAGACGCAAAATGGTAACGAGGTGATCGGCCGAGGAACGTTCACGATCAATGGCGTGATACGTCAGCTGATGGCCGTGAACTTCCTTGCCGACCCGGTGGGGAGCATGTTTGCGCCAGTCGACGGCGGCACCAGAGTGACGTCGACGACGGGCAGCGTCACGCGGACGGCATTCACGAGCGCGAGCGTGGCAAGCGAGACGCTCGATGCCGCGAAGCTCGGGGTTGACAACGTCTACGCCGGCAAGGGCGACACGACGCTGATCGCGGCGCCGTCCGGCAGTTGGCTCGTCGGTGGCGGCGGCAGCAATACCTATCGGGGCGGCGCAGGCGACGACGTGTTCGTCATCAGCGCGCGCGACAACCCGGACCACATCCGCGGCAACGGCGGCCGCGATATCGCGATCATCGTCGGCGATCAGGGCGTGACGCTCAACTTGGCAAAGGCCGGTCTGACGATCGCCGAAGGTGGACGCGGAGACGACGTCCTCATCAGCGGCGGCAACAGCAGTGCGTTCATCAAGGGCGGTCAAGGCAACACGACGATCATCGGCGGTGGCGGGAACGATGTGCTGGTTGGCGGATCGGGGCACAACACGATCATCGGCGGCACCGGGAAAGCGGTGATCTATGCGGGACCGAACGGCGACACGATTTATGCGTCGGCAGCGGGCAGCATCATCCATGCGGGCGGCAGCGCCGATCGTATTTTCGGCGGTGCAGGCGACGACGTCATCGAGGCGGGTCACGGCGACGCGATCATCGACGGCGGCGGCGGCACCAATGTCGTCACGCTGCACGGCAATCACGGAGACTATGCGATCACGCGAACCGAAACAGGCTATACGATTGTTGACCGTCATGCTCGACGAGACGGCTCACTCACGTTGAAGAACGTTCAGAAGCTGAATTTCTCGAATATTTCGGCCGTCGATCTGACGCTTCCGAATCCGATGCCCGTGTCGGATTCGCTCCGTGTCGATCAGGCAGGACAGGCTTTCGACCACACCCGTCCTCATCTGATCGCCGCCGCCCAACTGCTTTCGAACGATCAGCGGCTGAACAGCCAGGGGCCGTTGAAGATCGCGTCCGTTGGCGACGCCGTTGGCGGAACGGCGTCGCTTACGCAGTCGGGCGACGTCCTGTTCACGCCCGATCGCGCCTTTAACGGGGTGATGAGCTTCAAGTACGGAATCGTCGATGCAGCCGGCAATCCTGCGGCGACAGTAGTGGATCTGAATAGCGGCGCGACCGCGCCCATGCGGGCGACGGTGACGTTGTCGCCCCCTGAAGTCCCCGACGACCCGTTGACGTCACAAGAGTGGTATTTGAGCGACGTCAACATCATCCCTGTCTGGCAAGACTATACGGGTAAAGGGGTGCGTATCGGACAATTCGAACCGGGCGGCCAGTTCGCTACCACACCGGAAATTCTCGACATCCGTCATCCGGATCTCGCGCCGAATATCGATCGCGCGTGGCTTGCGACTCAGACGAGCAACGGAACGCTGCCGCAGGCCGTGTCGAATCATGCGACGATGGTTGCCGGCGTCATGGTTGCGGCCAGGAACGGACAAGGCGGTGTCGGCGTCGCATACGACGCGACCATCGGAGGCCACTATCTCGCGAACAGCGGGGCTGACTTGACCGGCCTCGGCAACATGGTCAATTACGACGTTGCGAATAACAGTTGGGGATTCGTCAACGATTTCGTGTGGAGCAACTTGCAGGCGGGGAAAATCAATACCGAGAGTGCGTTGCTTGCGAATGCACAATACGCGGCGGGCAACGGTCGCGGCGGCCTCGGCACCGTGATCGTTGCGGCCGGAGGGAATGCACGGGAAAAAGGCGGCAGCGCGCAAGGTTCGCTCACCAACAACAATCGATTCACGATCGAAGTCGGCGCGATTAACGCGCAAAGCGACCTGTCGACGTTGCAGCCCGGCTCGTCGCCGTTCTCGAGTCCGGGCGCCAGCCTGCTGGTTTCGGCGCCCGGCAGCAACGTCGTGTCGACCAGTCATATCCTGGAGACTGACCGAGGGTCCACGTTCGGTAGCCAATACAGTGACATGCAAGGCACGAGTTTCGCCGCGCCGATCGTTTCTGGCGTGGTCGCACTCATGCTTCAGGCCAATCCGAACCTCGGGTATCGTGACGTCCAGGAAATCCTTGCGCTGTCGGCGAAACGTGTGCGCGACACCGCGACGAAGTGGAGCGAAAACGGTGCGCGCAACTGGAACGGTGGCGGCATGCATGCGAGTCACGACTACGGTTTCGGCAAAGTCGATGCGCGCGCGGCGGTACGCCTGGCCGAGTCGTGGGCCAGGCGGAGTACCGCAGCGAACGAGCGTGTTTATGCCGCGACGAGTGGCACGCTCGCACGGGTCATTTCGGCGGGTTCGACGTTCAGTTCGATGTTGACGATGCAGTCTGGCCTGACGGTCCAGCATGCAGAAATCGATTTCGATGCTCACGTCGGGCAGCTGGGCGATCTGGTCGTGAAGCTGATTTCTCCGGACGGGACCGAGAGCATTCTTCTCGACCGGGCAGGCAAGGCGCCGGGCACTGGCAATGCCGACGTAGGCAATCCACGTTCGGGTGCGTTCAAATACACGTTCGTGTCGACGCATGACTGGGGTGAGCGTTCGGGCGGCACCTGGACGCTCGAGGTGACGGACTCGGCGACTGGTTTGCCCGTCACCCTCAATCAATGGTCGCTGCGACTGTATGGCAATCGGTCGGCATCGGACGACACGTACTTCTACACCGATGAATATCGCAGTCTGAGCGAGGGGAGCGCGGCTCGCGCCGTTCTTGACGACGGCGTGAACGGTACGCGTGGCGGACGAAACACGATCAATGCCGCGGCAGTCTCCGGCGACACGTCGATCGATTTGACCACCGGGGCGGCGAGCATCGGCGGTGCGGCATTGACAATCCGAAATCCCGGCGCCATCCAGAATATCGTGACGGGCGACGGCGATGATCGGCTCGTTGCCGGGGATGGCGACGCGTTGCTCGATGGCGGGCGCGGAACGAACACGCTGACGGGTGGGAAGGGTAAGGATTTCTTCGTCGTGCACCGCCGGGCAAACGGTCTCGATACCATTGAAAACTTCGAAGCCGCGCGCGGTGAGAAAATCGATCTCGTCGGCTTTGCGGGCAGAAGGTTCAGCGATCTCGTCCTGTCCCAACAGCGCTCCGATGTGCGCATCGATGTCGGCAATGGGCAGCAGATCGTCGTCAAGAACCTGCAGGTTGCCACATTGACCGCCGATCATTTCCTGTTCCAGGATAGCTTTATTGCACCCGCAAACTACGTCGACTGCGCGGTTCGGGACGAAAGACTGCCGGACGCAGGCGGCACAGTTGTCCTGAATGGCGGCGCGAAGGGCGTCAGCTACACCACTGACGCCCAGGGGCGTCTGATCGCGTCGCTCGCCGGCGTCGTCTACAGCCATGACGCCGCCAAGTCGGATACGTTCGTCATCGCGAAACAGGACGGCGTATCGAATTATCGCAATGCGTTACGCGGATTCAAGCACGGCATCGACAAGATCGACCTGAGCCAAACAGGCATCACGAGCTTCAGCGATCTGGTGATCGCCCAGCAGAACCGGGCCACGATCAACGGCCTTTCGCAAATTCATGGCGTCAGTCTGGCCAGCAAGTCGCTTGGCACGAACGGGACGCCGCTCGAGCTCATCTATCTCGATGCCATTGATACCGCGCAACTGGATGAAGCTGATTTCATTTTCGCGACGCAAGTGCCGGGCTTCGCCGGCATCGTGACCGCTCCACCTTCGGACACACAGCCACCGGAAGATCAGGCGGTGACGCCAACCATCACCCCGGCTCCGGGGGGAGGCGTTTCAATTCCGTTGATCAAGGTCGATCCCGTCAAGCCAGTGGTGCCCATCAAAATCGATCCGGTGAAGATCGAACCGATCAGGCCGATCGTGCCGATCAAACTGGATGCGGTCAAGATCGAACCGATCAGGCCGATCGTGCCGATCAAACTCGATGCGGTCAAGATTGAACCGATCAGGCCGATCGCGCCGATCAAACTGGATGCGATCAAGATCGAACCGATCAAGCCGATTGCGCCGATCAAACTGGATGTGGTCAAGATCGAACCGATCCGGGCAGTCGCTCCAGTATTCCAGCTAGACCCGCTCAAGCCAGTTGTTTCTCCATTCCCGGGCGCCGGCACGCCGAAATTGTCCGGGCGATCCATGTCTGTCCGGATGCTCGATTCCGCGAAGCCGTGGACGAGTGAAGATTTATCGACGTTGTTCGCCGTTCCGCAGGGCGAGGCTGTCACGTACACGGCAACTTTGGCAGACGGTCGACCATTACCGGACTGGCTCAAATTCGACACGATTCAGAACCGGTTGAGCGTCGTAGCCGGTACAGGACCGAACGGTAAGGTCGACGTGAAGGTTCACGCGACGACTCGATTCGGCGAATCCGCGGTTTCGACGCTTCAATTGCTTGTTAAGCCCAATATGATCGACGTAGCGTCGTTCAAGACGCTCGATATTACGGACAGCCAAGCCGCGGTCAACATGAGCAATGCGTTTTCAAAAGTGAGCGCAACGAGCGGGCGTCATGTCCTGTTGCAAAGCGGTGCGTTCACGTCGGCCACCTTGGCAGGCAACGATTCGAACGAGGTCGTGATAACAGGCACGTCCGCGAAGCTTGCGACAGGTAACGGAGACAACAAGATAGAGCTGTTCGGCTCGGGAGCAACCGTGAACGCCGGTGACGGGAACAATGCCGTCACGACGTCAGACAGCTCGGCGAGCATTTCTGTCGGCAACGGCAACAACGCAATATCCGGCCAGTTCCGCAGTCTGTCGGTAGGTTCGGGGAAGAACATCATCTACAGTGCCGGCGCCGCCGCGATCATCGATCTCGGCGATGGCCACAATGCCGCGACAATCGCAGGAAGTCTCTCGACCGTCCATGTGAAGCGCGGCACCTACGAACTCGACTATGTCGGCCCGCTCGGAAAGCTGGTGTTCGGTACGGACGTTTCGTCCGAACGACTCTGGTTCCGGAGTGCGGGTCAAGACCTGAAAATTTCGGTCGTTGGCGGCGCCGGGGACGTAACGTTGAAGAACTGGTACGCGAAATCGCCTGACCGACCAAGCAATATCGTTGCCGGTGACGGCAAGAATCTGTCCAGCTACAGCGTCGAGAATCTCGTTCAGGCGATGGCCGCATTCGCGCCGCCATCGGCGGGGATCATGGCTCCGACACCGGACACGCAGAAGTCGCTGCAACCGACGCTAGCAGCCAACTGGTATTAACGATTCAAAGTTCAACCGCCATCCGCGATCCGGTTCGCGGATGGCCGATTATTGCCGCAATTTTTCCACGCCAATTTTCTTGAGATGGACGACACACATCATTCGCATTCCGATCACGATCCGGGTTTGGCGGCACTTGTACTGATCGCGCAGTTTCACGAAATCGCGACGGACGCCGATCAACTGCGTCACGCGAGTGGATTGGCGTCGTCACATCTCGCGGCGGACGATCTGGTATTGGCCGCACGGTCGATCGGCCTGAAGGCGCGCGAAGTTCGAGTATCGATGAATCGGCTCGCCTCCACGCCTACGCCGGCATTGGTTCTCGATGCGGCTGGCCGTCATTTCGTGCTCGCAGCATGTGACGACGAAAAAGCGTTGATCGTTGAGGGCGGCGCGACGGGGCCAAATGTTTGTGCTCCCGCAGACATCATCGATCGGTCCGGCGGGCGGATGATTCTGATTGCGTCACGCGCCGCGCTAGCCGGTGGATTGGCGCGGTTCGACTTCTCCTGGTTCGTTCCGGCCGTCGTCAAATATCGACGCTTGTTGACTGAAGTCCTGGTCGTATCCGCGGTGCTTCAGCTTTTTGCACTGGTGTCGCCGCTCATGTTTCAGGTCGTGATGGACAAGGTTCTGGTCAATCGCGCTTTCGACACCTTGAACGTCGTCTGCGTTGCGCTGTTGATTAGTGCCGTCTTCGAGGTATTGCTGACCGGCATACGGAATTTCGTTCTAGCTCATACGGCGAGTCGGATCGACATCGAATTGGGCGCGAAACTGTTTCGCCATCTGCTCGCATTGCCCTTGGCGTATTTTGGCGTTAGGCGCGTTGGCGACACGGTTGCTCGTGTTCGCGAACTCGAGAGCATTCGCAGTTTCCTTACGGGCCAGGCCGTTACGGTGCTGATTGACCTCGTCTTTTCGATCGTATTCCTTGCGGTCATGTGCATGTACAGCGTGTGGTTGACGCTTGTCGTCGTCATATCCCTGCCTGTCTATGCGACAATATCGATTGCGATTACGCCGGTTCTGCGTAGGCGGCTGGACGAGAAATTCGCGCGGACGGCGGACAATCACGCTTTCTTGGTCGAGACCGTATCCGGTGTCGAAACGGTCAAATCGATGGCCGTCGAACCGCAATTCACGCGCCGGTGGGATAACCAACTCGCTGGCTACGTCGCCGCGGGCTTTCGAGTGACGTCGCTCGGCAACGTCGGCCAGCAACTCATCCAGTTGGTGGGCAAGCTCGTGTCGCTGGCCACGCTTTATCTCGGCGCGAGGCTCGTCATCCAGGGAAAGCTGTCGGTCGGCCAACTGGTGGCATTCAACATGATGTCTCAGCATGTCGCTGCGCCAGTATTGCGCCTTGCACAGCTGTGGCAAGACTTTCAGCAAGTCGGCATTTCGATGAGCCGCCTTGGCGACATTCTCGACACGCGTACCGAATTGACGCAGAACCGCCAGACCCTTCCGGCGGTGCGTGGCAACGTCAGTTTCCAGAATGTCCGGTTTCGATATCGTCCCGACGGACCCACGATTCTCGACGGTGTCTCGCTTGATATTGCCGCCGGCGAGGTGATTGGTATCGTGGGCCGTTCCGGATCCGGGAAGAGCACGCTGACGAAACTGTTGCAGCGGCTTTATGTGCCGGAGCAGGGGCGCGTCCGCCTCGACGGTATCGATCTCATGCTGGCCGATCCTGCCTGGTTGCGTCGCCAGATCGGCGTCGTACTGCAGGAGAACCTGTTGTTCAATCGTTCGATTCGCGAAAACATCGCCGTGACGGACCCCGGGACGTCGCTCGATATCGTGATCGAGGCGGCGCGGCAGGCAGGCGCACACGACTTCATCGCCGAATTGCCGGAGGGCTATGACACGCTCGTGGGCGAACATGGTTCAAACCTGTCGGGGGGGCAGCGGCAACGCATCGCGATTGCACGGGCACTGGTTACCAACCCGCGCATTCTCATTTTCGACGAGGCGACAAGTGCGCTCGATTTCGAAACCGAGCGCGTTATCCAGAACAACATGAAAGCGATGTGTGCGGGGCGAACCGTCATCATCATCGCACATCGGCTTAGTTCGGTACGCCATGCCGATCATATCGTCGCGATGGACAAAGGCCGGATCGTTGAACGAGGCACGCACGAGTCGCTGCTCGAGTTGCGGGGCTACTACGCTCATTTGATCTCACTTCAGAATGCCTGAAGCCACTCCTGTCTTGTATCGATGAAATACCGAATTTGCGCGCTCGACGCCTTGCTCAGGCGGTATGCGACAGTGTTTCGCGCCTCGTGGCGCACCCGAAAAGAACTCGATTTCGAGTGCCGATTGCCTCACGAACGAGCTTTTCTACCCGCTCACCTTGAGCTTGTAGAGACGCCAATCCACCCGCTTCCAATGTGGACGACCCGCATCATCGTGACGCTTGCCGGGTTGATCGTTGTAATCGCGCTTATCGGACAACTGGATATCGTTGCAGTTGCTCCCGGTAAGCTGGTTCCGAAGCAGCAGGTCAAGACGATTCAGCCTGCCCTCACGGGCGTGGTCCGTCGTATCTTGGTGCGAGATGGCCAGCGTGTTCGAGCTGGCCAACTTCTGATGGAACTCGATACGACGCAGGCGGCGGCGGACGCGGACAAGGCTCGCCTGACTCGAATCGACGCGGCGCTTACCGCGGAACGTTCGCGTGCGCTACTGTTCGCGCAAGCACACTCGATGGCGCCGGTGCTTCGGACAATCGATGGCGCGAGCGAGCAACAGCAGCGTGAGGCACAGCGTTTCGCGGTGAGTTTTCACGATGAATACAGAGATCGGTTGGCCAGTGCGCAAGCCGAACTGATGAAGCGGGAAGCCGAACTCGCGACCGCCCGCCAGCAAATTGCAAAACTGGCCGCGACGACTCCGCTGGCGAGGCAGCAAGCCAACGACTACCGGGTACTCTCAACCGACAAGTACGTTGCCAGGACCGAGTATCTCGATAAGGAACAGACGGCACTGAGCCAGGAGCACGAACTGGCGGCCCAGCGGAGCCGCGCCACGGAGCTGGCCGCTGCGATCGTCCAACAACGTGCGGAAATCGCGGCGATTTCATCGCAGTTTCGACGTCAGCAGATGGACTTGCTCGACAGGGCAACGCAGCAGGTGGAACAAAGCCGTCACGACGAAACCAAGGCCGATACGCGGCAGAAGCTGTTGAGCCTGACTGCCCCGGTTGCCGGCACAGTTCAGCAATTGCGCATCCATACGCTCGGCGGTGTAGCGACTGCGGCCGCGCCGGTGATGGAGGTTGTACCGGACGATGCGCTCGAGGTTGAGGCAAACATCGAGAACAAGGACATTGGCTTCGTCAAAGCGGGCCAGCCAGTTATCGTCAAGGTAGAGGCGTTTCCCTATACCCGATACGGGTACCTGAAAGGCACGGTCGAGACCGTTTCGAACGATGCTGTTCAGGATCGCCGGCGGGGGCTGACGTTTCCGGTGCGGATTCGGATCGCAACCAACAGGATCCGCGCGAACGACACCTGGATCAGTCTGACGGCGGGAATGGCCGTGACGGCGGAAATCAAGACCGGCAAGCGGACGGTCGCGCACTATTTTCTCGACCCGGTCATTCAGACCGGGCAGGAGAGCTTGCGTGAGCGTTAAACGATTCGTGCGGTTCCTCCCGTTGCGGGGCCTTGCCGTTCTTGTGTGGTTGCCGGGTTGTGCGACGATCGCGTATGCACTCGATCCGTTCGGGACCGGCCGGTCCGTATCCGAAACCCCGGTAGCGGAGATGCTCGGCGGCGAGGGCGACGTGTGCACATTCGGCGAGCTACCGAAACCCGTGAAACTCAAAGACGCCGTCGAGCGGGCATTGTGCAATCACCCGAAGACCCGGCAAGCCTGGGTAAATGTCAAGATTCAAGCCGCAGCCGTTGGCGCAGCGCGAGCCGCATTCTTGCCGACCGTGACAGCCACTTGGCAAGGGACGCGCAACAATACAGTCGATCATGTGACAGGTTATCGGCAATACGACTCGAATCACCGTAGTACTCGTCACAACGCCAGTGTGTCGCTGAGCTGGGTGTTGTACGACTTCGGAGGCCGATCGGCGGCCTTGCGCGATGCAACCGAATTGTTAGTCGCAGCGCGAGCCAATCAACAAGCAGTGCTTCAAACGGCGTTCTCCAAAGTTGCGAAGGACTTCTACGCAGCTCAGGCGGCCCAAGCTTCGCTAGCGGCGGCACGGGAGATCGAATTGGCGGCGAGGTCGAGCGCCTCGGCGGCGGCGGCTCGCGCGGACAAAGGTATTGCGGCGATCAGTGACCAGTTGCAGGCGCAAACCGCACTAGCGGATGCCATCGTGAATCGTACCAAGGCGGAAAGCGATATGAAGAGCGCGATCGGTGCGCTTGCGACCGACATGAACTTGACGCCTGCAACAGAGATTGTGCTGCCCGATGTTGGCGAAGGGGTAACAGCGAATCGGGAATTTTCCGACTCGGTGACGGAGCTGATCTACTTGGCCCGGCGTCGATATCCGGGTGTGCTTGCCGCTGAAGCCCAGGTCGAGGCGGCAAAAGCGAAGGCTGCTCGGACTCGGGCAGAAGGCTTGCCTCGTTTGAGCATTGTCGGTCAATACAACTACAACAACCAGCCGACTAGCCTGCAACTTGGGTTTGCCCCGCTCGCCGCGACGCATCGCGAATGGTATCTCGGCCTCCAAATGACGATCCCGATCTTCGAAGGATTCGCGCGGACATACCAGGCGAAACAGGCAGATGCGCAAGTTGAACTACAGACTTACACGCTGGACGAAACGCGACAACAGACAGGCCTCGACGTCTGGAATGCCTACCAGGCGCTTCAGAGCTCGATGCAGAATCTGGAGAACAGCGCGGAGCTGTTGTCACTGGCCGAACGTTCGCATGATGCTGCCGAGCATCGTTACAGGATGGGCGCAGGGAGCATCCTCGAGCTGCTGAACGTTCAGTCGGCGCTTGCGGGGGCAAAGAGGCAACGGATTCAGGCGCTGACAGATTGGCGATCAGCACGGCTTCAGTTGGCGGCGAAACTGGGCCAGATCGGTATGTGGAGCTTGGCGAGTGGCGAGGATTCGCAGTCGTTTGATTGAGGCTAGTCACAGTAGATCGCCGCCGATATTGCGACATATGCCAATATTGGCAACGAGCTATCAAACACGCCCGGCAGGCCCTTTTTTCGGCCCCCGCGCTACACCGCGATCAGCTCCCGCACGCCGTTCGTCTCCATGTCGCTCGCGGCGCCGCCCGCAACGATCTCGCCGCGGCTCATCACCCAATAGCAGTCCGCGATCGACCGCGCGAAATCGTAATACTGTTCGACGAGCAGCACCGTCATCTTCGATTCGTCGACGAGCTGGCGCAGCGTGCGGCCGATGTCCTGGATGATCGACGGCTGGATGCCTTCGGTCGGCTCGTCGAGGATCAGCAACTGCGGTTCGCTCATCAGCGCACGGCCGATCGCAAGCTGCTGCTGCTGGCCGCCCGACAGGTCGCCGCCGCGTCGCGCGCGCATGTCCTTCAGCACCGGAAACAGGTCGTAGATGCGGTCCGGCACCTTTGCCGGCGCCTTGCGGCTCGCCGCGCCGACGAGCAGGTTTTCCTCGACGGTGAGCCGCGGAAAGATGTCGCGGCCCTGCGGCACGTATGCGAGCCCGGCCGCGACGCGCGCATACGGCGGGAGTGCGCCGAGCGACGTGCCGCGCCACGACAGGCTGCCGCTCTTGGCCGCGACGACGCCCATCAGGCACCGCAGCAGCGTGCTCTTGCCGACGCCGTTGCGGCCGAGCAGCACGGTGAGCTTGCCGTCGTCGGCGGCGAGCGTCACGTTGCGCAGGATATGGCTGCCGCCGTAGTACTGGTTCAGTGCATCGATCTTCAGCATTGCGTCACCGTCCGAGGTAAGACTCGATCACCGCGTCGTCGCGCTTGACCTGGTCGAGCGTGCCTTGCGCGAGCACCGCGCCTTCGGCCATCACCGTCACGCGGCCGCTATCGCCCGCGAGCGCCGCGACGAACTCCATGTCGTGCTCGACGACCATCATCGAGCACGTGCCGCGCAGCGTGTTCAGCAGCTTCGCGAGCTCCATCGTCTCGTGATCGGTCATCCCGGCCGCCGGTTCGTCGAGCAGTAGCAGCGCCGGACGCTGCATCAGCAACATGCCGATCTCGAGCCGCTGCTTCTGGCCATGCGACAGTTCGCCGGCTGCGCGGTACGCGTCGCTTTCGAGGCCGATCAGCGCGAGCGTTTCCTCGATCTTCGTCTGCGCGGTGCGGTCGAGCCGCGCGCGCAGCGACGCAAGCCAGCCCTTGTCGGTCTGCATCGCGAGCTCCAGGTTTTCCCAGACCGGATGCTGTTCGAACACGGTCGGCTTCTGGAACTTGCGACCGATGCCCGCGCGTGCGATCTCCGGTTCGTTCATCCGCGCGAGGTCGATCGTCTGTCCGAGAAACACCTTGCCCGCATCGGGACGCGTCTTGCCGGTGATCACGTCCATCATCGTCGTCTTGCCTGCGCCGTTCGGACCGATCACGCAGCGCAACTCGCCTGCATCGATCGCGAGCGACAGCCTGTTCAGCGCGCGAAAACCGTCGAAGCTGACTTCGATGTCTTCGAGGTAAAGGATCGTGCCGTGCGACGTATCGATGCCGTCAGGCACGACGCGGCCCATCGATGCGCTGCCGCTGACGGCCAGCAGCTCGTCCTCGGGCGGTGGCGTGAACTGGTAGAGGGCCGTGCCGTTCATCCGCGTTTCCCCTTCGCGAGCAGCGTGTCGACAAGGCCCATGATCCCGCGCGGCAGCAGCAGCGGCACAAGCACGAAGATCAGGCCGAGAAAGAACAGCCAGTACTCGGCGAAGTACGCGGTGAAGAAACTCTTCGCGCCGTTCACCGCGAATGCGCCGACGATCGGGCCGATCAGCGTGCCGCGTCCGCCGACCGCGACCCAGATCGCCATTTCGATCGAATTGCCGGGCGACATCTCGCCGGGATTGATGATGCCGACCTGCGGCACGTACAGCGCGCCGGCGATTCCGCACAGCACGGCCGACAGCGTCCACACGAACAGCTTGTACGCGAGCGGGCTGTAGCCGAGGAACATCAGCCGCGTCTCGCCGTCGCGTACCGCGGTCACCACGCGCCCGAGCTTGCTGGTGACGACCGCACGCGCAACGATGAATGCAAGCACGAGCGTCGCGAAGGTCAGCAACAACAGCACGGTGCGCGTGCCGGGCGACGTGATCGAAAAGCCGGCGATGCGCTTGAAGTCGGTGAAACCGTTGTTGCCGCCGAAGCCCGTCTCGTTGCGAAAGAACAGAAGCATCGCGGCGAACGTCAGCGCCTGCGTGATGATCGACAGGTACACGCCCTTCACGCGCGAGCGGAACGTGAAGAAGCCGAACACCCAGGCGAGCAAGGCTGGTGCGAGGACGACCAGCGCGAGCGCCCATGCGAGATGCTGTGTGCCGCTCCAGTACCACGGCAACTGATGCCAGTCGAGAAACACCATGAAGTCGGGCAGTTCGCTGCCGTACTTGCCGTCGCGGCCGATCTCGCGCATCAGGTACATGCCGATCGCATAGCCGCCGAGCGCGAAGAACAGGCCGTGGCCGAGGCTCAGGATGCCGCAATAACCCCACACGAGATCGAGCGCGAGCGCGGCGATCGCGTAGCACATCAGCTTGCCGGCAAGCGTCATCGCATACGCGGACAGATGGAATGCGCTCGACTCGGGCGCGACCAGCGCGGCGAGCGGCACGCCGATACCGATCGCGATGCATAGCGCGACGAGCGCGAGCCATGCGCGGCGCGGCAGCAGCGCGGGGCGGGGCGGCAGCCCGAGCGCGAAGCGTTCATCCGCGCGCGCGCCGGCCGACGTGGGTTTCGGCGCATCCGCGACCGGGTTCGACAACGAATCGGTGAAGGAAGTCACGTCATGCCTCCGCGCTGCGTCCCTTCGGGGCGAACATCCCCTGCGGACGCTTCTGGATGAACAGCACGATCATCACGAGCACCGCGATCTTCGCGAGCACGGCGCCCCAGAACGGCTCGATTGCCTTGCTGACGAGGCCGAGCCCGAAGCCGCCGAGCACGGTGCCGGCGATCTGGCCGACGCCGCCGAGCACGACCGCCATGAACGAATCGATGATGTAGTTCTGCCCGAGGTCGGGCCCCACGTTGCCGATCTGCGACAGCGCGCAGCCGCCGAGGCCTGCGATGCCCGCGCCGAACGCGAACGCATACGCGTCGACGCGCGCGGTCTTCACGCCGACGCACGCGGCCATCCGGCGGTTCTGGGTGACCGCGCGCACGAACAGCCCGAGCCGCGTCTTCGTCAGCACCGCCCATGCGACGAACACCACGGCGAGCGCGAACGCGAGGATCGCAAGCCGGTTGTACGGCAGGATCAGGTTCTGCATCACGGTGACGCCGCCGCTCATCCACGAAGGGTTCACGACCTGCACGTTCTGCGCACCGAACAGCATGCGCGTCGCCTGGATCAGGATCAGGCTCACGCCGAACGTCGCGAGCAGCGTTTCGAGCGGGCGGCCGTACAGGTGCCGCAGCACGAGCCGTTCGAGCACGATGCCGACGAGTGCGGCGGCCGCGAACGATACGGGCACCGCGACGAGCGGATACCAGTCGAACGCAGCCGGTGCATAGCGCTGGATCAGCGTCTGCACGACATAGGTTGCGTACGCACCGATCATCAGGAATTCACCGTGCGCCATGTTGATCACGCCGATCAGCCCGTACGTGATCGCAAGGCCGAGCGCCGCAAGCAGCAGCACGCTGCCGAGCGACAGGCCCGCGAACACGGTGCCCGCGATCTCGCCGCGGCGCTGCAGAGCGTGCAGCGTGTCGAGCCCCTGCTGCGCGGCGTCGCGCACGCGCGCGTCGGGTTCCGCATAGCTGCCGTCCGCGTTCTTCGCGACGAGCGGACGCAGCTGTTCGATCATGTCGAGATCCTGGCGCGCGGCCACCACGTGCACGGCTTCGAGACGCTTCGCCGGATCGGCGTCGTGCAGCGCGGCAATCGCCCATAGTGCGTCGAGGCGGCGTTTCAACGCGGGATCCGTTTCCTTCGCGCGTGCACGGTCGATCATCGGCTTGAGCGCCGGATCGGGCGACTTCAGCAGCGCATCGATCGCGTCGCGGCGCGCGGAGAGATCGGGCGACGCGAGAGCGAGCCCCGACAGCGCGGCGGCGATTTTCGTGCGCAGCAGGTTGTTCAGCATCACGGGCTGCGCGTCGCCGGCCGGCGTCGCAGCCTGGGTGAGCGCGTCCCGCGCGGTATCGCCGGTCTGAATCAGCAGGCGGCCGTCGCCGGTCGCAAGCGCGTCGCCGCTCGACAGCGCATTGAGCAGCGCGACGGCGCGCGGATCGGTATCAGCGGTCAGGTGTTCGATCGCGGCCGTCTTCGCGTCGAAGTCGTCGCCGGCGAGCGCGGCGGTATCCGCGGCCGTCAGCGCGCATGCGGCGCGTGGCAGCGCGCAGAGCAACGCAGCGCACGCGACGATCGCGACGACGGTCTTGTGAAAGCGTATCGGCATCGGAGTTCCTGTCGGGCGTGGAGACGTGGTCTCACGCGGTGGCATGGCGGCTGCACCTTCGGCAATGGCGACGGCGCTTCATGCTGCCGCACCGGCGCGCCGGTTTCGACGCGTTGCGACCGTGCGCGCCACGGAGCCGCGCGCGGCCCGGGCGCTGCCTGTACGCGCAGCGCCCGCGCATTGCATCAGGCCAGCGCCGCGCGTTGCCGGCGCAGGAACGCCGGGATCGAGCTGACCACGTCCGGCTTGCCCTGGTTGCCCGCGATGAACGGGCTCCACGGCTGCGCGCGCACGGCCGTCTTCGTCTTCCATACGACGTTGAACTGCCCGTCGCCACGGATTTCGCCAATCATCACGGGCTTGTGCAGGTGGTGGTTGCCGTCCATCGTGAGCGTGAAGCCCGACGGTGCGGCAACCGTCTGGCCGATCATCGCGACGCGCACCTTGTCGACGTCGGTGCTCTTCGCCTTCTCGACCGCCTGCTTCCACATGTGGATGCCGACATAGGTGGCTTCCATCGGATCATTGGTCACGCGCTTTGCGCCGCCCGGCAGATTGTTCGCGTTGACCCACGCGGCGAACTGGTCCTTGAACTTGGTGTTGGTCGGGTTCTTCACCGACATGAAGTAGTTCCATGCGGCGAGGTGGCCGACGAGCGGCTTCGTGTCGATCCCGCGCAGCTCTTCCTCGCCAACCGAGAATGCGACTACCGGCACGTCGGTCGCCTTGATCCCCTGGTTGCCGAGCTCCTTGTAGAACGGCACGTTCGAATCGCCGTTGATCGTCGAGATCACGGTCGTCTTGCCGCCTTGCGCGAAGTTCTTGATGTTCGCGACGATCGTCTGGTAATCGCTGTGGCCGAACGGCGTGTAGACCTCCTGAATGTCGGCGTCCTTCACGCCCTTCGATTTCAGGAACGCGCGCAGGATCTTGTTGGTCGTGCGCGGATACACGTAGTCGGTGCCGAGCAGGAAGAACCGCTTCGCGCTGCCGCCTTCGGCGCTCATCAGGTACTCGACGGCCGGAATCGCCTGCTGATTCGGCGCGGCGCCCGTGTAGAACACGTTGCGCGACATTTCCTCGCCTTCGTATTGCACCGGATAGTAGAGCAGGCCGTTCAGCTCCTCGAACACCGGCAGCACGGACTTGCGCGACACCGACGTCCAGCAGCCGAACACGCACGCGACCTTGTCCTGCGTGAGCAGCTGGCGCGCCTTCTCGGCGAACAGCGGCCAGTTCGAGGCCGGGTCGACGACCACCGGCTCGAGCTTGCGGCCCATCACGCCGCCGCTCTTGTTGATGTCGGCGATCGTCATCAACGCCGTGTCCTTCAGCGACGTTTCGGAGATCGCCATCGTGCCCGACAGCGAATGCAGGATGCCGACCTTGATCGGGCCCGTGCCCGCATCGGCCGCGTGCACGAACGGACTCTTGCCCGCCAGCGCGAGCGCACCAGCCATCGAACCGAACTTCAGCAGACTGCGACGTTTCATCGGGTTCCCCTTGACGTGTTGGTTGTGCGTGCGCCGTGGTGGCGGCGTCGGCATGGGGATAACGCAAGGCATGTGCCAGTCGCGCGGATGCACGCCGGGCGTGCCTGTGCGGGAACGAGTCGAGTACCGGCGCGGTGCGCATGATGCGTCGTGCAGCACGCGCGATCCGTTGCGGTGCGTGTGCGCGGGCGTAAATGGTGCATGATGTGCCGCGCACGCAGCACCGCCCTGACGGCGCGGAGGGCGCGCATTGAACGGGCGGCTTGGCGCGCGGCGTCGCCGGTTGAAGCGTTGTGTAATGGCGGACGTGCCGTCGACGACGAGCATGCGCGACGCAGTCGTCATGTGCCGCGACGAGCGGTGCACCGGACGCCGAAATGGAAACGGGCGCGCAATGCGCGCCCGTTCGGCGGATCAGTGCAGCCGGCGGCGACGCGCCGGCCAACTTGGCGGCGCGTGAACACGCGCCGGCGCAAAGATCGGAAACTCAGTAACGCGGCACCGACGGATCGACGTCGCGCGACCACGCGTCGATGCCGCCCTGCAGGTTGTACAGTTTCGTGAAGCCGCGCGATTCGAGGAACATCGCGACCTGCGCGCTGCGCATCCCGTGATGGCATACGCAGACGATTTCCGCTTCGTCGTCGAGTTCCTCGCTGCGCGCGGGAATTTGCTGCATCGGAATCGACACGCTGCCGGCGATCTGCGCGGTCGAGATTTCCCACGGTTCGCGCACGTCCAGCACGACCGGCGCGGGGCGCGCCGGATCGCGCAGCCATTCAGCGAGCATCGCGGGTGTCAGGATCTGCATGGCGCCGCCGCTCAGAACTTGAAGCGCGACGGTTCGATCGCGTTGACGAGGTGATCGACGTAGGTTTCGAACACGTCCGCGACACGGTACTGCTTGTCGTCGATGCGCGTGATGATCTGCGCCTTCATCACCGGACGGCCGCCGACGAACGCCGACAGGCGGCCGCCGATCTTCAGCTGTTCGAGCATCTGCTGCGGCACGAGCGGCAGGCCGCCCGCGACGCAGATGACGTCGTACGGCGCCTTGTCGGGCCAGCCGAGCGAGCCGTCGCCAAGCACGACTTCCGCGTTCGTTACGCCGTCGTTGCGCAGGTTGTCTGCCGCGAACTTCGCGATGTCCGGATCGATCTCGACGGCGGTCACGTGCTGCGCGCGGTGCGCGAACAGCGCGGCGAGGTAGCCGGAGCCGGCGCCGACCACGAGCACGTTCTCGTGCTTCTTGACCGCCAGTTCCTGCAGCACGCGCGCTTCGACGCGCGGGAACAGCATCTTGCTGCGGCCGCCGGGCAGCGGCAGTTCGAGGTCCGCGAACGCGAGATCGCGATGTTCGGGCGACACGTATTTTTCACGCTTGACGATCGACAGCAGACCAAGGACGTCGAGATCCAGCACGTCCCACGGCCGGATCTGTTGTTCGATCATGTTGAAACGCGCGTTTTCGATATTCATGGTGTGGTCACGCAGCCAGGTCGGCTATCAGCGGGGATAGAGAAACTTCGTGATTGTACCAAACGGGACGGCGGGAAAGCCTTCGGACGGCCTGCAACAGACCTTTACCCCTTGCTCTTCTTGATCTGCGCCTCGAACGCGGCGTCGAGCTTGCTGACCTTGCGCGGCTTTTTGGGGCCGAATTCGTCGACGAACCGGACGAATTCGTCGAGCGGAAGCGGTTCGCTGCGCTTTTCGGCGGCGCCGCTCGAGCGGTCGACCAGGTAGAACAGGCCGCCGGCCATCGCGACCGCCGCGAACTGCGGGTTGCCGGAGCGGGTTTTCAGGCGTTCGACCGCGTTGGTTGCTTTGGTGGTGCGCATCGTGCGGATACTTGCAGGGGCGTTGAACCCGTTACTTTATCAAACCGCCCGCGCGCCCGCGGCGATGCGGTGTCACACGGTGCGCGAGTAGCGCTGGCGCGGCATGCTGCCGAGGTACGCGTCGAACGCCATCGCGATGTTGCGCACGACCATCCGGCCGGCCGGATGGATCGTCAGGCGGTCGCCGGCGATGGTCAGCAGGCCGTCTTGCTCGAAGCCGCGCAGCGCGTCGAGCTCGCGTGCGAAGTGATCGGCGAAGCGGATCCCGTGCGCGGCCTCGATGTGCGAAAAGGGCAGGTCGAGATTGCACATCAGCTGCGTGATCACGTCGCGGCGCAGCCGGTCGTCGGCCGTGAGCCGCACGCCGCGCGCGATCGGCAGCCGGCCGGCGTCGAGCGCCGCGCCATACGCGGGCAGATCCTTCGCATTCTGCGCATAGACGTCGCCGACCTTGCCGATCGACGACGCGCCGAGGCCGATCAGGTCGGTATCCGCGCGCGTGCTGTAGCCCTGGAAATTGCGCTGCAGCGTGCCGTTTCGCTGCGCGCGCACCAGTTCGTCGGACGGCCGCGCGAAATGGTCCATCCCGATGTACACGTAGCCGGCCGCCGTCAGCATGTCGATCGCGAGGCCGAGCAGCGCGACGCGCGTGTCCGGCGGCGGCAGCGCCGCATCGTCGATCTGGCGCTGCATCTTGAACAGGTGCGGCATGTGTGCGTAGCCGAACACCGACAGCCGGTCGGGCGCGAGTTCGATGATCGTTTCGAGCGTTCGCGCGAACACGGCCACCGTCTGGTGCGGAAGCCCGTAGATCAGGTCGACGCTGATCGAATGGAAACCGGTCGTACGCGCGGCGGACAGCAGGTCGGCCGTCATCGCGATCGGCTGGACCCGGTTGATCGCTTGCTGCACGACCGGATCGAAATCCTGCACGCCGAGGCTCAGCCGGTTGAAGCCGATGTTGCGCAGGTGCACGAGTGTCGCGGGCGTGACCGTGCGCGGGTCGATTTCGATCGAGAACTCGGCGTCGGCGTCCGGTGCGAGCGTGAAGTGTTCGCGGGTTGCAGCCATCAATTCGGCCGTTTCGGCGTCGGACAGGAAAGTCGGCGTACCGCCACCCCAGTGCAGCTGCGTGACCGTGCGCGCAGGGTCGAACAGCGCGGCCTGCAGCGCCAGCTCGCGCTTCAGTTGCTCGAGATACGGGCGCGCGCGGCGTCGGTTGTTGGTCGCGATCTTGTTGCAGCCGCAGTAAAAGCAGGCGGTGTTGCAGAACGGGATATGGAAGTACAGCGACAGGTCGCTCGACGACGCGCCCGGATCGCGCGCGGCGCGCACATAGTCGGCCGGGTCGAAATCGTCGCGGAACTGCAGGGCGGTGGGGTACGACGTATAGCGCGGCCCGTTCGCACCGTACTTCGCGAGCAAATCGGGACGGAACAACGTGTCGGCAGAACCGGAATTCATGATGGTCTCGCGCTTTTTAGATGCGTTCGAGTATAGGAACGGGCATTTCGGCTGCGTTGTGTAATAACGTCGCAGCCGGTGGTGGCACAATGCGCAGTGGGCCGCCGCACTGCTGCGTCCGGTTGCCGCATCGTGTTTTTGTCGTTTGTCGAGAGTGTCGAGTGTCCGTCGAAATGCCTGTCCGTCCCGCGCCTGCCGATGTGCCGCCGCCGCATGCGTGCCGCGAGGGGTGCGGTGCCTGCTGCATCGCGCCGTCGATTTCGTCGCCGATTCCCGGGATGCCCGGCGGCAAGCCGGCCGGCGTGCGCTGCGTGCAGCTCGGCGACGACTTGCGCTGCCGGATCTTCGGCCGGCCGGAGCGGCCCGCGTGCTGTTCGGGGCTTCAGCCTTCGGTCGAGATGTGCGGCGCGTCGCGCGACGATGCGCTTGCGTGGCTCGCACGCCTCGAGGTCGCGACGCAGCCGTCTTCGGCGCCCGGCCGATCACCGATTCGCTGACCGCGGTGATATACGTCGGCGCGCGCCGGGAACCGGCGGCATGCGCGGCGGCGCTCGCTTCGGTCCCCCGCGCGCCTCATGGGCCGGCGCCGCTTGCCAGACCGCCGCTTCGCCCGATATACGAAGGAGATTGTCCAGCATGACCGCATCTTGCACGCCCGGCCGGCGCCGCTTCGTCGCCGCCTGCGCCGGCGCCATCGGCGTGTCGATATCGCTCGCCGCCTGCGCGTCGACGTTCCCGTTCATCCCCGATCACTACACGTTCTCGCGCGGCGACGTGCAGAAAGCCGTCGCGCGCAAGTTTCCGTATCAGCGCACGGTCGCGCAGGTCGTCGACGTGTCGCTCGCGAATCCGGCCGTGAGCCTGCTGCCCGACCAGAACCGCGTCGCCGTGCAACTCGATGCGCACTTTGCGAGCCCGTTTCTGCGCGCACCGGTGAGTGGCAAGTTCACCGTGTCCGGCCAGCTCGCCTACGACGCGCCAAGCCGTTCGGTCGTGCTGAGGGCGCCGGCCGTCGACAGTCTCGCGCTCGACGGCGACGCGCAAATGTATGCGCAGCAAGTCGGCGCGGCTGCGGGGCTGCTCGCGACGCAGGTGCTGACCAACTATCCGATCTACACGTTCAAGCCCGAGCAACTGCAATTTGCCGGAGTCAACTACGAACCCGGTACAATTACGATTCTTACAAACGGCATACGCGTCGCGATCGTCGAAAAGTGACGGTGCACCGCGCGCGGCCGGGCGGGCCGCGGCGGTAGCGTGGCCCTTTCTTTCGACCACTTCGGAGTTGGGCCACGGATGGACTGGATCCTGATCTGCAAGGCATTGATCCTCGGCGTCGTCGAGGGGCTGACGGAATTCCTCCCGGTGTCGAGCACCGGTCACCTGATCGTCGCCGGCAGCTTTCTGGATTTCAACGACGCGCATGCGAAGACCTTCGACGTCGTGATCCAGTTCGGCGCGATTCTCGCGGTGTGCTGGGAATACCGGCAGCGGATCGTGTCGGTCGTTACCGGGTTGCCGAGCCGGCCCGACGCACGGCGCTTCGCGTTGAACGTCGTGATCGCGACGATTCCCGCGATCGCGCTCGGCCTGCTGTTCGAGAAGAAGATCAAGGCGGTGCTGTTCTCACCGGTGCCCGTCGCGTTCGCGCTCGTCGTGGGCGGCGCGATCATCCTGTGGGCGGAGGCGCGGCAGCGCGAGCGCAGCGTGCCGCCGCGCGTGCAGTCGATCGATGCGCTGACGCCGCTCGATGCGCTGAAGGTCGGCATCGCGCAATGTTTTGCGCTCGTGCCCGGCATGTCGCGCTCGGGCTCGACGATCATCGGCGGGATGCTGTTCGGCCTCGACCGGCGCGTCGCGACGGAGTTCTCGTTCTTTCTTGCGATTCCGATCATATTCGGCGCGACGCTCTACGAAACCGTCAAGGACTGGCATGCGTTCACTGTCGATTCGCTTGGGTTGTTCGCGCTGGGGCTCGTCGCCGCGTTTTTCAGCGCATTCGTGTGCGTGCGGTGGCTGCTGCGCTTCGTCGCGACGCATGACTTCACGGTGTTCGCGTGGTATCGGATCGCGTTCGGGCTGTTCGTGCTGCTCGTCGGCTACAGCGGATGGCTGAACTGGGCGTGACGCCGGGCCAGCGCGACAGCGTGCCCAATGACGAACGGCCCAATCGGCAGATGCCGGTTGGGCCGTTTTGCGTTGCGTGGCGGAGGGGTGCGGTCAGCCGGCGCGCTTGCGGAACACCAGATCCCACACGCCGTGCCCGAGCCGCAGCCCGCGCCGTTCGAACTTCGTGACGGGGCGGTAGTCGGGGCGCGGCGCGTAGTCTGCGGCCGTGTTCTCGAGCGTCGGTTCGGCGCCGAGCACTTCCAGCATCTGTTCCGCATAGTTCTGCCAGTCGGTCGCGCAATGCAGGTACGCGCCCGGCTTCAGGCGCGACGCGAGGTGCGCGACGAGCGGCGGCTGGATCAGCCGGCGTTTGTGGTGGCGCGCCTTGTGCCACGGATCCGGGAAGAAGATGTGCACGCCGTCCAGGCTTTCCGGTGCCAGCATGTGCTCGAGCACTTCGACTGCGTCGTGCTGGATGATGCGGATGTTCGTCAGATCCTGTTCGCCGATCAGCTTCAGCAATGCGCCGACGCCCGGCTCGTGCACCTCGACGCCGAGGAAGTCGTCGCCAGGTCGGTGCGCGGCGATTTCCGCGGTCGACGCGCCCATCCCGAAGCCGATCTCCAGGATGCGCGGCGCGCTGCGGCCAAACACGGCGTCCCAGTCGGGGATGTCCGGCGCGTACGGGACGACGAAGCGCGGGCCGAGCTCGTCGAGGGCGCGGCGCTGGCCGGTCGACACGCGGCCAGCACGCGTGACGAAGCTGCGGATGCGGCGGCGGTGCAGCGGATTGACTTCGTCGGCGCCGTCGGCGGCTTCGTCGGGAAGGGCGGCGTCGTCCGGCGGCAGGCCGGCTTCGTTCGGATCGTCGTGCATCATCGGTACAGAAAAGCTCGGTTGCAGGCGAGGGCCCGTTGCGCGTAGCAGTGCGCCGGGTGTCGGCACATGGTACAAAAAAGCCGCCTTCGACGAGGCGGCTCACGCGCAGGCTGCAGTGCAGCAGAAAGTGGAGCGGGCGATGGGAATCGAACCCACGTCATCAGCTTGGGAAGCTGAGGTAATGGCCATTATACGACGCCCGCAGAACGCGTAATTCTACAGGGTTTGGCCAGGATGTTGCAAGAGACGCGTCTTGGCTTGCCGGAAACGACTGCGCATCAGGCAATGACGGGCGATCGCGATTGGGTCGCTAGTCCGCGCGGGCATTCGTTGCGAGTGAGCTGACGCGACCGAGTCAACCACGTCAACCGCGGTGTTCGGATACGGCCGACGCTCGGCGGAACTCCCGTGTGCGCACCAACCGGCAAGCCGGTGTCGAAATTGGACGAGTCGGTGTCGGAACCATACAAGCTCCGACGAGGCTTTCGATCTAACGTGACAGTCCTCTTATCCGATCGCTAGTCTGGAGCCGACATGTCCGATTTCATCACCGTTCTGCGCAAAACCTGTCCGACGCCCGTTGTGGATGCGACCAAGTGGAAGCGCATCGGCGGCGATCCGCACACCGTGAACCTCAACGCGTACCTGTCCAAGGATGGCAGCAAGATCATGGGTACGTGGATCTGCACGCCCGGCAAGTTCGAAGTGAACTACGAGAAATGGGAGTACTGCCACTTCCTCGACGGCTACTGCATCATCACGCCGGAAGGCGAGGAGTCCGTGCACCTGAAGGCCGGCGACGTGTTCGTGATCGAGCCGGGCATGAAGGGCACGTGGGAAGTGGTCGAGACGGTGCGCAAGTACTTCGTGTTCGCGTGAGCGGGCCGGAACAGCGCGCGCAATCCGGCGCGGCGCAGGTGACGGGGATGCGCCGATCGGCGTTTCAGCCTCACCGCTTCGCCAGCGTGCACGGCCAGATCGCGGCTGCCACAACACTAGTCACGCGCGGCCGGACGCGCTTCGGCCGCTTGCGAAGAAACTCACGCGTCGATGCTGAGCGCCTTCTCGATCGCAGCAATCAATTTGAACGCATCGTCGCGGCCGATCAGCAGGCCTCGGCTGGTGTACTCGCAGCCGAACGCGTAGAAGCTCGGCAGAAGCGTGATCGCATCGTTCTGTCGATCGAAATCGACTTTGCATTTCGTCAACGGAAAGAACGGGGGCTCTTCGGCGGGCGGCTGGTACACGGTATTCTCCTGATGCAGCTTGCGAGGCGGCGGCCTGATTCAATCGCTGCCCGAACGAGCATTAGCCGAGCCGGGTCATGACGGCGCTCGCTATCCTGTCGGATTCGAATTCGGAATAGCCGGCGCTGAGCGACAGTGCGCGCACGGCCGCGAACATTTGCAACTCCGGTTGATGGCGCAGCGCCGAACCGGCGAGGCCGTCGTGCGGCACGGCGTCGATCCGCGAAACCTCTCGCCGCGTGATCAGGTCGATGAATTCGTCAATGATCATTTCGTGCTCCGAATCGAAGGATGAACGTCACATGTCGCGACAGCATGCGTCATTGCGTATCGTCGAAGAGCGGCTGTTTGCCGCGATCGCCGTCGATGATTTCCTCTGCATAGCGAACGGACGCCCGACGCGCTTCGCCCGCCGACTCGAACGGCGCATGCTCGAGCAGCCGGAACGTTTCGCTGCGGGTCAGCGTATCGGCGGTGCCGCGCAGGCAAATCTTCACGGCTGCGTCGAAGCCGCCGTCGTAGTTGTGCGGATTGCCGTTCTGCGACGGAATGTGCGGGTAAATCAGCGGGTAGATTTCGAACCCGCGATAGAGATGCATGCTCATGACGAACTCCTCGGTTCGGTCGCGACAAAACGCGCGGACGAACGCATCCGACCGGTATCACCGCAAGGCGGCGCGACGGGTGGGGTGAAAAGGGCTGCAATGCGCGCGGATCAACGCGCGACGCAAGAGGGCGGACGGCGGGGCGAGCAGTAAGAGAAGGGAGCGTGCTCGGACAAATTCATCATACGCGCTTCATGCCGGATGTCCATCTAATTCTCGGCGGGGCCGGCGGTGCGGAATGCGCGCTTTCGACGGACGTATATGACGCGCCGCCGCGCATCGCGTATCGCGCACATGCCGACCGCACGCGGATATCCGGCCACGCGATTGGGCGATACGTAGCAATACCGACACCGCGTCGGCGCTCCGCACGAGCGCAGCCTGCAACACGGCGCGCAACCGCCTATGATGCAGCGATCTGCCAATCGCCGCGACGATGCATGCGTGCTCGGCCAGCGAACATCCAATGCCTTCACCGGAACCCGACCATGCGCATCACCGATATCCGCGAGCAAGCGATCCCGGTTTCCCGCTACGCCGATCCGGCGATTCCATCGGGCGGGCTGACGACGAGCGTCGTCGCGGTGGTGACCGACGTCGTGCGCGAGGGCCGCGCGGTAACCGGTTATGGCTACGCGTCGGTCGGGCGCCATGCGCAGGGCGGGTTGATTCGCGAGCGATTCGCGCCGCGGCTGTTGGCCGCCGCCGACACGATCGCGGATGACGCCGGCACGAACGTCGATCCGTTTCGCGCGTGGCGCGCAATGATGGCCGGCGAGAAGCCTGGCGGGCACGGTGAACGTTGCGTGGCGATCGGCGTGCTCGACATGGCGATCTGGGATGCCGCCGCGAAGATCGCGGGGTTGCCGCTCCATCGTTTCATCGCCGGCCGGCTCGCGCGCGATGCGGCTACGCGCGTACGCGTTTACGCGGGCGGTGGCTACCGCTATCCGCACGACGATCTCGCACGCCTGTCCGACGAGATGCGCCGCATCGTCGAGCTCGGCTACACGCACGCGAAGATCAAGATCGGCGGGCCCGATATCGACGAGGACAAAAGGCGCATCGAAGTGGCCGCCGCGCGGCTCGCCGACAGCTCGCATCTCGCGGTCGATGCGATGAACACGTACGACGCGACGAGCGGCCGCGCCGCCGCGGCGATGCTGGCGCCGTTCGGGCTACGGTGGTTCGAGGACCTCTGCGATCCGCACGACCTGCCGCTGCATGCGGATCTGACTGCGCAGTATCCGCCGCCGGTGGCGGCAGGCGAGGCGCTGTTTTCGCTGGCCGAAGCGAAGCTGCTCGAACGCTATGGCGGCCTGCGCGCCGATCGCGACGTGCTCGTGTTCGACCCGGTGCATTGCTACGGCCTGCCCGGCTACCTGCAGATCGTCGATCATTTCGTGGCGAGCGGCTGGCGGCGCGACGCGTTCTGGCCGCACGGCGGCCATCTGTTTTCGCTGCACGTCGTGGCGGCGCTCGGGCTTGGCGGCGCCGAGGTCAGTCCGTTCGCGTTCCATCCGTTCAGCGGGCTAGCCGATGGTGAATCGGTCGACGCCGGATGCGCGGCCGTACCGCAAGCGCCCGGCATCGGCTTCGAACTGCATGCCGATGCGTATCGCACGTTTCGCGCTTTGGTGGAGCGCTGAACGCAGTGCCCGCTTCAGCGTGAAGTGCGCGCCGTCAGCCGATCACGTGCACGCCGATCAGCACCACCGCCCCGACGGCGATCAACAGCAGCGCATGAATGCGCGTTGTCATCACCAACACGGTCGAAGCAATCGCGATCGCGCGTGCGGTCCAGCCGCCGTCTAACGCCTGCAGCAGCACCCACACCGACGCGAGAATCATGCCGGCGGCAACCGGCCGCAGTCCGGCCTCGAGCGCGATCTGCCAGCGCGCGCCTTGATGCCGGCGCCACAGATGCGCGACGCCGTAGATCAGGAACGCAGTGGGTCCGAACAGCGCGAGCGTCGCGATCGCGGCACCCCAGAAACCCGCCACCTGCCAGCCGATCAGCGTCGCGAGCAGCGAGCCGGGGCCCGGCGCCATGCGCGCGATCGCGAAGTCGTTCACGAACTGCGTAGCCGTCATCCAGTGATGCACGTCGACGACCTGCCGCTGGATGTCGGCGACGATCGCCTGACCGCCGCCGATCGTTGCGATCGACAGCGGCGCGAACACCCCGAACAGTGCGGCGTAGCGCGACGAAGCGGTCATCGGCCGCCGCTCCCGCCGCTCGCGCGGCCCGCCCGGCGGTATTCGAGCGCGACGCTCAGCGCGCCGCCGATCAGCACGGTCCACACGAGCGGCCAGTGCAGTACCGCCACCGAGACGATCGTAAGCGTCGTCACCGCGAACGGCAGCACACGGCGCGGCAATCGCCGCACCGCGGTGATCGCCATCGAGATCGACAGACCGATCGCCGCGGCGGCCGCGCCCGCGAGCGCGACATGCGTGAGCGGGAAGCGCGTAAGCGTCGAGAACGCGACGCCGAACAGCACGATCAGCACGGCCGGCGGCGCGATGATGCCGGTGAAGCCGGCCACTGCGCCGCGCCATCCGGCGAGCCGATAGCCGATCCAGATCGCGAGGTTCTTTACGTTGACGCCCGGCAGCGCCTGCGACAGCGCAAGGCCGTTGAGGAACGCCTCTTCGTCGAGCCAGCGCCGCTCGTGCACGAAGTCGCGCAGCATGCGCGCGCTCAATCCGCCGCCGAAACTGGTCAGGCCGATTTGCGCGAACGCGATGAACAGCGCGAGGACGCCGGGGGGCGGCGCATCGCCATCGGGCGGCACGGGTGCGACGGGCAGGGCGGAAGACATCGGGCGAACTCGACACGGCGGGTGGCGGGTCGGCCATGGTAGCAAGCGGCGCCTGTCGGCACGCTGACATCGAGCCGACGACGCGCGCGGCTCAACGATCCCGCCACTGAAGCGGAGGCTGCCGCCGGTTACGCGCGCACGACGCTCACGCCGGCGGCCTCGATCGGCGCGGTCAATGCCGCATCGGTCTCCCGTTCGACCACGACGGTTTGCGCGAGCGTGAGCTCGCCGATCACGAACTGCGAAGCCGCATGCAATTTGGATTGCGATGCGAGCACGACCGTCTCCGCCGCGCGCTCGGCCAGCGCGCGCTTGATCGCCGCCTCCTCGAAATCGCCGGTGCTCAGCCCGGCGACCGGATGAACGCCGGTCACGCCCATGAAATACAGGTCCGCATGGATGCGCGCGATACCTTCCATTGCCGCGGCGCCCACCGCGACGATCGAATGCTTGTAGAGCTGCCCGCCGATCACGATCACGTCGATCGACGGATGCTCGGCCAGCGCGACGGCGACGCTCGGGCTGTGCGTGACGATCGTCGCGCGCAGGTCGGGCGGCAACTGGCTGACGAGCAGCGCGGACGTCGTGCCGCCGTCGACGATCGCAACCTGCCCGGGCGCGATCATCTGCGCGGCACGGCGGGCGATGCGGCGCTTCTCTGCGGTATCGAGCGTCTCGCGCTGCGCGAACGGCGCGACGGCCGGCGACGCCGGCAGCGCGCCGCCGTGCACCCGCTGCAGCAGTCCTTCGCTCGCCAGCTCGCGCAGGTCGCGGCGGATCGTGTCTTCGGACACGCCGAATTGCGCGCTCAACTCGGCCGCCAGCACCTGGCCGTCGCGGGAGAGCGCATCGAGGATCGCTTTCTTGCGTTGGGTCGTCAGCATCGTATTTGCACGAAATTTCTTGAAATTACACGAATCTGCACGTTACCATGCAGGCCGTCACTTGTCCAACGAGAGGTCGCCATGGCTGCAACGCAAGACCGCGTGCGCATCGTCGATACGACGGTGCTGTCCGATGACTGGTATGTGCTGAGGAAGGTCACGTTCGACTTCCTGCGCCGTGACGGAACCTGGCAGCGCCTGAGCCGCGAAACCTACGACCGCGGCAACGGCGCGACGATCCTGCTGCGCAACGCCGCGACGGGCGACGTGTTGCTCACGCGCCAGTTCCGGATGCCCGCGTTCGTCAACGGTCACGACGGGATGCTGCTCGAAGCGGCGGCCGGCCTGCTCGACGACGCGACGCCCGAAGCGCGCATTCGCGCGGAAGCCGAGGAGGAGACCGGCTATCGCGTGCGCGGCGTGCGCAAGGTGTTCGAGGCATTCATGAGCCCCGGATCGGTGACGGAGAAGCTGCATTTCTTCGTCGGCGAATACGATGCGTCGCTGCGCACGGGCGACGGCGGCGGCATCGCGGAAGAGGGCGAGGATCTCGAGGTCGTCGAGATGCCGTTGTGCGCGGCGCTCGACGCCATCGAGCGCGGCGAGATCGTCGACGCGAAGACGATCATGCTGCTGCAGTACGTCGCGCTGCGCGAACCCGCGGGCGCGCATGCTGCCGCAGCGTGAGGCACGCCATAAGGCACGCAATGCACGCATGAAGCAGCGGCGCGGCGCTCGAACCGGCGTATGATCGCGCGACGCAACTCGCGCACCGTTCGACGTTACCGCTGCTCCATCATGCCGCTTTCCGATTCGCCCGACTCCCTCGATTCCAGCCCCACCACCGCGCCACTGCCTGCCGACCTCGTCGCGTCCGCCGTCGATGCCCTCGCGCGCGCCGATGCGTTGCTCGTGACGGCCGGCGCCGGTATCGGCGTCGATTCTGGCCTGCCCGATTACCGCGGCACGGACGGGTTCTGGCGCGCGTACCCGGCGCTGCGTCACGAGCGTTTCGAGTTCCACGAGATCGCATCGCCGCAGGCGTTTCGCGCGCATCCGCAGCTCGCGTGGGGCTTCTACGAGCATCGGCTCGAACTGTACCGGCGCACGGTGCCGCACGCGGGTTTCGCGATCCTGCGGCGCTGGATCGATGCGATGCCCAAGGGCGGTTTCGTGCTGACGAGCAATGTCGACGGCCAGTTCCAGGCGGCCGGCTTCGACCCGGCGCGAATCGTCGAGATTCATGGATCGATTCATGCGATGCAGTGCTTGCGGCCGTGCTCCGACGACACATGGGACGCCGCGCCGTTCACGCCGGACGTCGACGCGGCCGCGTGCCGGCTGCTCGGCGAGTTGCCGCGCTGCCCGCGCTGCGGCGGCCTCGCGCGGCCGAACATCCTGATGTTCGGCGATCGCGGCTGGCTCGGCGAACGCTATGACGCGCAGCAGCGGGCGCTCGATGCATGGCTCGCGCAGGCCGGCCGGGTGACGGTCGTCGAGATCGGTGCGGGCACCGCGATTCCGACCGTGCGGCTGCTGAGCGAACGGCTCGGCGCGGACGTGATTCGCATCAACGCGCGCGAAGCGCATGCGCGCCGTCCGGACGTGATAGGGCTGAAAGGCGGCGCGCTCGCGACGCTTGCCGCGCTCGAGCACGCGTGGCACGGCGGGTGAGCGGGGCAGGGCGGCGCCCGACGGCATTGCCGCCGCGGCGCGATTGCGCATAAAGTTCGGCGTAGGCCGCACCCGCCACGCGGCGCCGTCAGCGAGGAGTTCCCTTGTTCTATTCGATCGTCGCGATTTTCGTCGGCGCCGGCCTCGGCGCGTTGCTGCGCTGGTTCCTGAGCCTCGCGCTCAACGCATTCTTTCCGGCGGTGCCGCTCGGCACGCTTGCCGCGAACCTGCTCGGCGGCTACGTGATCGGCGTCGCCGCTGTCGTGTTCACCACGCGCGTCGGGCTGCCGCCCGAGTGGCGGCTGTTCGTGATCACGGGTTTCCTGGGCGGCCTCACGACGTTCTCGACGTATTCGGTCGAAGTGATGACGCATGCGATGCAGGGCGAATTGGGATGGGCGTTCGCGGTGGCTGCCCTACACTTGACAGGATCGTTCACGCTGACGGCGCTCGGCATGTGGACCGCGCGCGCGTGGTTCGCGGCGGCCTGAGCGCGCCGGCACCCGGAGGGCGCGATGGACAGGGTCTTCTTGCGCTTCTACGTGCACGAGCAGCACCGGCTGCACTGGAAGCCGCTGTGGGAGTGGTTGCTGGAGGAAGGGAACCGGATGGGCGTCGCGGGCGGCTCGGCGTTTCGCGCGGTCGCGGGCTTCGGCCGGCATCGCGTGCTGCATGAAGACCGCTTTTTCGAACTGCAGGGTTCGCTCGCGATCGAGGTGGAATTCATCGTCACCGAGGACGAGGCGCAGCAGTTGCTCGAGCGGCTGTCGCGCGAGAAGGTGCGCGTGTGCTACGCGATGATTCCGGCACGCTTCGGCGTGATCGACACGCTCAGCGCGCCGCCGGCGCAAGGGCCGGCAGCGTAATGCGGCGACGCGTCAGATGCCGAACATCGTCAGCGACACGGCTGCGCGCGTGACGATCATCAGCAGCACCTGCACGATCACGAACAGCAGGATCGGCGACAGGTCGATGCCGCCGAGGTTCGGGATCACGCGGCGCAGCGGGTTCAGGAACGGCGCGGTGAGCTGGTAGAGGATCGGCATCGCCGGCGAGCGCGGATTGAGCCACGACAGCAGCGCCATCAGGATGGTCATCCAGATCACGAGGTTGAGCGCCCACTTCACGACGGTGAGCAGCGCGACCACGATCAGTGTCGCGATCACCGCGGCCGGATCGAAGCCCGCCATCACGACCATCAGCACCACGTAGACGAGCGCGGTGAGAAGCGCGGCGACGACGCTCGCCCAGTCGATCCCGCGCACGCCCGCGATCACGCGGCGCAGCGGCAGCACGAGCCAGTTGGTCGCCTGCAGCACGGCCTGCGTGACGGGGTTGTACGGCGGCACGCGGACGGCCTGCATCCAGACGCGCAGAATCAGCGCGGCGCCGAACAGGGTGAAGACGGTATTGAGCAGAAAACGGGCGATCTCGCCGAACATCGTTGGCATCCTTTTTATACAGTCGAGTAGCGTGCGGCCGCCAACGCCGGATGGCGGCGCATCGGCCGACACCTTATCACGCCTCGTCTTGCGACGGGGAGACGAGGCGTGCGGTGCGAGCGAGCGACGTTTCGACGGCCTGCGCGAGCGCGGGCAGTGCGGCCGGCGGCGCGCTGCGCTTCGCGGCGAGCGCGATCGCACGACGCGTCATCAGCGCATACAGCGTCGCGTGATCGCCGCCGCGTGCTTCGAGCAGCGCGAGCTGGCGCTCGACGATGCCGGTGTCGCCCCGTGACACCGGGCCCGCGAGTGCATTCGCGAGGCCCTTGTCGCGCGCGGTCTCGATCGTGCCGGCGAGCATCGGCAGCAGCGCGCGCAACGCCGCTTCCTCGTCGAAGCCGAGGCCGCGCCACAGTTCGACCGCTTCCGACAGCCCGCACAGCGCGAAGCTCGCCGCGTAATGCGCGGCCGCGTGATAGAGCATCCGGCCGCCGGCCGGAATCGACAGCGGATGGCAGCCGAGTGCGGCAGTCAGCCGCAGCAGCATCGCGTGCAGTTCGCCGTCGGCCTCGAGCGTGACCGAGCAGCCGTCGATGCGCGCAAGATCGCCGTCCGTGCCGCCGAACAGATAGAGCGGATGGAAGCCGCCGGTGGCCGCTCCGTGCCGCTTCGCCGGGTCCAGCAGATCCACCGCTGACGCGCCGCTGCAGTGGACGAGCGCCTGGTCGGCCGCGCGCGCCGGATCGAACCGCAGCACGGCGGCCGTCGCTGCCAGATGGTCGTCCGGCACGGTCAGGAAGATCAGGTCGGCGGCATCGACGACTTCCTGCGGCGTGCCGACTGCGCGACAGCCGTCGATGTGCGCGGCGAGTGCCGCGGCCGACGCGGCGGTGCGGCTCGCGATCGCGACGACCGGAAAGCCGGCGCTCGCAAAACGCCGCGCGATGCAGCGCGCGAGGCGGCCGGCGCCGATGAAGCCGAGGCGGGGAGTGGCGGGAATGGCCATGGTCGGGAGTCACGCGAAAACGGGGCAGCCGTCAGTATCGCAGGAATGAACGGACGCCCGGGCACGGGGGGTTTTGACCCGGCGCGGGGACGACGTTGGGTGGCGCGCGCGCCTCGCACGAGCACGGCGTCGGGGTTCGCGCGCGGTCACGTCGCTGCGGCGATTCCAACTGGCCCTACTTAAACCGGTTCGCCGTCGCTGTCGAACGCTGTCGAATCGTCGGCATCCTGTCTCAAATTTGTAATCGTTCATTACGGAAGCACACACGCGGTGCTCGCCGGAGCCGGTAAGTGTGACCGGCGCACGTGGGCCGCGATCCGAAGTCGGGCGGAATCGCGCAGCCGGCAAGGAACAGCGGCGATCCGCAAAGCCGCGTCCGGCCGAGCCCGCAGCCGCCTGGAATTGCAATTTGCAACAAATGCGAAATACATGACGGGCGGGTTTTCGCTACATTGCTTGCATGCGACGTGCATGCCCGCCGTTGCCGACAGGGGCGCACAAATTACCGCTCCAGCAGGAGAATCGAAGTGAAAAAGCTCATTCCGTTCATCGCCGCCGCTGCGCTGGGCCTGGGTGCCGCGGGCGCCGCGCAGGCACACGTGTCGATCGGGGTCGGCATCGGGGTCCCGGTCGCGCCTGCGTATCCCGTGTATGCACCGCCGCCGCCCGTCTACTACGCGCCGCCGCCTCCGCCCGTTTATTACGCGCCGGCGCCGGCCTACTATGCGCCGCCCGCGGTGGTCGTCGGCGGCTACTACGGTCGTCCGTACTGGCGTCACGGTTACGGCGGCTGGGGCCATCACGGTTACTGGCGTCGTTGACGTGTCCCGCGCGGACTGACCGTGCGCGGCAAAACGGCGCAACGTCCTTCACCGGACGTTGCGCCGTTTTTTATTTCGGCGCCGGCCGTGCGCGCGTCCGGCCCGGAGATTACACCGCGTGCACGATCAGGTCGCGATAGCCGCCGACGATCACGCTATACGAGAAATACGCGAACAGCAGCGCGGACGCGACGTGGCACGCGCGCATCAACCCCGCGCCTGCACGCTTGCGGCCCTGGCTGGCGAGCGTGCACATGAAGAGCGTCCACGCGAGGCCGCCGAGGAAGAAGCCGGACAGGAATACCGACGCCGTCGCCGGTGTGGTCGCGCCGGCTTTCGCGATCAGTGCGCCGCCGACCGCCGCAAACCACAGGATCGCGCTCGGCGACGACATCGCGAGCAGCATCCCGCGCATGAAGCTGCGCCGCGCGCTGGCGCGCGGCTGCGGCGTGTCGTCCGTATCGCCGCCATTGACTTCACTCGCCGGTGCGAGCGCTTCGCGCGCCATCTTCCATGTGAGGAACAGCAGCACCGCACCGCCGCCGATCCACACGATCCAGCGTGCGGCTTCGAACTGCAGCAGTACCGCCATTCCTGCGAGCGCGAGCGCCGCGTACACGAGGTCGCCGACGCACGAGCCGACGCCGAGCCAGAAGCCCGGGCGGAAGCCGTGCGACAGCGTCAGCGACAGCATCGCGACGTTGACGAGACCGATGTCGAGACACAGCGACAGCGACAGGAAGAATCCGTCGGACAGCATCGAGGCGGGAGGAAAACTCATCGTCGTTAGTATGGCGGAGTGCGTTCGAGGCACGGGGCGGCGCGCGCCCGCCGTGCGGGCTTAGAGTCCGATCTCCTGCCAGAGCCGGTCGACGCGCGCCTTCACGGCTGCGTCCATCTCGATCGGACGGCCCCATTCGCGATTGGTCTCGCCAGGCCACTTGTTCGTCGCGTCGAGCCCCATCTTCGAACCGAGGCCCGCGACGGGCGACGCGAAATCGAGATAGTCAATCGGCGTGTTATCGACCATCACGGTGTCGCGCACGGGATCGACGCGCGTCGTGATCGCCCAGATCACCTCGTTCCAGTCGCGGATGTTCACGTCCTCGTCGACGACGACGATGAACTTCGTGTACATGAACTGCCGCAGGAAGCTCCACACGCCGAACATCACGCGCTTCGCGTGGCCCGCGTAGCTCTTCTTCATCTGGACGATGGCCATCCGGTAGCTACAGCCTTCCGGGGGCAAGTAGAAGTCGGTGATCTCTGTGAACTGCTTCTGCAGCAGCGGCACGAATACCTCGTTGAGCGCGACGCCGAGCACGGCCGGCTCGTCGGGCGGCTTGCCCGTGTAGGTCGAGTGATAGATCGCGTCGCGGCGCATCGTGATGCGCTCGACCGTGAACACCGGAAACCACTCCTGCTCGTTGTAGTAGCCGGTGTGGTCGCCGTACGGGCCTTCGAGCGCGTGCTCGTACGCCGCGGCCGCGTTGCCCGCCGGGCGCGGCGGCGCGCCGGCCGGCGCCGCGGCGGGCGTGCCTTCCTGCGGATGGATGAAGCCCTCGAGCACGATCTCGGCCCGCGCGGGCACCTGCAGCGTGTCGACGCCTGGCGTCAGGCACTTCGCGAGCTCGGTACGGCTGCCGCGCAGCAGGCCCGCGAACTGATATTCGGACAGCGAATCGGGCACCGGCGTGACCGCGCCGAGCGTCGTGGCCGGATCCGCGCCGAGCACGACCGCGACCGGGTAGGGCTTGCCGGGGTTTCTCAGCGCGAATTCACGGAAGTCGAGTGCACCGCCGCGATGCGCGAGCCAGCGCATGATCAGCTTGTTGCGGCCGATCAATTGCTGACGGTAGATGCCGAGGTTCTGGCGCGGCTTGTTCGGCCCGCGCGTGACCGTCAGGCCCCACGTGACGAGCGGCCCCGCATCGCCCGGCCAGCAGGTCTGGATCGGCAGCTTGTTCAGGTCGACGTCCGCGCCTTCCCAGACGATCTCCTGGCAAGGCGGCGACGACACGGATTTCGGCGCCATGTCCCATACCGCCTTCGCGAGCGACAGCAGCTTGCCGGCGTCCTTCAGGCTCTTCGGCGGATCCGGTTCTTTCAGCGCGGACAGCAGCCGGCCAAGGTCGCGCAGCGAACCCAGCGCGGCGTCGTCGCCCGCATCGACGCCCATCCCGAGCGCGACGCGGCGCGGCGTGCCGAACAGGTTGCCGAGCACCGGGAATGCGTGGCCGGGCGGCGCATTGAACAGCAGCGCCGGGCCGCCGGCGCGCAACACGCGGTCGCACAGCTCGGTCATTTCGAGCACCGGTGACACGGGCTGAGTGACGCGCCGCAGTTCGCCGAGCGCCTCGAGGCGTTGGATGAAATCGCGTAAGTCTTTGTATTTCATGAAGAAGGTCCGAGCTGCCCGCGCAACGGGCAGCGATGGGCGGGCGCAGCGGCTCGCTGCGACCCCGAATCGACCAGCGATTTTACCCGGGCGGCTGCGTACACGCCCGGCGGCGAAAAAAGTCGATCCCGCGCGAAGCCCCTACGGCACGGGGCTCTGGAACTGAAGGGCGGTTTGAAATTACTTTTTGTTATAATTTCAAGGTTTTATAGTGTTGACGATCTATAAAACCCTGCTAGAATCCGCTCACATTGGCTGCAGGGTAAAGGCTTCGAGCCGCCAATCACCGATCTTTGACGCAGCGCGTCACCGTCCGCCGAAACCTGCACGGCGTATTCGACGGCCTTTGTCGTAGTCCCAGCCAGCGCCACCAGACGCTGGTTTTTTGCGTGGGTGCCACCGCGTATGCCCGCCTCGCCCGATGTGCGAAGGCGCCGGCCCTCTTACACCGTGGCCCTGAACGGTACTTATACCGTTTCCCCGATGCTTGCGCGTCCCAACCAAGGCGTGCGGCGTCGTGATTCCGCGGCGCGTTTTCCGTCTCGCCATCGAGCTGAGCGAGCCGCACGAGTCATGTTCATGGGAGATGATCTGAATGAACGCTTGGTTATCGTGGCGTCCCAGTGAGCAGCATGCGCAGTTCGTGCGCGCCATGCTGCGTCGCGGGACGCGTGTCAGTCACCATCTATTCAGCGTTGTCGGCTGTTTCGCTGTCGCGGTCGCACTTGCGCTGTGGCTGCTGCCGACCGTGCGCGGGAGCCTCGCCGCGAAGCTGATGCCGGTCGTATCCGCGGCCGTGCAGGCCGGTCCGGCCCGTCTGCTGACCGGTCATCCGCTGCCGAACTTCGCGCCGGCCGGCGCGCAGCCGCAACAGGAAGACGCTCCGGAAACCGATGCGCTCGCCGTCGGCCTCGACGTCGCACCGGAAACCGCCGCGCAGAACGACGCGTCCGATCCGGCCCGCAACGGCCCGTCGCCCGTCGCGCTTGCGAAGCTGATTCCGACCCAGCGAGTCCCCGCCGAAGCGCGCGACGATCGCGCGCTTGCGTCGAACCGCGAACAGGCGCTCGTCGCCACCTACTTGTCGCGCCGGTACCGCGTCGCGCAGGAGCCGCTCGGCCAGCTGGTCAAGGCGGCGTTCCAGACTGGCCGCGACGTCGGCCTCGATCCGCTGCTGCTGCTGTCCGTGATGGCGATCGAATCGGGCTTCAACCCGTACGCTGAAAGCGGCGTCGGCGCGCAGGGGCTGATGCAGGTGATGTCGAAAGTCCATTCCGACAAGTTCGAGTATTTCGGCGGCACCGACACCGCGCTGCAGCCGCTCGCGAACCTGCAGGTCGGTGCACTGGTGCTGAAGGATTGCATCGCCCGCGGCGGCTCGCTCGCGAACGGCCTGCGCCTGTACAACGGCTCGACGAATCCGGACGACAATGCGTACGGATCGAAGGTGATGGCCGAGCGCAGCCGCCTGCGCGACGTCGCGCGCGGCCGCAGCGTGCCAATCAACGCGCCGCAGGCGCCGGCGCAGCCGTCGAAGCCGATCGTCACCGCGGCCGTGGCCGCATCGGCGGGCGGCGCGAAGCGCGTGCACGCGACGCTCGACGGCGCCCAGCCGATTACCGCGAAGGCCGCTGCCGTGCCGAAGGGCGCGCCGCAGCAGGACGATGCGAGCGTCGATACCGCGAAGCAGTCGCACGGCGATCATTCGGAGCTTGGCGCATAGTACCCGCCAGCTTTCGCGGCACTGAAACGAAAAAGCACCCGAACCGGGTGCTTTTTTTTTCGCCTCTGCCGAGGGCGGTTCGTGCCTGATCCGCCGGGGAAGGGCGCCGTCGGCGCCGCGCGTCAGTGCTGTCCGAACAGCTTCGCGAGCCGTTCGACGGCTTCTTCGAGGCGTGAGTAGGCGGTCGCATAGGACAGCCGGATATAGTCGCGCGGCGCATGGACACCGAAATCCATGCCAGGCACCAGCACGACGCCCGCGTCGTGCAGCATGGCGTGCGTGAGCGCTGCGCTGTCGCCGGCGGCCGGATGCGCGACACCGCCACAGTTCGCATACACGTAGAACGCGCCGTCCGGCATGACGGGCACCGTGAAGCCGAGCCGCTCGAGCGCCGGCGCGATGAAATCGCGGCGGCGCTTGAATTCGGCGCGGCGCGCTTCATAGATGTCGAGCGTGGCCGGCTCGAAGCACGCGAGCGCTGCATGCTGCGCGAGCGCGGACGGGCAGATGAACAGGTTCTGCGACAGCTTTTCGAACGTGCCGACCAGCGCGGGCGGCACGACCAGCCAGCCGAGCCGCCAGCCGGTCATGCTGAAGTACTTGGAGAAGCTGTTCACGGTGACGACGTCGTCGCCGTACGACAGCGCCGACACGGGCGCCGCGTCGTAGCTGAGGCCCTGATAGATCTCGTCGACGATCGTGAAGCCGCCGCGGGCGCGTACGGCCTCGACGATCCGCCTCAGCTCGTCCGGCTCCAGCGACGTGCCGGTCGGGTTCGACGGCGACGCGAGCAGCACGCCGCGCGTGCGGTCGCCCCAGCGCGTGCGGACATCGTCGGCGGTGAGCTGGAAACGGGCTTCCGCGCCGCTCGGCACGAGCACCGGGCGGCCTTCGGCCGCGGCGACGAAGTGCCGGTTGCACGGATACGACGGGTCGGGCATCAGCACCTCGTCGTCGCGGCCGACGAGCGCGAGACACGCGAGCAGCAGCGCGGCCGACGCGCCGGCCGTCACGACGATCCGCTCCGGGCTGATCGTGAGGCCGTATGCGCGCACATAGTGAGCGGCAATCGCTTCGCGAAGCGGTGCGATGCCGAGCGCGCTCGTGTACTGCGTGACGCCGCGGCGCAATGCGGCCGCGGCCGCCTCGACGACCGGCTCGGGGGCAGTGAAATCCGGCTCGCCGATGCCCATGTGGATAACGTCGCGCCCGGAGGACTCGAGCCGCTGTGCCTCCTTCATCAGTTCCATCACGTAGAACGGCTGGATCGCGTCGACGCGTGCGGCGAGCGTGAGGAGCGAGTCGGCGGTGGTATTCATCGGTCGGGCGGGGCGGCAGTGGCGAGGGAGAACGAAAAACGGGCGCTTGCGCGCCCGTCCAGCGACGGAATCAGCCGTTGCGGCGCGCCTGCGTTTCGGCGGGGCGCAGCTTCGCGGCGAGCTTGTCGAGCACGCCGTTGACGTACTTGTAACCGTCGGAGCCGCCGAACGTCTTCGCGAGTTCGACGGCTTCGTTGATGATCACGCGATACGGCGTTTCGACATGGTGCGTGAGCTCGAACGTCGCGATCAGCAGCACCGCGCGTTCGACCGGCGACAGCTGGTCGATCGGACGGTCGAGCGACGGCGTGATGGCTTCGACGAGCGCTGCGTGCTCGCGAATCACGCCATGCAGGATCGCGTCGAGCAGTTCCTTGTCGGCCTTGTCGTAACCGAGCGCGCCGCGCAGCTGCGCGTCGATCTCGCCGGAGGCCGCGTTCGACAGCAGCCACTGATACAGGCCCTGCGTCGCCAGCTCGCGCGATTGTCGGCGGGCGCTCTTCTTCATGCGCGCTCCTCTTCGTCGTCTTCGTCTTCTTCTTCGTCCTCGTCGTCGCCGAGCTGGTCGAGCGCCATCGTCAGGTTGGCCATCTCGACCGCGACGCGTGCGGCGTCGCGACCCTTCTCGGTCATGCGTGCGACGGCTTGCTCGTCGTTCTCGGTCGTCAGCACCGCGTTTGCGATCGGCAGGTTGAAGTCGAGGCCGATGCGGGTAATGCCCGCGCCGCTCTCGTTCGACACGAGCTCGAAGTGGTACGTCTCGCCCCGAATCACCGCGCCGAGCGCGATCAGAGCGTCGAACTGGCCGCTTTCCGCGAGCTTTTGCAGCGCGAGAGGGATTTCCAGCGCGCCGGGCACCGACACGAGCAGCACGTCTTCACCGGAGACGCCGAGACGCTCGAGTTCTTCGACGCATGCATCGGCGAGGCCGTTGCAGACGGGTTCGTTGAAGCGGGATTGCACGATGCCGATACGCAGGCCGTCGCCTTCGAGATTCGGTTGGTATTGTCCGATTTCCATGATCTGGTCCGTGGTGTGGATGAACGGTTATAGGGCGAAAGCGCCGCGGCGGGTTACGCGTTGGACGCCGGGCAGGACTTGGCTTCGCCGCCGGGCATCGGAATGAAGCCCGTGACTTCGAGGCCGTAGCCGGACATGCTGCCCAGCTTGCGCGGATTCGACAGCACCTGCATCTTGCCGACGCCGACATCGCGCAGGATCTGCGCGCCGATGCCGAACGTCTTGAAATCGACCGGCCGGCGCTTCAGCGCAGCGGCCCTTTCTTCTTCGTCGAACGCCTTGAAGACGTCGATCAGATGTTCCTTCGTGTCGCCGCAGTTGAGCAGCACGATCACCCCGAGGTCGCGCTCCGCGATGTCGCGCATCGCGGCGTCGAGCGTCCACGAGTGCGTCGAGATGCCCGTTTCGAGCAGGTCGAGCACCGACAGCGGCTCGTGCACGCGCACCGGCGTATCGACGTCGGGCGACGGTGTGCCGCGCACCAGTGCGATATGCGGCGAGCCGCTCGGCTGGTCGCGGTAGAGCACCGCGCGGAACGTGCCGTGCGCGGTCTGCATCGTGCGCTCGGCGATCCGTTCGATGATCGATTCGGTGCGGCTGCGGTACTGGATCAGGTCGGCGATCGTGCCGATCTTCAGACCGTGTTCCTTCGCGAACTCGAGCAGGTCGGGCAGGCGCGCCATCGTGCCGTCGTCCTTGATGACCTCGCAGATGACCGCGGCGGGCGTGAGCCCGGCCAGCGCCGTGAAATCGCAGCCGGCCTCGGTGTGGCCGGCACGCACGAGCACGCCGCCCGGCTGGGCCATGATCGGGAAAACGTGGCCCGGCTGCACGATGTGCTCGGGGCGGACGTCGTGCGCGACCGCCGTGGCGATCGTATGCGCGCGGTCGGCGGCCGAAATGCCGGTCGTCACGCCTTCGGCCGCTTCGATGCTGACCGTGAACGCGGTGCCGTACTGCGTGCCGTTGCGGTAGGTCATCAGCGGCAGGTGCAGCTGCTTGCAGCGCTCCTGCGTCAACGTCAGACAAATCAGGCCACGGCCGTACTTGGCCATGAAGTTGATCGCTTCCGGCGTGACGAATTCGGCGGCGATCACGAGGTCGCCTTCGTTTTCGCGGTCTTCTTCGTCGACCAGGATCACCATCCGGCCGGCTTTCAATTCCGCGATGATGTCGAGCGTGGAGGCGAGCGTCATAAAGGGGCGAGAAAGAGGAAAGTGCGTATTTTACGCCAGTCGGACCGCGTTTCCGCCGGCACGGGCCCCCGCACTCCGCGAGCGCGCCCGAAAACGATGCGGCCGGGCTGTGCGGCGAGCCGGCCCGGAGCGCGGCGGCGTGCGAGAAAGCCCGCGCGGCGCCCCGGCCGGCCGTGCGTCAGCCTTGCTCGTTGCGGCCGCCGAGGTAATCGAGCTTGCCGAGTTCGACGCCGCTGTGGCGCAGGATGTCGTACGCGGTCGTCACGTGGAAGAAGAAGTTGGGCAGCACGAAGTTCAGCAGATACGACTGGCCGGTGAACTCGATCGGACCCACACGCATCTTGAGCACGATCTGGCGCGCTTCGCTGCCGTCGATCTGCGCTGCATCGAAACCCTTCAGGTAGTCGATCGTCTTCTGGATGCGTGCATGCAGTTCGTCGAACGTCTGCTCGACGTCGGGGTAGCTCGGAATGTCGACGCCGGCGAGCCGGGCGGCGCAGCCCTTCGCGGTATCGGTCGCGATGTACACCTGGCGGACGAGCGGCAGCATGTCCGGATAGAGGCGTGCGCCGATGAACACCGACGGGTCGATCTGCTTCTCGGCCGCGTGCGCCTGCGCCTTGCCGAGGATGTGCTGCAGGTTGGTGAGGCCGCGGATCAGCACGGGCAGTGAAGCCTGGTACATCGAGATGGACATGGGGACGACTCCTGGTGGGAAAGGGGCAGCCGGTATCGGTGCGCGCGATGCGTCGCGGCGCCGGATCCGCTGCCGTTGCATCTTAGCGCGACGCGATCGGCCGTGCGCGCCGTTGGCCATTCGGCCGGGTATAGGGGCGCGGCGGCGGCCGCCATTCCCTGTCCACCGGATTCCGGGGGCCAGAGCCGGAACCGCCGCAATCAGTCCTGATGCACGCCCTGCGATGCCGACAGCATTCGCTCGACATACCGCGCGATCATGTCGACTTCGAGATTGACCTTGTCGGCGGCCTTCACGTGCCGCAGCGTCGTGACCTCGACGGTATGCGGGATCAGGTTGATCGAGAATTCGCAGCCGTCCGCGCGATCGTCGATCGTGTTGACGGTCAGGCTCACGCCGTTGACCGTGATCGAGCCCTTGTAGGCGAGATAGCGGCCGAGCTCGCGCGGCGCGACGATCCGCAGCTCGTGCGACTCGCCGACCGGGGCGAAGCGCGTGACGGTGCCGAGGCCGTCGACGTGGCCGGACACGATGTGCCCGCCGAGCCGGTCGTGCGCGCGCAGCGCCTTCTCGAGATTCACTTCACCCGGCTGCGCGAGGCCCACCGTGCGATTCAGGCTTTCGCGCGACACGTCGACGTCGAAGCCCGTGTCGGTCTTTGCGATGACCGTCATGCACGCGCCCTGGATCGCGATGCTGTCGCCGAGCGCGACATCGGCGAGGTCGAGGCCGCCCGCGTGCACGGTCAGCCGCACGCCCGCGTCGGGCGACGCGCCGAGCGGCGCGATCGATTCGATGCGGCCGACGGCCGCGACAATTCCGGTAAACATCGTGACGGCTCCGTTCAGTGGGACGCAGAGGGCGGCGCGATACGCGCGAGGATCCGCAGATCGTCGCCGATCCGCTCGACGCTGTGGAACGCAAGCCGCGTGCGGGCGTCGAGGCTCGCCGGCGCGGCGAGGTCGAACATGCCGGCCGCGTCGCTGCCGAGCAGGCTCGGCGCGAGATAGACCAGCAGCTCGTCGACGCAGCGCTCGCGCAGCAGCGAGCCGTTCAGCTTGTGGCCGGCCTCGACGTGCAGCTCATTCACGCCGCGCGCGCCCAGTTCCGCCAGCATCGCGGGCAGGTCGACCTTCCCCTGAGCATTCGCAAGCGACACGATCTCCGCGCCGCGCGAGCGCAGCACGTTCGCGCGCTGGTCGCCGGCTGCATCGAGCCGGCCGCAGAAGATCAGCAGCGGCGCGCCTTCGAGCAGCCGCGCATCGAGCGGCAGGTCGAGACGGCTGTCGACCAGCACGCGCCGCGGCTGGCGCGGCGTATCGATGCCGCGCACGGTCAGCTGCGGGTTGTCTTCGCGTACGGTGCCGATTCCGGTCAGGATCGCGCACGCGCGCGCGCGCCATGCGTGGCCGTCGGCGCGGGCGGCCTCGCCGGTGATCCACTGGCTTTCGCCGGACGGCAGTGCAGTGCGCGCGTCGAGCGACGCGGCGGTCTTCATCCGCACCCACGGGCGGCCGCGCGTCATCCGCGACACGAAACCGATGTTCAGCTCGGCCGCCTCGTTCGCGAGCAGCCCGCAGCGCACGTCGATGCCCGCGTCGCGCAGCATCCCGAGGCCGCGCCCCGACACTTGCGGATTCGGGTCTTCCATCGCCGCGACGACTTTCGCGACGCGCGCGTCGATCAGCGCATTCGCGCACGGCGGTGTACGGCCGAAGTGGCTGCACGGCTCGAGCGTGACATACACGGTGGCGCCGGCGACGTCATGGCCGCGCGAGCGCGCGTCCTTCAGCGCCTGCACTTCCGCGTGATCCTGGCCGGCCGGCTGCGTGAAGCCTTCGCCGATCACACTGCCGTTCTTGACGATCACGCAGCCGACGCGCGGGTTCGGCGCGGTCGTATACATGCCGCGCGCCGCGAGCTTCAGCGCGCGCTGCATGTGGGCGAAATCGGTATCCGAGAACATGCGTGCGGGCCCTGGTCAGGCGGCCAGCGCCGCGAACGCACGGCGCGCGGCCGCGAGCGTCGCGTCGATAACCGCATCGTCGTGCGTGCTCGACACGAAGCCGGCTTCGTACGCGGACGGCGCGAAGTACACGCCTTCGTCGAGCATCAGGTGGAAGAAGCGGTTGAAGCGCTCGATGTCGCTCTTCGTCACTTCCGCGAAGCTCGTCGGCACCTGCTCGGAGAAATACAGGCCGAACATCGCGCCGATCGAGTCGGCCGCGAACGGCACGCCCGCCGCGCGCGCTTCGGCCGCGAGGCCGTCGGCGAGGCGCTTCGTCTGCGCGGTGAGCGCATCGTAGAAGCCGGGCGCCTGGATCAGCTGCAGCGTTTTCAGGCCCGCTGCGACTGCGATCGGGTTGCCCGACAGCGTGCCGGCCTGGTACACGCCGCCGAGCGGCGCGAGGTGGGCCATGATGTCGCGGCGGCCGCCGAACGCGGCGGCCGGCATTCCGCCGCCAATCACCTTGCCGAGGCAGGTGAGGTCGGCCGCGATCCCGTAGTGCGCCTGTGCGCCGCCGAGCGCGACGCGGAACCCGCACATCACCTCGTCGAAGATCAGCACGGCGCCATGCTTCGTGCACAGCGTGCGCAGCGCATTCAGGAATTCGGGCGTGCCGCGCACGAGGTTCATGTTGCCCGCGACGGGCTCGACGATCACGGCGGCGATGTCGTCGCCGAAGGCGCCGAACGCTTCTTCGAGCGCGGCGACGTTGTTGTACTCGAGGACAGTCGTGTGCTTCGCGATGTCGGCGGGCACGCCGGCCGACGTCGGGTTGCCGAACGTCAGCAGGCCGGAGCCGGCCTTGACCAGCAGGCTGTCAGCGTGGCCGTGATAGCAGCCCTCGAACTTGACGATGCGGCTGCGGCCCGTGAAGCCGCGCGCGAGGCGCAGTGCGCTCATCGTGGCCTCGGTGCCGCTCGACACCATTCGCACCTGTTCGATCGACGGCACGAGCTTGCAGATTTCCTCGGCGATCACGATCTCCGCTTCGGTCGGCGCACCGAACGAGAAACCGTCGGCGAGCACGCTCTGCACGGCCGCCAGCACTTCCGGATGAACGTGGCCGACGATCATCGGGCCCCACGAGCCGATGTAGTCGATGTACTGCTTGCCGTCGGCATCCCAGAAGTACGGGCCCTGCGCGCGCGACACGAAGCGCGGCGTGCCGCCGACGGAACGGAACGCGCGCACCGGCGAGTTGACGCCGCCCGGAATGGTCTTCTGGGCGCGTTCGAAGAGGATCTGATTGTTGGACATGTGCGAAACCTGCGAGAGAAGGGCGCGGGGGCCGGTGCACGGGCCGCGGCGCCTGGGCGGAACGATCGTCCGATTGTACAAGAGACGCGCGCGGCAGGCCCGCGGGCTGGCCTGCGGCGTGTACGTGCGGGGGGAATAGGCGGAGCCGCCACGCGCGAAAGGTGCGCCCGCCCCCTTTTTATCGCGGCGGCCTGCGCTTGCCGGTCAGCTCGGCCCAGCGCTTTTCCAGCGGCCCCTCGACCATCGGCTTGATCGACGTACCGGAGCTCTGCGCGTCCCAGGTCTGCACCGAGTACGGATGCACGCGCAGCGCGTCGCGCGGAATCACGACCTCCTGATGCGCGTCGACGAGCCAGTCGTACACGAAGTCGATGCAGAGCCGGTAGCCCCGTTTCGTCGCCGGGTCGGCGACCTCGTACGGCGCACGCGTCACGTAGCCGGAGCCGAACACGCCTTTCGGCGCGTTCGCGACGCGGTGCAGGAACACGCGGTCGCCCGGCAGGATGCCGCGCGCGAAGCCGCAGCCCCATACGTCGTGCACGGCTTCGCCGGCCTTCACGCGTGCGGCGACGTCGGGCAGTTCGGGCCACGGCCACTTCTTGGGGCTCCAGATCAGCAGGAAGGCGGTCATCGTTCGGGTCGTACGTCGAAATGGTCTGACGAGAAAGGCGGCGAGCAGCAAGCTTAATCGAATCCACGTGCGAATTTCCGGGCGCAGATCGTGCGCGCGTATTCCGGCCCTGCGCGGCACGCGAAAAAGTTGCGCGTACAATCATGGGCCTGAACGCGCCGTTCGCGGCGCGGCCTCCCGTCTTCACCGCCACGCGCGCCCCGACGCGCGCGGGCCTCCAATCCGGAAACCCATGTCTCACGTCGTCCGGCGCCGGCCCGATGCCCGGCTGATCCTGTTGCTCGGCGCGCTCGCAGCCTGCGGGCCGATCGCAACCGACATGTACCTGCCGAGCCTGCCGTCGATTGCCGCGGGCTTCTCCGTGAGCCCCGGCGCCGCGCAGCGCACGCTGACGAGTTTCATGGCCGGCTTCTCGATCGGCATGCTGCTTTACGGCCCGCTGTCCGACACGTGGGGCCGCCGCCCGGTGCTGCTGGGGGGCATCGCGCTGTTCACGCTCGCGAGCGTCGGCTGTTTCGTATCGAGCTCGATCGACATGCTGATCCTCGTGCGCTTCCTGCAGGCGCTCGGCGCGGGCGCAGCGTCGGTGCTCGCACGCGCGATCGCGCGCGACGCGCACGAACCGACCGACGCGGCGAAGGTGCTGTCGATGGTCGCGATCGTCACCGCGGTCGGGCCGCTGCTCGCGCCGCTGCTCGGCGGCCAGGTTCTGCGCTTCGCCGGCTGGCGCGGCGTGTTCGTCGTGCTTGCCGCATTCGGCGCGTTGTGCGCGGCGACCGCGTACCTGCGCGTGCCCGAAACCTGGCCGAAGGAGCGGCGCAAGAGCGCGGCGGTGCTCGCGTCGTTCGCATCGTACGGACGCATCCTGTCCGATCCGGTCGCGTGGGGGCACATGCTGTGCGGCGGGATGGCGTTCGCGTCGATGTTCTCGTACATCACCGCGACACCGTTCGTGTACATCGAGTATTTCCACGTGTCGCCGCAGCACTACGGGCTGCTGTTCGGGCTCAACGTCGTCGGGATCATGATCGGCAACTTCACCAACACGCGGCTCGTCGGCCGTCTCGGCTCGCTGCGCATCATCTCGGCTGCGTCGCTCGTGAGCGTCGTTGCGTCGCTCGCGGTCGCGCTCGTCGCGCTGACGGGGTGGGGCGGGCTGTGGTCGATCGTCGTGTGCCTGTTCTTCGTCGTCGGCGTGGTTGGCATCCTGTCGGCGAATTGCACGACCGATCTGATGCATCGCTATCCGCACAATGCGGGTGCGTCGGCGGCCGTGTTCGGCGCGATGCAGCTCGCTCTCGGCGCGCTCGCGAGCGTCGCGATCGGCGCCCTCGCCGACGGTACGCCGTTCGCGATGGGCGTGACGATCGGCGTCACCGGCGTGCTGTGTTTCGTCGGACGCTTCCTCGTGCTGCGCTGGCATGGACGGGCGGTGCCGACCGGCGCTTGATCGGCGCGGCGCGCGCGGTGGCGGATGGCGACGGCCGCACGCGCAACCGCGATCCGTGCGATGCGTGAGCCCGAATGCGCGAGAGCACCGGAGCGCCTGCCGCGCATTCATTGATGCGTGTTCGGATAGCGATTGCCACGCGAAGCCCGCTCCTGTTTCCTGATGGCGACGCGGCTTCGCTGGCATCGTCGGTACAGTGCCGTGCGGTGTTCATCCGTGAATTCCTACGGCGACACGTCAAGCAACCCGCCCAATGCACAACACCCCGAACGCGGATCGGCCATCCAGCGTTCGGGGTGTTGCTTAACCGAGGCGTTTTCTTACCCCTGTATCAATCCCGCGCGACGTCCTTCGCCGCCGGCGACGCGCCATGGCTCAGCCAGTCGAGCACGTCGGCCGTTTCGTCGTCGCTTGCCCGCGCGCGCGCCTGCGCGACCGCGTCCGGCAGTTCGCCGTTGGTCGACGCGCGACGGATCGCAACGCCGACCGCCAGGATGTCGATCATCAGCAGATGCAGGATCCGCGAGATCATCGACAGCTGCGACTCGCGCATCTCGATGTGATCGGTTTCGAGTGCGACGGTCGCGCGTTTCGCGAGCGGCGTATTGCTCGACGTGATCGCGATCACCTTCGCGCCGGCCTGCATCGCGACGTCGAGCACGCGCAGCAGCTCGGGCGCGCGCCCCGACTTTGACACCGCGACGATCACGTCGCCCTTGCCGAGCAACGCGGCCGAAGCGGCCTGCATGTACAGGTCGCCGTACGCGATCGTCGGAATCCCGAAGCGGAAGAACTTGTAATGCGCGTCCTGCGCGACGATGTTCGAATTGCCGAGCCCGTAGAACTCGATGCGGCGCGCGCCGTTCAGTATTTCGATCGCGTTCTCGACATGTTCGAAGTTCAGGTGCTCGCGCAACTGCAGAATCGCAGACACCGTGTTGTCGAGCACCTTCGCGCCGAAATCGGTCGCCGTGTCGCCCAGATGCACCTGGCTGTGGCTCATCGGAATCGTGCCGGTGAGACCGGTCGCGAGCTTCAGCTTGAAATCCGACAGCCCCTGACAACCGAGCGAGCGGCAAAAGCGGATCACCGTCGGCTGGCTTACGTCCGCCTTGCGCGCGATGTCGACGATCGGATCGTTGATGATCGAGCGCGGATGGTTCAGCGCAAGATCGGCGACGCGGCGCTCGGCCGGCGTCAGCGCGTCGCGCATCTGGCGGATCCGCTCGAACACGGCCGACGACGCGCCGCCCGAACGGTTCGACAGCTGCTCCGCGAGAATGGCCGACACGCCGAGGAACGCCGGATATTCGGCGGTGATCAGGTAGGTCGGGATGTTCGCCAGATAGTGCGCGAAACGGCCCTTCGCCTCGAAGCGTGCACGGAACGACGAGCGCGTGAACAGCTCGCCGAGCTTCAGCGCGACACCGCCGCCGATATAGACACCGCCGAGCGCGCCGAGGGTCAGCGCGACGCTGCCGGCGAACGAACCGAGGATCCCGCAGAAGCATTCGACGGTTTCGAGCGCGAGCGCGTCGCCTGCATGCGCACGCTCGACGATCTCGGCCGTATCGACGGACGCGGCGACGCGCTTCTTGTCCCGCGCGGCGAGCGCCCGGTAGATGATCTCCATGCCCGGGCCCGCGCACACGCGTTCGAACGACACGTGCGGAAACTTCTTGCGCGCGTACTGCAGCACGAGATCCTCACGCTCGTCCTGCGGTGCGAACGACGCATGACCGCCTTCGCTGCCGAGCGCGATCCAGCGGTCGTCCGCTGGAATCAGGCCCGATACGCCGAGCCCGGTGCCGGGCCCGAGCAGCCCGATCACGCTGTTCTGGCGGCGCGCGCCGCCGCCGATCTGCACGCGCTGCGCGTCGGTCAGGCCGGGCAGCGCCATCGCGAGCGCGGTGAAGTCGTTGACGACGAGCAGCGTGTCGAAGCCGAGCGCGCGGCGCGTCGCTTCGATCGAGAAGCTCCAGTCGTGATTGGTCATCGTGACCTGGTCGCCGTCGACCGGGTTCGCGATCGCGATCGCCGCGTGATTCACGCGGCTGATCTTCACGTCCTTCAGATACTTGCGGATCGCGTCGGTGAGCGTCGGGTAGTCCGCACCGGGATAGACGCGGATCTGCGTGATTTCGCCCGGGCCGGTTTCCAGCGCGAAACGCGCGTTGGTGCCGCCGACGTCCGCGAGCAGGCGCGGGCCGTCGGCGTGCTGGCCGGCGACGACAGCCTTACTTTGCGCACCAGTAGACATCGAGCTTGGTCCCCTTGTCGTTGGCCAGTTGGGAAATCGCGTTTTTCTGCAGCGTGGCCGCTGCGGCGTCGAGCACGTCGCGCTTGGCGGCGCCGGCGATCAGCAGGAACAGCCGGTCGACGCGCTTGAGCGCATCGAGCGAATAGCTCACGCGCGCATGCGGCGCCGCACCGGGATGCACGGCGACGAAGCGTTCGGACGTCGTGATCGCGTGGTCCCATTCGGGCGCATCGGCGAAGATCGACGCGGTATGGCCGTCCTCGCCCATGCCGAGCACGGCGACGGTCGGCACGCGGTAATCGGCGTTCGCGTTGAGTGCGGCGACGTGCGCGTCGAGCGGCACGCGCGTGTCGACGAGCGGCAGGAAGCGGGCAGGGGCCGCTGCGTGCTGCAACAGCGTGTCGCGCACGAGCTGCGCGTTGCTGGCCGCGTCGTTCTCCGGCACCCAGCGGTCGTCGACCAGCGTGACGTCGACGCCGGCCCAGTCGAGCGCTGCATGCGACAGCGTTTGCAGGAACGGGCGCGGGCTCGTACCGCCGGACACCGCGAGCGTCGGGCGCGCGGGGCTGGCGAGCGCCGCGCGCAGCACATCGCCGACGGCGCGCGCGAGCGCTTCGCTTTGCGCTTCCTGGGTGTCGAAAGCGTGGATCTCGATCACATCTCCTCCGGACTGCTTTGTCTGTTCAATTCGTATGAATCGTGGGGCACGTTGCCGCGCGTACGATGTGCGCGGCAACGGTTTGCATCAGTTTTCCTCTTCGAGCCAGCAGGTGCCGTGCTGCGCGAGCATCGCGCTTGCCGCGGCCGGCCCCCACGTGCCCGCCGCGTACGGCTTCGGCGGCTTCAGCGTGCGCGCCCATTCGTTCAGGATCGGCTCGACCCAGCGCCACGCGGCCTCTTGCTCGTCGCGGCGCACGAACAGCGCGAGGCGGCCGTTGATCACGTCGAGCAGCAGACGCTGGTACGCCTCCATCTGCCCTTCCTTGAAGAACTGGTCGAACGCGAGGTCGAGGTGCACGCTCGCGAGATTCATCCCTTCGCCGGGCTGCTTCGCGAGGCAGTACAGGCGGATCGTCTCGTTCGGCTGCAGCCGGATCACGAGACGGTTCGAGCCTGCGCGCAGCGCGGTCGGCCCGAGCGCCGAGTGCGGCACCGGACGGAAGTTGACGACGATTTCCGCGACGCGATCGGCCAGCCGCTTGCCGGTGCGCAGGAAGAACGGCACGCCGGCCCAGCGCCAGTTCTCGATCTCGACCTTCAGCGCGACGAAGGTCTCGGTCTGGCTGTCCGGCTTCACGCCCGGCTCGGTCGCGTATGCCGGCACCTGCGCGCCCTTGATCACGCCCGCATGATACTGGCCGCGCACCGCGACCTTGCCGATGTCGCGCGGATCGACGGGTTTCAGCGCGCGCAACACGCGCAGCTTTTCGTCGCGCACCGAGTCCGAATCCATCGAATGCGGCGGCTCCATCGCGACGATCGACAGCAGCTGCAGCAGGTGGTTCTGCACCATGTCGCGCAGCGCGCCCGTATTGTCGTAGAAATCGCCGCGCGCCTCGACGCCCAGCTCCTCGGCGATCGTGATCTGGATGCTCTCGACCCATTCGCGGCGCCACAGCGGCTCGAACAGCGCATTGCCGAAGCGCAGCGCGAGCAGGTTCTGGACCGGCTCCTTCCCGAGGTAGTGGTCGATCCGGTAGATCTGGTCTTCCGCGAAGATTTCGCCGACCGCGTCGTTGATCGCATTCGACGAGCGCAGGTCGTAGCCAAGCGGCTTCTCGAGCACGATCCGCGCGCCTTCGTTCAGGCCGACCGACGCGAGCGCCTTGCAGATCGGCACGAACAGCGACGGGCCCGTCGCGAGATAGAACACGCGGATGCCGGGCAGATGCGCGATCGCGTCGCGCAGCACGACGTAGTCTTCCGCGCGGCCGAGATCGAGGTTCACGTATTCGATGCGCTCGAGGAAAGACTTCCATGCGCTTTCGTCGAATGCGCTGCCGGCTGCCTTCGTCGCATGCGGTTTCACGTGCGTGTCGACCCACTCGAGATAGTGGGCGCGATCCGATTCGTGTCGCGCGACGGCGATGATCCGGCCGCCTTCGGCGAGCATGTTGCCGCGGTGCGCTTCGAACAGCGCGGGCAGGATCTTGCGCATCGACAGGTCGCCGGTGCCGCCGAAAAGTACGAAGGTAAAGCTGGAATCGGTATGCATGTGTCTCCGCCAGTTGGGGTGCTCGGAAGCGATCCGTAGTGCGATAAAAATATTTTTGACACTGAATTGTAGTTTAACTACAATCCGCCGCAAGGGGTAGCACCTGGGTGAAGAAAAAAAGATGTGCGGTCGACGAACTGCACGAGCTTCGCCTTCGGGAGCGCCTTGTGCCGAATGGTATCGGACATTGACGGAGCGCATCGGTCGCGCGCCGTCGCCCCCGGGCTCGCGCCGCGGCATCGCGGCGGGCCAGAAACACAAAGAGGAGACACGCCGTTGAATCTCGATTCACGCTTTCTGTAAGAGCCCGGCCGGTCATCGGCCCCGTACGCTGCATGCGTCCCGCGGCTCGATTTCCCCGTCGTTTATCAAGAAGCCGGTTCCCCGTCGGGGAGCCTCACGAGTTGATTCAGTCTGGAGGAGATAAGTAATGAAAGTTCGCTCGATCATGGGCGCGCTCTGCGCCGCGGGTCTGATGGCTGGCGCCGTGGCGGCGCAGGCAGCCGAGAACGTGACGGTGCTGCACTGGTGGACCTCGGGCGGCGAGTCCAAGGCCGTCGGCGTGCTGAAGGACGACATGCAGAAGCAGGGCTACGTGTGGAAGGACTTCGCGGTCGCGGGCGGCGCGGGCGCGGCGGCCATGACCGCGCTGAAGACCAAGGTGATCAGCGGCGACGCACCGTCGGCCGCACAGATCAAGGGCCCGCTGATCCAGGACTGGGCCGACCAGGGCGTGCTCGTCAACATCGATTCCGCCGCGGGCGACTGGAAGCAGAACCTGCCGCCGGAAATCGACAAGATCATCAAGTACAAGGGCCACACGGTCGCCGCGCCGTTCTCGGTGCACCGCGTGAACTGGCTGTACATCAACAAGGCCGCGCTCGACAAGGTCGGTGCGAAGGTGCCGACCACGTGGGCGGAATTCTTCGCGGTCGCCGACAAGCTGAAGGCCGCGGGCATCCAGCCGGTCGCGATGGGCGGCCAGCCGTGGCAGGACCTGACGCTGTGGGAAGACGTCGTGCTGTCGCAGGGGCCGGCGTTCTACAAGAAGGCGCTCGTCGATCTTGACCAGGCGACGCTGACGTCGCCGCAGATGGTGTCGGTGTTCGATACGGTGCGCAAGATCCAGGGCTACTTCGACACTGGCCGCAACGGGCGCGACTGGAACCTCGCGACCGCGATGGTCATCAACGGCAAGGCCGGCATGCAGTTCATGGGCGACTGGGCGAAGGGCGAGTTCGAGAACGCCGGCAAGAAGGCGGGCAAGGACTACATCTGCGCGCCGGTGCCGGGCACCGCGAACGCGTACACGTTCAACGTCGACTCGTTCGTGTTCTTCCAGCAGAAGGGCGAGAAGAACGCGACGCCGGGCCAGATCGCGCTCGCGAAGACGATCATGACGCCGGAGTTCCAGGAGCAGTTCAGCCTGTTGAAGGGCTCGGTGCCGGTGCGTCTCGGCGTGAAGATGGACAAGTTCGACGACTGCGCGAAGAAGTCGTACGCGGACGAGCAGACCGCGATCAAGTCGGGCGGTTTCGTGCCGTCGCTGGCGCACGGGATGGCGCAAGGCGATGCGACGGCCGGTGCGATCACCGACGTCGTGACGAAGTTCATGAATTCGCAGCAGGATTCGAAGAGCGCAGTGGCCGCGCTCGCGAAAGCCGCGAAGGTGAAGTAAAGCGCGACAGGCGCCCGGCCGGAAACGCATCGTCGGCCGGGCGTTTTTGCATGTGCAGCAAACGGGCTCGCCCGCGGGCCCGCGCCGTACCGGTGCCGGCCCCGGCCTGCGCCGCCCTCGTTCCAGGAGTCGAATCAAGTGGCTGCCCCTCTTAGCGGAAACGGATCCGGCACTGCCGTCGCGCGGCGCACGTCGCCGATGTCGGCCTTCGCCGATCGCTGGATCCCGAAGCTCGTGCTCGCGCCGAGCCTCGCGATCGCCGTGGTGTTCATCTACGGCTTCATCCTGATTACCGGCTATCTGTCGCTGACCAATTCGCGGCTGTTGCCGAACTACGAATTCGACGGCTTCGGCCGTTACACGGACCTGTTCCAGAACGATGTGTGGTGGACTTCCGCCGCGAACCTCGGCTGGTTCGGGATTCCGTTCATCGCGATCTGCGTCGGGCTCGGCCTGTTCCTCGCGATCCTGCTCGACCAGCGCATCCGCAACGAAGGCGCGCTGCGCGCGATCTTCCTGTACCCGATGGCGCTGTCGTTCATCGTGACCGGCACCGCATGGCAGTGGATCCTGAACCCGGGTCTCGGCCTCGAGAAGGTGATGCACGACTGGGGCTGGACGAGCTTCTCGTTCGGCTGGCTCGACGATCCGGACAAGGCGATCTTCTGTATCGTGATCGCGGCCGTGTGGCAGTCGACCGGCTTCGTGATGGCGCTGTTCCTCGCGGGGCTGCGCGGCGTCGACGGCGAGATTTTCAAGGCCGCTCAGGTCGACGGCGCGACGCTTCCGACCATCTACCGCAAGATCGTGATCCCGAGCATGCGGCCTGTATTCTTCTCGGTGCTGCTGATCCTGTGCCACATCACGATCAAGACGTTCGACCTGGTCGTCGCGCTGACCGCGGGCGGGCCCGGCACGTCGTCGTCGCTGCCGGCCATGTTCATGTACACGTTTTCGTTCAACCGCGGCCAGTTGGGCCTGGGCGCGGCGTCGTCGGTGATGATGCTCGCGACGGTGGTCGCGGTGCTGGTGCCGCTGATGTATATGGAATCGAGGAGCACCCGCAATGCAGCCTAAGATGACGATCAGCCGGGCAGTGATCTATGCGGCGCTGATCCTGTTCGCGCTGTATTTCCTGTTCCCGATCTACGTGATGCTGTCGACGTCGTTCAAGGATCTCGACCAGCTTCGTACCGGCAACCTGTTGACGCCGCCGTCGCACTGGACCGTCGATCCGTGGGTGAAGGCGTGGAGCGGCGCGTGTACCGGCGTGCGCTGCGACGGGATGAAGCCGTTCTTCCTGAACTCGCTGCAGATGGTGATTCCGGCCGTGCTGATCTCGTCGCTGATCGGCGCGTTCAACGGCTACGTGCTCACGCACTGGCGCTTTCGCGGCGCGGATGCGCTGTTCACGATGATGCTGGTCGGCTGCTTCATTCCGTTCCAGGTCATCCTGCTGCCGATGGCGCGTCTGCAGGGGATGCTCGGCCTTGCGAACACGATTCCGGGCCTGGTGTTCGTGCACGTCGTGTACGGGATCGCATTCACGACGATGTTCTTCCGCAACTTCTACGTGAGCGTGCCGGCCGAGCTCGTGAAGGCCGCACGCATCGACGGCGCGGGCTTCTTCACGATCTTCACGAAGATCCTGCTGCCGGTGTCGCTGCCGATCTTCATGGTGTGCCTGATCTGGCAGTTCACGCAGATCTGGAACGACTTCCTGTTCGGGATCGTGTTCTCCGGCGTCGACTCGATGCCGATCACGGTCGCGCTGAACAACCTCGTGAACACGTCGACGGGCGTGAAGGAATACAACGTCGACATGGCCGGCGCGATCATCGCCGCGCTGCCGACGCTGCTCGTCTACGTGGTCGCCGGCCGCTACTTCGTGCGCGGCCTGACGGCGGGCGCGGTGAAGGGGTAAGCGCGGCTTCATCCGATACGACGAACCGGCCGCGCGCGACGCGCGGCGCATCGAAACGAACCCGACGCGGCGCCGTAGCGCCGCGCGAGACGAGACAGAGGATTCACAGCATGGCAAGCCTTTCCATCCGTGACGTGTACAAGACCTACCCGAACGGGGTGCCGGTCCTGAAGGGTGTCGACATCGAGATCGAGGACGGACAGTTCCTGATCCTGGTCGGCGGATCGGGCTGCGGGAAATCGACGCTGCTCAACATGATCGCCGGCCTCGAGACCGTGACGAGCGGCGAGATCTGCATCGACGGCAAGGTCGTCAACGACTTGTCGCCGAAGGATCGCGACATCGCGATGGTGTTCCAGTCGTACGCGCTGTATCCGTCGATGACGGTGCGCGAGAACATCTCGTTCGGCTTGAACATCCGCAAGGTGCCGAAGAGCGAGCAGCAGCAGATCGTCGAGCGGGTGTCCGCGATGCTGCAGATCCAGCATCTGCTCGACCGCAAGCCTGGCCAGCTGTCGGGCGGCCAGCGCCAGCGCGTCGCGATGGGCCGCGCGCTCGCGCGCGATCCGTCGTTGTTCCTGTTCGACGAGCCGCTGTCGAACCTCGACGCGAAGCTGCGCATCGAGATGCGCGCGGAAATCAAGCTGCTGCACCAGCGCCTCGGCACGACGATCGTCTACGTGACGCACGACCAGATCGAGGCGATGACGCTTGGCGACCGGATCGCGGTGATGAAGGACGGTGTCGTCCAGCAGTTCGGCGCGCCGCAGGAAATCTACGATTCGCCGTCGAACCTGTTCGTCGCCGGCTTCATCGGCGCGCCGCCGATGAACTTCATCAACGGCAAGCTGGTGGAGCAGGGCAGCGGCGTCGCGCTCGAGATCGACACGGGGCTTGGGCGCAGCGCGCTGAACCTGCCGTTCGACGCGAAGCGGATGAACGGCCACGTCGGCCGCGAGGTGATCCTCGGCCTGCGTCCGGAGCGCATCACCGACGCGCGCAACGCGCATCACGGCGAGGCGTCGAAGCTGCAGCCGATCGACGTGCGCGTCGACGTGACGGAGCCGACGGGGCCGGACACGCACGTGTTCGCGCAGGTGAACGGCAAGCGGATCGTGAGCCGCGTGCATCCGGCCGCGAATCCGCAGCCGGGGCAGACGCAGTCGTTGCTGTTCGACGTGTCGAAGGCGGTGCTGTTCGATCCGGCGTCGGAAGAGCGGATTGCGTGAGGCAAACACGCTTGGGGCTATCGACGATGTGTTCAGGCCACAGATGGTTTGGCTGCTCGTCGACTGCCCGGGCGTAAGCCAGGCCGCTGCATTCGCGGTCGTTACAGCCTTTCCTCGATGTCTGAGGGCCGCACGGTGCAGTCACGGATGCGGCAGTGAGAGGAAATATGAACCGATCGCGTGTAGCGCAGGCATGAACAGAAGACACGTGAAGACGGCTGGAAAATAAAGATTCGAGCGGCGTATCTTGGGAAATAAGCCGGCCACTGCGACAAGCAAACACACTGTCGCGAGTGCACCGAATAGATCGCTATCCGCGATCATCAGAAAAAGCGCACGCATGTCCGTTCCACGGCTTACTGGTTAAATGCGGTGAAATTCCAGCGATACAGCTGAAACTGCTTCAGAAAGTCTTTGACTTCGGCGCCTGTTGTCTCGTTTCTGTAGTCCCACCCGTCCTCGCCGGATGTGTAATGCCCATTCTCGACCCTCATGCCTGCGTAGCTGCCACTTCGCGGATCCGCACGATTGCGACCGAAGATTCGCATGATTGTTGTGAACGGGCGAACGATCACGCCACTCGAATTACCCTGCATGATCGCAATGGACGACGGCGAGACCCTTATGACCATTTGAACGTGGTGTCCGATGCCTGCGCGATCATTGGCCTGTACAAGCATGTCTCCAGGCAGCAGTGACTCCGGCGCGTGGAGATGCACGGTGTTCGAATCTGTACGCTGTAAGTCTGGTGCGCCGAAAGTCAGCGATACCATATCGGCGAAACCGTACATTGTCGAATCGTATCGTCCATGCTCGGACTCGCCGTAGATTTCGATATTCCGATAGCTTCGTACGTCCGTTGTCAGGCAGAGCGGCAGCCCTCGCAAGGCGGAAAACTGGATAAGCACGCGTAGTGCGAAGTCCTCGCACGTAAATCGATTCGCGCGCGTGCTTCCATTGCGATCCCAATAAGTTTCTGTCTGGATTTGTGTTGCCAGCTGTGGCAGCGTGAGATGGTATTCAGCGATGTCGGTATCAGTCCACTGACGGACCGTTTTCCAGAATGTCTTGAACCGCGCAGTGACCGGCTTCGGTGAAGTATCGCTCGTTGGCGTGGTCGTGCGTGTTGCGATCCGCTTGTATCGATTGCCGTCAGGCGACACGTGAGTATGGTCCGGCATGGCTATTCCGCGAGATAGATCGTTATGTTTTCCGCGTGCCGCACCGAGGCAAGCAGGTGCGTGTATCCCAGCCTGTCCGTCGTGCCGTATTCGAACGTTCCCGTGTCACGCCGCAGCGCATAACGGGCGTAGCTCAGAGGATTGCCGGCAATGTCCCGAAGGACGAAGCGATCGTCATAGACGAGCGGCACAGGCGGCTGGAGGGACGACATCGCGGCGGGGGCGGGTATTTCCACGTTGTGCGCTATTCCTTCTATTTTCCATTTGCGTCCGTACCGGGAGTTGATGCGTGGAGGACGGTCGCATTGGCATCGAACCCAATCTCCGCTCAGCGCCTGAACTCTTCCTGCGCATGTGAAGTCGCGTAATCGCTTTGCATTTGGAGCCCAGGGTGCAGCTTCAATTGTTCCGATGCTTTCGCAGGTGCTACACCATGCACGTTGTCCGACGAACGTGATTCTTCGATGCTTGCCGTCGTCACCGACGATCGTTCCGCATTTGCCCCCGTCGAGGACGTAGCCGCCACTGTCCAGTGGATCGTCTTCGACCACCGCATAAAAGATGACCATGTCGCTGCCGCTAGGTTGAAATCATGCGGCGGAACGTAGCATGGTTTTGTCGCGAAATGAAAGGAGAATGTAAAGAATTGTGTCGATATGCACTCGCTCGTTTTGATCTGAATCACGAGCGTCCAGCGGCAAGGGACTGCCGAATCGGTCCCTTGAGATGCTGGAAAACGGTTTGCGTCAGTGCGGCAACCGCACGTCGAGTTTGAACGTGACGAGCCGCGCGACGAGCGTAAGCGCGGTCGCGAGCAGCATGCTGTACACCAGGTCGCACTGCAGCCACACGAGCAGCAGATAAAACCAGCAGCCGACGAACGCGCAGGTCGCGTACGGCCGCGAATCGCGCAGGATCAGCGGGATGTCGTTGCACAGCACGTCGCGAATGATGCCGCCGACCACGCCGGTGATCACGCCCATCATCACCGCGATGAAGCGCGGCATCTCGGCATCGAGCGCGATCGCGGTGCCCGAGATGCTGAAGATGCCGAGCCCGATCGCGTCGGCCACCAGCAGCATCCGCTCGGCCGAGAGCCGCGACAGCAAGCGCAGCACGAACGGTGCGAACAGCGCGAGCACGAAGATGGCGATCACGTAGTCGTCGTGCACGACCCAGTAGAACGGCCGGCGCTCGAGCAGGATGTCGCGCAGCGTGCCGCCGCCGAACGCGGTGGCGAGCGCGACGACGAACGTGCCGACCGAGTCCAGGCGATTCTTGCGCGCCTCGATGAACCCCGAGATCGCGAAAGCCAGCGTCGCGATCGCCTCAAGCACCGCGATCGCAAGCGTCAGCCTAGGATGCGGCACGCGGCCCCCGTTCGGCAGGCGCCGTCAGCGGCTGCAGCAGCACGAGCACCGCGCCGGCGCCGCCGTCGTGGCCGCGCGCTTCGCAGAACGCGATCACTTCCTCCTTCTGCACGAGCCACGCGCGCACCTTGCCCTTCAGCACGGGTTCCTTGCCGATCGACCCGAGCCCTTTTCCATGGATTACGCGCAGGCAGCGCAGCCCTTTCTTGCCGGCTTCGCGGATGAATTCGGCGAGCGCGTCGCGCGCCTCGTCGCGCCGCATCCCGTGCAGGTCGAGCTGCGCCTGCACGATCCACGCGCCGCTGCGCAACTTGCGCACGACGTCGCGACTGATGCCCGGGCGGTGGTAATACAGCGATTCGTCGCTGTCGAGCAGCGTCTCCGGATCGAATTCGTCGGACAGCGTCGCGTTCAGCACCGCTTCCTCGTCACGCTGGGTCTGCTTTGGCACTGGCGCGGGCGGGATGCGGCCGGACGCTGCCCGCGGCGGCGCGTTCAGCGGGCGGATCGCGCCGATTTCGTTGCGGAACAGGTTCGCGTCGGCTTCGGCCTTGCGTGCGGCCTGCGCGGTTTCGATCCGCGCGCGCTCGCGACGCTCGGCTTCGCCCTGCAGTGCGCTGCGCAACGCGCCGAGGCCCGCGAGGCCCTGGCCGCGCAGCGCGGAGGGGGCCGGCACGGGCGGCGGCGCCGCGGGCGCGGGATTCGCGGAACGGGCAGCGATCTGCCGCTTCGCGGGATCGCTCGGATGAGGCTGGTTCTTCGCCATGATTCGATAACGGGGCAAGCGCGTTCGGGCGCGCGGGCACAAAAAAGCCGCTGCGCGGCAGCGGCTTTCCGGTCAAGCGCGCTGCACGGCAGCGGACGCCATTGTAGCGCCCGCCGCGGCAAACGCTTGCGGCTTACTTCTTGTCGTGCAGGCTTTCCAGGTAGCGCTGCGCGTCGAGCGCGGCCATGCAGCCGGTGCCGGCGCTCGTGATCGCCTGGCGATACACGTTGTCCTGCACGTCGCCGGCGGCGAACACGCCCGGCACGCTCGTCGACGTCGCGTTGCCCTGCAGGCCGCTCTTCGTCAGGATGTAGCCGTCTTTCATTTCCAGCTGACCCTGGAACAGGTCGGTGTTCGGCTTGTGGCCGATTGCGACGAACACGCCCTGCACGGTCAGATCCTGCGTCGCGCCCGTTTTCACGTTCTTGATGCGCAGGCCCGTGACACCCGACTCCTCGCCCGTCACTTCGTCGAGCACGTGATCCCACTTGATGTCGACGACGCCTTCCTTTTCCTTCTCGAGCAGCCGGTCGATCAGGATCGGCTCGGCGCGGAACTTGTCGCGGCGGTGGATCACCGTGACCTTCTTCGCAATGCCCGTCAGGTACAGCGCTTCCTCGACGGCCGTGTTGCCGCCACCGATCACCGCGACTTCCTGGTTGCGATAGAAGAAACCGTCGCAGGTTGCGCAGGCCGACACGCCCTTGCCCATGAACGCTTCCTCGGAGGGCAGGCCGAGATACTGCGCGGATGCGCCGGTCGCGATGATCAGCGCATCGCACGTGTATTCACCCGAGTCGCCGATCAGCCGGATCGGCTTCTCGTGCAGCTTCGCGGTATGGATGTGGTCGAAGACGATTTCGGTGTTGAAGCGCTCCGCGTGCTCCTGAAAGCGCGCCATGAGTTCCGGGCCTTGCACGCCCTTCGCGTCCGCCGGCCAGTTTTCAACGTCGGTCGTCGTCATCAGCTGGCCGCCCTGCGCGATGCCGGTGATCAGCACCGGGGACAGGTTGGCGCGTGCCGCGTAGACGGCGGCCGTGTAGCCGGCGGGGCCGGAACCGAGAATCAGGACTTTGGCGTGTTTGGGCGTGGACATGTGCGAATCCGTAAAAGTCGGCCGCGGCGGGCTGGGTAAGGCGCGCCGAGCGGTCTGGTTGACCGGGATGCCGTCGTAGATGGGTATCAGACGCGCATTATAAAGGCCCCGTTGCTGCGCTGCCGAACGAGAGTTTCAATCGCGACGATAGCGTTTCGCGGCTGGCCGGCGCGCGCAGCCATGGGCGGCCGGGCGGAAGCGCCGACTACCGGCGGCGGCGCACCGCGCGGTGCATTGTCGCAGCCGGCGCGTCCGGCTCGCATCCGCCGTAGCCGCCTTAGCCACCGGATGAGCGGCGCGTCGCTTTGATGTAACCGTCATTTACACTTGGCGGCCCGATGCAGCGTTTACAATAAGCGCGATCGAACGACAGGCGGGCGCGCGGCCCGTCCTCTTTATACGGATTCATGGCAAAAGCTCCTTATTCCGCCCAGGCACAGGCGTTGCCGCACCGGATGTCGAAGCTCCTCACGGAGATCCGCTGGATTCTCCAGGTCGCGCTCTGCGCTTTTCTGGTGATGGCCCTGCTGAGCTATAGCCGGCGCGATCCGAGCTGGACGCATGCCGCGCAGGTGGACCACATCTCGAACTGGGCCGGGCGCGTCGGCGCGTGGACGGCCGACATCATCCTGCTGCTGTTCGGGCTGTCCGCGTATTGGCTGATCGTGCCGCTCGCGCGGCGCATCGCGGTCAACTACCGGCGCATCACGCGTCACGAGGCGGTCGTCGACGAACCGGAGCGGCCGATCGGCTGGCTTACCGAAATCTTCGCGTTCGTGCTCGTCGTGCTCGCGTGCGATGGCATCGAAGCGCTGCGGATGTGGTCGCTGAAGGTGCAATTGCCGCGCGCGCCGGGCGGCGTGATCGGCGAGGCCGTCGCCGGCGCGATGTCGCACGCGTTCGGCTTCACTGGCGGCACGCTGCTGCTGCTGATTCTGCTGGCGATCGGCTTGTCGCTGTATTTCCGCTTTTCGTGGCTGTCGGTCGCCGAGCGCGTCGGCGGCGCGATCCTGTCGGCCGTCAACGTCGCGAAGCTGCGCCGCGAGGCCGAGCGCGACCGCAAGCTCGGCGAGGCAGCGGCCGTGCGTCGCGAAGGCAAGGTCGAGGAAGAGCGTGTGCGCATCGAGGATCACGAGCCCGTGACGATCGTGCCGCCGGTCGTCACGCCGGCGAAGTCCGAGCGCGTCGAGCGCGAGCGCCAGGTGCCGCTGTTCACCGATCTGCCGGGCGACTCGACGCTGCCGCCGGTGTCGCTGCTCGATCCCGCACCCAAGACGCAGGAAGCGATTTCGGCCGATACGCTCGAATTCACGTCGCGCCTGATCGAGAAGAAGCTGAAGGATTTCGGCGTCGAGGCGAGCGTCGTGGCCGCGTATCCGGGCCCCGTCGTCACGCGCTACGAGATCGAGCCGGCCACCGGCGTGAAGGGCAGCCAGATCGTCAACCTTGCGAAGGATCTTGCACGTTCGCTGTCGCTCGTGTCGATCCGCGTGGTCGAAACGATCCCCGGCAAGAACTACATGGCGCTCGAGCTGCCGAACCAGCGCCGCCAGACAGTCCATCTGTCCGAGATCATCGGCTCGGAGGTCTATGCGGCAGCATCGTCGGCGCTGACGCTGAGCCTCGGCAAGGACATCGGCGGCAAGCCCGTGTGCGCGGATCTCGCGAAGATGCCTCACTTGCTCGTCGCCGGCACGACCGGTTCGGGCAAGTCGGTCGGGATCAACGCGATGATCCTGTCGTTGCTGTACAAGGCGACCGCCGAGCAGGTGCGCCTGATCCTGATCGATCCGAAGATGCTCGAAATGAGCGTCTACGAAGGCATTCCGCATCTGCTGTGTCCGGTCGTCACCGACATGCGCCAGGCCGGCCACGCGCTGAACTGGACGGTCGCGGAAATGGAGCGCCGCTACAAGCTGATGAGCAAGCTCGGCGTGCGCAACCTCGCCGGCTACAACAACAAGATCGACGACGCGGCGAAGCGCGAGGAAAAGATTCCGAATCCGTTCAGCCTGACGCCGGACGATCCCGAGCCGCTCGGCCGCCTGCCGAACATCGTGGTCGTGATCGACGAGCTGGCCGACTTGATGATGGTCGTCGGCAAGAAGGTCGAGGAGCTGATCGCGCGGATCGCGCAGAAGGCGCGCGCGGCCGGCATCCACCTGATCCTCGCGACGCAGCGTCCGTCCGTCGACGTGATCACGGGCCTGATCAAGGCGAACGTGCCGACGCGAATCGCATTCCAGGTGTCGTCGAAGATCGACTCGCGCACGATTCTCGACCAGATGGGCGCCGAATCGCTGCTCGGCATGGGCGACATGCTTTACCTGCCGCCGGGCACCGGGTTGCCGGTGCGCGTGCACGGCGCGTTCGTCGCCGACGACGAAGTGCATCGCGTCGTCGAGAAGCTCAAGGAACAGGGCGAGCCGAACTACGTCGAAGGGCTGCTCGAAGGCGGCGCCGCCGACGGCGACGAGGGCTCGGCCGGTGCGGGAACCGGTGAAGGCGGCGGCGAGTCAGATCCGCTGTACGACCAGGCGGTCGAAATCGTCATCAAGAACCGCCGCGCGTCGATCTCGCTCGTGCAGCGCCATTTGCGGATCGGCTACAACCGCGCGGCGCGGCTGCTCGAACAGATGGAACAGTCGGGGCTTGTGTCGGCGATGTCGTCGAGCGGCAACCGCGAAATTCTTGTGCCGGTGCGCGACGCGGAATGAGTCCGCGGCGCTCGCAGCGCCGGCCACCCAGGGAGAAAACCGCATCATGCAGCAACTTTCGTTCGTCCCTTCCCTTCGTTCGACGCGGCGCTGGCTCGGCGCGGCGTGCGTTGGCGCATCGCTGATGCTCGCGGCGACGCACGCGTTCGCGGGCGGCACCGAGCAGCTGAAGGCCTTCGTGTCGCAGGTGCGTTCGGCGAAGGGCGATTTCACGCAGCAAATCGTCAAGGCGCCGGCCAAGGGCGCGAGCGCCGCGCAAGCCGCACCGAAGCCCAACGACAATTCGAGCGGTACGTTCGTGTTCTCGCGCCCGGGCAAGTTCATCTGGACTTATCAGAAGCCGTACCAGCAGGTGCTGCAGGCCGACGGCGACAAGCTCTACGTGTACGACCGCGACCTGAACCAGGTCACCGAGCGCAAGCTGAACGGCGCGCTTGGCGCGAGCCCGGCCGCGATCCTGTTCGGCAGCAACGACCTCGACAAGAACTACACGCTGCGCGATGCTGGCGAGAAGGGCGGCATCGAATGGCTCGAGATGCTGCCGAAGGCGCAGGACACGCAGTTCCAGCGGATCGGCATCGGCTTTCGCAACGGCACGCTTGCGGCAATGGAGTTGCACGACGTGTTCGGCAACGTCACGCTGCTGACGTTCACGAACATCCAGACGAACCCGCCGTTGAAGGGCGATGCGTTCAAGTTCGTCGTGCCGAAAGGCGCGGACGTGATCAACGGCTGACGTTCGTTACGCCGTTTTCCCGCCACGGGCCTGCCGGCAACGGCAGGCCCGTGTTGTTTGGGGGCGCGGGCACCGGGCGCGGGCACCGGGCGCGGGCACCGGGCACGGGCACCAGGCGCGGGCACATGACGTGTACACCCGACCCGGTCACCGGACGCGAGTACGACGCGCGGCTACCACGCGCCACCCGCGGCGGCACGGACGTGCCGCTGTCATAATGTCTGGTCCGGCGGCCGGTCCGGCCGCCATCGTTTGATCTGGAGCGAGGGTTCATGTCCGACCTGTTTCAAGTCGAGCCGCGCCGGCCGCTCGCCGAGGCGCTGCGGCCGAAGACGCTCGCCGAGGTGATCGGCCAGACGCATCTGCTGGGCGAAGGCAAGCCGCTGCGGCTCGCGTTCGAATCCGGCAAACCGCATTCGATGATCCTGTGGGGGCCGCCCGGTGTCGGCAAGACGACGCTTGCACGCCTCACCGCGCTCGCTTTCGACTGCGAATTCATCGCGCTGTCGGCGGTGCTCGGCGGCGTGAAGGACATACGCGAGGCGATGGAGCAGGCGAAGGACACGTTGAACCGCACCGGCCGCCACACGATCCTGTTCGTCGACGAAATCCATCGCTTCAACAAGGGCCAGCAGGACGCGTTGCTGCCGTTCGTCGAGTCGGGGCTCGTGACCTTCATCGGCGCGACGACCGAGAACCCGAGTTTCGAAGTGAACTCGGCGCTACTGTCACGGGCGCAGGTGTATGTGCTGAAGTCGCTGAACGACGACGAGATGCGGCAGTTGCTCAAGCGCGCGCAGGAAATCGCGCTCGATGGGCTTGCGTTCGACGACAAGGCGATCGATACGCTGATCGGTTACGCGGATGGTGACGCGCGGCGCTTCCTGAATCTGCTGGAGCAGGCGCAAACGGCTGCATCCTCGGCCCGGGTCACGACCATCGACGCCGATTTCGTCAGCAATGCGATGACGCTGAACGCACGGCGCTTCGACAAGGGCGGCGACAATTTCTACGATCAGATCTCGGCACTGCACAAGTCGGTGCGCGGCTCGAGCCCGGACGGCGCGCTGTACTGGTTCTGCCGGATGATCGACGGCGGTGCGGATCCCAAATATCTCGCGCGACGGATCGTGCGGATGGCGTGGGAAGACATCGGCCTCGCCGACCCGCGCGCGCTGCAGATGGCGAACGACGCAGCAGAAACCTACGAGCGGCTCGGGTCTCCGGAAGGCGAGCTGGCGCTCGGTCAGGCGGTAATCTATCTCGCGTGCGCGGCGAAGAGCAACGCGGGCTACAACGCGTTCAACCAGGCGATGGCGTTCGTGAAACAGGACAAGTCGCGCGAAGTGCCCGTGCATCTGCGCAACGCGCCTACCAAGCTGATGAAGGAACTCGGCTATGGTCACGCGTACCGCTACGCGCACGACGAGCCGAACGCGTATGCGGCCGGCGAGAGCTATCTGCCGGAAGGGATGCGCGAGCCGCATTGGTACAAGCCGGTGCCGCGCGGGCTCGAATCGAAGATCGCCGACAAGCTCGCATGGCTGCGCGAGCTCGACCGCGAGGCCGGCAAGAAGGACTGACCGCCGCCCGGCGCAGCTGGCCGGTGCGTCAGCGCTTGGGGCCCGGCTGCTTTTTCCAGTACTCGAACGGCTCCGCGTGGCATTCGATGTCAAGCTCGGCGACCCGCGCCTGCAGGCGCTCCTGCGCATCGGCAATCGCGAGGTTGTAGATTGCCGGCGCGATTTCCTCGACGAAGAAGTGCAGTAGCGCGCCGGCCTGGATGTTGCCGATCGGCTCGTCCAAGTTTTCCGCGAAATAGCGTTGCAGCGACGCGACCGCGCGGTCGCGGACGTCCCTGTCGAGTTCGATGGCCATCGGGGTCCCTCGGGTAATGGTGATATCAGGGCGGAGCCGCCGTCGCGCGCTGCGCGGCGCTGTTGCACGGCGCGCTTTCGCCGGCGGCGCGATACGCGATGCGCACCGCAATACTGCCATGCGCGGCGCGCGTTTGCGCCATCGTCCGTCCGGCCAGTGCCGTAGCGGCCCCGCGGTGCGTTAGAATTCCCGTCTTACACAACGATTTTCCAAAGTCCTCCCATGCTCGACATCCAGTTGCTGCGCAAAGACCTCGACGGCGTCGCGAAGCGCCTCGCCGATCGCGGCTACACCCTCGACGTCGCCGCGTTCTCCGCGCTCGAAGCGGAACGCCGCGCGATCCAGACCCGTACCGAAGAGCTCCAGGCGCGCCGCAACAGCCTGTCGAAGCAGATCGGCGCGATGAAGGGGAAGGGCGAGGACACGTCGGCCGTGATGGCTGAAGTCGGCGGGATCGGCGAAGAAATGAAGGCGTCGGAAGCGAAGCTCGGCGAGATTCAGGCGCGTCTGTCCGACCTGATGCTGGGCATGCCGAACATCGCGCACGAAAGCGTGCCGGTCGGCAAGGACGAGGCCGACAACGTCGAAGTGCGCCGCTGGGGCACGCCGCGCCAGTTCGACTTCGAGGTAAAGGATCACGTCGACGTCGGCACGCCGCTCGGCCTCGATTTCGAGACGGGCGCGAAGCTCGCCGGTGCACGCTTCACGATGCTGCGCGGCTCGATCGCACGCCTGCACCGCGCGCTCGCGCAGTTCATGATCGATACGCACACGCAGCAGCACGGCTATAGCGAGACGTACACGCCGTACATCGTGAACCCGGAAATCCTGTACGGCACGGGCCAACTGCCGAAGTTCGCCGACGACATGTTCCGCGTCGAGAAGGGCGGTGCCGAGAACACCATCACGCAATACCTGATCTCGACGTCCGAGATTTCGCTGACGAATACCGTGCGCGAATCGATCGTCGAAGGCTCCGCGCTGCCGATCAAGCTCACCGCACATTCGCCGTGCTTCCGCTCGGAAGCCGGCTCGTACGGCCGCGACACGCGCGGGATGATCCGTCAGCACCAGTTCGACAAGGTCGAGATGGTTCAGATCGTCGCGCCGGACGCATCGTACGCGGCGCTCGACGAAATGGTCGGCCACGCGGAAGCGATCCTGCAGAAGCTCGGCCTGCCGTACCGCGTGATCACGCTGTGCACGGGCGACATGGGCTTCTCGGCCGCGAAGACGTTCGATCTCGAAGTGTGGCTGCCCGCGCAAAACACCTATCGCGAGATCTCGAGCTGCTCGAACACCGAGGCGTTCCAGGCGCGCCGGATGCAGGCGCGCTTCCGCAACGCGCAGGGCAAGCCGGAACTCGTGCATACGCTGAACGGCTCCGGTCTCGCGGTCGGCCGCACGCTCGTCGCGGTGCTCGAGAACTACCAGAACGCCGACGGCTCGGTTACGGTGCCCGAGGCGCTGCGTCCGTACATGGGCGGACTCGAGCGCATCGAAGCGCCCGCACAGGCGTCGTGAGATCGCGCAACGATCGCCGTTCGACGGCCGGCAAAAAAATTTGCAAAAAGGGCTTGTGAGTTTCGAAGATATCGTTCTATAATCTTTGCTTTCCCGGACACGACCAACCGGGAAATGAAGCAGCAAGGAAGGAGAGGTGGCAGAGTGGTCGAATGTACCTGACTCGAAATCAGGCGTACGGTTTCCCCGTACCGTGGGTTCGAATCCCACCCTCTCCGCCAAAATACGAAGCCCCGTGATTCGAAAGGATCACGGGGTTTTTCGTTTTGGTCGCCCATTCCCGTGCATTGTCGATGCCGCGGTATGCGCCCCCGCGCATCGGCATTCGCATCCATCTCCACGCGTCGGCGGGGGCGCTCACGCCTGCCGGTCGGCCGTCGCGGCCGCACCCGACCGCCCAGCGTCGGCGGCCCAGCCGCCGTTCGCGCTTCAGCCCTGGCTTCGTGCGCCGTTAACAGCGGACGGCGACGCGCGCTTTTCGCGCCGTCGTCGTTATGCATCGATCCAAGGTCCCATGAAACTGAGCTACAAGATTCCCTTCGCATTCGCCGTTGCGCTGCTGCTGATGTTCTGCGGCGCGCTGTACGGCATCCACATCCTCAACCGGTCGATCGATACGTTCGCGAACGACGTGCAGACGCATGTCGCCGACGAGCGGCTCGTATCGGCGACGCTCGTGCAGTTCAAGCTGCAGGTCCAGGAGTGGAAGGACACGCTGCTGCGCGGCAAGCAGCCCGACAAGCTCGCCACGTACTGGCAGGCATTCCAGACGCGCGAACGCGCGGTCGATACGCTCGCCGCGCAGCTCGTCAACGAGTTGCCGCCCGGCGAGAGCCGCACGCTCGTCGAGCAGTTCATGCGCGCGCATGCGGCGATGGGCGACGGTTATCGGCGCGGCTTCGACGCATTCAAGGCGGCGGGATTCGAGCCGGCGGCCGGTGATGCTGCCGTCGCGGGCGTCGATCGTGCGCCAGCGACGTTGCTCGAGCGCGCGGCGAAGACGATCGCCGACGAAAGTGCCGCGGTGTCGGCGCGAGCGAGCCGCGATGCGAGCCGCGCGACCGTGGCGAGCGTAGTGTTGATGCTGATCGTGCTCGGCATCGCGCTGATTGGCGCATTCCTGTTCAGCCGTGCGATCCTGCGGCCGCTCGATCGTGCAGTCGCCTGTGCGCAGGCGGTGGCCGGCGGCGATCTGACGCGCGACGTCGACGTGGCCGGTCGCGACGAGATCGCCGACTTGCTGCGCGCGTTGCAGACGATGCAGGCCAGCCTGTCGAGCGTGGTGCTCGAGGTGCGCACGCATGCCGAAGCCGTCGCGACGGCGAGTGCGCAGATCGCATCGGGCAATCACGACCTGTCGTCGCGCACGGAGGCGCAGGCCGCGTCGCTCGAGGAAACGGCCGCCAGCATGACCGAGCTGACAGGCATCGTGCGCCAGTCGGCCGAGCATGCGCAGCACGCGGCGCAGCTCGCAAGGGACGCGTCGGACATCGCGTCCGCGGGCGGCAGCGTGATGACGGACGCCGTCGAGACGATGAGCGGAATCGCCGCGAGCTCGGCGAAGGTCGGCGAGATCATCGCGGTGATCGACGGCATCGCGTTCCAGACGAACATCCTCGCGCTGAACGCGGCCGTCGAGGCGGCGCGGGCGGGCGAACAGGGGCGCGGCTTCGCGGTCGTCGCATCCGAGGTGCGCACGCTGGCGCAGCGTAGTGCTGCCGCGGCGAAGGAGATCAAGACGCTCATCGAGCAATCGACGCGTCGCGTCGACGACGGTGCCGTACTGATCGCCCGAGCGGGAGAATCGATTCACGAGATCGTCGGCGCGGTGCAGCGGGTGACGACGATCGTGGGCGAGATCTCGTCCGCGTCGCAGGAGCAGAGCGGCGGCATCCAGCAGGTGAACGTCGCGGTCACGCAGATGGACGAGGCGACGCAGCGCAACGCAGCGCTCGTCGAGCAGGCGTCGGCGGCGACGCAGGCGCTGGCCGAACAGGCGAGTGCGCTGCGGCACGCGGTCTCGGTATTCAAGTTGCCGCTGGCCGCGTGACGCTCGTGCGTTCGACCGCGCCGACGCATGTCACACCGCGGCCGAATACTGCGCGAGCACACGCGCGCGGATCGACGGCTTGATGTTCGATTGCGCCATGTCGCCGCCATAGTGCGCGACGACCCGCGGATTCATCACGCGATACCAGAGCGGCGGCACATACGCGAACAGGATCATCGTCGCGTAGCCGGCCGGCAATTGCGGCGAGTCGTCGAAGTGGCGCAACGCCTGGTACGAGCGCGTCGGGTTCGCGTGATGATCGGCGTGCCGCTGCAGCTGATACAGGAACAGGTTGGTGACGACGTGATTGCTGTTCCACGAATGCTGCGGCGTGCAGCGTTCGTAGCGGCCGCTCGCGAGTTTGCGCCGGCCGAGCCCGTAGTGCTCGATGTAATTCACGACTTCGAGCAGCGACGCGCCGTACACGGCCTGGATCACAAGGAACGGGATCACGGCCTTGCCGGCCAGCGCGATCGCGATGCCCCAGACGCCAGCCGTCATTGCCCACGCGTGCAGCACCTCGTTGCGCCAGGTCCACGGCGACTGCCCGAGCCGTTCGAGGCGCGTCTTCTCGAGCCGCCACGCCGAACGGATGCTGCCCGTCACCGTGCGCGGCAGGAACGCCCAGAACGATTCGCCGAAGCGCGCGCTTGCCGGATCCTCGGCCGTCGCGACGCGCACGTGATGGCCGCGGTTGTGTTCGACGAAGAAGTGCCCGTACGCGACCGGCGCGAGCGTGATTTTCGCGAGCCAGCGCTCGAAGCGGCTCGTCTTGTGCCCGAGTTCGTGCGCGGTATTGATCGAGATGCCCGTCGCGGCGCCGAGCGACAACGCGAAGCCTGCGTAGTCGTACCACGCCAGCGAATGCGTGCCGACGATCCACACGCACATGAAGAATGCGACGTATTCGACGAGCGTCGCGAGATAGACGATATAGCGGTAGTAGCGTTCCCGCTCGAGCTGCGGGACGGCGGTTTCCGGAGGGTTGTCGCGATCGTCGCCGATCAGCGTGTCGAGAATCGGTATCACGCCGAACGCGAACAGCGGGCCGAACCACCAGAACAGGTGCACGCCCGTCGACAGCGCGAGCTGGGCCGCGAGGATCGGCAGCGTGATCGTCAGCGCGCCAAGCAGCCACAGATAACGTTTGCCATCCGACCAGCGCGCGGCCGGTCCGTCGGTCATTGCCATTGTCTCCCTCCTGTTGGCGCGGGCTTGCGCGCGGGGCGAGGCGGCCGCATGTCTCGTTCTGTTGCCGGTCCGATCGTCGTTCGGCCGCGGCATGGAGCGCGGCACCCGATCGATGGTCCGGTTGTGCCAGTTATACGACGGTCGTGCAGGCTTTCCAAACCCGGGCGCTAGGCGGGAAACTCCAAACGGCGGCGCATCCATTGCGCCGGTCGGGAAGGGCCGACGAAGGGGTGATTGAAACCGGCGGTGGCGCGCGATCCGCCCGTGCGGACGATTTTCTCGTCTGACCAAATCGTCGCGACAAGCGCGTCAGCGACCGGCTTCGGGACGCCGCAACGAATGTTGCAATGCAATAACTCCTGCATCCGCACGCGCGTCGTCGTGGTGCATGCGCGGCCGCATATTACGGACGATTGCGATCGCGACGGGGAAACTGCGAATGCGCGCGCAGAAATGCCGCGTATGACAACGCAAGCACGGCGACCCACGTGCCGACGGCGTCCGCGCGGCGCTACGCGAGCATGCAGCCGAGGCCGATGTTGCACTCGCACAAGCACATGGGGGCGGCAGCCCGCGCGGTGCCTGCCGACTTTCGATTCGCGCCGCCATTTGAAAATAACGATTTGACTCATGCCCCGCTTTCGGTTGAAGCTAGTAACTTGCTGTCCGAAGGGGGCTGTGCCTGCATGAGTTCGACCTTGACCGTTCGTCGTATCGCTGCCGACCAGGGCAACGTGTATCGCGAACTCCGCGCCGCATCGCTGCGTGAGCCGTACGCGCCCGGCGAAGCGCCGGAGGCCGAATTGCTGACCGTCGATGCCGACGCGGCGGCGGCCATCGCCGCGCTGCGCGCCGCGTCCGACGAATCGACGACCTTCGTTCTGTACACCGAGGGCCACCCGGCCGGCATGATCGGTGCATATTTCGACAATTCGCCCGAGCGGCGCGCGTTCGTCAGCGAGCTGTGGGTCGCGCACGCGGTCCGCCACTTGCGCGGCGGCGTGCTGTTGCTCGAAACGGCCACCGCGTGGCTGACCGAGCGCGGCGCGCAGGACGTCTACGCATGGATCGCCGATGCGAACCGCAACGCGATTCGCTTCTACGAACGGGCGGGTTTCGGCAACACGGGCGAGCATGCACCGATCGCGCGGATGCCCGGCGCGATGAAGTCGTTGTTCGTGTCCCACATCAATGCACCCTGACACATGACGGCCGAGGCCGCACGGCGCGATCGCACCTCGCTCGCGCCGTCTCGATGCCCTCCGGCCCGCGGTGCGGCGGCCGCGACCGTCGCCATCCAGATTCCCCAAAAATAATGGCCGCACGCGCGGACGCCTGTAAAATACGCAAAAAATTTTTGCAGAGTGTCCATGTCGCTTAAAAAATCGCCATTCTTCGAGCTGCGCAGCGGATCGGTCGATACGTTGCTGTTCACCGTGAAGACGACCGATCTCGATGCGTTGCGTACCGAACTGGTCAAGCGCTTCGAAGCGACTCCCGAGTTTTTCGCCGACGACGTCGTCGCGATCGACGTTCGCCGTCTCGCGGACGGTGAACGCGTCGCGCTCGCCGATATCGGCCAAATGCTGAACGACGTGCGGATGCGCCCGGTGGGCGTGGTCGCGCTGCCGACGCAGGCGTGGGCGGCGGAAGCCGGCCTGCCGCTGCTCGAAGCGCGCGATCGCCGCGTGGCGGCCGCGAAGCCGGCCGACGATGCGGCGCAGCCGGCCGCTGCCGTTGCCACGTCTGCCGCCGCGGCGGCGGAACCGGCGCCGGAGCCTGCTCCGACGCCGGTTTCGGCGGGCGGCCAGACGCTGGTCGTTGATCGGCCGCTGCGCTCGGGACAGCAGATTTACGCGAAAGGGGACCTCGTGGTGCTCGCGCCGGTCAGTCACGGCGCCGAGATCATCGCGGAAGGCAATATCCACATCTACGCGCCGTTGCGCGGCCGCGCTCTCGCGGGCGTGCACGGCAATCACGACGCGCGCATCTTCTGCACGTGTCTCGAACCGGAACTGATTTCGATCGCGGGTATCTATCGCACGACCGAGAACCCGTTGCCCGCCGACATACTGGGCAAATCGGTGCAGATCCGGCTCGAAGAGGAAAAACTGATGATCGAACCGCTGCGCCTGACGTGATTCACGCGGCACGCTCCGGATCGATCGGCTCTCATTGACGAACACAGGGTATTGGGTAAATGGCAAAAATCATCGTGGTGACTTCGGGCAAGGGCGGCGTGGGCAAGACGACGACCAGCGCGAGCTTCGCGTCCGGCCTCGCGCTGCGCGGCCACAAGACGGCCGTGATCGACTTCGACGTCGGCCTGCGTAACCTCGATCTCATCATGGGCTGCGAGCGGCGCGTGGTGTACGACCTCGTCAACGTGATCCAGGGCGAAGCGAACCTGAATCAGGCGCTGATCAAGGACAAGAAGTGCGAGAACCTGTTCATCCTGCCGGCGTCGCAAACGCGCGACAAAGATGCGCTCACGCGTGACGGCGTCGAGAAGGTGCTGAACGACCTGGCCGCGATGGATTTCGAATACATCGTCTGCGATTCGCCGGCCGGTATCGAAGCCGGCGCGCTGCACGCGATGTACTTCGCGGACGAAGCGCTGATCGTCACGAACCCGGAAGTGTCGTCGGTGCGCGACTCGGACCGCATTCTCGGCATTCTGTCGTCGAAGACGAAGCGCGCGACCGAAGGCAAGGAGCCGATCAAGGAACACCTGCTGATCACGCGTTACAGCCCGAAGCGCGTGAGCGAAGGCGAGATGCTGTCGCTCGAGGACATCAGCGAGATCCTGCGCATCAAGCTGATCGGCGTGGTGCCTGAATCGGAAGCCGTGCTGCATGCGTCGAACCAGGGTTTGCCGGCCGTGCATATCGACGGCACCGACGTCGCGGAAGCGTACAAGGACGTGGTCGCCCGATTCCTCGGCGAAGACAAGCCGCTGCGCTTCACCGACTACCAGAAGCCGGGCCTGCTGCAGCGCCTCTTCGGCAGCAAGTAACGGAGGCCGTCCATGTCCATCCTTTCGTTTCTCCTCGGCGAGAAGAAGAAGTCCGCATCGGTCGCGAAGGAGCGCCTGCAGCTCATCATCGCGCACGAGCGGGTCGGCGGCCGTCCGCCGGCCGATTACCTGCCGGCGCTGCAGAAAGAACTCGTCGCGGTCATCTCGAAGTACGTCCATATTTCGAACGACGACATCCGCGTGAGCCTTGAGCGGCAGGACGATCTCGAAGTCCTCGAAGTGAAGATCGAGATCCCGCAAGCCTGAACGTTGCCGCTTTCCCCCGCACGGCGGTGTACGCCGCCGTGCGCGTCTTACGCCCTGTTGCACTTTCGGGCTCGCCGTAACACGGCGTCTGTCTGCCGTTCGCCGTCCTCCCGCATTGAAGTGAATACGTTCGCGTCATTCGTCAATCAGGAGGTTGTGATGGCTGTCTCTACCGTTCAACGCCGTATCGTTTCTCTCGCGCTGCTCGCCGCGGGCCTGTCCGCCATCGTCGCGCCGCTCGCCGCCCGCGCGGACGAAATTCTCGTCGGCGCGCCGGTGCTCGTGCAGTCCGGCCGCATGATCGTCGCCGAGCCCGTGGCCGCCCCTGCCGAAGAAATCGTCGTCGTTGCGCCGAACGCGCCGCCGCCCGTGCGCTACGAGGTCGTGCCTGACGCCCGCGTCGGCTATGTGTGGGAGCGCGGCCACTGGCATTGGGATCATGGGCGCTACGTCTGGATTGGCGGCCATTGGGAAGCCGAACGGATCGGCATGCACTGGGTGCCGGGCCATTGGGACCAGCGTGGTCCGAACTGGTTCTGGACGCGCGGCCACTGGGCGTAACGGGCGCGCACGATGAAGAAAACCGCCATCGCCATCGCGCTCGTCGCGATCACCGTCGCCGGCTGCATCGTCGTGCCGGCGCGTCCCGTCTACTATCGGCCGGCACCTGTCGTCATTTACTGAGGTTCGCGCGGGCCCGTCTGCGCGGCGCCGTTCGCGTCCGAAGCGGGCGGGTCGTCGCGCTCCTGCGTCGCCGCTGCCGGAGCGGCCCCGTGGGTTGCCGCCGGAACGTCCGATGCGTTCGCGGGTTGTTCGCGCAGCGTGTCGAGCGGATCGGCGGGCGCCGCCGCCGCATCCTGCGGCTCGGTCACGCTGGTCGCCGTTGCAGTTTCCTCGGCAGCTTGCGCCGAATCGGCCGCGTGCGGCGCGGCGGCCGGCGGCGGCGCGAGATAGCGCTGCGCGAGCGTTTCGTAAAGCGGCGGCGCGAAGAAGCGCGCGACGCGGCTCGACACCAGCGCGGTGGCCATCAGCGAAATCACGAGCGCGTGGCCGTTGATCATTTCCATCACGATCACGAACGATGTGATCGGCGACTGCGTGACCGCCGCGAGATAGCCGACCATCGCGAGCGCGATCAGCATCGGCAGGCTCATGTCGTCGAACACGACGTGCAGCACGTTGCCGAAGCCTGCGCCGATCGACAGCGACGGCGCGAAGATGCCGCCAGGGATCCCCGGCAGATACGACGCCACCATCGACACCATCTTCAGGACCGGATAGAACAGCGACAGCTGTTCGTGGCCGTCGAGCAGGCCGCGCGCCTCCGCATAGCCGCTGCCGAACGTCGTCCCGCCCGATACGATGCCAACGACGGCGATCACGAAGCCGCACAGCGCCGCAAACGCGATCGGGCGCTCGCGATAGAGGCCGAGCACGCGCGCGGGCAGCCAGCGCCCGGTATTGAGCAGAAGCCAGCTGAAGAGGCCGCCGGCGATCCCGGTAACGATCGCCGTGACCAGCACGGCGACGGCGAGCATCTTCGGGAAATGCTGGCCCGCATCGATCGTGCCGAAGTACGTGTAGTTGCCGTTCAGACCGAGCGCGACCACGCCCGCCAGGATGATCGCGGTAATCAGCACGCCGCTTGCACGCGCGGAGAAGCTGCGGGTCAGTTCCTCGATCGCGAACACGATCCCGGCAAGCGGCGTATTGAACGCCGCCGACAGGCCCGCGGCCGCGCCCGCGAGCACGAGCTGCCGTTCGATCAGCGCATTCGAGCGCGGATAGAAACGCCGCAGATTGAACATCAGTGCCGCGCCGACCTGCACGGTGGGGCCTTCGCGGCCGATCGTGAACCCGCCGAGGATCCCCATCAGCGAAATCAGCACCTTGCCGAACAGGATGCGCAGCGTCAGAAGCCGCGCGCCGAATGAACTCGGGCTGGCATGCAGCGTTGCGATGACCTGCGGGATCCCGCTGCCCTCGGCGCCGCGGAAGAAGCGGCGCGTGAGCCACGCCGACGCCGCGGCGATCGCCGGCGTCAGCAGCAACGGCAGCCACGCGGCATGCGCGCGCATCGTGCGGAAGGCGTCGTAGCCCCAGTCGATCAGTCGCGCATACAATACGGCTGCGAGGCCAACCGCGATCGCACCCAGCCAGAACACGCCGTACTGGCGCCAGATCCGCAGCGAGCGGCGCGTGAGGGCGGGAAACAATCCGGGAAGCAGGGCGGCGAGAGAGGGGCGTTGCATCGGGGAACCGGGCCGGCAGGCAAAGACGCATTATAAAAAGAATGGGATCCGTCCGGACTCGACAATTATTCACAAACGAGATGCAATTTGTTGCAAATGTAATGTCGATGTAATGTATCGGCGCGGCAAGCATCGTTAGCATCACCAAATGGCCGTCCACCCCCCATTCCCACAAGAAACGTGAAACGTATCCTCATCGTGAAAGTGACGTCGCTCGGCGATGTCGTCCAGACGCTGCCCGTCGTCGCGGACCTCCATCGCGCTTTTGCCGGCGTTCAGGTCGACTGGGCCGTCGACGAGTCGTGCGCCGAAGTCGTGCGCTGGCACCCGGGCGTGACCAACGTGCTTTGCGCACCGCTGCGGCGGTTCAAGAAGCTGCGCAACGGCGGCGACCTGAAGGCGATTTCGGCGTCGATCGGCGCGCTGCGCGCGCACCGTTACGATGCGGTCATCGACCTGCACGGGGTCTACAAGAGCGCGATCATCTCCGCGCTCGCGCGCGCCGTGCGCCGGTTCGGCTATCAAACGCAGGATCTCGGTGAGACGGGCGCGCGTTTCGCGTATTCACATCGGTTCGGCCCGCGGCCCGACTGCGACGCTTGGCACGGGATGCGCGTGAGCGCGGGCGAGGCGCTGGGCTATGTCCCGCAAGGCATTGCCGACTATGGTGTGGTCGCGCCGCAGGTTGCGAGCCTGCCGGCTGCCGTGACCGACGGCGCGCCGTTCATGCTGCTGTTTCACGCGACGTCGAACCCTGACAAGCAATGGCCGGCCAATCACTGGGCCGCGCTCGCGACGCAGATGATGGCGCGTGGCTTGCGCGTGCTGCTGCCGTGGGGATCGGCGGCCGAGCATGACGATGCGCGCGACATTGCCGCGCGCGCGCCCGGCGCGGTTGTGCTGCCGGCAATGTCGGTGCGCGAATTGGGCGCTGCGATCGGCCGGGCCGCGCTGGTGGTGGGGGTCGACACGGGGTTCGTGCACATGGCCCATGCACTGAAGCGCCCGACCGTGATGATTTTCGTTGCGACGTCGCGCCACCATTGCGGGATCGGCGGCGCGCCGAACGCGCTGTCGATCGGAGAGCCTGGTGCACCGCCGTCGGTTGCGCAGGCGCTTGATGCCATCGATGCAGTCTGCCCGGCGTATGGCGCGTTGCGCGCTCGATTGACGGCGTAGCGCCGATTGGCGGCGCGAACCGGCGCGCGTGGTAACGCTGGCCGGTTCAGGCGAGCAGCGCCTCGACGGCGACCACGGCGGCGATGGCCGCCAGATTCGCCAGCAATGCGTCGAACAGCAAACCCCGCCAGGTTTTCGGTCGCAAGCGCGCCGCGAGCAGCAGCGCGCCGCCCAGCGCGAGCGCGAGGATCATGACGAGGTCGGCATTGTTGAGATGAACGTTTATCGCGGCGGCTCCTTCGGGAAGCGAACCCGTGTGCGCACGGCGGCGCCCCGGAATCGAGTATAGGCAGCGCCGCCCGCTGCACAACCCGGGGCGCCCCGAAGGTCAGAGCAGCGACGTGTCGCGGGTCTCGCGCATCAACAGCACACCGATTACGCTGATCGCCGCCGCGACCGACACGTAGCCGCCGACCCACGACAGCCCACCTCGCGCGGCAAGCAGTTGCGCGATGTACGGTGCAATCGACGCGCCGAGAATCCCGCCAAGGTTGTATGCGACGCCCGCACCCGTGTAGCGGACGTTGGTCGGGAACAGTTCGGGCAGCAGCGCACCCATCGGCGCGAACGTCACGCCCATCAGGAATAGCTCGATCGTGAGGAACAGCGCGACGAGCGGCATCGAGCCGCTGCCGAGCAGCGGTTCCATCGCGAAGCCGGACAGCAGCGCGGCAATTGCACCGGCGATGAGCACCGGCTTGCGGCCGAAGCGGTCCGACGCCCACGCCGACAGCGGTGTCGCAAGCCCCATGAACACGACGGCGAAGCACAGCAGCCCGAGGAAGCTTTGGCGCGGAATATGCAGCGCCGACACGCCGTACGACAGCGAAAACACGGTCGAGATATAGAACAGCGTGTAGCAGACCACCATCGCGAGCGCGCCGAGCAACGTCGGCTGCCAGTGCTGCGACACGAGCGCCGCGACCGGCACGCGCACGCGCTCGTTGCGGTCGAGCGCGGCCTGGAACGCCGGCGTTTCGCTGATCTTCAGCCGCACGTACAGGCCGAGCGCGACGAGCACCGCGCTGACGAGGAACGGGATACGCCAGCCCCAGCTGCGGAACTGTTCGTCGGACAGCGACAGCGCGAGCGCGAAGAACAGACCGTTCGACATCAGGAAGCCGACCGACGGCCCGAGCTGCGGAAACATCCCGAACCAGCCGCGTTTGCCTTGCGGCGCATGCTCGGTCGCCAGCAGCGCCGCGCCGCCCCATTCGCCGCCGAGGCCGATCCCCTGGCCGAAGCGCAGCACGCACAGCAGTACCGGCGCGAGCGTGCCGATCGCGTCGTAGCCGGGCACGAAGCCGATTGCGGTAGTCGATACGCCCATTACGAGCAGCGACGCGACAAGCGTCGATTTGCGGCCGATCCGGTCGCCGAAGTGGCCGAACAGGAACGAACCGATCGGTCGTGCGATGAATGCGATGCCGAACGTGACGAATGCGGACAGCGCCTGCGCGGTCGCCGAGCCGTGCGGAAAGAACACGGGGCCGATGACGAGTGCCGCGGCGGTTGCGTACACATAGAAATCGTAGAACTCGATCGCGGTGCCGATGAAGCTGGCGAACACGATGCGCCGGTGGCTGACGGCGGCGGCCGAACCGGTTGCGTGTGCAACGGCCGGGGGAGATGCGGACATGGATGTCTCCGTTTTGTCGTTGGGGCGTGCGGTCGGGCAGGCGCGGATGCCTGCCGGATGCAGCCGGGCGGATGATGCGGTGGCGGCGTGAGCGCGCGCCGTGGCGCGGACGTCACCCGCCGGTCGACGATGGAGACGGATAGGTCGCCGCCGCCCGGTGCCGGCGTGGTCGGCTCGCATGCCGGGTGCGGCGCGCGAACGCGCGCGCGGAAGGTGGCCGCGCGATTGCGGAAAATTATAGCCAGCGCCGCGACATGGCGGCAATCGCGGGCGGCGTGCGGCTCAGTCGATCGACTGGGCTTGCGCGGACGCGGTGCTCTGCAACTGGAAGCGGCCGTCGTCGTTGAACAGCCAGCCTTCCATCAGCTCGATCCGTCCGTCGCCGTCCAGCAGTCTCGACGGCGGCGCCGGCAACGGCGCCGAGCGGCGCAGCGATGCGAGCGCGAGCGCTTCCGCTTCGCTGTCGCCGTTGCTCCGATAGACGGACGCATTGAGGAGGCGGCCGCCGCGATCGACGGTGAACGCGACGACGACGAGCGAACGCAGCATCGCCTGCGGTGTGCCGCGCGATACGGCGGACGGATTGTGCTCGGCAACGCACCGCGCGACTTCCACGCGGTACTGGTCGAGATTCGCGCCGCGCGTGATCGACGGGATCGTCACCACCGAGTGCAGCGAAGGCGGCGGCGTGATCGTGCAGGCAGCAAGCAACAGCGCGGCGACCAGCGCGGCAATGCGCGGCCGGTCGGCGCCCGGGCGGGATAGAGGCAGCATGGGAGGTGAACCGGAGGGTGACTATAAAAAAATGATAGTCGCCCCGGCGCGGCGCGTTATCGGGAGAAACGCATAACGCGCGATGCGTGACGGCATGCGCGCGAACGATCGCCCGGCTGTGCGGCGGGCGGCGTTCTGAAGTGATGTGATGTTTGACGGCACGCGACGCGTGCGCAACGCGCGTGCCCGCTCGCCGCGAAGCGGCGATGGCGGCACAGTCGGATGCGCTCAGTAGCCGTGCGTCACGAGCGACAGAACGGACAGGTCCGGATGCGTGCCGTCGATGATGCTTTTGCCGATGTGCACGGCCTCGCGAATCGCGTCGTCGGCGTTCGCGAAGCTTTCCTCGCCGTCCGCGTGAAACGGCACCGCATGATCGGGGAGGGCCGGATTCACGCCCGGATGGCATACGTAGCCGGTGTACGTATAGCGCGCGTCGCTGCCGGGAACGAGGCCCGGTACGACGTGGATCTCGAAGCCTTCGTAATCGACGTGATCGGTCGCGGTCGACAGTTCGGTCATGGCGGTCTCCGTGCGCCGCACGCGCGGATGGCGCGAACGGCATCGAGTCGCGGCGGCGGTCGTGTCGCCGTGCTGATCGAATTCTAGGCGATGACGCGCCGTCCGGCGAGGCCATGGCGCGATGCGGGCCGCGCCCCGCATTACCGCGTGCAGCGTGCGTCCTTGCGCTGCACGACGAGGATCACCGGATACTTCTCGCCGTGCTCGAGTTCGACCGGCGCGACGACCGTCAGCGTGGCCGGGTCGGAATCGTCGTACACGCTGACCTGCTCGTTGCGGATATAGGTGACGCCGGTGCAGTTAGACGCGCGGCCGTCGTCCGACACCTTGCACTGGAGTTCGTTTTCCTTCAGGTAGTTGTACGGCGTCGGGCTCGCGAGATATTCGCGCAGGCTGCGCGGCGAGCCGCCGACGCCCTTCACGTACGCGATCGCGCACGACGGCGTCGGCGCGTCGGCGCCGGAGGCAGAGTCGGCGGCCGCTGCGTGCGTGCAGGCAGCGGCGAGCAGGGCGGCGAGCGCCGAGGCGATGAAGGGCTTCATGACGTGGTTTCCCGTTTCGCGGTTCGGAGCGCCGGATTGTAACGGCATCGGCGGCGATGCGTCGGGCCGTTGGGCGCGCGATGCGGCAAAAAAATGCAGCGGGCAAACAAAAACCCCGTCATTCGATGAATGGACGGGGTTTGGCGAATTGCGTGGCGGAAGCGGTGAGATTCGAACTCACGGACAGTTTCCCGTCGCTGGTTTTCAAGACCAGTGCCTTAAACCGCTCGGCCACGCTTCCACACGAGGCGGCATTGTAACCGAAATGTCGCGTCGTTCCGCGTCAATCGTCGCGCAGGAACAATTCCTGCAGATCGTTGAGGAAACGCTGGCCAAGCGGGGTCGGCGCGATTTGCGCGAAATCGCGCGTGATCAGCCCGCGCCGCTCCGCTTCCTGCAGCGCCGGCTCGATCGTGCCGATCGGCAAACCGGTACGCTCGACGAAGCTGTGCACTGGGAAGCCCTCGACGAGCCGCAGCGTGTTCAGCATGAACTCGAACGGCAGGTCGCGCGCGCCCACTTCTCGCTCTTCCTGCACCGGCGTGCCGGCCATCGCCTGCTCGATGAAGGTCGCCGGATGCTTGTAGCGCGCCTGCCGCAGGATCCGGTTCGGGAACGACAGCTTCGTGTGCGCGCCCGCGCCGATCCCGAGATAGTCGCCGAAACGCCAGTAATTCAGGTTGTGCTTGCACTGATGGTTCGGCTTCGCATACGCGGACACCTCGTAGCGCTCGTACCCGGCCTCGGCCGTGCGTGCGTGAATCCACTCCTGCATGTCGGCCGACGCGTCGTCGTCGGGCACCGCCGGCGGGAACTTCGCGAACAGCGTGTTCGGCTCGAGCGTCAGGTGATACAGCGACAGATGCGGCGGCGCGTAAGACAGCGCGGTTTCGATGTCGGCCCGGCATTCGTCGAGCGTCTGGTTCGGCAGCGCGAACATCAGGTCCAGGTTGAAGTTGTCGAACGTCTTCGCGGCGATCTCGACGGCCGCGCGCGCCTGCGCGGTGTCGTGAATGCGGCCGAGCGCCTTCAGATGCCCTTCGTTGAAGCTCTGGATGCCGACTGACAGGCGGTTCACGCCGCTCGCACGAAACTGCGCGAACTTCGCGGCCTCGAATGTGCCGGGATTCGCTTCGAGCGTGATCTCCGCATCGGCGTCGAGCGGCAGCAATGCACGCACGTCGGACAGCAAACGATCGAGGCCGGCTGCCGTCAGCAGGCTCGGCGTGCCGCCGCCGATGAACACCGTATGCACCTGGCGCCCCCATACGAGCGGCAGCGCCTGCTCGAGATCGGCGCGCAGCGCATCGAGATACTCGGTTTCGGGAAATCGCTCGCCTTTCCATTCGTGCGAGTTGAAATCGCAGTACGGGCACTTGCGCACGCACCACGGAAAATGCACGTACAGCGCGAGCGGCGGCAGCGACGTGAGTCGCACCTGGCCGGGCGACGTGAACGTCGCGACGACGCGCGCGCCGGTTTCCGCGGCCCGGCTCATACGGCCTCCGGCTGCGAATGCGTGACGAAAACGATCATGCGGGTTCCTCTGCGAGCCGCGCGAGCAGCGCCTTCAGCGCGAGCGCGCGATGGCTGTGCGTGTTCTTGACGGCTGGCTCGAGCTCGGCCGCCGTCGCGCCGAGCGACGGCAGATAAAAATACGGGTCGTAGCCGAATCCGTGCTCGCCGCGCGGCGTGTCGACGATCTCGCCCGCCCAGCGGCCTTCGGCGAACAGCGGCTCGGGATCGTCCGCGTGACGCACGAGCGCGAGCACGCAGCAATAGTATGCGCGCCGGTCGTCGACGCCGCGCAGTTGCTCGACGAGGTACGCATTGTTCGCCGCGTCGCCGTTGTCGCGGCCCGCGCGCTGCGCGTATCGCGCCGAATAGACCCCCGGTGCGCCGCGCAGCGCACGCACGCACAGGCCCGAATCGTCGGCGATTGCGGGCAGCCCGGTGACGCGCGCGGCGTGCCGCGCTTTCGTCAGCGCATTCTCGATGAACGTGCCGAACGGCTCTTCGGCTTCGGGTACGGCCAGGTCGCCCTGCGGCACGATCTCGATGCCGACCGTGGAAAACAGTGCGGTGAATTCGCGCAGCTTGCCGGCGTTGTTGGACGCGAGCACGATGCGCGACAGCGGTGCGACGGTGCGATCGTCAGACATGGCCGGCGCCCAGCACGTCCTTCTGCAGTTGCACGAGCTGGCCGATTCCGCTTTGCGCGAGATCGAGCAGCGCATTCATCTCGGCGCGCGAGAACGGCACGCCTTCGGCGGTGCCCTGGACTTCGACGAAACCGCCGGCGCCCGTCATCACGACGTTCATGTCGGTGTCGCACTGCGAATCTTCCGCGTAGTCGAGGTCGAGCACCGGTGCACCTTCGTACACGCCGACCGAGATCGCGGCGACGTGGTCGGTGATCGGCGAGCGCGCGAGCTTGCCGGCCGCGATCAGCTTCGATACGGCGTCGTGCGCGGCGACGAATGCGCCGGTGATGCTCGCGGTGCGCGTGCCGCCGTCGGCCTGGATCACGTCGCAGTCGATATGGATCGTGCGCGGACCGAGCGCGTCGAGGTCGAACACCGCGCGCAGCGCGCGGCCGATCAGGCGCTGAATTTCCTGCGTGCGGCCCGTCTGCTTGCCGCGGGCGGCTTCGCGGTCGCTGCGTGTGTGGGTTGCGCGCGGCAGCATGCCGTATTCGGCGGTCAGCCAGCCCTGGCCGCGCTCGCGCAGGAACTCGGGCACGCGTTCGGCGACGCTTGCGGTGCAGATCACCTTGGTGTCGCCGAATTCGACGAGCACCGAGCCTTCGGCGTGTTTCGTGTAGTGGCGGGTGAGCGCGACCTTGCGCAGTTCGTCGGCGCGGCGGCCGCTCGGGCGGGACAGGGAAGACGTCATCGGGGAGTCGTGGACGGAAGAGGAAACCCCGATTTTAGCGCCGAACGGCACGCGCGCCCGGCGGGGTGCGGCACAAAAATGGGATAATGCGCGCTTCCCGCCCCGCGCCTTGGAATGCGCCGGGCGCCTCGACATATTCCCGCCCGAAAAGGGCACCCAGACGGCGAGACGAACCATGATCTACAGCATGACGGGCTATGCGAGCGCGACGCGCGAACTCGCGACGGCGGCCGGCAACGGCGGTACCAGCGTGTCGGTCGAACTGCGCACCGTGAACTCGCGCTTCCTCGACCTGAATTTCCGCATGCCGGACGACGTGCGCGCGTGCGAGCCGGCGCTGCGCGAGATGCTGATGAACAAACTGTCGCGCGGCAAGGTCGACGTGCGCATCAATCTGCAGCGCGGCGAGCAGAGCATCGGCGCGGGTGCGCTGAACCAGACCGCGCTCGGCCAGCTCGCCGAACTGGAGCGTTCCGTGCTCGACGCATTTCCGGGCGTCGGCCGCCTGCGCGCGGGCGAGATCCTGCGTTGGCCGGGCGTGCTCGCCGAGAGCGGGGTGTCGGCCGAGGCGATTCGCGACGCGGTGCTCGCGTGCGGCAAGGAAGCGATCGGCGAGCTCGTCGTCGTGCGTTCGCGCGAAGGCGCGCAGCTCGCGACGATGCTGCTGGCCAACGTCACCGAGATGGAAGCGATCGTCGCGCGTATCACGCCGCTCGTGCCGGAGCTGATCGCGAAGCATCAGCAGAAGATCGTCGAGCGGCTGCAGGAAGCGCTCGGTATCGCGGCGCCCGAAGGCAGCGCCGCGAACGTCACGCGGGAGGAGGCCGCGGAGCGCATCCGTCAGGAAGTGACGATGTACGGAATCCGAATCGACATCGCGGAAGAGCTGTCGCGACTCACCGCGCATTTGAACGAAACGCGTCATGTGATCGAGAAGGGCGGCCGCGTCGGCAAGCGGCTCGACTTCATGATGCAGGAACTGAATCGCGAAGCGAACACGCTCGGATCGAAGGCGGCGGCGAAGGAACTCGCCGACGCATCGATGGCGCTGAAGCTGCTGATCGAGCAGATGCGCGAGCAAGTGCAAAACCTGGAGTAACAGATGAAACGACCCCCACGCTCACTGCGTTCACTGCCGCCCGAAGCGGCGGTCAGCCGCCTTGGGGCGGCCCGGCGGAGGCTGACATGACCGACCCACACCGCGACGGCCACGCGCCGCATGCGCTGCACGGCGGCGTCTATCCCGGCAACCTGTTCATGGTCATCGCGCCGTCGGGCGCCGGCAAGTCGACGCTCGTGAACGCGCTGCTGTCGAAGGACCGCGACATCTGTCTGTCGATTTCGTACACGACACGCAAGCCGCGCCCGGGCGAGCAGGATGGCCAGCACTATCACTTCACGACCGTCGAGGATTTCCGCGCGCGTCACGCCGCGCATGAATTCCTCGAGAGCGCGGAAGTGCACGGCAACTACTACGGCACGTCGCGCGTCTGGATCGAAGAGCAGATGGCGAGCGGCCACGACGTGCTGCTCGAAATCGACTGGCAGGGCGCGCAGCAGGTGAAGAAGCAGTTCCGCAACGCGGTCGGCATCTTCATCCTGCCGCCGTCGCTCGACGCGCTCGAGGAGCGTCTGAAAAAGCGCGGCCAGGACGAGCCGAACGTGATCACGCGACGCCTGCTCGCCGCGGGCAGCGAGATGGCGCACGCGTCCGAAGCGGAATATGTCGTGATCAACGAGAATTTCGATCGTGCGCTGGCGGAGCTCGAATGCATCGTCGCTGCGACCCGCCTGCGCTTTGCTTCGCAGTACGCGCGACATGCGGAGCTGTTCATCGAGCTAGGCATCCATCTGCCCCACGCGGAATGACGCGGGGGTTGAGGGACATAAGGTAGAATAAGGACTATATTCAGAAGGAATTTCCAACATGGCTCGCATTACCGTCGAAGACTGCCTGAAGCAAATCCCCAACCGCTTCGAACTGGCGCTCGCCGCCACCTACCGCGCGCGGCAGCTCGCGCAAGGCCATACGCCGAAGATCGAGAGCCGCGACAAGCCCACCGTCGTCGCGCTGCGCGAAATCGCTGCCGGCCAGGTCGGCGTCGAGATGCTGAAGAAGGTGCCGGTGTAACGCGCATCCGGCCCGTTCCAGCCATGTAATCCCTGCGCGCAACGACTCGACCTGGAGGCGAATATGAGCACCACCCCATCGTCCGCCTCCGCGGATTCGACCACCGAAGCCATGGCCCAGTCGCCTGCGCGCCAGTACATCGACGCGGTCCTCGAACAGTCCTTCCGGCATCTGTTCGGGCCGACCGCCACTCCGGAGCAGCCGCGCAAGCACGGCGTCGTTTCGATCGCGAATCTGACGGCCGCGCTTGCCGAGTATCTCCCTCCGGAGGAAATCAAAGAGGTCAAGGCGGCGTTCCACTTCAGCGACGAAGCCCACCTCGGTCAATATCGCCAGAGCGGCGAACCCTACATCACCCATCCCGTCGCCGTCGCGGAAATCTGCGCCGGCTGGAAGCTCGATGCGCAAGCCGTGATGGCGGCGCTCTTGCACGACGTGATGGAAGACCAGGGCGTGACCAAGAGCGAGCTGGCCGAGCGGTTCGGCCCGAAGGTCGCCGAACTGGTCGACGGGCTATCCAAGCTCGACAAGATGGAGTTCCGCAGCCGCGAGGAAGCGCAGGCGGAAAACTTCCGCAAGATGCTGCTCGCGATGGCGCGCGACGTGCGCGTGATCCTCGTCAAGCTCGCCGATCGCCTGCACAACATGCGCACGCTCGGCGCGGTGCCGATGGAAAAACGCCGCCGCGTCGCCCGCGAAACGCTCGACATCTACGCGCCGATCGCGCATCGTCTCGGGTTGAACAACACGTATCGCGAGCTGCAGGACATGAGCTTCGCGAATTTCAACCCGCATCGTTACGCGACGCTCGAGAAAGCGGTGAAGGCCGCGCGCGGCAACCGCCGCGAAGTGATCGGCAAGATCCTCGAGGCCGCGCAGCGCGCGATGTCCGACGCGAAGATCGACGCCGAAATCACCGGCCGCGAAAAGACGATCTACAGCATCTACCGGAAGATGCGCGACAAGCAGCTGTCGTTCTCGCAGGTGCTCGACGTGTATGGCTTTCGTGTCGTCGTCGACAGCCCGCTCGACTGCTACACGTGCATCGGCGCGCTGCATGCGCTGTACAAGCCCGTGCCCGGCAAGTTCAAGGACTACATCGCGATTCCGAAGATCAACGGCTATCAGTCGCTGCACACGACGCTCGTCGGCCCGTTCGGCGCGCCGATCGAGTTCCAGGTGCGCACGCGCAAGATGCACGAGATCGCGGAGGCCGGTGTGGCCGCACACTGGCTGTACAAGAACGGCGGCGCCGACCTGAACGACGTGCAGAAGCGTGCGCACCAGTGGCTGAAGTCGCTGCTCGACATTCAGAGCGAAGCCGGCGATTCGAGCGAATTCCTCGAGCACGTGAAGATCGATCTGTTCCCGGATGCGGTGTACGTGTTCACGCCGAAGTCGAAGATCATGGCGCTGCCGCGCGGCGCGACGGCGCTCGATTTCGCGTATTCGATCCACAGCGATCTCGGCAACCAGTGCGTGGCCGTGAAGATCAACAATGAACTGCTGCCGCTGCGTACCGAGCTGAAGAGCGGCGACATCGTCGAGGTGATCACTGCACCGTATTCGAAGCCGAACCCCGCGTGGCTCGGATTCGTGCGCACCGGCAAGGCGCGCTCCGCGATTCGTCACTACCTGAAGACGATGCGCCTGAACGAGTCGGTGCAGCTCGGCGAGCGACTCGTCGATCAAAGCCTGAAAGCCTACGGGCTCGCGCTGTCCGACGTCGGCCCGGAAGTATGGGAAAAGCTCGTGCAGTGGACGGGCAACAAGAGCCGCCAGGAGATTTTTGCGGACATCGGCCTTGGCCGCCGCGTTGCCGCGGTGATGGCCAAGCGCATCGAGGTGCTGATGAGCGGCCGCGATGCGGACGACGATCTGCCGAAGTCCGAGCGTCATCCGGTGCACAACGCGCCGCCGGTCGTCATTACCGGCACCGAAGGGATGTCGGTGCAGCTGTCCGCCTGCTGCCGCCCGATTCCGGGCGACGCGATCATGGGCTACATCGGCATCGGCCTCGGGATGGCGATTCATACGACCGATTGCCGTGTCGCGCAGCGCATCCATCGCCGCGATCCGGGCCGCTGGATCGACGTCGAATGGGCGCCGCAGCCGGGCCGTCTGTTCGACGTCGCGGTCAAGGCGCTCGTGAAGAACACGAAGGGCATCTTCGCGCGCGTCGCGGCGGACATCACGTCGGCCGATGCGAACATCGTTCACATCGCGATGGACGAGGATCTGACGCACGAATCGACGGTGCTGCGTTTCGTGATCCAGGTCAGCGACCGCGTGCACCTTGCAAACGTGATGCGGCGCGTACGGACCAACCCGGATGTGATGCGGATCATGCGCGAGCGCTCGACCGACGACGGCGCGCATGCACGTCACGACGGCGGCATGCGCATCGAGCGCGAGCGGCAGGATTACTGAAGCCGCGCATTGCGTCGCAGCCACGCTACGACGGCGGCCACGAGGCCGCCGTTTTTGTATGCGATGCGCACGCGGTGCAGGTGCCGCGATGACCGGCCCGCGTGCCGCGATCACGTGTGCGCAACCGAGAAGAGGGGAGCGGAAAAGAAAAAAGGGCCTTCCCGGAGGAAGGCCCTTCTGAGGTGGCGCGGCTGGCAGGATTCGAACCCACGACCCCTTGGTTCGTAGCCAAGTACTCTATCCAACTGAGCTACAGCCGCACGCAAAGCGGTACTACTTCAACTGTCGGAACCTTCTACGATGGGAAGGCCCCCAAAAAGGTGGCGCGGCTGGCAGGATTCGAACCCACGACCCCTTGGTTCGTAGCCAAGTACTCTATCCAACTGAGCTACAGCCGCACGCAACAACAAAACTGCTACTACTTCGAACTGAAAGGGCCTTCGGTTCGGAAGGCCCTCGAAAAAGGTGGCGCGGCTGGCAGGATTCGAACCCACGACCCCTTGGTTCGTAGCCAAGTACTCTATCCAACTGAGCTACAGCCGCACGCAGAAGCGGAAGTATAGCAGAGTTGTATAAAAAGGGAAGCCTTATTCGCGAAATATGTCGCACAATCTTGCGCGGTCACCTTCGTGTAACCTTGAAGCATCGGTCATCCACGTATTGAATCTGCATCATGAACAAGGCGTTTGTCAAAGAGTCGGACGGCGACGACGACGATCTCGAAGCGGGGCAGCCCGCGATTCCTGCGGGCACTAAGAACTACATCACGCCGGCCGGCCACAAGCGGCTCCGGGACGAACTGCTGAACCTGATCGACGTAGAGCGTCCCGAGGTCGTGCGGCTTGTGTCGTGGGCTGCGTCGAACGGTGATCGCTCCGAGAATGGCGACTACATCTACGGCAAGCGGCGGCTGCGCGAGATTGACCGCCGGATCCGCTTCCTGACGAAGCGGCTCGATCTCGCGGAAGTCGTCGACGCGAGCCGGCAGGAGAACGTCGATCAGGTGTTTTTCGGCGCGACCGTCGATTACGCGACCGAGGACGGCGAGGATCATACCGTCACGATCGTCGGGATCGACGAGGTCGATCTCGATCGCGGTCACGTCAGCTGGATCTCACCGGTCGCGCGCGCGCTCATCAAGGCCAGGATCGGTGACACGGTCACGCTGATGACGCCGGCCGGTCCGCAGCCGATCGACGTGCTCGACGTCCGCTATCCGGCGCCCGGCGACGCGTGAATCGCACGCGCCACGCCGCATCGACGTAAAAGCGCCCCTTGCGGGGCGCTTCGTGATCGCGACGTCACGCGAATGACGCGCAGGGCGACCGGCTCAGAAGCGGTGGCGCATGCCGGCCGTGACCGCGATCTGCTTGTTCGTCGACGACGCGGTGCCGAGCCCGTTGATGTTCGCGCCGATCGCCAGGCCATCCGCATTGACCCGCTGATATTCGCCCTGGAGGTACAGGTCGGTGCGCTTCGACAGCGCGTAGTCGGCCTGCAGGTTGAACTGGTGCCAGCTCGGCGTCTGGCCGTCGATCCGGCCGTCGGTATAGGTGTACGAACCTGCGAGCGAGAACGCCGGCGTCAGCGCATAGCGGCCGTTGACTTCGTAATTGTTGAAGCGCGTGCCGCCCGCAAGCGGGATGCCGCCCGTTACGCCAGACTGTCCGGCGCTGATGCGGGCTGAATCGGTCAGCCGCGTCTGCGTGAATACGAAGCCAGCCGTCGCAGGGCCGAACCCATAGTTGAGACCGGCGCCCCACGTGCGCTGTCGGCTGGCCGCGAACGTCCAGTCGCCGGCCACCGCGCCCGGATCGCTGGCCGCGAGCGCCAGCGCGTTGATGTTGTTGTTCAACTGCATGTACGCGGCCGCGACGTTGAAGCCCATGTAGCTGTACGACGCGCCCACGCTGTATGCACGGTTGTTCGAGAAATCGGTCGAGTTCGAGAAGCCGTACAGTGCGCCGAACTTCAGGCCGCCGTAGTTCGCGCTCTGGTATTTGACCGAGTTGTTGATCCGGAACGAGTTGTTCAGGTTGTCGTTGTCGAACGGGTGCGCGAACTGCGTGCCGCCGTACTGCGTGCCGGTGAGCGACAGCGGGCCGAGGTAATCGACGACGCTGTCGTACTGGCGGCCGAGCGTCAACGAGCCGAAGCGGGTGTCCGCGAGCCCGACGAACGCCTGCCGGCCGAACTCGCGGCCATTCTGCTTCAGTGTGCCGTTGTTGATGCCGAAGCCGTTTTCCAGCGTGAAGATCGCCTTCAGTCCGCCGCCGAGATCCTCGGTGCCGCGCAAGCCCCAGCGGCTGCCGTTGATCGAGCCGGACGTCTCCTGCCACGCACTATGGCCGCCCTGGTTGTTCGTGTAGGTGATGCCCGCGTCGATCAGCCCGTACAGCGTGACGCTGCTTTGCGCATGGGCGGCGGTGGCGGACGCGCCGGCCAATACCGCGACGATCAGGGTCTTTTTCATGATCTGTCTCCAAACAGGATGAGGTCGATCGAACCTGTTGCGGGCATCTGCGGCATCGCGGGTCGTCGATACCGTGCGCGCGGGGCGCCGCCCCTCGTCGGAAATCCATCTGCAGTGTACGGATCACGCGGGGCGCTGAAGGAAACCGTTGACTGCAATACTGTATTTTAGAACGCGCAAGAATGGACGAATGCCCGGCGAGCCGCAGCCATCAACGGTTCGCCGCGATGCAGCATGCGCAGCGCTTCATCAGGCCACTGCAAGAAGCCGTTGCACGATTGCGACAGGAGGACGTGCAAGGCGCTGTCCGCGCGCGTGCAAGCCGATTATTGACACATCGGCAATAGAGGTTTGTGCGCACTATGGATAATGAAAGGATGTTCTCTCGCTATACTGCGATCTCTGCTTTCCGAAGCAGACTTTTTCGTTGACGGAAAAGATCTCCAAACCTTTGTCGGCGCGACTTCCCAGTCGCGCTTTTTTTTGCCCGTCGTCCTGGTCCTTCCACCTTCCTATTGCATGTACGAGCGTCGCTTGCGCTTGACGGCCGGTTCCGTGTCGTCGGTTTCCGCCTGCGGCGGCGTGTACGTCCAGTCTTCCATCACATAGTGACGGGCGTCCAACGGTGACGCCAACAGGTTCTGCCAATGATCGCCGTGCCACGTCGGGTCGAACTCGGTGTCGCAAAGCAGCTCACGGGACTCGGCCAGCGCGCGGGACTTTCGGCGCACGCGCGCGAACCGGCTCGCGAAGCGCTTGAGTGCGTCCAGCCACATGACCTTCTCCTTTCATCCTGATGACTTCAGCATCGCAACGCGCTTCGTTTTTCGCAACCCGGAAAAAACCCGAGGATTTTTCCGACCCGATTTTCGCCCGGTAGGTTTTTCATCATCTCGATTATCTACGAGCGTGCCCAGGTAATATTGACAGGTTTCCCGCGCGGATCAATTAATAAAAGACGATGGTGTATCGATTCCAGCGCTATTGATGTTTTCTTGATAAACAACGCGCGAAAAATTTCCTTGACGCGCGCGGATTGTCCAATTTATAAAGTCAGCACTCCGTCCCCTGGCGGAGCGCTGAGGGTGGGTCTCGGCGTGCTGCCGCGGGAATGCGGGAGGCGCTATAACAGTAGCTTTTTTGATCTAAACGAGTGGGGAACGAAGGTATGGATACCGGTATCGTAAAATGGTTTAACGATGCTAAAGGCTTTGGTTTCATTACGTCGGACAACGGCGGGGAAGATCTGTTTGCCCACTTTTCCGAAATCCGGATGGACGGCTTCAAAACGCTGAAGGAAAACCAGCGCGTTTCCTTCGAAGTGAAAGTCGGGCCGAAAGGCAAGCAGGCAGCGAATATCCAGGCGGTCTGACACGCCACGCATTGCCGATCATGTCCGGCCCCCGCAATGCGGGGGCCTTTTGCATTCTGGCGCGCGGAAGGCGCCGTCGGGCGAACCGATGCCGGCCCGCACTGGTCGTGAGCACGCATGCCGGTGCATACTCACGGAAGCATCGTTTCCCTGTCTTTTCATGTCCGATTCCCGTCCGTCCGATCCCGCCAGCGAACAGCCGCTCGTTTTCGTCGATCTTGAAACCACCGGCGGCTCGTCCGCCGAACACCGCATCACCGAAATCGGCGTGGTCGAAATCGGGCCGCTCGGCGTATCGACGTGGACGACGCTCGTCAACCCGGGGCAGCCGATCCCCCCCTTCATCCAGCAACTGACCGGAATTTCGGAGGAGATGGTGCGAGATGCGCCGTCGTTCGCGTCGCTCGCGCCCGCGTTGTTCGAGCGACTCGACGGCAAGCTGTTCGTTGCGCACAACGCGAGCTTCGACCGCGGCTTCCTGCGAGCCGAATTCGAGCGTGCCGGCATTGCGTTCAATCCGGACGTGCTTTGCACGGTGCGGTTGTCGCGCGCGCTGTTTCCGCGCGAGTCGCGGCATGGCCTCGATGCGTTGATCGAGCGGCATGGCCTCGTACCGGCGGCTCGCCACCGGGCGCTCGCCGATGCCGATCTGCTGTGGCAGTTCTGGCGGCGACTGCACGAAATCGTGCCGATCGAGCGGCTGCGCGACCAGATCGCGCGCACGACGCGTCACTTTCGCCTGGGCGGTGACCTGACCGAAGCGTGGCTCGATACCGCGCCGGCCGGATGCGGAGCGTATGCGCTGTTCGGCGACGGCGATGCAGCCCTGTACGTCGGGCGCAGCGTGCGCGTGCGGCAGCGCCTGCGCGCGCTGCTGACCGGCGAGCGACGCTCGTCGAAGGAAATGCGGCTTGCCCAGCAGGTGCGGCGTGTCGAATGGCAGGAGACCGGCAACGAACTGGGCGCGATGCTCGCTGAAGCGCAGTGGATCGCGCAGTTGCGTCCGTCATACAACCGGCGTCCCGCCGCGAACGCGGCGCGGCCGGGCAGCGCGCCCTGGCCGTTCGACGGCGCGGTCGCGTTCGAAGCGAGCGGCGAGCGCCGCTTCTTTCACGTGATCGACGGCTGGCGCTACCTCGGTGCAGCCGAGTCGCTCGATGCGGCCGCGCAGCTCGCGGCCGACGGGCCGGAACGGTCGTTCGAGCCGCACACCCATCGCCTGCTGCAGACCCATCTCGCACGCGGACTGCAACTGATCCCGCTCGCGGCGTCCGTGCCGGCTGGCTGAGCGCGGCACGCCACTGGCCGCGGGTGCCGTCGCGCGCGCTCAGCCGATCGCGCTGGCGCCGCCGGCGGCGCAGACATGCGACAGCGCGGTGCCGAGAGCCCGTGTCCCGGTCGCATCGTAGCGGGTGAGCGTCTTCCAACTCGCGATGCTGCGGGCAAGCCGCGCCTGGCAGTCCGGTGCGTCGCGCAGCGGCGCCACCTGCGCGAGACCGGCCAGCATTTTCTGCGTGAGCTGGTCGAGCGCCGGTCGTGTGCTGGTCGCGAGGTCGGGCGGTGTGCCTTCGGGCGGGCGTGTCGCGCGCCACGTTGCAAAGAGCGCGTTCTGCACCTCCTTGCTCGCGGCAATCTGATCCTGGAAGAACGTCCGGGCGAAGGCCGCATCGACACCGGACTGTTCCGCACGCTTTTCCACCGACGCGAGCAGTGCCGCCTCCCGCGGCCCGTCCTCGATGGCCTTGTGGTTGGCCCATTTCCATCGTGCGACGGGTTCAGCCAGCGCAAGTCGCTGAGATGCGAGCGCAACGAGATTGGTGAGCGCGGTATCGTCGCCGTCTGCGCGGGCGACTGTCGATGACGAAAGGGCGGCGACGCCGAGCACGGCGACAGCGAGGCTGGCACGAATGGCTTGCTTCATTGGAATGGTCGGGGTAGCCCGGTGGGCCGGAGACGGAAAACCAGAAGGATAGACGAAGACAGTCGCGCGGCGGAACGTCGCGACAGAAGAATCAGCGGGCGCGCTGATCCGGCACCGTCAGGCCGTTGCAGCCCGGGTGCGATGCGATCTGCGCCGAAAACGCAGCGATGAACCGCACGATCTCGATCGACACGCGGCGGTTACAGAACGGAACGCAGGTTCACTTCGGCGAGTACAGCTTGTGCTGCTCGTCGAAGAATGCCCGGACGTGCTCGGGCAATTCGGCGAGGAATTCCACGCCGACCGGTTCCGGATCCGGGCTCATCACTTGCTCGGGCGGGGGCATGCGGGTTGGTCTTTCGTCCATGGTCGTTTCTCCAGCAGGTTCAATAATTATCAACCTCGTGCTTGGATTTATGCCAGCGGCGAATCGTTAGATTTTGTCTCTGTTGTATTAACGGCACATGCATCGCCGCGCGCCGCGTGATGCCCGCTATTGCAGGCTGCGCAGTCGGCAACAATCGGGGCGCTTGTTATACTGGCGCGCACTTTTTCCTGGACCTCGATGAAACGAACGACGCGATGGATTGGCCTCGTATGGCTGGCGCTGGTACTGAACGTACTGTCGCCCGTCGTCGGCTATGCGCGCCTCGCGTCGAGCGGTTCAGGCGAGCTCACGCTCGAATTGTGCAGTGCGGCAGGCGCCCGCCAGATCGTGCTCGCACAGTCCGGCGACGACCGCGGCACGTCGTCGCTCGACCATGCCGGCGTGGCGCACTGCGTGTACTGTCCGGGCTTCGCAGCGAACGTTGCGCTCGGCACGAGCCTGCCGGCGCTGCCGGGTTTCGTACGCACGTTCGCCTACCGCGCTGCCGCGCCTGTCGTTGCCGATTTTCCGCGCAACGGCATTCGGCTCGCGCAGCCGCGCGGCCCGCCTGAAAACGTCCCTGTCTGATTGATATCGTCCGCGCGCCCCGGTGGCGCGCGTGCCGCTCGCGACACGGATCGCGCGTCGCGCCGCATCGGCGTGGCGCGGCGGCTCGTGTCCGGCGGTATCCGGTCACGTTTTCAGGAATGGCTCCATGTCGCATACCTTCGCCGCGCGAGCGTCGCGCGGTCGGCTCGCGCTCGCGTGCGCGGCCGCTTTTGCCTGGCCGGCCGCACAGGCGGCCTCCATCGATCGCGCACCCTCCGCTCCGGCGGCGCGCGATTCCCGCAATCCGGCCGGGCCCGATGCTGCTGCGGTTGCCGCAGTCGCACCGGCTCCGACGGGCGATACGCTGAGTGCGGTCAGTATCACCGCGCAGCGACAGGCGATCGATCCCGATACGCCGGCCGTCGTCCACTCGATTACGCGCGAGCAGATCGACGCGCACACCAACGTCACGACCGAGGATGCGCTGAAATACGCGCCCAACCTGATGGTGCGCAAGCGCTACATCGGCGACCGCAACAGCGTGTTCGCCGGCCGCGACTTCAACGAACTGCAGAGTGCGCGCGGGCTCGTGTATGCCGACGGCTTGCTGCTGTCGAACCTGCTCGGTTCGAGCTACGCGTATCCGCCGCGCTGGTCGCTGATCGCGCCGGACGACATCGCCCGCGTGGACGTGCTGTATGGTCCTTTTTCGGCGCTGTACCCGGGCAATGCGATCGGCTCGACCGTGCTGCTGACGACGCGGCGCCCCGACAAGCTCGAGGCATCGCTGTCGACGCAGTTCTTCACGCAGCGCTATCACGACGGCTATGGCTTTGCGGACAGTTTCGGCGGCAATCACCAGACCGCGCGGATCGCGAACCGCGTCGGCAAATTCTGGTTCTCGCTGTCGCTGGACAGGCTCGAGAACGACGGTCAGCCGATGCAGTACGCGAGCCCCAATTCCACGTACAACCCGCGGCTCGGCGGCGCGGTGCCCGTGACGGGCGCGGCGACCGACATCGGGCCCAACGGCAAGCCGCGCACGATCGTCGGCGCGCAGAACATCGAGCGCACCGAGCAGCTGAACGAGACGGTCCGAATGGGCTACGCGTTCACCGACCACGTCGACGCGACACTGACGCTCGGCCACTGGGAGAACCATTACCGGCAGCACGGCGCTACCTTCCTGCGCGATGCGGCCGGCAATCCGGTATACGGCGGCAACGTGTCGATCGGCGGCCGGAACATGACCGTCGCGCCGAGCGCGTTCGCGCCGCAGCGCGGCGACCAGGAGAACTGGCTGTACGCGCTCGGACTCAACGGCCGGCTGGATTCGGGCTGGCGGCTGTCGGGCGTGGTGTCCGCGTACGACGTGTCGCGGGACGTGCTGCGCTCGGCGTCGACGGTGCAGGGCGGTGCCGGCACGCTGTTCCAGGGTGACGGCACCGGCTGGCGCACGCTCGATCTCAAGGCTGAGGCGCCGCAAGTGAAGGGCCACACATTCACGGTCGGTTATCACTACGACAACTATTTCCTGCGCAACGTCACGTACAACACGGCCGACTGGCTGGCCGGGCCGACCACGTCGGTCGCCAGCGTGTACCGGGGCGATACGCGCACACAGGCGCTGTTCGCGCAGGATGCGTGGCATTTCGCACCGCGCTGGCTCGCAACGCTCGGCCTGCGCTACGAGCGCTGGGATGCGTACGGCGGCGCGCTCGGCAACGCGAGCGGCACGCTTGGCTATGCCGACCGCAGTGCAAACGCGCTGTCGCCGAAGGTCGCCGTGCAATGGGATGCGACGGACGTCTGGCGCTTCCGTCTGTCGTTTGCGACCGGCACGCGTTTCCCGACGGTCGGCGAACTGTTCCAGGGCACGATCTCGAACAACGCGATCGTCAACAACAACCCGAGCCTGCGGCCGGAGAAGGCGATCGACTGGGACTTCACGGCCGAGCGCGACGTGGGTGTCGGCGTCGTGCGCGCGAGCGTGTTCCAGAGCGACCTGCGCGATTCGATTTACAGCCAGACGACGGTGTCGGGCGCGTCGACCGTCACCAACATCTCGAACGTCGACCGCGTGCGCGTGCGCGGCGTCGAGCTGGGCTTCAGCGGCCAGAACGTCGGGCTGCGCGGCCTCGACATCGACGCGAACGTGTCGGCTAGCAATGCGCAGATCCTCGCAGACGCCGCAAATCCCGCGTACGTCGGCTCGCGCTTTCCGCGGATTCCGCGCATGCGCGCGAACCTGCTTGCGTCATACCGCTTCGACGAGCACTTGCTCGCGAGCGTCGGCGTGCGCTATTCGGGCCGCCAGTTCAACACACTCGACAACAGCGACGTGAATCCCGACGTGTACGGCGGCACGAGCGTGTTCACGGTCGTCGATCTGAAGGCGCGCTACCGGTTCGACCGTCACTGGAGCGCGTCGGTCGGCATCGACAACCTGACGGACCGCCGCTACTACGTGTTCCACCCGTATCCGGGCCGCACTTTCTTTGGAGAACTGAAATGGTCGCTGTGAAATCGGTCGCAGCAGGCGTCGCCCTGTGGCTCGCGGTGCTGTCGTCGGCGGGCGCGCACGACGCGCCCGGTGTGCCGAAGGCCGCCGATCCGCATGCCGCGCACATGAGCATGCAGGCGACGCCCACGCAACAGAAGCAGCCGCTCGCGACCGGCGCCGCGTTCGATGCGCGGCACCGGCTGTGGGTCGCATGGGTCGAGGGCGCACACGTCGTCGTCGCGCATTCGGATGACGCGGGTCGCACGCTGTCCCCGCCCGTGCCCGTCAACGCGATGCCCGAGCCGATCTACACGAGCGCGGAGAATCGGCCGAAGCTCGCGACGAGCCCGGACGGCCGCGCGGTATACGTGTCGTGGTCGATGCCGCTCGATGCGCCGTACACCGGCATGGTGCGCTTCGCACGTTCGCTCGACGGGGGCGCGACGTGGAGCGTGCCCGTCACCGTGCATCGCGACCGGCAAGCGATCACGCACCGCTTCGACATGATGGCCGTCGATCCGGCCGGCAACATCGCGATTGCCTGGATCGACAAGCGCGATCTCGCCGCGGCGAAAGCAGCAGCGCAGCCTTACGACGGCGCGGCCGTCTACTACGCGGTGTCGCGCGACGGCGGTTCGTCGTTCGAGCCAGAGCGCAAGGTGACCGATCACACGTGCGAATGTTGCCGGATCGCGATGGCGGTCGACCCGGCTGGAAACATCGAAGCCGTATGGCGCAACGTGTTCCCCGGGCAGATTCGCGATCATGCGCTCGCGGTGCTGCCGGTATCGGCGGCGGAGCCCGTCGTGCCGGTGCGAGCGACGTTCTCGAACTGGCATGTCGAGGCCTGCCCCGAGCACGGGCCGGCGTTGGCGATCACGCGGGACGGTACGCGCCATATCGCGTGGTTCGGTGTCGTCGACGGCCGCGCCGACGTGTTCTATTCGCGTATCGGCACCGACGGCGAGCCGCGCGGTACACCGTGGGCGTTCGGCGCGAATCCCGCGCGGCCAACCGAACAGGCGTCGCACGCGGCCCTCGTGGCGCGCGGCGACGTCGTGTGGCTGGCGTGGAAGGCGTTCGACGGCGACTCGATGCAGATCAAGCTGCGCCGCTCGGACGATCGCGGCGAGCACTGGTCGGCGCCAAGCGTGGTCGCTTCGACGTCGGGCGCAAGCGACAACCCGCAACTGCTCGACGACGCGGGCCGCATTTATCTGTCGTGGCGAACGCGCAACGACGGCTACCGGCTGATCCCGGTGGAGGGCGCGCGATGAAACGATGGATGGTCTGGGTCGGTGCGGTGTTCGCGAGCTTGCCGGCATGGGGCGGCGAACTGCAGCCGCTGCGCGCGACCGACGTCGCGAAGCTGTATGCGACCGCGCATGAACGGCCGCTCGCGGTTGAAATCTGGTCGCTCGATTGCGGATACTGCCGCGAGAACGCCGCGCATCTCGTCGCATGGCAGCGCCGGCATCCGGACGTGCAGCTCGCGATGATCGCGATGGACGCGTATGACGATAACGGCGCGGCCGTCGCACAGGCGCTTGCGCAGATGAACGTGCCGCCGCAGGTCGCGCAGTATGCGAGCGCGGAACCGATGCCCGAACGTCTGCGGACAGCGCTCGATGCGGGATGGCGTGGAGAAATGCCGCGTACCGTGTGGATCGGGCGCGATGGCTCGCGCGACGCACGCAGCGGATTGCTGACGATCGACGTGCTCGATGGCTGGTTGCAGCGCGGCAAGCGCCGTTGAGAGAATGTCGGCGCGCGACGGATGCCGCGCGCCGTTCCGATATGGAAAAGAAAGCGCGCCCGAAGGCGCGCGAGAAGATCGTCAGGCTGCGCGCCTGAATAGCCGGATCACGAACAGCAGGATCACGGCGCCGATGACCGCGACGATCACCGAACCGATGAAGCCGCTGCCGATGCTGATGCCGAGCAGTCCCGCCAGCCAGCCGCCGATCACCGCGCCGACGATGCCGACGATGATGTCGACGATCAGGCCGAACCCGCCGCCCTTGACGAGCAGTCCCGCGAGCCAGCCGGCGATCGCACCGATGATGAGCCACATAATCAAGCCATGAGTCATGGTGATCCTCTCCTTGTGTTTGAGTCGAAATGACCGGACGCCGGCTGTTTCGCCGCAAGCTGCATGAAGGCGGCACTGCGACCCGCCGCGCCGCCTTCGCAATGTAACGCGATAGACGGGTCGGAATCGTTAAGTAATGTTATGCACCCTGAACGGGTTTTTCCAGGCGATTCGTCTGGCTACCGCCCGAGTCGATGCGGTGCCGCGCGCGATGCAGGCGTGACGAGCGCGAAAGGCAGCGCGGCGTCGTGCAGGCATCGTTCGAGATCGTCGAGCGCCGGATCGCGGGCGCCGTCGAGCGTGAACGCAAGGCAGTGAAGCGTGAGCCGACGACGCGGGGGAAGGGTGCACACGTTTCGAATATCGGAACGTGTGCCGAAAACGCGATCGGAAAAGAGAAAAGGCCTGACAAGCATCACTTGTCAGGCCTTTATATCTTGGTGCCGGAGATAGGAGTCGAACCTACGACCTTCGCATTACGAATGCGCTGCTCTACCAACTGAGCTACACCGGCAGCAGAGAAGTGAAATTATAGGGTGATTTCCGCGATCTTGGCAATAGGTTTTGCGAAATTTTTTTCAGCTTGCCGCTGCTGCTTCGCGAAACCATCGATCCGGCGGATTTCCCGCTTTCACTTCACTGCGATGCAGCCTGTCAGGGCCACATCGCGAAGGCGCGATTGTACTGACGTCTCGCACCTTCGTCTAGTGCTGCAGCGCAAATTTATTTGCCTTCGTTGTGATAGGCGGTCACGCGCTCGACTTCGTTCTTCGAACCGAGGAACACCGGTACGCGCTGATGCAGGCCGGTGGGTTGCACTTCCATGATGCGCTGCGTGCCCGTCGTCGCGGCGCCGCCCGCCTGTTCGACGATGAACGACATCGGGTTCGCCTCGTACATCAGGCGCAGCTTGCCCGGACGGTCGGGCGTGCGCTTGTCGGCCGGGTACATGAAGATGCCGCCGCGGTTCAGGATCCGGTGTACGTCCGCGACCATCGATGCGATCCAGCGCATGTTGAAATTGTCGCCGCGCGGGCCTTCCTTGCCGGCGTTCAGTTCGTTCACGTAGCGCTGCACCGGCTCGTACCAGTGGCGGGCGTTCGACGCGTTGATCGCGTATTCGCGCGTGTCGGCGGGGATCTGCATGTTGCTCTGCGTGAGCACCCACGAGCCGACTTCGCGGTCCAGCGTGAAGCAGTTCACGCCGTTGCCGGTCGTCAGCACGAACACCGTTTGCGGACCGTACACCGCGTAGCCTGCCGCGACCTGCTGCGTGCCCGGCTGCAGGAACGATTCCTCGGTGGCCTGCTTGCCGTCCGGGCAGCGCAGCACCGAGAAGATCGTGCCGATCGACACGTTCACGTCGATGTTCGACGAGCCGTCCAGCGGATCGAACACGAGCAGGTATTCGCCGCGCGGATAGTTCGCGGGAATCGGGAAGAACGTTTCCATCTCCTCGGATGCCATCGCGGCAAGGTTGCCGCCCCATTCGTTCGCGTCGAGCAGGATTTCGTTCGACAGGATGTCGAGCTTCTTCTGCACTTCGCCCTGGACGTTCTCGCTGCCGGCGGTGCCGAGCGCGTCGCCGAGCGCGCCCTTCGACACGTTGTAGCTGATCGCCTTGCACGCGCGGGCGACGACTTCGATCAGCAGGCGGAGGTCGGCGGGGAGGTTGTTGGTCTCACGCTGCTGCTCGATCAGGAACTTGGACAGCGTGGTGCGGCGGGCAATGGACATGACAGACTCCGAGAGGCCAAAAGAATCCTTGAATTGCCGCAATTTTACCCGCCGTGCTTCGCGCGCCGCCGCCTTTTTTCGTCCGGTTACACGACACGGTGGCGGCCACGGCGCGTTCCGGCGTGGGCAGTGCACGCAAGCGGGCCTGCAGCGCCGTGGTGGCCAGGCGCTCAAAGCGCTGTCCAGCTCCGACCCCGTCAAACTTCGGCCGATAAAAAAGCCGGCGCCGCGACGGACGGCACCGGCTTCGCTGCGCGCCAATGCGCGAGGCAATCGCTGGGCGGCGGCCGGTTACGCGAGCGCCTTCTCGACGATCTCGCGCACGTCCCGCGACTTGGCGCCTGACGCGACCTGTTCGAGCGCTTCGCGCATGCGATCGCGCAGCGCGGGCGTGAAGCGGCGCCACAGTTCGAGCGAACGGGCGAGCCGTGCGGCAACCTGCGGGTTGATCGCGTCGAGCGCGAGCACCTGCTCGGCCCAGAACGCATAGCCCGAACCGTCGGCCGCGTGGAATTGCGCGGGATTCGCCGCGCAGAAGCTGAAGATCAGCGAGCGCGCGCGGTTCGGATTCTTCAGGTTGAACGCCGGGTGGGCCATCAGCTTGCGGACTTTCTCGAGCGTCGGCCGGGCCGGCGTACCCCGCTGCGCGGCCTGCATCGCGAACCACTTGTCGATCACGAGCGCTTCCTTTTCGAAGCGGCGGTAGAAATCGTCGAGCGCACGTGTGGCCGCGTCGTCCGCGCCGGCCGCTGCAGCGGCGAGCAGCGCGCCGAGCGCCGCCGCGCGATCGGTCATGTTGTTCGCCGCGTCGTACTGCGCGGTCGCGATGCGCACGGCGTCGGCCGGATCCTCGAGTTCGGCGAGATACGCGAGCGCGAGGTTCTTCAGCGCGCGGCGGCCGGACGCCTCGGGCGTCGGCTCGTACGCGCCCGGCGTCTGGTGCTGCTCGTAAGCTGCGAGCCAGTCGGCGCGCAGCGCGGTCGCGAGCTGGCGGCGCACGAACTGGCGCGCGCGGTGGACGGCGGCCGGATCGGCTTCGGCCATCTGGTCGGCCAGATAGGTTTCCGACGGCAGCGTGAGCGCCAGCTCGCGGAACGCGGGCGACAGGCTCGCATCGGTCAGCACGCGGCGGAATGCGGCGACGAAGTTCTCGCCGAGCGTGAGCGGCTCGTTCGCGGCCGCGCGCGACGCGAGCGTCAGCAGCGCGCGCGTGGCGAGGCGCTGGCCGGCTTCCCAGCGGTTGAACGGGTCGCTGTCGTGCGCGAGCAGGAACGCGAGGTCGTCGTCGCTGTAGTCGTACTCGACGATCACCGGCGCCGAGAAATTGCGCAGCAGCGACGGCAGCGGCTGTTCCGGCACGTCGACGAACGTGAAGGTTTGCTCGGTGTCGGTGAACTCGAGCACGCGCGTCGTGCCCGATGCAGCGGCTTCGCCGTCTACACGCAGCGGCAGGTCGCGGCCGTCGCGGCCGATCAGGCCGATCGCGAACGGAATCAGCAGCGGGCCTTGCTGCGTGGCGCGCGCGGCCGGCGATGCGTCGCCGTAGCCCTGCGCGAGCGTAACCGTGTAGCGGCGCGCGGCCGCGTCGTACGCGGTGCGCACCGACACGCGCGGCGTGCCGGCCTGACTGTACCAGCGCTCGAACTGCGCGAGATCGCGCCCATTCGCATCGGCCATCGCGTGACGGAAGTCGTCGCAGGTCACCGCGTGGCCGTCATGGCGCTTGAAGTACAGGTCCATCCCTTTGCGGAAGCCGTCGCGGCCGAACAGCGTCTGATACATCCGCACGACTTCCGAGCCTTTCTCGTACACGGTCATCGTGTAGAAGTTGTTGATCTCGACGTAGCTTTCCGGCCGCACCGGGTGCGCCATCGGGCCGGCGTCCTCGGCGAACTGAAGCTGGCGCAGCACGCGCACGTCCTCGATGCGCTTGACTGCGCGGGCCGCTGATGCCACGTCATCGCCCGCGGCCATGTCGGCCGAGAATTCCTGGTCGCGGAACACGGTCAGCCCTTCCTTCAGGCTCAGCTGGAACCAGTCGCGGCAGGTCACGCGGTTGCCGGTCCAGTTGTGGAAGTACTCGTGGCCGACCACCGACTCGATGTTCGCGAAATCGGTGTCGGTCGCGGTCTCGGGGTTCGCGAGCACGTACTTCGTATTGAAGATGTTGAGCCCCTTGTTCTCCATCGCGCCCATGTTGAAGTCGCCGACCGCGACGATCATGAAGCGGTCGAGATCGAGCTCGAGGCCGAAGCGCTTTTCGTCCCAGCGGATCGAGTGGATCAACGAATCCATCGCGTGGCGCGTCTTGTCGAGATCGGACGGTTCGACCCATACCTGCAACAGCTTTTCCTTGCCGGAGCCGGTGGTGATTTTTTCCTCGATCGCGACGAGCTTGCCCGCGACCAGCGCGAACAGGTAGCTCGGCTTGCGGAACGGGTCTTCCCATTTCGCGAAGTGGCGCCCTTCGGGCAACTCGCCCGAGTCGACGAGGTTGCCGTTCGACAGCAGCACCGGATACGCGGCCTTGTCGGCGCGCAGCGTGACCGTGTACGACGCCATCACGTCGGGACGGTCGAGGAAGTAGGTGATGCGGCGAAAGCCTTCGGCCTCGCACTGCGTGAAGAAGTTGCCGCTCGACACGTACAGGCCCGACAGCGTCGTGTTCTGGTCCCGCGCGCATGCGCTCGAGATGGTGAGCTCGAACGCGTCCGGCACGTTTTCGACGGTGAGGCCGTGTTCGTGCGCGCGCACGGCGCCATACGGTGCGTGGTCGAGCTGCGCGCCGAGGAATTCGAGCGCTTCGCCCATCAGCTCCAGATGCGGGTTGGGTGCGGCATCCGGATTGCGGCGCACGCGCATCGTATTCCTGACGATCGTGCGCGCCGGTGCGAGATCGAATTCGAGTGCGACGGAATCGATGAGGAAGGCCGGCGGCGTGTAGTCGGCGCGGCGGATCACGGTGGAAGATGCGTTGTCGGACATGGTCGTCGAGGTCGGTGGAGTGGGGATCGGGCCCGCGACGCGGGCCGGGCGAACCGGGCCATTGTACAAAGGCTTGCGGCCGCGTGCCGCTGCGAACTTTTTACCGGTTCCGGGAGTCCGCGTATTATCGGCATCCCGTATGCTTCGCGCGGTGCGACGAACGGATGACGGATCGACGAGGATCGACATGAAACGCGAATGGATACAACGCGGTGCGGGCTGGGTGGCGGGGCTGTGCGTGGCGCTGCTCGCGGGCTGCACGAGCTATGTGACGATACAGGTCACGGCCTTCTCGGACTGGAGCGGCAGCGACGCCACACGCACGTACGCGTTCACGCGCACCGACGCGCAGAAACACAGCATCGAGCAGTCGACCTACGAGCCGATCGTCGCAAACGAATTGTCTGCGTACGCGTTTCGTCCGGTGCCGGCCGCGCAGGCGCGCTATCTGGTCGGGCTGACGTACGGCGTCGGCAGCGATCTGGTGACGGTGCCGCAGCCCGTCTACTACGACCCGTGGTTCATGGGGCCGGGGCCGTACTGGCGGGGCGGCCCGTGGGGCCCGTGGGGGCCCTGGGGCGGGATGCCGGCCGGCTATGTCGCGCAAACCTATCAGGTGTTCGACTACACGCTCGGGATCCGGATCACCGAGCGCGCGACCGGCAAGGAGGTCTACAACGTGACCGCACGCACTACCGGCGACAACGGCGCGTTGCTGTACGCGATGCCGTTCCTCGCGCGCAGCGCGCTCGCCGATTTCCCGTTGTCGAACGGCGCGATTCGTACGGTGCGGCTGCCGGTCGACAAGCGCGGCGGGCCGGCCGCGCCGGCCGCCAACGAGCGCGCGGTGCCGGCGGCCCCGGCATCGGGTGCGGCGGCTGCGAAGTAACGCGATCGCGATACGCGCGGCCCCCCGGCCGCGCCGCCCGCATGCTCGCGCGCTAGCGCGCGGCGGGTGTGCGTCGAACTCGAATCAAACTCCGACGCCCAGCAGCGCCAGCGCACCCAGCACGACGAACAGCACCGCGGCGATGCCGTGCACGAACTTCGTCGGCAGGCGGTGCGCAAAACGGTCGCCGAGCACGATCGCCGGCACGTTCGCGAGCATCATCCCGAACGTCGTGCCGGCCACCACGCCGATGTAATCCTGGAAGCGCGCGGCGAGCGCGACGGTCGCGATTTGTGTCTTGTCGCCCATTTCCGCGAGAAAGAATGCAACCAGCGTCGCGCCGAACACGCCCAGCCGCGAGCGCGTCGCATTGGCTTCGTCCTCGTCGAGCTTGTCCGGCACGAGAATCCACAGCCCCATCGCGATGAAAGAGATTGCGAGCGCCCAGCGCATGATCGACGGCGTGACCAGCACGCCGAGCCATTCGCCGAGGGCCCCGGCGAACCCGTGATTCACGAGCGTCGCGACGAGCACGCCGAGAATGATCGGCACGGGCCTGCGATAGCGCGCGGCCAGCACGAGGGACAGCAGTTGGGTCTTGTCGCCGATTTCAGCGAGGGCGACGGCGCCGGTGGAGATCAGGAAGGCTTGAGACACGTACGGGGTTCCGCGGGCCGATGTTGTGCGTGCGAGCGACGATCCGCCGCGCGCCGGGCCCTGATGCGGCGCGCAGTGAACCATCGGTCTCGCCAGGCCCTGGTGGCTGCGCCCGCCATGGCCGAACGGCCAAGTCTGTTGACGGACGCCTCCGTCACGATGCGCGCCGAAAGCGCGGGACATCGAGCGGAGCGGCTACTCCCCAATGAGGGCCGCATTCTAGCACGACGCGTGCCGCGTGCAATGCGGATTCGGCCGCTCCGGTATGCGTCGCCGCGCACGCCGGAGCGGCAGCAAGGCTTACCGGCGCAGGTTACGCCGGGGTCGCAGTGCGGCGCGCTGTACCGCGCTCGTGCACGAGCCGGCCGGCCGCGTACGTGCGGTACACGGCGCGGTCGTCGCCGAGCAGCGCGAACGCGAACAGCAACTCCTCGAGCGAATCCGCGCGCTTCGTGCGGCGCGCGAGCAGCGGCGTGGCCTGCGGGTCGAGCACGACGAAGTCGGCTTCGGTGTGTGGTGCCAGTGTGCCGACCGTATCGGCTAGATCGAGCGCGTGCGCGGCGCCGGTCGTCGCGAGCCAGAACATCCGCGTGGCGGTCAAGTGATGGCCTGACAGCCGCGCGACCTTGTGCGCCTCGTTCATCGTCTGCAGCATCGAGAACGACGTGCCGCCGCCGACGTCGGTCGCGAGCGTGACGGGCACGTCGAATTCGCCCGCCTTGTCGAAGTCGAACAGCCCGCTGCCGAGGAAGAAGTTCGACGTCGGGCAGTGGGCGACGACGGTGCGCGTCTCGGCCATCCGGCGGCGGTCCTCGTCGTCAAGGTGGATGCAGTGGCCGTACACTGCGCGCGGCCGCAGCAGCCCATAGCGATCGTAGATGTCGAGATAGCTGCGGTGGCCGGGGAACAGCTCGGCCACCCATTTCACTTCATCGACGTTTTCCGCGACGTGGCTCTGCACGAACACGTCCGGATGGCGGCGAGCGAGTTCGCCGCACGCCTCGAGCTGCGCCTCGGTCGACGTCGGCGCGAAGCGCGGTGTGAGCGCGTAAAGCTGCCGGCCGTTGCCGTGCCAGCGGCTGATCAGTTCGGCACTGTCGTCGTAGCCCGATTGCGCGGTGTCGCGCAGGAACTCGGGGCAGTTGCGATCCATCAGCACCTTGCCCGCGATCATCCGCACGTCGCGCGCGGCGCTCGCGGCGAACAGCGCATCGGCCGACTGCTTGTGCACGGTGCAGTAGACGAGCGCGCTCGTCGTCCCGCATGCGAGCAGTTCGTCGACGAAGAAGTCGGCCACTTCGCGCGCATGCTCCGGATCGCCGAACTGGCGCTCGGTCGGGAACGTGTACTTGTCGAGCCACGGCAGCAGGCCGGGCGCCGGCGACGCGATCATGTCCGTCTGCGGATAGTGGATGTGCGTGTCGATGAAGCCGGGCACGATCAGCTTGTCGCGCAGGTCGTGGACGATCGCGTCGCGTGCGAGTGTCGCCGCGAGCCGCGCATGCGGGCCGGCCGCGACGACCTTGCCGTCGTCGACGATCAGCAGGCCGTCGGCCTCGTAGTTCGCGGCCTGGCTCGATTGCGCCGGGTCGCCGTTGAAGGTCAGCAGCTGGGAACGAAAAGCGGTTTGCGTCATGACGAAGGGTCCTGCATCAAGGTAAGGCGAACAGAGGAAAACGGTCGGTTCGTGCGCTTGCTGGCACGGACAGCAGAGTGGGCGCCGCTTCGCTGCAGCAGTGTGCGACCGCGAATGCGGATGCAAGCGCGTACTGCACGGCGATCGCGCACGCGAGCGTGGAGGCGGCCGCTGCGTGACGCGGGGCCGCGAACATTGCCGCGAGCGCCGGTGCGATCGCGATGGCAACCGGCGCGGCAGCGCGCTGCGTGACGAGCCGCCCCAAGCGGCTTCGCCGCGCGACGGCGTACGACGCCGTCAACGCCGTCGCCACGGATGCGGCCGCCGCGATCGCGGCATGCGTGTACGGTGCGCGCATGCGCGACACGCGGTGCAGCGCCGAATCGTGCGCCGGAAAGCGGATGGCGTGACGACGTTTCATCTGTCTAGCGAAACCCGATGCCGGCCGTCACGCCGCCTGCCAGTAAGAATCGAGGCGCGCGATCAGCGCATCGCGCTGCGCGGCATCGACGAACGACGCTTCGAAGCCGTTGCGGATCACTGCGTACACTTCGGCGTCCGTCAGCTGGAGTCCGTCGACCGTCGCGAAGTAGTTGTCGTTCACGTAACCGCCGAAATAGGCCGGATCGTCGGAGTTGATCGTCACCGCGACGCCGCGGTCGAGCAGCGCCTTCAGCGTGTGCTTCTTCATGTCGTCGAACACGCACAGCTTCAGGTTCGACAGCGGGCACACGGTCAGCGCCGTGCGCGTGCGCGCGAGGCGTTCGACGAGCGCCGCGTCCTCGATGCTGCGCACGCCATGATCGATGCGGTCGACCTTCAGCACGTCGAGCGCTTCGTAGATATACGCTGGCGGGCCTTCCTCGCCCGCGTGCGCGACCAGCTTCAGCCCGAGCGCCCGCGCCTTCTCGAACACGCGCGCGAACTTCGTCGGCGGATGGCCGAGTTCGGACGAATCGAGGCCGACGCCGATCAGCCGGTGGCGATAGCGCTCGAACAGCGGCAATGCGGATTCGAACGTCGCGAGCGCGTCGTCTTCGGAAAGGTGGCGCAGGAAGCACAGGATCAGCTTGCTCGACAGCCCGCGCTGCTCGGCATCGGCGAGCGCGCGATCGATGCCGGCAACCACCGTTTCGATCGGCACGCCGCGTTCGGTGTGCGTCTGCGGGTCGAAGAACAGCTCGGTATGGACGACGTTGTCGGCGAGCGCGCGTTCGCAGTACGCCGCCGTCATGTCGTAGAAGTCCTGCTCGGTCAGCAGCACGCTCGCGCCGGCGTAATAGATGTCGAGGAACGACTGCAGGTCGGTGAATGCGTATGCGGCGCGCAGCGCGTCGATCGATTCGTACGCGAGCGTCACGCCGTTGCGCTGCGCGAGCGCGAAGATCAGTTCGGGCTCGAGCGAGCCTTCGATATGGATGTGCAGTTCCGCTTTCGGCGCGCGGGCAATCTTGTCCTTGAATGTCGGGGTCATGGCGTTGTTCTTGGTCGGTCAGAAAGATGAGGGAACCTGCGCGGACGCGTTCGCCTCGACGGCCTGCAGCAACTGCGCGGCCACCGAGATCGCGATCACTTCGGGCGCCTTGTCGACGATGCCGTCGACGCCGATCGGGCAGTGCATCCGCGCGACCTGGGCCGGGTCGATGCCGATCGCTGCCAGCCGGTGATCGAACTGCGCGCGCTTCGTGCGCGATCCGGTCATCCCGAAGTACGCGTAGTCGCCGCGCCGCAGGATGCGCTCGGCCAGCATGAAGTCGAGTGCGTGATCGTGCGTCATCACGACGAAGTACGCGCGCGGCGGCGCCGCGTCGACGGCCTCGGCCGGGCTCGCCAGCGCGTCGATCGAGAGATTGCCGATTCCGGCGAGCGCGTCTGCCGGCGGGAACGCCGCATCGGGTCCGTCGACCCAGCGCACTTGGCACGGCAACGTCGCGAGCACCTTCACGAGCGCGGTGCCGATGTGTCCGGCGCCGAACAGCACGACGGGGAACGCATACGGCGCGATCGTTTCGGTCATCAGCGACACGCCGCCGGTTTCCCACAGCAGGCAATCGGCGCGCGCGGCTTGCGGTTCGGGCTCGCTCAGCAGCGGCGCGCCGGGCGAGGGGCCGAATGATACGCTACGGACGGTCGCGGCGCCGGCCGCGACGCGTTTCGCGAGCGACATGATCCAGCCGAGGTCGCCGACGTCCAGGCGCTCGAACGCGAGCACGACCGCACCGCCGCAGCACTGGCCGAGGCTCGGCCCGAGCGCGAGCCGTTCGAGCCGGCGTGCGTGCGGCACGTGCGCACCGTCTTTCAGCAGATGCCGCGCGATCTCGATTGCCTTCCATTCCAGATGACCGCCGCCGATCGTATGGCGGGCCGTGTCGCGCGTGACCAGCATTTTGGTGCCGGCCTCGCGCGGCGCGGAGCCGTCGGTATGCGCGACCGTCACGAGCACGGCTGCTTCACCGTGCGCGAGCAGTTGCTGCAGATCGCCGAGCCACGCTTCCATCAGTGCGCTCCGTTCGGGACGGCGCGGCGCGGCGCGCGGTGTGGGTCAGCGGGCGCGGGGGCGGCAAGCGGGAGCGGGGCGGTTCGGGCACACGACGGAGCCGGTGCGGCGCTATCGCGCCGAAGGCACGCGCGTTCGGTGCCGAGGGACGTGCGGACGCCATGAGGATGACGGATGCGGATGGGTTGCGTTGTCATGATGAATCCAGTCGACATTGCGGATCGGGCGCGCGTTACGCAGGAGGTGAGACCGCCTGGTCTCGCGCACGTAGATCGCCATCCAGTCGCGAAGATAGCACTGCGATGCGGCGCGAACATTGCCGGGCAGTGATCCGCGTCATCAGGCGGCGATCATGTCGATCATAGGCCCGCCGCGCGGGATCGTGGCGGCGATGCGCGGGCATCCGGCGGAAACGCCCGTGTGGCGGGACATGCGCGCCAATGGCCTGCAATGCGCGTACGCCCGGAAAACAGCGCAGCGCCACCGGTAGGTGTTTACGCCCAGCGGGCTAAAAGGCGGCCGCGGGCACAGCACGGCCGGCATCGGCGCAGTGGCCCGGCGGCGGCCGGTCGGTCGCGGTTGCGGCCGGCTCAGCGTGTCAGCCTGCCAGTTTCCGGCGATGGCGCCAGACGCTCGATGCGACGGCAACGAGGATTACGGCGAACGCGATCAGCGCCCAGCCGGGCAGCAGGATGCCGAGGATCGGCGGGTAGACGGTCTCGCACAGGCCGGCGACCTTGAACATGCCGGGGAACCATTGCGCGGGCGGCAGGCTGTCGACGATCGGCTGCAGCGTGTCGAAGCCGCAGCTGAAGCCCGGATTCAGCTGGATCGACAGATGCCGCGCGGCGGTGCCGACGCCGCCGGCCGCGGCGATCGCGATCAGCAGTTCGAGCACCCAGATGCCGCGCCAGTTGCGCATCCCGGCCGCGAGGAACGCGAAGATGCCGATCGCCGCGAAGAAGTAGCGCTGGATGATGCACAGCGGGCACGGATCCTCGTTCTTCACGTACTGAAGGTATAGCGCGCCCGCCAGCAGGGCGATGCACACCCAGCCGAGCAGCATCAGCAGGCGGCGTTCACGGCGAAGTGCGAGCGTGGAGTCGTTCATGTCGGCGGGATTCCTGTCGTTGGTCGGTCCGATAAACAATCGCGCGATTTTAGCGCGAACGATCTGGCACGAAACTGACAGCGCCGGTGCGGCAACCCGCCGCACCCGCTAGCGGCCGTGCGGCGGCGCCGTCATTGCGGTGCGATTACCGGATCGTGTTCAGCACCGCTTCGACCGCCTGGCCGATGGCGAGCAGCGCGTCGTCGCGATGCGGCGCGGCCGCGAGCATCAGGCCGACGGGTGCCGCGTCGCGCGGATGGCACGGCAGCGACAGCGCGCACGCGTCGAGGAAGTTGAATGCGCTCGGATTGCGCAGGATCAGCGCATTGGTGCGCGTGAACGTGGCGTCGTCCGCTTCGAGTTCGGCGATGCGCGGCGGCACGACCGGCACCGTCGGTGCGACGAGTGCGTCGAAGCGCGCCCATACCGTGTGCGCCGCTTCGTCCAGCATCGCGCGGCGGGCGGCGAGCAAGTCCAGATAGTCGGCCGCGCTTGCCGGCTCGCCCTTCAGGATGCGCGACAGCACGCGCGGATCGTATCGATCGCGGTGCTGCGCGAGCAGCGGGCGATGCCACGCATACGCCTCGATCGGCGAGAAGCCGAAGCGGTTGATCTCGGGCAACCGGTCGAGGGCCGAAAAGCGCACTTCGGTGACGATCGCGCCGGCCGCTTCCAGATGCTTCAGCGATGCGTCGAGCGCGGCGGCGACATCCGCGTCGACGCCGTCGGTCACGTAGTTGGTCAGCACGCCGAGACGCACGCCCTCGAGCGGCCGCGCGGCCGGCACGTGCGGCTCGAGGCCCGCGAGCATCCGGTCGACGAGCGCGCAGCACGCGACCGTCAAGCCGATCGGGCCGGACGAGTCGAGCGTCGTCGACAGCGGCACGCCGCCTTGCGTCGGGATCCGGCTCGCGGTCGGCTTGAAGCCGGTGAGTCCGCACAGCGCGGCCGGAATCCGGATCGAGCCGCCGGTGTCGGTGCCGAGCGCGACGGCCGCCATCCCGTCGGCGACGGACGCGGCCGCGCCCGACGACGAGCCGCCGGCAATCCGCGCATCGCCCGGCACGTCGCGGCGGTACGGCGAACGCGGCGTGCCGAAGTGCGGATTCAGGCCAAGCCCCGAGAACGCGAACTCGCTCATGTTGGTGCGGCCCACCAGCACCGCGCCCGCCCGCTTGAGGCGCGCGACGGCGACCGCGTCGGCGTGCGCGGGCGGCGCGCCGTCGAGCACGCGTGAACCGGCGCGCGTCACTTGGCCCGCGACGTCGAACAGGTCCTTCACCGACACGGGGATGCCCGCGAGCGGCGACAGCACGGTGCCCGCGGCACGCAGGCGATCGTGCGCGTCGGCGGCCGCGCGCGCGTTGTCGGCGTCGACTTCGGTGAAGACGATCGCACCCTGGCCCGACGGATCGGCGATCCGGTCGAGCGCGACGTCGACGAGCGCACGGCTCGTGGTCCGCCCGGCGGCGAGATCGGCGGCCAGTTGGGCGAGCGGGGGGAAGGGCGTGAAGGTGGTGGTCATGGGCTGCTCAGGGACGAAGACGGTGGACGAGGGTGGCGCGAAACGAATCGATATGGCGTTCGACGGCTGCGCGCGCGCCGGCGGCGTCGCGTGCGGATAGCCGTTCGAACAATTCCCGGTGTTCATGCTGGACGTCGGACAGGTGGTGCGGCTCGGACAGCGTGACGAACCAGAACCGCAGCGAGCGCTCATGCAGTCCGCGCAGGATTTCCGCGAGCACCGGATTGCGCGCGGCTGCGGCGATCGCCTGATGAAATGCGCGGTCGAGCTCCATCATCCCTTCGACGTCGTGCGTGCCGACGCACGCCTGCCCTGCGTCGAGCAGCGCGGCGAGGCGCGCGAGATCGTCGGGCGTCGCATGGCGCGCGGCCAGTTCGACGCAATGGGCTTCGTTGATGCGCCGCACGTCGATCACCGCGACGATGTCGTCGAGCGACAGCGGCTGCACCATGAGTCCCTTGCGCGGCATCACGGACAGCAGTCCTTCGAGCACCAGTCGGTGCACGGCCTGGTGGACCGGCGTGCGGCCGATGCCGGTACGCGCGACCAGCTCGGCCTCGTTAAGGGCGGCGCCCGGCTTCAGGCGCATCGTAATGATGTCGCGCTGGATCAGCGCATAGGCGCGCTCCGCGAGGCTGCGCGCCGATGCGGCAGGCTGGTCGGGCAGTGCGTCGGTCAGTGCGTTCATGCGGGCTGGGGCGCGGCAGGCGGGCTGGAGGCGGTCATCGAGCGGCGTTCGATTTGGACGATACGTGAATATTATTGTGATATATCACGGGTGTCCAGCGCACGGGCGCGAGGTGCGAGGGTCGGCGGGACAGCGGCGACGGCGTCGCATGCGACGACTTGCAACAATTATCGACAGGATGTTGCTGGTTTACCGCGCGATCGTGCACTGACGCATAATGATTCCTCGTCAATCCAATACGCGCGAGCGACGCACCAGACCATCGTCATGAGCGAAACCACGCCTTCCCCGGCCGGTCTGACCGGTTCCTCTTCCCCTTCTTCCGATTTCCCCCGTTCCGATCCGGCGAAAACGCCCGCATCGGCTGTCGCGCAGGCCGCCGCTGCGCACGACGTTGCGGACGATGGCGCATCGCCGGTCACGGCGGCATCCGAGCCGGGCGCCGCCGGCACGACGGGCGCGAGCGCAACGGGCGCCACCGGCGAAGCCGGTGCAGCCACGCCGAAGCCCGGTGCGGCGCCGCCCGGTTTCGGCGCGCAGCCCGATTTCGACACGCCGCGGCCGCCTCCTGCGAGCGCGCAGACTGCGCCGCCGGCTTATCTGAAACAGAGCGACACGCCGTGGTCGGTATTCGGCCGGATCGTCGCCGCGCGTGCGCGCCGGCTGTTCGATCGCGCCGGCCAGCGGATCACGCAGCGCACACTGCGCATCGGCGTGTCGGCGCGGATCTTCCATCCGGAACCCGGCGCGAAGGGGTTGCGCGGCAAGACGCTGCAGTACCTCGAAGAGTCGATCGCGCATTGGGTCATGTCGCGCGACGTGCTCGTGTTCATGATCCCGACGGTCGGCCACCAGGGCATGCTGCATCCAAGCAACATCCGCCTGCGCGATTACGCGAAGCATCTCGACGGCCTGCTGCTCCAAGGCGGCGCCGACGTGTCGCCGCAAACCTACGCGGCGTCGGATGCGCGCCCCGAATGGCCGGGCGACCGCGTGCGCGACATGTACGAGCTCGAGCTGTTTCACGAATTCGTCGAGTCCGGCAAGCCGGTGCTCGGCGTGTGCCGCGGTTGCCAGCTGATCAACGTCGCGTTCGGCGGTTCGCTGTACCAGGACATCGCGACCGACGTGCCGACCGCGAATGCTCACGTAAGCGAGCACTACGACCAGCATCGCCACGCGATCCGCTTCCCCGATTCGTCGACGCTCGCGAGCATGTTCCCCGGGCGCAGCGAAGCGATCGTCAACTCGATCCACCATCAGGCGATCCGCGATCTCGGCCGCGATCTGAACATCGAGGCCGTGTCGGCGGGCGACGGGATCATCGAGGGCATCCGCTACCGGCGCGCTCCGTTCGTCGTCGGCGTGCAGTGGCATCCGGAGTTTCATCGCGCGGGCGGCGCCGAGTTGCTCGACTGCACGCCGCTGCTCGATGCATTCCTGCGCGCGGCACGCGAGACCCGTCTGTAGACTGCATTTGCATCGCATCGAAGCAGGGCGGCCGCATCCCGTTTAATTTGAGATGCGGCCGTTTCGTTTTGAACGATAATCGCGAGTTCCGATTCGTTCGCCGGAGTCTCACGTTGGTCTTCCGAAACTTTTCCCCTGCTCGATGCGCAACGTGGATCGTTGCGATGGCTGCCTGCGCATACGCAGGCGCAACGTGGTCCGCCGATGCGACCGCGCCTGTCGCGGGCACGCGCCCCGCGGTGACGAGCCTGAGCGGCGATGCGTCGCCGGAAGCGGCACCGACATCGGCCGCGAGCGCGACGGATGCCGGTGCGCAAGGCAACGTCGCCGAACTGTCGCAGATGCTGCACGACGGGCGAATCGTCGAGATGCGAACGACCTACAACGGCAGCTACGGCGCGAGCCTCATGTTCGATCCGCGCGAGATGACGTACTACGTCGCGCTGTTTCAGGACAAGCATCTATGGCGCGTGATCAAGTCGCAGGAGAAGACTCGGGCGGAGATGGTCTACGCGAACTTCGTCCAGCAGACGGCGCAGCTTGCGGACGTCGAAATCCGCCGCACCGAACTGCAGGCGCAGAAGACGTTCCTCGAGCGCGTGATCGCGCTGCAGGCGAATCGCGCGCAGCAGTTGCAAGCCGATCTCGGCGTCGCGCGCAGCCAGCAAGCCGAGGTCGCGCAGCGGCAAAAGGCCGCACAGGAGCAGACGCAGGCGCTGCAGGTCGAGAAGCGGGCAGCACAGATGCAGTTGCGTGAACTGCAGGACCAGGTGCGGCAACTCGAGCGGCAGGCCGAAACGGGATTGCCTCAGCACAAGTAACGACAGGACGTCCGACGCAACGACGGACGGACGAAACCCGGCGAAGCGTGCTTCGCCGGGTTTTTTATTGCGCGCGCGTTAGCGGGGGAGTGCGCGGTAGACGTCGGTCAGGCGCCGATGAGACAGTTGCGCGGTCCAGTCGAAGGCGGCGCCGGGCGTTTTGTCCGGTGGCGCGGGAAGGGAGGCATTCAGCGCGTGCGCAATCGCGATCAGCGTGAGCGGATCGTCGAGCGAGGGCTGCGGCGGGAGCGCATGCGAGCGCCGGTGGCGATGATCGTGCGACGGCGCTCGTGATGCGTGCTGCGTGACGGGCGGGCGGGGGGCAAGCCGGGACGCAGAGGCGTCCGAAGCGCGCGCCCGTTTTGCGCGTTTGCCCGCCGGGCCTTGGCGCGATAGTGGCGGCGCCGCCGACACGATGGAGACGGGCGCGGCGTGCGATGCCATTTCGCTGCGCTGCGGCGCGGCCTTCGGCGTCGCGCCCCGTGCAGGCCGAGTGGGGCCGGCCGATGTCGCGACGGGATGCGCTGCGACCTGCTGGGCCGGCGCGTCGACCGGCTTGGCCGCGAGGGCTGCGACGGTACGCACCGTTCCCTTGGATTCATTGCCGTGGCGCGGCGTCGCGCCGGCCGCCTGCATGGACGCTGGCGCGAAGACCGGGAACGGTTCGTGCGCGGCCACGAGCCAGCCGATGATGACGAACGCACCGATGCTCCAGCACGCGGCATGCAGCGCGCGTCGATCGGGCGCCCGGCCCGCTGCGTCGATGGAGCGGCGGCGGATGTCGGGCGCGACCGCCGGTGCGCCGGCCAACGACGGCGGCGCGACGGGCTGCGGTTGCCAGCGACACGACCGGTGCGGTGCATCGACGTCGATGCATGACGTCGTCAGCGTCGCAAGCGCGCGCGTACCGGACGCGCCGCGGAACGTCCACTCGCGGCCGAACGGCGGCACGCCGTCGAGCGGGGCGGCGCGAGGGCGGGCGAGCGCGCCTTCGACGGGAACAAGCGGCGATGAAGTCATGAGAAGGTGCGCGGTGCGGCACGGGCAATCGTGCGGCTGCAGCGCAGTAGCGTTGCGATTCGTGACATTGTGGTCACGCGAGCGCGATCGGTCGATCGGATTAGTCCGATTTTGGCGCCCGGTTCGAGCTCATTGGTACGAGCGGAAACCGGGCGCGCGGACCGGCGGCCGCGCCCAGGGGCGCTCCAAGGCAATCGTCGGTTTCGCGTGGCATCATTTGCAAATCTTGCCGGCGCGCACGTCGTTGCGCGATGCGCCGCCGGCTCACAGCGATGCCTGTGTGCGCCGCCGCGGCGCGGCACGCATCGTCGGTCCCACACGGCGCGGCGTTCGCGCCATCCGAGCCGAGAGAACGACATGTCTACAGCAACGCAAGCTGTCGCGCAGGAATCAAAAGTTCGCACCGTGTTCCGCGTCGTCAGCGGCAACTTTCTCGAAATGTACGACTTCATGGTCTACGGGTACTACGCGTCGGCCATCGCGAAAACCTACTTTCCCAGCGGCAACGCGTTCGCGTCGCTGATGCTGTCGCTGTCGGTGTTCGGCGCGGGCTTCCTGATGCGCCCGGTCGGCGCGATCGTGCTCGGCGCGTACATCGATCATCATGGCCGTCGCAAGGGACTGATCCTGACGCTGGGGTTGATGGCGCTCGGCACGCTTACGGTGGCCGCGATTCCGGGCTACGCGACGATCGGCGTGCTCGCGCCGGTGCTCGTGCTGCTCGGCCGGCTGCTGCAGGGCTTTTCGGCGGGCGTCGAACTCGGCGGCGTGTCGGTCTATCTGTCGGAGATCGCGACGAAGGGCAACAAGGGTTTCTACACGTCGTGGCAATCGGGCAGCCAGCAGGTCGCGGTCGTGTTTGCCGCATTTGTCGGCGTGCTGCTCAACCGTATGCTGCCGGCCGACGAGATGACCGCGTGGGGGTGGCGCATTCCGTTCCTGATCGGCTGTCTGATCGTGCCGTTCCTGTTCCTGATCCGTCGTTCGCTGAAGGAAACCGATGAATTCCTCGCGAAGCGCCACCGTCCGACGATGGGCGAGATCATGCGCTCGATGCTCGCGAACTGGGGTGTCGTGATCGCCGGGATGGGGATGGTGATCATGACGACGGTGTCGTTCTACATGATCACCGCATACACGCCGACGTTCGGCAAGGAAGTGCTGCACCTGTCGTCGCTCGACGCGCTGATCGTGACCGTTTGCGTCGGTCTGTCCAACCTCGTGTGGCTGCCACTGTCCGGTGCGTTGTCGGACCGCGTCGGCCGCCGCCCCGTGCTGATCGCGTTCACGGTGCTCACGTTGCTGTCGGCCTATCCGGCCGTGCTATGGCTCGTTGCGCAGCCGTCGTTCGTGAGGCTGCTCGCGGTCGAGCTTTGGCTGTCGTTCCTGTACGGGTCGTACAACGGCGCGATGGTCGTTGCGCTGACCGAAGTGATGCCGGCCGACGTGCGCACCGCCGGCTTCTCGCTCGCGTACAGCCTCGCGACGACGATCGGCGGTTTCACGCCCGCGATCGCGACGCTGCTGATCCACCAGACGGGCAACAAGGCGGCGCCGGGCCTCTGGCTGAGCGTCGCTGCGATCTGTGGGCTGATCGCGACGCTCGTGCTGTACCGGACCCCCGGCGCGCGCAACCAGTACAAGTCGGCGTGATGGCGTCCGTGTTGCATTGCATCGGATAAACAAGGGGCGCGCGGCGCGCTCCCTTTTTGCCGACGCTCAGGCGTCGTGCAGCGCGGCGGCCACCTTCGCCGTCACGTCGAGCCAGTGCCCCGGTGCGGGCTGGCGCACGAGCGTCGCCGCCGGATACCACGGGCAGTCGTCGCCCGTGAACCAGCGCCAGTCCGCTGCGAACGGCAGCATGATCCACAGCGGCTTGCCGAGCGCGCCCGCGAGGTGCGCGACGGCGGTATCGATCGTGACGACGCCGTCGAGCCGCTCGATGAGCGCGGCCGTATCGGCGAAGTCGTTCAGCCGGCCATCGAGCCGGTGCACGCGCGGGTGCGCGTCGATGCGCGCGCGTTCGTCGTCGTCGAGCGCCGGCTGCAGCACGAGCCAGTCGATGTCGGGCAGCGCGAGCAGCGGCGCGAGCGCATCGAACGGCATCGAGCGGTTCTCCTGAGCCTGTCGGCGCCCGGACCACGCCAGGCCGAACTTGCGTTTCGACTGACCGCCGAGCGACCCGCGAAAGCGCCGGCGGGCACTGTCCGGCGCATCGAGATAGCGCGCGTCCGCGACGATGTCGTCCGGCTGCAGGCCCAGCAGGAACGGCAGGCTCATCAGCGTGCATCCGACGTCCGCCGGCGGCTTTGCGGCGCCCTGCGCGATGAGCGTCACGCGCCAGCGTGCCGCAACCGGTGCGAGGAGCGTGACGAGTTCCGGCTGCACCTCTAGTACGACACGCGCGCAGCGTGCGCGAGCGAGCGGCACGAAGCGGACGAACTGCAGCGTATCGCCGAAGCCTTGTTCCGCGCGGATCAGCAGCGTGCGCGCCGCAATCGGTTCGCCCTGCCAGCGCGGCAGCGTGCCGAGCGGCGTTGCGCCCGGCGTGTCGTGGCGGGCTTCATAGGCGGGCAGGCCGCGCGTGAAGTCGCGCAGCGTGAGCAGCGTGACGGCGCGGTGCAGTTGCGCGAGCTTCAGGTCCGGCGCGACGCGGAGCGCCTGGTCGAACGCACGCAGCGCCATCTCGTGCGCGCCAAGCGCATGATGCGCGTTGCCGAGGTTCAGCCACGCGAGGGCGAACGACGGGTCGAGCCCGACTGCGCGTTCGTAGTAGGGCAGTGCTTCGCGGTGGCGTGCCTGTGCGCACAGCGCGTTCGCGAGCCCGAACAGCGCGAGCGGAAACGGCGGGTGCAGCGCGAGCGCCGCTTCGAACGCGGCGGCGGCTTGCGCATGACGGCCGAGCGCTTCCAGCGTGTTGCCGAGATTGAAATGCGCGGCGACGAAGCGCGGCTGCGCGTCGATCGCGGCCTGGAAGTGCGCGATTGCGTCGTCCGCGCGGCCCATCGCGTTTAGCGCCATCGCCAGATTGTTGTGCGCGCCCGCATGGCCGGGGCGCAGCTCCAGCGCGCGGCGGAACGCGGCGAGTGCGTCGTCGTGGCGGCCGAGCGCGTTCAGCGCGTTACCGAGGTTGTTGTGGATCGATGCATCGTCGGGCGTGAGCCGGAGCGCGCGGGCGAATGCATCCACCGCATCCTCGTGGCGCTGCAGCGCCGCATACGCGTTGCCGAGGTTGTAGTGCGCGAGCGGAAATTCGGGCGCGAGCGACAGCGCATTGCGAAAGCGGTCGATCGCGTCGTCGAGCCGGCCGAGCGCCTTCAGCGCGTTGCCGAGATTGAGCTGAAGCGCGGCATCGTCCGGGCGCAACTCGACCGCGCGCCCGACGAGATCTGCCGCCTCGGCATGCTGGCCCTGCTGATGGCGCAGCACGCCGAACAGATGCAGCGCGTCGGCGTCGGCGGGATTGGTGGCGATTGCGGCGCGATAGCCGTGCTCGGCCTCGGCGAGGCGGCCCGCGCGGTGCGCGGCATACGCTCGGTCGAATGCGGAATCCATGACGCGAAAACTGACGGAAAGCGCGTATTTTCCCACATTGCGCACCCGCGCCGAGGATCGGCCGCCCGGCATATGGCCCCGTCACGCGGAGCGGCGTAGACTGGCGGCATCGCGTGTCATCGAGGTGCTCATGGCTGACACATTGCTCGATATCCCGCCCGTGCTGATCGTCGGCGCCGGTCCGACCGGTCTTGCTGCCGCGATGAGTCTCGCGCGGGCCCGCGTGCCGGTGCGCATCGTCGACCGGCTCGCCACGCCGGCGCCGTATTCACGCGCGATCGGCATCCAGGCGCGCACGCTCGAACTGCTCGAACAGCATCGCGCGGTCGAACCGTTTCTCGAACTCGGCCATCGCGTGCACGAGGCGGCGCTGCATTCCGACGGCCGCGTGATCGCGCGGCTCGATTTCGATCCGTTGCAAACGCGTTATCCCTACCTGCTGTTGCTCGATCAGAGCGTCACCGAGCGATTGCTGACCGAACATCTGGCCGGCCTCAGCGTGACGATCGAGCGCGGTGTCACGCTGGTCGCGTGCGACGCCGGCGGCCCGTCGCTCGACGTGACGCTGCGCGGTGCCGACGGCCGCGACGAACGCTGCGCGCCGTCGTACCTGGTCGCGGCCGACGGCGCACACAGTACGGTGCGGCATCTGCTCGGCGTGGGCTTCGCGGGCCGCGCGTTGGAACAAACGTTTCTGCTTGCCGATTTCGAGGCCTTGCCGCCCTGGCCCGACGAGGAAATCCATCTGTTTACGACACCCGACGGCATCGCCGGGCTGTTCCCGATGGGGAGCGGACGCTACCGGCTCGTTGCCGACCGGCCGCCCGGCGGCGCACCGGCACCCGATGCACCGCCGCCATCGCTCGACGAATGCGACGCGCTGGTGCGCGCCCGCATGGGCGCATCGATTGCGCCGAGCGATCTCGCGTGGTCGTCGTATTTCCATCTGAACAGCCGGATGGTCGACCGGCTGCGCTACGGGCGCGTGTTTTTCGCCGGCGACGCCGCGCATATCCACAGTCCGGCCGGCGCGCAGGGCATGAACACGGGAATCCAGGAGGCGCTCAATCTCGGCTGGAAGCTCGCGCGCGTGCTCGGTGCGGGAACGTCCGAGCGGCTGCTCGACACGTATCATGCGGAGCGCCACCCGATCGAGCGCGACGTGTTGCGGCAGACGAGTGTCGTCACGCAGTTCGTCGAAGCGGACCACGGCGCGGTCAAGCTGCTGCGCGATCACGTGGTGCCGCTGCTGTCGTCGCTCGGCCCGGTGCGCGACGCGGTGCGGCGCACGTTCAGCGAGCTCGGCGTGCAGTACCGGAAAAGCCCGCTCACGCTCGAGCGCGTGCTTGACGGTGGCCCGCGCGCCGGCGAGCGCGCGCCCGACGCGCTGGTACGCGTCGTCGACGGGCCGCTCGGCCCGGCGCCGGGAACCGCAAGGCTATACGATCTGCACGACCCGGCGAGCTTCACGCTGCTGTTGCTGGAGGAGCCGGCGGGCGCCGATGGCGGCGACGCCGCTGACGTGCCGCCGATGTCCGCGGATGCGCAGGCGCTCGTCCAAGGCGTGGAGCGGATCATGCCGGGCGCCGTGCGGACATGGCGCGTCTGCGATGCGGAAGGCAACGGCGCGGAAGGATTGGCGCTCGCGTATGGCCGCTCGAGACCATCGTTCTACCTGCTGCGGCCGGACGGCTACATCGCGGCGCGCGGCCGCACCGCCACAGACGCGAACGCGCTGCTGCGCCATTGCGAAAACTGGTTCGCGGGCATGCCGCTGCCCGCGTAGCGAGCCTTCAGGCCGGGGCCGCGGCCGGCACGAGCGACGCCCGATGCGCGGCGATCGCGTCGCGCAAGATCGGCGTCGCGCGTTGTCCGGCTTCGCTCGACGGATCGTCGAGCGCGGCGAGAAGCGCGCGGCGCATCCGCGGCTCCCAGAAGCGCCGGATATGCTCGGCGATCCCGGTCAGCGCTTCGTCGCGATCGGGCATCGATTCGAAGAAAGCGCCGATCTGGTTCGCCATGTCGATCAGGTGTCCGTGGTCCATTGCTTCCTCACTTGCCCGTGGTCACGGCGGCCGGCGCGGCGGCGCGACGCTCGAGCAGGTCGAGTTGCTCCGAGTTGAAGCGCGCATACGCACGTTGCCAGTCGGACGGCTGCGCAACCGGCAGCACCTGCACGGCCGTGACCTTGTATTCGGGGCAATTGGTCGCCCAGTCGGAACTGTCCGTCGTGATCACGTTCGCGCCCGATTCCGGGAAATGGAACGTCGTGTACACGACACCGGGCTGCATGCGGTCGGACACGAGCGCGCGCAACACCGTCTGGCCGGCCCGCGATTCGATGCCGACCCAGTCGCCGGTGCGGATCCCGCGATCCTCGGCGTCGTGCGGATGGATCTCGAGGCGGTCCTCTTCGTGCCACTGCACGTTTTCGGTCCGGCGTGTCTGCGCGCCGACGTTGTATTGCGACAGGATGCGGCCCGTGGTCAGGATCAGCGGATAGCGCTGCGTGACCTTCTCGGGCGTCGGGATGAATTGCGTGATCACGAACCGGCCTTTGCCGCGCACGAACGCGTCGATGTGCATCGTCGGCGTGCCGTCCGGCGCCTGCGCGTTGCACGGCCACTGGATGCTGCCGAGCGCGTCCAGCTTCTCGTACGATACGCCCGCAAAGGTCGGCGTGAGCCGCGCGATCTCGTCCATGATTTCGGACGGATGCGAGTAGTGCATGTCGTAGCCGAGCGCCTGCGACAGCAGCAGCGTCACTTCCCAGTCCGCGTAGCCCGCGACCGGCGGCATTACCTTTCGCACGCGGGAGATCCGGCGCTCAGCGTTCGTGAACGTGCCGTCCTTCTCGAGGAACGTCGAGCCCGGCAGCAGCACGTGTGCGTATTTGGCCGTCTCGTTCAGGAAGATGTCCTGCACGACGATGCATTCCATTGCCGACAGCGCGGCCGCCACGTGCTGCGTGTTCGGATCCGACTGGACGATGTCCTCGCCCTGGCAGTAGAGCCCTTTGAAGCTGCCATCGAGTGCCGCGTCGAACATGTTCGGGATGCGCAGGCCAGGTTCCGGCTGCAACGTCGCCGACCATGCCTGCTCGAACTGCGCGCGTACGGTTGCGTCGCCGATGTGCCGGTAGCCGGGCAGCTCGTGCGGGAATGAGCCCATGTCGCACGAGCCCTGCACGTTGTTCTGGCCGCGCAGCGGATTGACGCCGACGCCTTCGCGGCCGATGTTGCCGGTCGCCATCGCCAGGTTCGCGATGCCCATCACCGTCGTCGAGCCCTGTGCGTGTTCCGTCACGCCGAGGCCGTAGTAGATCGCGGCGTTGCCGCCCGTCGCGTAGAGGCGCGCCGCTTCCCGCACCTGTTCGGCCGGCACGCCGGTCACGTCGGCGGTCGCCTCCGGCGAGTTCTCGGCGCGCGACACGAATTCGCGCCATTGCTCGAACGCGCGCGTTTCGCAGCGCTCGGCGACGAACGCGTCGGCGACGAGCCCTTCGGTGACGATCACGTGCGCGAGCGCATTGACCATCGCGACGTTGGTGCCGGGACGCAATTGCAGGTGATGGGTGGCCTTCACGTGCGGGCCGTCGACGACGTCGATGCGGCGCGGATCGATCACGATCAGCTTCGCGCCTTCCCGGATGCGCCGCTTCAGGCGCGAGCCGAACACCGGGTGCCCGTCGGTCGGGTTCGCGCCCATCACGATGATCACGTCGGCCTGGCTGACCGACGCGAAGGTCTGCGTGCCGGCCGATTCGCCGAGTGTCGTCTTCAGTCCGTAGCCGGTCGGCGAATGGCACACGCGTGCGCAGGTGTCGACGTTGTTGTTGCCGAACGCGGCGCGTACGAGCTTTTGCACGAGGTAGGTTTCCTCGTTCGTGCAGCGCGACGACGTGATGCCGCCGATCGAATCGCGGCCGTACTTCTGCTGCAGCTTGCGGAACTGCGTCGCCGCATAGGTGAGCGCCTCTTCCCAGCTCACTTCGCGCCACGGATCGGTGATCTTCTCGCGAATCATCGGCTTCGTGATGCGGTCCTTGTGCGTCGCATAGCCCCACGCGAAGCGCCCCTTCACGCACGCGTGGCCTTCGTTCGCGAGGCCGTTCTTGTGCGGCGTCATCCGCACGACCTGCGTGCCCTTCATTTCGGCCTTGAACGAACAGCCGACGCCGCAGTACGCGCAGGTCGTGACGACCGAATGTTCGGCCTGGCCGAGCTGGACGACCGTCTTTTCCTGCAACGTGGCGGTCGGGCATGCGGCGACGCAGGCGCCGCACGACACGCATTCGGATGCCATGAACGATTCGCTTTCGCTCGCGGCGACGCGCGATTCGAAACCGCGCGCAGCGATCGTCAGCGCGAACGTTCCCTGCGTTTCCTCGCATGCGCGCACGCAGCGGTTGCAGACGATGCACTTCGACGGATCGTACGTGAAGTAGGGGTTCGATTCGTCCTTCCGGTCGCGCAGGTGATTCGCACCGTCGAAGCCGTAGCGGACCTCGCGCAGTCCGACGACCCCCGCCATGTCCTGCAGCTCGCAGTCGCCGTTGGCCGGGCAGGTCAGGCAGTCGAGCGGGTGGTCGGAGATGTACAACTCCATCACGTTGCGGCGCAGCGACTGCAGCCGGTCCGATTGCGTGCGCACCTTCATCCCGGTTTCTACGGGTGTCGTGCACGACGCCGGATAGCCGCGCCGGCCCTCGATTTCCACGAGGCACAGACGGCACGAACCGAACGGTTCGAGCGAGTCGGTCGCGCACAGCTTCGGCACGTTGACGCCGGCCTCGATCGCGGCGCGCATCACCGACGTGCCGGCCGGCACCGTCACCGGCTGGCCGTCGATTTCGAGCGTGACGTCGGTATCGGCGTGCCGCAGGGGCGTGCCGTAGTCGGTATCGTCGAACGGATCGCGCACGCGCGCCTGGGCGGCGCTCTTGCAAGCGCATTGGCCCGAGCCGCAGCCGCCTTGGCGGACGTTGTTCGTGTCGAGGGACATGCAGGGCTCCTTCTGGGTCAGGCCGCAGCCTTGACCGGACCCGACGCGGCTTGCTTGCCGGCGGCGAGCCCGAAATCTTCGGGGAAATGGTCGAGCGCGGACAGCACCGGGTACGGCGTCATCCCGCCCATCGCGCACAGCGAGCCGGCGAGCATCGTGTCGCACAGATCGCGCAGCAGCGTGATCTGCCGCTCCGACGTATCGCCTTCGCGAATGCGTGTGATCGTCTCGACGCCGCGCGTGGAGCCGATGCGGCACGGCGTGCACTTGCCGCACGATTCGATCGCGCAAAACTTCATTGCGTATTCGGCGAGTTCGGCGAGGTTCGACGTGTCGTCGTGCAGCACGATGCCGCCGTGGCCGACCACCGCGCCGATGGCCGCGTATGCCTCGTAATCGAGCGGCACGTCCCACTGGTGCTCGGGCAGATAGGTGCCGAGCGGGCCGCCAACCTGGGCCGCGCGTGCGGGCCGGCCGCTGGCCGTGCCGCCGCCGAAGTCGAACAGCAGCTCGCGCAGCGTGACGCCGAACGCGAGTTCGACGAGACCGCCGTGGCGAATGTTGCCCGCGAGCTGGAACGGCAGCGTGCCGCGCGAGCGGCCCATCCCGTAGTCGCGATAGAACGCGGCACCGCGCGCGAAGATGATCGGCGCGGTCGCGAGCGTGATCACGTTGTTGATGACCGTCGGCTGCCCGAACAGGCCGGCCAGCGCGGGCAGCGGCGGCTTCGCGCGCACGACGCCGCGTTTGCCTTCGAGCGATTCGAGCAGTGCCGTTTCCTCGCCGCACACGTACGAGCCGGCGCCTTTCGCGACCTGCAGGTCGAACGCATGCGCGGAGCCGAGCACGTGCTCGCCGAGCCAGCCGGCGTCGCGCGCGCGCTCGATTGCGGTTTCGAGCGCCGCGATCGCATGCGGATATTCGCTGCGCACGTAGATGTAGCCGAGCGTCGCGCCCGTTGCGATGCCGGCGATGATCATCCCTTCGATCAGGCAGTACGGGTCGCTTTCCATGATCAGGCGATCGGAGAACGTGCCCGAGTCGCCTTCGTCGGCGTTGCAGACGATGTACTTCTGCGTCGCGCTGGCCTGGCGGACCGTGCGCCATTTGATGCCGGCCGGGAAGGCCGCGCCCCCGCGCCCGCGCAGCCCCGATTCGATCAGCGTCTCGCACGCGGCGTCGCCGTCGAGCGCGAGGGCGTTCTTCAGGCCCGCGAGGCCGTCGTGCTTCAGGTAGTCGTCGATCGACAGCGGGTCGGTCAGGCCGATCCGCGCGAACGTCAGGCGCTGCTGGCGCGCGAGATACGGCAGCGCATCGACGAGGCCGACGCCGCTCGGATGTGCACCGCCGTCCAGCCAATTCGCGTCGAAGAGGGCGGGCACGTCGGCGGCCGACAGGTTCGCATAGCCGACTCGGCCGGCGGCCGTGCCGACCTCGACGAGCGGTTCGAGCCACAGCAGGCCGCGCGAGCCGTTGCGCACGAGTTCGACGGCGACGCCGCGCCGCTCGGCTTCCGCGACGATCGCGGCGGCGAGGGCATCGGCGCCGAGCGCCAGCGCGGACGAATCGCGCGGAACGTAGATGCGGGTCGTCATGCGGCCTCCGGCGTGTGGGCGGCGGCTCGCGCGAGGAGCGCGTCGAACTTTTCCGGCGTGACCTTCGCGTGCAGTACGCCATTGATCGTCATCGACGGCGATTGCGCGCACAGCCCGAGGCAGTAGACGGACTCGAGCGCGACGTCGCCCGACGCGTGCGTGTCGGCACCGTTGCCGTGCGACGCGTCGAACCGGCAACCGGTGCGCGCTTCCGCATGGGCGGCGAGCGTCTCGCAGCCCATGCTGCGGCACGCCTCGGCGCGGCACATCTGGATCGTCACGCGCGCGGGCGGCGCGGTGCGGAAGTGGTGATAGTAGGTGAGCACGCCGTGCACTTCCGCGCGCGACAGGTTCAACGCCTTCGCGAGCGGCGCGACGCAGCCCGCCGGCACGTAGCCCGCGTCGTCCTGGATCGCGTGCAGGACCGCGAGCAGCGAGCGGCCGGCGCGCGCATGGCGCTCGACGAGCGCGTCGGGCGCAGAGGAATTCGGGGACATCGGTTATGCTCCTCCAAAGTCTCATATGCGCTATGAGTTCATATAGTGCGCAACGAGGCTTCGTTCTGATTGATTTTGGTCAACGATAAGCGGAAGATTTCGCAGTCGCAATAGGAAATCGGAGCACATAATTGATTCGAATCGAATGCGACGCGTATCTGACCGTACGCGACACCGAAGGGCGCGCGGCCAGCCTGTCGGACGTGGCGCCGTTGCTGGAACTCGTGGCCGATACGGGCAGCATCGCGCAAGCCGCGCAGGCGAAGGGACTGTCATATCGGCATGCGTGGGGCATGCTGCGCGCGCTGGAGGCGTGCGTCGGCGGCGCGTTGATCGACACCGCGCGCGGCAAGGGTTCGACACTGTCCGAATTGGGCCAGGCGATCGTGGACGCGCAGCGTCTCGCGCGCAGCCGGCTCGACGAGAACCTGCGCGCGCTCGCGGCCGAGGTGTCGAGCGACCTGAATCGGCGGCTTGCGCAGCGCGACGGCGCCGTGCGAATCCACGCGTCGCACGGCTATGCGGTCGCGACGCTCGTTTCCGCGCTCGTCGAGGCACAGGCTGCGGTCGACATCAAGTATCGCGAGAGTGTCGAAGCCGTGCAGGCGCTCGTGCGCGGCGAATGCGAACTGGCAGGTTTCCACCTGCCGCGCGGCGCGTTCCGCGAGCAGTGCGCGCAGATCTACCGGCCGTGGCTCGACGACGCGCGCCACGTGCTGATTCATCTGACGCGTCGCCAACAGGGGCTGTTCGTGCCCCGCGGCAACCCGAAGCAGGTTCGCGGGCTCGCCGATCTCGCGCGGAACGACATCCGCTTCGTCAACCGGCAGCCGGGCTCGGGCACGCGAATGCTGCTCGATCTGGCGTTGCGCGCGATCGGCATCGACCCGGAGCGAATCGACGGTTATGCGTCCGCGGAGCTCACGCACTCCGCGATTGCAGCGTTCGTCGCGAGCGGGATGGCTGATCTGGGCTTTGGCGTCGAGCCGGCCGCCCGCCACTTCGGGCTCGATTTCATCCCGGTCGTCGACGAGGATTATTACTTTGCGTGCGAACGCGCGCGGATCGATTCCCGACCGCTCGCCGGCGTGCTGGAATTGTTGCGCGACGCACGCTTCATCGAACGCGTCGCGCATCTCGACGGCTACGATCCGGCCGCGTGCGGGACGCTGACCGGCATCGCGGCAGTGCTGGCCGGCAGCGGCGCGACCGGGGCGCCGGACGTCAACACCCGGTAACGCGAGCAAGTGCGAACTGCACTGCAGCAGCGGGGGATTTGCGCTACGCTTGCCGCTTGATCAACGTTCCAACAAGCACGCCGTTCAGGCGTCATCCCGCCATGAAACTTTCCGTTCCCTTCTCCGCGGCCGCGTTGACTGCGGGGCTTCTGATCGCTGCGTCGCCGTTCGCGTCGGCGCAGAACTCGCCGGGCGTGCCCGGCGGGATCCTGAGCGACCAGTTTCGCCTGAACGAGCATCCGCAGATGCCGTTCGCGGCGTCGGCGCCGTCGCAGAAATTCCAGAGCGGCAAGAAATCGGCGCTACGGCGCAAGGGCGATATGGGCGACCCTAACGGCTGCAACCTGAAGTGCCCGATGGACGCCCAGTAACAGCACGCGTCGTCGCGCGCGACAGTCGCCGGCGAGGGCATGACCGATAATCCGGCGCGCCCGTGCGATATTGCCGAGCCCCCCGAAGCTTGCCGCTTCGCGGGGCTCGTGTTTTATAGGCGGTGCGTTCGGCGTGGCGAGGACGCGGCAAACGTGAGTATAGGGTTAACCCTTGATTGAGGAAGAATGTCTTCCAGAAACCTGCCTTATTCTTAAGCACTCACCTACATAAACTTCGGTTTGTCAGCGATGAACGGGTGTTCACCGCGAAATCAGACAAATCTGGAGGTAGGTCATCATGAAGTCGCTCGTTCAAGCCGTTGTCGTTGCTGCCGCTCTCGTCGCACCGGTCGTGTCGTTCGCGCAGCCGTCGGCACTCACTCGCGCGCAGGTTCGCGCCGAACTCGTCCAGTTGCAACAGGCGGGCTACAACACCGCCCGCGGCGAAGATCCGCACTATCCGGAAGCGATCCAGGCAGCCACCGCACGCGTCGCAGAGCAGCAGCGCGCAGCGTTCGCACAAGCGCAGGCCGCCGACGCCAGCGGCTACGGCGCGCAGGCGCAGGGCGCATCGGCGTCGGGCTCCCGTGCGATCGGCGTGCGTCCCGCCAGCGCAGAAGAAATGAAGTCGCTGTATCGCGGCAGCTAAGCCGTCAATGATCCGCTGGTGCCGCGGGCCCGAGCCGACGATGCGTCGTGCCACGGCCGCGGTTGCCGGGGCGGGTGTCGTTCAGTGCGCGGAATCGCAGCGCGGGCGACGCCGACCATCCGTCACCTCCTGCCGCTGGAATACCGGCGGCATTCCGCCTGGCCCGTCCGGGGCTGGGCGCTTTCGCGGCGGGGGGGGCACGTGCGGTTCGCCGACAACAAAAACCCCGCAGACTCGCGTCGTGCGGGGTTCGTGCGTCAAGCGCGGAATTTGGTGGAGGCGGCGGGAATCGAACCCGCGTCCAGAAGCGCTCCACGACTAGTTCTACATGTTTAGTTCAGTCATTTGATTTAACCGTAGCGACGCGGACGAACACGCTGCACTACGGCGATTCGCTAGGTTTTCGACCCTGGCGTCGCGACGCCGACAGGGCTTAACTGACGTAAATGACCTCTGGCGGTATTGCTACCGGTCTTGCGACACTAGCCCGTCAGTGAACTAGGCAGAGGACGGCGGCCCTTAGGCTGCCAGTGCGAACGTATCGTCGTTTGCAGTTACGATTTTCCCATTGATTAACGAGGTGACGGGTCCTCGACATGCCCTAGCCGCTTCACAACCCCTGTCGAAACCAGGTCGCCCCCGCGGATAAGATCGACCATTATAGCCCAACATCGCGCAACAGTTCGCGCAGTTCCTGCGTCGAGCCGACGAGATGCTGTGCCTGCCAGTCGCCCGGTGCGGCGCCGTCGCCGCAGTAGCCGTACGCGGCGGCGACGGTCGCCATCCCGGCGGCGCTGCCGGCTTGGATGTCGCGCAGATCGTCGCCGACATAGACGATCCGTTGGGGCGCGAGCGTCATCTGCGCGGCCGCATGCAGCAGCGGTGCCGGATGCGGCTTCGAGTGCGGCGTTGTGTCGCCCCCGACGATACAGGCAGCGCGCGCCGACAGGCCGAGCAGTTCGACAAGCGGCGCGGTGAGCCGCATCGCCTTGTTCGTGACGATGCCCCAGCGCACGCCGCGCGCCTCGAGTTCGCCGAGCACGTCGTCGATGCCCGGGAACAACGTCGTGTGCACGCAGATGTCGGTCGCGTAGTTGATCAGGAACTCGTCGCGCATCGCATCGTAGCCGGGCGATTGCGGATCGATGCCGAACGCGCCGCCGAGCAGGCCGCGCGCGCCGGCCGACGCGAGCGGCCGGAGCACGTCGAGCGGCGTTTCGGGCAGGCCGCGCACGCGCTGCATCTTGTTGACGGCGGCCGCAAGATCGGGCGCCGTGTCGGCGAGCGTACCGTCGAGGTCGAACAGCACTGCATCGCAGTTCACCAGGCGCGGCTCGTCGAATGCGGCCCGCGCGGTCGAAAGGGGAGTCGTCATGCCGGTCGGAAGGTCACGCGCCGCGGCGGCACGCGACGAGATAGTTGATGTCGGTGTCGTTCGACAGCGCGAAGCGCTTGCCGATCGGGTGATACGTGATGCCCTTGATCTCGACGATGTGCAGATCGGTCCCACGCACGAAGCTCGCGAGTTCCGACGGACGGATGAAGCGCGCGTAGTCGTGCGTGCCTTTCGGCAGCATCTGCGCGATGTACTCGGCGCCGATCACGGCGAACAGGTAGGACTTCAGGTTGCGGTTCAGCGTCGAGAAGAACACCCAGCCGCCCGGTTTCACGAGCGTCGCGCACGCGGCCACGACGCCGGCCGGCGACGGCACGTGCTCGAGCATCTCCATGCACGTGACGACATCGTATGCGCCAGGCTCGCGTTCGGCGATCGCTTCTGCCGCGATCGCCTCGTAGTCGACGGTGATGCCGCTTTCAAGGCTGTGCAGATCGGCCACGCCGAGCGCCTCGGTCGACAGGTCGATGCCTTTTACCTGCGCGCCGAGGCCGGCCATCGATTCGGACAGGATGCCGCCGCCGCAGCCGACGTCGAGTGCGCGCTTGCCGGCGAGATGCGCATGCGAGTCGATCCAGCCGAGCCGGACCGGATTCAGGTCGTGCAGCGGTTTGAATTCGGCATTCGGATCCCACCACCGATGGGCGAGGTCGCTGAATTTCTGGAGTTCGTGCGGGTCGGCGTTGGTCATGTCGGCAAACGGGCTACGGAAGGAGGGCGGTGCATCGGTACGTCAGCCCCGAGTATATAAGCGGGCGGACGACGAGGCCAGCGAGCGCCCGGACGGGCGTCAAAGAAAAAGCCCCGCCGGAGCGGGGCTTTGAAGCAGTCGAAAACCGCGGCTTACTGCGCCGGAACGGTCGTCTTCTGCACTTCTTGCGTACCGACCACTTCCACTTCCACGCGGCGATCCGGTGCGAGGCAGGCGATCAGTTGCTTGCGGTTCTTCTGGTTGCAGCCGGTCGTGACCGGGTTGCGCTTGCCCTTGCCTTCCGTGTAGATCTTGTTGGCCGGGACACCCTTGCTGACCAGGTACGACTTGACTGCTTGCGCACGGCGCAGCGACAGACGGTCGTTGTACTTGTCCGAACCGATGCGGTCCGTGTAGCCCGTTGCGACGACCACTTCCGTGTTCATGCCCTGGATCTTCGAAGCCAGTTCGTCGAGCTTCTGCTTGCCCAGCGGCTTGAGGGTTGCCTTGTCGAAGTCGAACAGCGCGTCAGCCTGATACGTGATCTTCTGGCTGGTGATGGCCGGAGCGACCGGAGCGACCGGCGGCTGCGGTGCTTGGGCGACCAGTGCGCCATCGCACTTCGCGTTGGCGGTGGCCGGCGTCCAGAACGCATCGCGCCAGCAGAGCTCGTTCGTGCCGTTCATCCAAACCCATTCGCCCGTGCCGTTCACCCAGTTGTCATTGACGGCTTGACGCGACGCCGGCACCGACTGTGCCGAAGCGGATGCAGCCATAACTGCGGTAGCTGCAATGAACGCGAGCTTTGAAAGTTTATTCATATTTCTCCTCTCGAAATTGAGATTACCGCAGGTTTACTGCGAGCCTGTTGACGGTGACAAGTCATACATTGCTCGAAGTATAACATTGGTGCGGCACAAAAAACGCGGCACCGCTCTGTGTAGACTTCGAGCAGCGTCTAACTTTCAGTGCGTTGGCATTTTGCCATATCGTTCCCTTCCTACGAAAAAAAATCCTCCCCACCCCAAGATCGCTTCAACTTTGTGGTGCATGCGCAACACCGGCCTGCCGCAACTTTAAGAAATTGTCAAGAGTGTGTCCGCGAAATTGCGGAGGGCGCCTTGAATGTTTGCTTGCGCGCGCAAAAACGGTTGGCGCGGATGCCGGCGCCATTTAACGGGGTGGGACCGCGATCGTTCGGACGCCATCGCGGCGGCCACGGTTTTTGCTGTTTACATATAGAGGGGGCGGCGAATTGGCTGCGGATGGGCGCATGTTAGAATCTCGCGTTGCGTTGCGCATGCAGCGCCCACGCGAAAGGCGTTCGCCGTCTTCGCTCCGAAACGATACGGATACATGGATCAATTCGCCAAAGAGACCCTGCCCACCTCCCTCGAGGAGGAAATGCGCCGTTCGTATCTCGATTACGCGATGAGCGTGATCGTCGGACGTGCCCTTCCGGATGTCCGCGATGGCCTGAAGCCCGTGCACCGGCGCGTACTGTTCGCGATGCACGAACTGAACAACGACTGGAACCGCGCGTACAAGAAATCGGCGCGTATCGTCGGTGACGTGATCGGTAAGTATCACCCGCACGGCGATACCGCGGTGTACGACACGATCGTGCGGATGGCGCAGGACTTCTCCCTGCGCTACATGCTGATCGACGGGCAGGGCAACTTCGGCTCGATCGACGGCGACAATGCCGCGGCGATGCGTTACACCGAAATTCGCATGGCGAAAATCGGTCACGAACTGCTCGCCGACATCGACAAGGAAACGGTCGACTTCGAGCCGAACTACGACGGCAACGAAACGCAGCCGTCGGTCCTGCCGTCGCGCATCCCGAACCTGCTGATCAACGGTTCGTCGGGCATCGCGGTCGGCATGGCGACCAACATCCCGCCGCATAACCTGAATGAAGTCGTCGACGCATGCCAGCACCTGCTGAGCAATCCGGAAGCGACGATCGACGAGCTGATCGAAATCATCCCGGCGCCCGACTTCCCGACGGCCGGGATCATCTATGGCGTCGCCGGCGTGCGCGACGGCTACCGCACGGGGCGCGGCCGCGTCGTCATGCGCGCCGCCACGCACTTCGAGGAGATCGATCGCGGCCAGCGGATGGCGATCATCGTCGACGAGCTGCCGTACCAGGTGAACAAACGCTCGCTGCTCGAGCGCATCGCCGAACTCGTGAACGAGAAGAAGCTCGAAGGCATCTCCGACATTCGCGACGAGTCCGACAAGAGCGGCATGCGCGTCGTGATCGAGCTGAAGCGCGGCGAAGTGCCCGAGGTCGTGCTGAACAACCTGTACAAGGCGACGCAGTTGCAGGACACGTTCGGCATGAACATGGTTGCGCTCGTCGACGGCCAGCCGAAGCTGCTGAACCTGAAGGAAATCCTGCAGTGCTTCCTGTCGCACCGGCGCGAAGTGCTGACGCGCCGCACGATCTACGAACTGCGCAAGGCACGCGAACGCGGCCACGTGCTCGAAGGTCTCGCGGTCGCGCTCGCGAACATCGACGAGTTCATCGCGATCATCAAGGCCGCGCCGACGCCGCCGATCGCGAAGCAGGAACTGATGGCGAAGCCGTGGGATTCGTCGCTCGTGCGCGAGATGCTGACGCGGGCGGAAACCGACAATGCCGCCGCGGGCGGCCGCTCCGCTTACCGTCCGGAAGGCTTGAATCCGGCATTCGGGATGCAGGGTGACGGGCTGTACAAGCTGTCCGACACGCAGGCCCAGGAAATCCTGCAGATGCGTCTGCAGCGCCTGACCGGCCTCGAGCAGGACAAGATCATCGGCGAGTACCGCGAGGTGATGGCGCAGATCGCCGACCTGCTCGACATCCTCGCCCGCCCGGAGCGGATCACGACGATGATCGGCGAAGAGCTGACGACGGTGAAGGCCGAGTTCGGCGATGCGCGCCGCTCGAAGATCGAGCTGAACGCGACCGAGCTGAATACCGAAGACTTGATCACGCCGCAGGACATGGTCGTCACGATGTCGCATGCGGGCTACGTGAAGTCGCAGCCGCTGTCCGAGTATCGCGCGCAGAAGCGCGGCGGCCGCGGCAAGCAGGCGACGCAGATGAAGGAAGACGACTGGATCGAGACGCTGTTCATCGCGAACACGCACGATTACATTCTGTGCTTCTCGAACCGCGGCCGCGTGTACTGGGTCAAGGTGTATGAAGTGCCGCAGGGCTCGCGCAACTCGCGTGGCCGTCCGATCGTCAACATGTTCCCGCTGCAGGACGGCGAGAAGATCAACGTCGTGCTGCCGGTGAAGGAGTTCTCGGCCGACAAGTTCGTGTTCATGGCGACGTCGCTCGGCACCGTGAAGAAGACGCCGCTCGAGGCATTCAGCCGTCCGATGAAGAAGGGCATCATCGCGGTCGGCCTCGACGACGGCGACTACCTGATCGGCGCGTCGATCACCGATGGCGCGCACGACGTGATGCTGTTCTCCGACGCCGGCAAGGCCGTGCGCTTCGACGAGAACGACGTGCGCCCAATGGGCCGGGAAGCGCGCGGCGTGCGCGGCATGCAGCTGGAGGACGGTCAGCAGGTCATCGCGCTGCTGGTCGCGGGCAGCGAGGAGCAAACCGTGCTCACCGCGACCGAGAACGGCTACGGCAAGCGCACGCCGATCACCGAGTACACGCGCCACGGCCGCGGCACGAAGGGCATGATTGCGATTCAGACGTCCGAGCGCAACGGCAAGGTGGTGGCCGCGACGCTCGTCGACGCCGAGGATCAGATCATGCTGATCACGACAGCGGGCGTGCTGATTCGTACGCGCGTGTCCGAGATTCGCGAGATGGGCCGCGCGACGCAAGGTGTTACACTCATTAGTCTCGATGAGGGTACCAAGCTCTCCGGCCTGCAGCAGATCGCGGAAGCCGAAGAGGGCGACGGCGACGCCGACGAGGCGTCGGACGGCGAAGCCTGAGAACGGATGAGACTCGAGCCGCCGCGCGCGTAAAGCGCCGCGGTCGGCGAGCAACCATTCATATTTCCAAGAGGGAGTGATGATGCAAAAGCAATTCAAGCAACTGGTTCTGCTGGCTGCACTGGTGCCGACGTTCGCGATGGCGCAAGCGCTGTCGAATTCCGCACCGGCCGCAACCGCAGCAGCTGCGCCGATCGACGCCGACAAGAAGGCGGCGATCAAGGATCTGCTCGACGCGATCGACGCGCCGAAGCTCGTGTCGGCTATCGGCAACAGCGCCGAGATGCAGGCAAAGCAGCTCGTGCCGGCAATCCTGTCGGACGCGCTGTCGGAAAACAAGACGCTGAACGACAAGCAGAAGCAGGCTGCCGTGCCGACGCTGCAGAAGAACGCTGTGCCGAAGCTGGTCGACGGTGCGGGCAAGGTGTTCGGCACGCAGCAGTTCCAGAACGACGCGATGTCGGCTCAGTACGACGCGTACGCGAAGTACTACAGCACGTCGGAGATCAAGGATCTGACGACGTTCTACAAGAGCCCGACGGGCCGCAAGTTCATCCAGGTCCAGGATCAAGTCGGCCGCGACGTGGTCAACGGCCTGATGCAGAAGTACATGCCGCAAGCGATTCAGGCAACCCGCGCGCAGGCTGACAAGGAAGTCGCGGCAGTCAAGCCGGGCAAGTAAGCCGTCCGGGCACGCCGCCCGGCCGTTCGGCCGGGTTTGGCGGGAGCCTGATGACAGTGCGATAATGGCCGTTTGCGCGCGAGCGCAAGCGGCCATTCCTTTTCTGGCGCGGTTCTTTCTGCCGGCGGCAAGCCGGTCGCGTCCCTCCCGAGGTTTTTCACGATGCGCGTCTTTAACTTCTCCGCCGGCCCGGCGGCGCTCCCCGAGGAAGTGCTGCGGCAGGCCGCAGACGAAATGCTCGACTGGCACGGCAGCGGCATGAGCGTGATGGAGATGAGCCATCGCGGCAAGGAATTCATGTCGATCCACGAGGCGGCGCTGGCCGACCTGCGCGAGCTGCTCGACGTGCCGGCCAGCCACCGGATTCTGTTCCTGCAGGGCGGGGGCATCGCCGAGAACGCGATCGTGCCGATGAACCTGCTCGGCACGCGCAAGACCGCCGACTTCGTCGTGACGGGTTCGTGGTCGCAGAAGTCGTTCAACGAAGCGAAGCGGTACGGTACGCCGCATCTGGCCGCGTCCGGCAAGACGGCCGACGGCTTCACGCGCGCGCCGGCCCGCGACGAATGGCAACTGTCGGACGATCCGGCCTACGTGCACCTGTGCACGAACGAGACGATCGACGGCGTCGAGACGTTCGAGATTCCCGATCTCGGCGACGTGCCGCTCGTCGCGGACGTGTCGTCGCATATCCTGTCGCGCCCGATGGACGTCGCAAAGTACGGCGTGCTGTTCGGCGGCGCGCAGAAAAACATAGGGATGGCAGGCGTGACGGTCGTGATCGTCCGCGAGGATCTGCTCGATCGCGCGCTGTCGATCTGTCCGTCCGCATTCGAATGGAAAACCGTCGCCGAGAACAACTCGCTGTACAACACGCCGCCCACATATGCGATCTACATCGCCGGCCTCGTGTTCCAGTGGCTGAAGCGGCAGGGCGGCCTCGCCGCGATCGAGGCGCGCAATATCGAGAAAGCGAAGCTGCTCTACGACACGATCGATGCGAGCAGCTTCTATCTGAACAAGGTCGAGCCGGCGGTGCGTTCGCGCATGAACGTGCCGTTTTTCCTGGCCGACGAAACGCGCAATGAAGACTTCCTTGCCGGCGCAAAGGCGCGCGGGCTGCTGCAGCTGAAGGGCCACAAGTCCGTCGGCGGCATGCGGGCGTCGATCTACAACGCGGTGCCGCTCGAGGGCGTGCAAGCGCTCGTCGAGTACATGAAGGACTTCGAGCAGCGCGGCGCCTGACGGCGGCGCTGTTCAAACAGCACGGCAAAACGCATGGACGACGAACTGAATTCCCGCCTGAAACCGCTGCGCGACCGCATCGATGCGATCGACGCGCAACTGATTGCGCTCCTCAACCAGCGCGCCGCGGTGGCGCTCGAGGTGGGCGAGGTCAAGAAGCATTTCAACGCGCCGGTGTTCCGGCCGGAGCGCGAGCTGCAGGTGATCGCGCGCCTGCAGGACATGAGCGCGGGGCCGCTCGCGGGCGAGCACATCAGCGCGATCTGGCGCGAGATCATGGCCGCGAGCCGGGCGCTCGAGCAGACGATCCACGTCGCATTCCTCGGGCCGGTCGGCACGTACAGCGAACAGGCGATGTTCGAGTATTTCGGCCAGTCGATCGAAGGGCTGCCGTGTCCGTCGATCGACGAGGTGTTCCGCTCGGTCGAGGCTGGCGCGTGCGCGTTCGGCATCGCGCCGGTCGAGAATTCGACCGAAGGCGCGGTGTCGCGCACGCTCGATCTGCTGCTGCAGACGCAGTTGCTGATCAGCGGCGAACTCGCACTACCGATCCATCACAACCTGCTCACGCAGAGCGGCACGCTCGACGGCGTCACGCGCGTATGCGCGCATGCGCAGGCGCTCGCGCAATGCCAGCAGTGGCTCGCCGCGAACGCGCCGCAACTCGAGAGGCAGGCGGTCGCGAGCAATGCGGAGGCCGCGCGCCTCGCGGCGGCGGATCCGGGCGTGGCGGCGATTGCCGGCGATCGCGCGGCCGCGCACTACGGGCTGCAGATCGCGTTCTCGCTGATCCAGGACGATCCGCACAATCGCACGCGTTTCGTCATCGTCGGCAAGCAGCCGGCGGGGCAAAGCGGTCACGACCAGACGTCGCTGATCGTGTCGGTGAAGAACGAGCCGGGCGCCGTGTTCAAGCTGCTCGAGCCGCTCGCGCGGCACGGCGTGTCGATGACGCGCTTCGAGTCGCGTCCGGCGCGGGTCGGCACGTGGGAGTATTACTTCTACATCGACATCGAAGGGCACCGGGACGAGCCGGCCGTGGCCGCCGCGCTCGCGGAGCTTGGCCAGAAGGCCGCGTTCCTGAAGATACTCGGATCGTATCCGCGCGCGCGCTGACGCGCGGCGGCCCGTCGCGTGCCGTGCGAACGCGGCGGCGCAGCGGGCAGGGCAGGCCTGGCGGCACTGCCGAAGGCGGGTTCGGGCGGTAGCCGGCGCGTGGAGCGCCGGGTGCGCGCCTGTTGCCCGGAATCTGGACTTCCGTGCGCGGGGCATCGTTCCGCGTGCGTCACTTGGCTCATGTCGTGTCAGGCTTTGCATTCAACAAACTGGTCATCTTCGGCGTCGGCCTGATCGGCGGATCGCTGGCGCGCGCGCTGCGCGAGCGTGAGCCGGGCGGCGCGGGTGAAGTCGTCGGCGTCGGCCGTTCGCGGGCGTCGGTCGAGCGTGCGCTCGCGCTCGGCGTGATCGATCGCGCGGCGTCGCTCGACGACGATGCGCAACTGCGCGACGCGCTGGCCGGCGCCGACCTCGTACTGTTGGCCGCGCCCGTCGCACAGACGCACCCGCTGCTCGCACGCATCGCTCCGTCGCTCGACGCCGCGACGATTGTCACCGACGCGGGCAGCACCAAGTCCGACGTCGTCGCGGCCGCGCGCGAGGCGCTCGGCGCACGGATCGCGCAGTTCGTGCCGGGGCATCCGATCGCCGGACGAGAGTCGAGCGGCGTCGAAGCCGCGCTGCCGGATCTGTACGTCGGCCGTAACGTCGTGTTGTGTCCGCTGCCGGAGAACGCACCCGAAACGGTCGAGCGGATCGACGCGATGTGGCGGGCAACCGGCGCCGACGTGCGCACGATGAGCACGGCGCAGCACGACCGCGTATTCGCGTCGATCAGCCATCTGCCGCACGTGCTGTCGTTCGCGCTCGTCGAGCAGATTCTCGGCGAGGCGGATGCCGAGCTGAAATTCTCGTACGCGGCGGGCGGCTTCCGCGACTTCACGCGCATTGCTGCGTCGAGCCCGGAAATGTGGCGCGACGTGTGCGTTGCGAACCGCGCGGCGCTGCTCGACGAACTCGACGGCTACACGCGCGTGCTCGCACGGCTGCGTGCGGCGATCGACGCGGGCGACGGCGCGGCGCTCGAAACCGTGTTCACGCGCTCGCGCGCGGCACGCAAGGCATGGCAGGAGCGCGGCGCGCAGCCCGCTGCCGAGCCGGTCAAGAAATAACAGGACGATTCCCCATGGACTATCTCGATCTCGGCCCGTATTCCAGCGCATCGGGCACCGTGCGCCTGCCTGGCTCGAAGAGCATCTCGAACCGCGTGCTGCTGCTCGCCGCGCTTGCCGAAGGCGACACCACGATCACGAACCTGCTCGATTCCGACGACACGCGCGTGATGCTCGACGCGCTCGGCAAGCTCGGCGTGAAACTCGCGCGCGACGGCGACACCTGTGTCGTCACCGGCACGCGCGGCGCGTTTACCGCGAAGACGGCCGACCTGTTCCTCGGCAACGCGGGCACCGCCGTGCGCCCGCTGACGGCCGCGCTCGCCGTGAACGGTGGCGACTATCGCGTGCACGGCGTGCCGCGCATGCACGAGCGGCCGATCGGCGACCTCGTCGACGGCCTGCGGCAGATCGGCGCGCAAATCGACTACGAGCAGAACGAAGGCTTCCCGCCGCTGCGGATCAAGCCCGCGGCGATTGCGGTCGATGCGCCGATCCGCGTGCGCGGCGACGTGTCGAGCCAGTTCCTCACCGCGCTATTGATGACGCTGCCGCTCGTGAAGGCGAAGGACGGAAAGATCGTCGTCGAAGTCGACGGCGAGTTGATCTCGAAGCCGTACATCGACATCACGATCCGGCTGATGGAGCGCTTCGGCGTGACCGTCGAGCGCGACGGCTGGCAGCGCTTCGTCGTGCCGGCCGGTGTCCGTTACCGTTCGCCGGGCCGCATCATGGTCGAAGGCGATGCGTCGTCGGCGTCGTACTTCCTCGCGGCCGGCGCGCTCGGCGGCGGCCCGCTGCGCGTCGAGGGCGTGGGACGCGCGAGCATTCAGGGTGACGTGGGCTTCGCGAACGCGCTGATGCAAATGGGCGCGAACGTGACGATGGGCGACGACTGGATCGAAGTGCGCGGCATCGGCCACGACCACGGCAAGCTCGAGCCGATCGACATGGACTTCAACCTGATTCCCGATGCCGCGATGACGATCGCGGTTGCGGCGCTGTTCGCGAGCGGCACGAGCACGCTGCGCAACATCGCGAGCTGGCGCGTGAAGGAAACCGACCGTATCGCCGCGATGGCGACCGAGCTGCGCAAGGTCGGTGCGATCGTCGAGGAAGGCTCCGACTATCTGGTCGTCACGCCGCCGCAGCGGCTCACGCCGAACGCTGCGATCGACACGTACGACGATCACCGGATGGCGATGTGCTTCTCGCTCGTCAGCCTGGGCGGCGTGCCCGTGCGGATCAACGACCCGAAGTGCGTCGGCAAGACGTTCCCCGACTATTTCGACCGCTTCGCCGCGCTCGCCAAAGCCTGACCCGACCGTACCCGATGAAATCGACACGACCCTTTCACCCGACCCCCGTTATCACGATCGACGGCCCGACCGCCTCCGGCAAGGGCACTGTCGCCGCGCTCGTCGCCGCGCACCTCGGCTTCCACCTGCTCGACAGCGGGGCGCTGTACCGGCTCGCCGCGCTTGCAAGCGTGCGCTACGGCATCGCAGCGGAGGACATCGACGCGCTCGTGAAGCTGATCGACGATCTTCACATCACGTTTCGCGAGGGCTGCGCGCAGCTCGACGGGGTCGACGTGTCGAACGACATTCGTGCGGAAGCGGTCGGCAACCGCGCGTCGGCGATTGCCGTGCACGGGCCGGTGCGCGCCGCGCTGGTCGCGCGCCAGCGGGCGTTTCGCAAGACGCCGGGCCTCGTCGCGGACGGGCGCGACATGGGCACCGTAATCTTCCCGGATGCCGTGCTGAAGGTGTTCCTCACGGCCAGCGCGGAGGCGCGCGCGGCCAGACGGCATAAGCAATTGATGCAAAAAGGTTTTTCTGCTAATATAGATGACTTGCTCCGGGATTTGCGCGAACGGGACGCGCGCGATAGCAATCGCGCGGCCGCGCCGCTGAAGCCCGCGGCAGATGCCAAGCTGCTCGATACGTCGGCGCTGTCGGTCGATGAAGCCGTCGACCAGGTGCTGCAGTGGTACCGGGCGCTCGGCCAGCCAGCCTGACAAGGCGGGCGTCAGTAGGTGCTCCGCGCGTAAGTGCGGAGCGTGTTTCGAACCCTTAACCCCGTGTGGCTTCGATCTGGCCCTTTCAGCCTGCCATTCCGGCCGGCGTGGCACAGCGAACCATGCACAATCAGATTTTTATGTCCGACCTGCAAACCTCCACCCCGAATACCGAATCCTTTGCGGCTCTGTTCGAAGAGTCGCTGACCCGCCAAGACATGCGCGCCGGCGAAGTGATCTCCGCCGAAGTCGTGCGCGTCGACCACAACTTCGTGGTCGTCAATGCAGGCCTGAAGTCCGAGGCTTACATTCCGATCGAGGAATTCCTGAACGATCAGGGCGAGGTTGAGGTGCAGGCGGGCGATTTCGTGTCCGTCGCGATCGACGCACTCGAAAACGGCTACGGCGACACGATCCTGTCGCGCGACAAGGCAAAGCGCCTTGCATCGTGGCTGTCGCTGGAAAAGGCCCTCGACAACAACGAACTCGTCACCGGCACGATCACCGGCAAGGTGAAGGGCGGCATGACCGTGATGGTCAACGGCATCCGCGCGTTCCTGCCGGGTTCGCTGGTCGACACGCGTCCGGTCAAGGACACGACCCCGTACGAAGGCAAGACGCTCGAGTTCCGCGTGATCAAGCTCGATCGCAAGCGTAACAACGTCGTGCTGTCGCGTCGTGCAGTGATCGAGGCAACGCAAGGCGAAGAGCGCGCGAAGCTGCTCGAGACGCTGAAGGAAGGCGCGATCGTCAACGGCGTGGTCAAGAACATCACCGACTACGGCGCGTTCGTCGACCTCGGCGGCATCGACGGCCTGCTGCACATCACCGACATCGCATGGCGCCGTGTGCGTCACCCGAGCGAAGTCCTGTCGGTTGGCCAGGAAGTCACCGCGAAGATCCTCAAGTTCGACCAAGAGAAGAACCGCGTCTCGCTCGGCATCAAGCAACTGGGCGACGATCCGTGGGAAGGCATCTCGCGCCGTTACCCGTCGGGCACGCGCCTGTTCGGCAAGGTCACGAACATCACCGACTACGGCGCATTCGTCGAAGTGGAATCGGGCATCGAAGGCCTCGTCCACGTGTCGGAAATGGACTGGACCAACAAGAACGTTGCACCGTCGAAGGTTGTGCAACTGGGCGACGAAGTCGAAGTCATGGTCCTCGAGATCGACGAAGACCGCCGTCGTATCAGCCTCGGCATGAAGCAGTGCAAGCCGAATCCGTGGGATGACTTCAGCCGCAACTTCAAGAAGGGCGACAAGATCACGGGCGCAATCAAGTCGATCACCGACTTCGGCGTGTTCATCGGTCTGCCGGGCGGCATCGACGGCCTGGTCCACCTGTCGGACCTGTCGTGGAGCGAAGCCGGCGAAGAAGCTGTTCGCAAGTACAAGAAGGGCGACGAAGTCGAAGCGATCGTGCTCGGCATCGACGTCGAGAAGGAGCGCATTTCGCTCGGCATCAAGCAGCTCGAAGGCGACCCGTTCAGCAACTACGTTGCAATGAACGACAAGGGCTCGATCGTCGACGGCGTGGTGAAGTCGGTCGATGCGAAGGGCGCTGTCATTACGCTGACGGGCGACGTCGAAGGCTACCTGCGTGCATCGGAAATCTCGCAGGATCGCGTCGAAGACGCACGCAACGTGCTCAAGGAAGGCGACAAGGTCAACGCGATGGTGATCAACATCGATCGCAAGTCGCGTGGCATCAACCTGTCGATCAAGGCAAAGGATTCGGCTGAACAACAGGAAGCGATCCGCGGCCTGCAGTCCGACTCCAGCGCTGCTGCGACCGGTACGACCAACCTCGGCGCGCTGCTGAAGGCGAAGCTCGACGGCCAGAACCAGTAAGCCTCACGAGGTCTGCTGAAGTATGACCAAATCCGAGTTGGTCGCGCAGCTGGCACTGCGATTTCCGCAACTTGTCCTCAAGGATGCGGATTTTGCAGTGAAAACGATGCTCGATGCGATGTCCGATGCTCTGTCCAAAGGTCATCGCATTGAAATTCGCGGTTTCGGCAGCTTCGGCCTCAACCGTCGCCCGGCGCGCGTCGGACGCAACCCGAAGTCCGGCGAGAAAGTGCAGGTGCCCGAGAAGTTCGTGCCGCACTTCAAGCCTGGCAAGGAATTGCGTGAACGCGTCGACGGCCGCGCCGGCGAGCCGCTGAAAGCTGACGATCCGGACGACGAGCGTTGAACGTCGTTCGGCATGCCCGGAATCACGCCGGCAAAGCTGAAGAAAAAAGCGCCCCCAGTGGGCGCTTTTTTCATTTTCGGCCGCTGCGTGGCCGCGCCTGGCCGCAGGATGTGCGGTGACGCGGAAACGCTTCCTTTACAATACGGGTCGATTCGGCGACGCGAAGGGGAGTCGCGCGCCACGGCAAACCTCAACAACGAGAGGGCTACATGAAGTTTATCGTCTGGCTGATCCGGGTATTGGTGTTCGTGCTGTTGCTGGTGCTCGCGCTGGCCAATACGCAAACCGCGACGCTGAATTTCGTTGCCGGCTATGCATGGCAAGCGCCGCTGATCCTGATCGGCCTCGCGTTCTTCGTCGTCGGGCTGCTTGCCGGCCTGTTGTCCGCGCTGCCGGCGATCTTCCGCCTGCGCGTCGAGAACGGGCGCCTGAAGCGCGATTTGCGCGCGGCCCGGGAAACTCCGGCCATCGTCGACCAGCCGCCGATGCCGCCCGTCATTTAACTCGGACGCCGCGCGATCTTCGCGCGGTTTTCGTCTCTGCATCGATATTTCGCATGGATCTGGATTTCTGGTGGCTGCTCGCGATTCCGGTGGCGTTCGCGCTCGGCTGGGCGGCGTCACGCTATGACCTGAAGAACCTCCTGTCGGAGAGTGCCAACCTGCCGCGATCGTATTTCCGCGGCCTGAATTTTCTGTTGAACGAACAGCCGGACAAGGCGATCGATGCGTTCATCGAAGTCGCGAAGCTCGACCCGGAGACGGTCGAACTGCACTTCGCGCTCGGCAACCTGTTTCGTCGTCGCGGCGAAACGGACCGCGCAATCCGTGTGCATCAGAACCTGCTGAGCCGCACGGACCTGCCCGTCAACGAGCGCGATCACGCGCTGTACGAGCTCGGCCAGGACTTCTTGAAGGCCGGCCTGCTCGATCGGGCAGAGGAGGCATTCCACCGGCTCGCCGACGGCGACTACGCGCTCGGAGCGCAGCGGGCGCTGCTGACGATCTACGAGATCGAGAAGGACTGGAACAAGTCGATCGATACGGCGAAGCGCATCGAGTCGATGAGCGACAAGCCGCTCGGCATCGAAATTGCGCAGTTCCACTGCGAACTCGCGCAGGACGCGTTGCAGCGCAAGAACGCTGCGGTCGCGGCCGACCAGCTGAAGCTCGCGCTCGCGGCGAACCCGCAGAACGTGCGGGCGACGATCCTGTCCGGCGACGCCGCGCAGGCCGCGGGCGATCATGCAGATGCAATCGAGCACTGGAAGCGCGTCGAAGCGCAGAATCCCGCATATCTGCCGCTCGTTGCCGACAAGCTGATGAAGGCCCACGTTGCGCTAGGCAAGCCGGTCGAGGGCGCCGAGCTGCTGATGGGCTATATCGATCGTTATCCGTCGAACGACCTGCTCGACATCGCATACCAGCACATCGCGGGGCTGCGCGGCCAGGACGCTGCACATACGCTTGCGCGCACGCAGATGGAGAAGTCGCCGAACCTGTCGGGCATGCTGCATCTGCTCGACGCGCAGATCGCGGCCGCCGACGAGCCGCGCCGTAAGGAGCTTGAAATGATGCGTGCGCTGATCAAGCAGCGCACCAAAAATCTGCCACGGTATACGTGCCAAAATTGCGGTTTCCGGGCACGGCTTTTCTACTGGCAGTGCCCCGGCTGCAGCGGCTGGGAAACCTATGCGCCGCGCCGCGTCGAACCTGCGATGCCGGGCTGATCCCGGCGCGCGGCAGCGACACGCGGCGTCGCCGCCGGGCCCGGCCTGGCGGCCAAGTTAGTCAATCACCGGGAAGTACCGGAACATCTATGAAAATCACCATCATCGGCACCGGCTACGTCGGTCTCGTCACGGGCTCCTGTCTTGCAGAGATCGGCCACGACGTCTTCTGTCTCGACGTCGATCCGCGCAAGATCGACATCCTGAACAACGGCGGGATGCCGATTCACGAACCGGGGCTGCTGGACATCATCGCGCGCAACCGCGCGGCCGGCCGCCTGCGTTTCTCGACCGACATCGAAGCGAGCGTCGCGCACGGCGAGATCCAGTTCATCGCGGTCGGCACGCCGCCCGACGAGGATGGCTCGGCCGACCTGCAATATGTGCTCGAGGCCGCGCGCAACATCGGCCGTCACATGACCGGCTTCAAGGTGATCGTCGACAAGTCGACGGTGCCGGTCGGCACCGCGCAGCGCGTGCGCAGCGTGGTCGACGAGGCGCTCGGCGCGCGCGGGCTCGCGGGCAGCGTCGCGCACCGCTTCTCGGTCGTTTCGAATCCCGAGTTCCTGAAGGAAGGCGCGGCCGTCGAGGACTTCATGCGCCCGGACCGCATCATCATCGGCGTCGACGATGACGAGACGGGAACGATCGCCCGCGAGAAGATGAAGAAGCTCTACGCGCCGTTCAATCGTAATCACGAACGCACGATCTACATGGACGTGCGGTCGGCGGAATTCGCGAAATACGCAGCGAATGCGATGCTGGCGACGCGCATCTCGTTCATGAACGAAATGTCGAACCTGGCGGACAAGGTCGGCGCCGACATCGAGGCCGTGCGCCGCGGGATCGGCTCCGATCCGCGCATCGGTTATCACTTCCTGTACGCGGGCGTCGGTTATGGCGGCTCGTGTTTCCCGAAGGACGTGCAGGCGCTGATCCGCACGGCCGGCGAGAACGGCCAGCCGCTGCGCATCCTGGAGGCCGTAGAAGCGGCCAACTCCGCGCAGAAGGACGTGCTGATCGGCAAGATCGAGCAGCGGTTCGGTGCGGACCTGACCGGTCGCGAATTCGCGGTGTGGGGTCTCGCGTTCAAGCCGAATACGGACGACATGCGCGAGGCGCCGAGCCGTCGGCTGATCGGCGCGCTGCTCGAGCGCGGCGCGACCGTACGCGCATACGACCCGGTCGCGATCGACGAGGCACGCCGCGTGTTTTCGCTCGATCTCGGCGACGGTTCCGACGCGCTTGCGCGCCTGCACTTCGTCGATACGCAGGACGCAGCCGTGACAGCCGCGGACGCGCTCGTGATCGTCACCGAGTGGAAGGAATTCCGCAGCCCGGATTTCACGCGCCTGAAGGCGGAACTGAAGGCGCCGGTGATCTTCGACGGGCGCAACCTGTACGAGCCGGACGCGATGGCGGAACTCGGCATCGACTACTACGCGATCGGCCGCCCGCACGTCGATCCCCAGTCCCTTTCCCGTCGGTGAGTGCACGATGACTACGCTTCGTGAAGTGGTGCCGGTACCGCGGGCGCAGCTTGCGCGCTCGCGTGTGCTCGTCGTCGGTGACGTGATGCTCGACCGTTACTGGTTTGGCGACGTCGACCGTATTTCGCCGGAAGCGCCGGTGCCGGTCGTTCACGTGCAGCGCCAGGAAGAGCGCCTCGGCGGCGCGGCCAACGTCGCGCGCAATGCGGTGACGCTCGGCGGCCAGGCCGGCTTGCTGTGCGTGGTCGGTTGCGACGAACCCGGCGAGCGGATCGTCGAGCTGCTCGGCAGTAGCGGCGTGACGCCTCATCTCGAACGCGATGCGGCGCTGCCGACCACCATCAAGCTGCGCGTGCTCGCGCGCCAGCAGCAGCTGCTGCGGGTCGACTTCGAGGCGATGCCCACGCACGAAGTACTGCTCGCCGGGCTCGCCCGTTTCGACGTGCTGTTGCCGGAGCACGACGTCGTGCTGATGTCGGACTACGCGAAGGGCGGCCTCACGCACGTGACGACGATGATCGAGAAGGCGCGCGCGGTCGGCAAGGCCGTGCTCGTCGATCCGAAGGGCGGCGACTGGGAGCGCTATCGCGGCGCGTCGCTGATTACCCCGAATCGCGCCGAGCTGCGCGAAGTCATCGGCCACTGGCATTCGGAAGACGACCTGCGTGCGCGCGTCGCGAAGCTGCGCGCGGACCTCGACCTCGATGCGCTGCTGCTCACGCGCTCGGAAGAGGGGATGACGCTCTTCTCCGCGAACGGCGAACTGCATGCGCCGGCGCTGGCGCGCGAGGTATATGACGTGTCGGGTGCGGGCGATACGGTGATCGCGACGGTCGCGACGATGCTCGGCGCCGGCGTGCCGCTCGTCGACGCCGTCGTGCTCGCGAACCGTGCCGCGGGCATCGTGGTCGGTAAGCTCGGCACGGCCACGGTAGACTACGACGAACTCTTTCACTAAGCGCGTTGCGCGGCGCGCTGAGCGCGCCGCGCATGGGTATTGTAATTTTTCAGGCAGGACGACCATGACCATTATCGTCACCGGCGCAGCCGGTTTTATCGGCGCGAACATCGTCAAGGCGCTCAACGAGCGCGGCGAGTCGCGCATCATCGCGGTCGATAATCTGACGCGCGCAGACAAGTTCCGGAATCTTGTCGATTGCGAGATCGACGACTATCTCGACAAGACCGAATTCGTCGAGCGCTTTACGCGTGGCGACTTCGGCAAGGTACGTGCGGTGTTCCATGAAGGCGCCTGTTCGGACACGATGGAAACCGACGGCCGCTACATGATGGACAACAATTTCCGCTATAGCCGCGCGGTGCTCGATGCGTGCCTCGCGCAGGGCGCGCAGTTCCTGTACGCGTCGTCGGCCGCGATCTACGGCGGCTCGACGCGCTTCGTCGAGGAGCGCGAGGTCGAGGCGCCGCTGAACGTCTACGGCTATTCGAAGTTCCTGTTCGACCAGGTCGTCCGCCGCGTGCTGCCGAGCGCGAAGAGCCAGATCGCCGGGTTCCGCTACTTCAACGTGTATGGTCCGCGTGAAACGCACAAGGGCCGCATGGCATCGGTCGCGTTCCACAACTTCAACCAGTTCCGCGCGGAAGGCAAGGTCAAGCTGTTCGGCGAATACAACGGCTACGCGCCGGGCGAGCAGACACGCGATTTCGTTTCGGTCGAGGACGTCGCGAAGGTGAACCTGTTCTTCTTCGATCATCCGGAGAAGTCGGGCATCTTCAATCTCGGCACCGGCCGTGCGCAGCCGTTCAACGACATCGCATCGACGGTCGTGAACACGCTGCGCGCGCTCGACAACCAGCCGCCGCTGACGCTCGCGCAGCAGGTCGAACAGGGGCTGATCGAATACGTGCCGTTCCCCGATGCGCTGCGCGGCAAGTACCAATGCTTTACGCAGGCCGACCAGACGAAGCTGCGTGCCGCCGGCTACGATGCGCCGTTCCTGACCGTGCAGGAAGGGGTCGATCGCTACGTGCGTTGGCTGTCCGGCCAGGTTTAAACGCAGTCGTTGCGTCGCTAGACTGGGTCTCACGGTCGGCAGCCGCCGGCCGTTTTCATCGGAGATCCAGCACATGATCAGGAAATGGCTTGCGGCCGCCGCGATGTTCGGCGCGATCGCTTCGGCCTGGGCGGCCGTCGACGTCAACACCGCGAACGAGGATGCGCTCGTCGGCATCAAGGGCATCGGCCCCGCGCGGGCCAAGGCGATTCTCGACGAGCGCTCCGCGCGCGGCCCGTTCAGGAATGCAGAAGATCTCGCGTCGCGCGTGAAAGGCATGGGCGGCCACACGGTCGAGCGCCTTCAGCAGGAGGGCTTGACCATCTCGTCTACCGCTCCTGGTGCCGCCGTGCCTGCTGCCGGCAAGTCCGCTGCCGCGAAATCCGCGCCGGCGCCGGCACGCACTGCGCACAAGTAACGCCCGCCCCGCAACGGTTCCAGCAAAGGCTCCTTCAGTCGCCGTCGTTGCGACGGCTTCCCGCGGCACGCCGCGGGTTTTTTGCGTGCAAGCTGCGCCGGCACGATCTTGAATCGCGCGGCACCGGTATTCCATCGTGTCGATGGGGGTTGCCCGCGTGCGCGCCTGCGCTGGTTTACAATCAATCGATTGATCGCCCTCGCACTCACGGTATCCCCATGGCTTACAAAACTATCGAAGACACGATCGGCAACACGCCGCTCGTGCAACTGGTCCGCCTGCCGGACGATGAGATTCGCGCACGCAATAACGTGCTGCTCGCCAAGCTCGAGGGCAACAACCCGGCCGGTTCCGTGAAGGATCGTCCGGCGCTGTCGATGATCAGCAAGGCCGAGGCACGCGGCCGCATCAAGCCGGGCGATACGCTGATCGAAGCGACGAGCGGCAACACGGGCATTGCGCTCGCGATGGCTGCGGCCATCCGCGGCTACAAGATGGTGCTGATCATGCCGGAGGACTTGTCGGTCGAGCGCCGCCAGAGCATGGCGGCCTACGGCGCCGAAATCATCCTGACGCCGGTGAAGGGCGGGATGGAACTGGCGCGCGACCTCGCGGAGCAGATGCAGCGCGAAGGCAAGGGAGTGATCCTCGATCAGTTCGGGAATCCCGACAACCCGATCGCGCACTACGAAACGACGGGGCCGGAGATCTGGCGCGATACCGAAGGGCGCATCACGCACTTCGTGTCGGCGATGGGCACGACGGGCACGATCATGGGCACGTCGCGCTACCTGAAGGAGCAGAACCCGGCGATCGAGATCGTCGGTGCGCAACCGGAAGAAGGCTCCCGTATTCCGGGCATTCGCAAGTGGCCGGAAGCCTATATGCCGACGATTTTCGATCGCAGCCGCGTCGATCGCGTCGAGGGTGTGAGTCAGGCCGCGGCGGAAACGATGGCGCGCCGGCTCGCGGCCGTCGAAGGCATTTTCGCCGGCATCTCGTCGGGCGGCGCGTGCGAAGTCGCGATGCGCATCGCGCGCCAGGTCGAGAATGCAACGATCGTGTTCATCATCTGCGATCGCGGCGACCGCTACCTGTCGACCGGCGTGTTCCCCGCATGAACGCGAGGCGGTGCCCGGTCGGCGTCGGCCGGGCGGCGCGATAAAAAAAGCGCTGCATCAGCAGCGCTTTTTCTTTGCTTGGGGCCGGGCTTACTGCGCCGGCGCTTCCGTGTCGGCCGCAGGCAGCGGCAGCGCGCCGCGCGCTTCCATTTCGGCCTTCACGGCTTCGCCGAGTTGGTACACCGTGAGCGCGTAGAAGAAGCTGCGGTTGTAGCGCGTGAGCACATAGAAGTTCTTCAGGCCGAGCATGTACTCGGTTGCGCTTGCCGGCGACGGCAGGTCGACCACGGTGACCGGCGTACTCGCTTCGGTCGTGATGTTGACTGTCGGCTCGTTGAGCGTCAGGCCCGCGCGCAGCAATTGCGACAGCGCCCAGTGCGGCTCGGGCTGGCCGTCGGCTGCGGCCTGCGCGATGCCGAGACTGCCGGTGTCGGGCGTGATGCGCCACACCACCGGCCGATCGGTTTCCCAGCCGTGTTGCTTCAGATAGTTCGCGACGCTGCCGATCGCATCGGCAGGACTGCTGCGCAGATCGACGTGGCCGCCGCCGTCGTAGTCGACCGCATATTCGCGGATGCTGCTCGGCAGGAACTGCGGGATGCCGATCGCGCCCGTATATGAGCCAAGCACGGTGGTCGGATCGAGCTGGTTGTCGCGGGTCCAGACCAGGAAATCCTCCAGGTTCTTGCGGAAGGTCGCCTGGCGGCTGTCGCGATTCGGCGTGTCCGGGTAGTCGAACGTGAGCGTCGTCAGCGCATCCAGCACGCGGAAGTTGCCCATGTAGCGGCCATAGATCGTTTCGACGCCGATGATGCCGACGATTACCTCCGGAGGCACGCCGAATTGCGCAGATGCGCGTTGCAGCGTCGCCCGGTTCTCCTTCCAGAATTTCACGCCCGCGTTGATGCGGATCGGTTCGATGAAGCGCGAGCGATAGACGCGCCAGTTCTTCACCGAAGGCGTCGGCGCCGGCTTCACGAGCTTCACGGCTGTGGCCGAGTAGCTGACGCGCGAGAACAGCGCATGCAGGCTCGCGGAATCGAAGCCGTTGCGGCTCGCCATCTCGTCGATGAATGCATCGACCTTCGCGTTGTTCGCGTAACGCTGCGGAACGATTTCCTCTTCGAAGGTCTGGCCTTGCGGTGCCGGCTGCTGCGGTTGCGCCTGCGCGACGAGCGTGCCGGACGACTTCGCAGACGGCGTCTGCGCGGCGGCCGGTGCGGCGGCCAGCATCGCGGCGACGGCACCGGCAACGAGCGGAACACGAACGCGGAACAGCATGGAGAGAAGGGCGGCGGGCTTGCTGGAATTCATGTCGAAGCGGGCGGACAGGGCGATGGGGTTCGGCGCAGTATACCCGACGCATCCTGCGTGCCGGGGCGAGGCAGCGCACCGATGTGGTAAGTTAGCGGCGGAATTCGCGGCAGACGATGGACATCATTGATGGAGACCTGCGGCGCACGCTGCGTCGCGGATGACAGCTTATGGCAACCGCCTTCTATACGCACCCCGACTGCATGCTGCACGAAATGGGGGAATGGCATCCGGAATGTCCGGCCCGATTGTCGGCGATCCAGGATCAGCTGATCGCGAGCCGCATCGACGATCTGATCGTGCACGAAACCGCGCCGTTCGCGAGCGAGGTCGCGCTAGGCCGCGTGCATACGCAGGCCCATATCGACTACATCCGCAGCATGACGCCCGTGGACGGCTACGTCGAAATCGATCCCGATACGCTGATGAACCGCGACACGTGGCGGGCTGCACTGCGCGCGTCCGGCGCCGCAATCGCGGCAACCGACGCGGTGATCGAAGGCCGCTATGCGAATGCGTTCTGCAGCGTCCGTCCGCCCGGCCATCACGCGGAACCGGCGCGGGCGATGGGCTTCTGTTTCTTCAATAACGTTGCAATCGCGGCACGGCATGCGCTCGACGTCCACGGCCTCGAGCGCGTCGCGATCGTCGATTTCGACGTGCATCACGGCAACGGCACCGAAGCGGCGTTCGCGAACGACGAGCGCGTGCTGATGTGCAGCTTCTTCCAGCATCCGCTGTACCCATTTTCCGGCGTCGACCATCAGGCGCCGAACATGGTCAATCTGCCGATGCCCGCGCGCAGCAACGGGATGGCGATCCGCGAGGCGGTCGACATGTTCTGGCTGCCGCGTCTCGACGCGTTCAAGCCGCAAATGCTGTTCGTGTCGGCCGGCTTCGACGCGCATCGTGAGGACGACATCGGCAACCTCGGTCTCGTGGAGGCCGATTTCGAATGGTTGACCGCGCAGATCGTCGACGTCGCTCGCCGGCATGCGCAGGGCCGCATCGTGAGCTGCCTCGAGGGCGGCTACAACCTGTCCGCGCTCGGACGCAGCGTCGTCGCGCACCTGCGCTTGCTGGCCGGCATCTGACCGGCCGCGGCGCGGCACCCGCTCAGCGCGCCGGCACGCGCGCGAGAACCCACGCGATCAACGCGTCGATCACGCGATCGCGCTCGAGATCGTTCATCGTTTCGTGGAAGCCACCTTCGAATAGCGTCAGCGTGCGATCGGGCGAGCCGACGTGCGCGCCGAATGCGCGGCTGCCGTCAGGTTCGGTCAGCTTGTCGTCGGTGCCGTGATAGACGAGCACCGGCACGCGCAGCGTGCCGCGCTCGCGCTCGATACGCGCCATCGCATCCAGGATTTCGGCGCCGGTGCGCGCTGGTACAGCGCCATGGTGCACGAGCGGATCGGCGCGATTGGCCGCGACGACGGCCGGATCGCGCGAAAGCAGCGCCGCGTCGATCCTGATCGCGGGAAAGGTCGGCCACACGCGGCTGATGAAGCGGCTCATCGCAAGCATCCAGCGCGGCACGTCGTGCCCGGGCGCGAGCGCCGGGCTCGATAGCACGAGACCGGACAGCGCATGGCCGCGGGCCGGCACGCGTTCGATCGCATACAGCGCCGCAATGGCTCCGCCCATGCTGTGCCCCATCAGGAAGAGCGGCGTATTGCCGCGGGCGGCTTCGGCGACGAGCGCATCGGCATCGTTCAGGTAATCGTCGAACCGCTCGACCCACGCGCGCTTGCCCGGCGACTGGCCGTGCCCGCGCAGATCGATCGCGAGCACGTCGATGCCGGCCGCGTTCAGTCTCGCTGCAAGCGCCGCATAACGGCCCGCATGCTCGGCCAGGCCGTGCACCAGCGCGATCGTCGCGCGGGGCGGCAGCGTGCCGTCGCCGGCCGGCCAGCGGTACGACGCGAGTTCGAGTCCGTCTGCGGTGCGCAGGCGGCCCATTCGCGGCGCGGGCGGCGGCGATGCGCCCGTGGTGGTCGCGGTGTTGGGAGGCTGCGTGGTCGTCGCGGTCATCGGGCGTGTCCCCTTTTCGTTCATATCGTGATCCGGATCATAGACGCGGCCGTCCGGCGGCGGGCAGCGGCAGCGCTCTAATTTCGTCCGGTTATGAAAAGATCGAAATCGATTATTAAGGGGAATGAGGGGTTTGCGGTAAAATCGCCGGCTATTCCCGATGCATCGGCGGCCGATTGGCGGGCCTGCTCGCCAGCCGGCCGCCGTTTTGTTTACATGATCGAATTACGCAATCTGTCGCAGCGTTTTCCCGGGCCGACAGGCTGGGTCGACGCATTGCACAACGTCAACCTGACGATTCCCCAAGGCGAAGTGTTCGGCATCATCGGCCGAAGCGGCGCCGGCAAGAGCACGCTCGTGCGCACCATCAATCTGCTCACGCGGCCGACGGAAGGCAATGTCGTCGTCGGCGGGCGCGATCTCACGCTGCTGCCCGCCGGCGCGCTGCGCGAAGCCCGCCGCGAGATCGGCATGATCTTCCAGCACTTCAACCTGCTGTCGTCGCGCACGGTGTTCGACAACGTCGCGCTGCCGCTCGAACTGGCCGGCGCAAGCCGGGCCGACATCGAGGCGGCCGTGCTGCCGCTGCTCGAACTCGTCGGGCTGTCCGCGCAGAAGGATCGCTATCCGGCGCAGATCAGCGGCGGCCAAAAGCAGCGCGTCGGCATCGCCCGCGCGCTCGCCAGCAAGCCGAAGGTGCTGCTGTCGGACGAAGCGACGTCGGCGCTCGATCCCGAAACGACCCGCTCGATTCTGGACTTGCTGAAGCGCATCAACCGCGAACTCGGCCTGACGATCGTGCTGATCACGCACCAGATGGAAGTGATCAAGCAGGTGTGCGACCGCGTGGCGGTGCTCGACGCGGGCCGCGTAGTCGAGGAAGGCCGCGTGATCGACGTGTTCCTGCAGCCGCATCACGAGGTAACGCGCGCGCTGATCGGCGACGTGATCGCGCAGGAGTTGCCGCCGGCGCTGAAGGCGCGCGTGGCCGAGCGATTGAAGGCCGGCAGCGGCCATCTGCTGCGGCTTGCGTTCACCGGCTCCGGCGTCGACCAGCCGATCCTGTCGGAGACGATCCGCCGGTACGAACTCGATTTCAACATCCTGCACGGCCAGATCGACGAGATCCAGGGGCAGGCGTTCGGCTCGCTGGCGGTGCTCGCGGGCGGCGAACCGGGCAAGGTCGGGCAGGCGCTCGCGTTCCTGCGCGAGCAAGGCGTGGTGGTGGAGGAGCTTTCGTATGTTGAGTGAGATGTTCGATATGTTCGTGCAGTCGTTCTGGGAGACGCTGATCATGGTCGGCATCTCGGGGGCGGTCGGTGCGCTCGTCGGGCTGCCGCTCGGCGTGCTGCTGTATCTGACCGACCGCCAGGGCGTGCTGCAGAACCTCGGCGTGAATCGTGTGCTCGGCGGCATCGTGAACGCGGTGCGTTCGACGCCGTTCATCATCCTGCTGGTCGCGGTCATTCCGTTTACGCGGCTCGTTACCGGCTCGTCGATCGGCACGGCCGCGGCGGTCGTGCCGCTCACGCTCGCGGCCGCGCCGTTCATCGCGCGCCTGGTCGAGACGGCGCTGCGCGAGGTAGACCGCGGGCTGATCGAAGCCGCGCAGTCGATGGGCGCGACGACGTCGCAGATCGTATTCAAGGTGCTGCTGCCCGAGTCGCTGCCCGGCATCGTCGCCGGCCTGACGATCACGTTCGTGTCGCTCGTCGGCTATTCGGCGATGGCCGGTGCGATCGGCGGCGGCGGGCTCGGCGATCTCGGGATCCGCTACGGGTACCAGCGCTATCTGCCTGAAGTGATGTGGACGGTCGTCGCGATCCTGATCGTGTTCGTGCAGATCGTGCAATCGTTCGGCGACTGGCTGGTGCGCCGGCTCAGCCACAAGTAAGAACGGCCTTCATTCGGTTCGGGGAAGACGATGCAACGACGTTTCATGTTGAAATTCGCGGCCGCACTGGGCGCAGCCGCACTGTTCGCGAGCGCGCACGCGCACGCCGAAACCATCAAGGTGGGTGTGACGGGCGGCCCGCACGCGCAGATCATGGACGTGGTGAAGAAGGTCGCGGCGCAGAGCGGCCTCGACATTCGCGTCGTCGAATTCTCGGATTACGTGCAGCCAAACGCTGCGCTCGCGTCGGGCGATCTCGACGCGAACAGCTACCAGCACGATCCGTATCTGCAGGCGCAGGTAAAGGATCGCGGCTACAAGCTGATCAAGGTGGCCGACACCGTCACGTTCCCGATGGGCATTTATTCGAAGCGCGTGAGGTCGCTCGCGGAGTTGAAGCCGGGCGCGCGCGTCGCCGTGCCGAACGATCCGACCAATGGCGGCCGCGCGCTGTTGTTGCTGCAGAAGCAGGGGCTGCTGAAGCTGCGTGCGGACGCGGGCCTCAAGGCGACGCCGCTCGACGTCGTCGACAATCCGCGCAAGCTGAAGATCGTCGAACTCGATGCGGCGCAGATCCCGCGTTCGCTCGGCGACGTCGACGCGGCGGCGATCAATACCAATTACGCGATGGAAGCGGGGTTGAAACCGACGCAGGACGCGATTGCGATCGAGGGCCCGAGCGGCCCGTACGCGAACATTCTCGCAATTCGCGACGCGGACCGCGGCAAGCCGTGGGTCGCGAAACTGATCGCGGCCTACCATTCCGCGCAAGTGAAGCAGTTCATCGAACAGAAATTCGGCGGCGCGGTCATCGCCGCGTGGTAAGCAGCGCAACGTACAGGGCGCGCCCGGCGGCGATTAGAGTCGATGATCGAAAACCCGGGCTTTGCGTCCGGGTTTTTTCTCTTTTAAAATAGAACGACCGTTCGCTATTGCCGGCGCGCCATCGAGGAGCGCTATCCTCGGTAGCCATGAGGGATGGGTCCGCTTGGCCGCGCAGTCACAAGGCCTCGCTATAGAATGGCCTCTGGTCGTATTCGTAACTTTGGAGCGTGTGCATGAAAATCCTGGTGCCAGTGAAAAGAGTGGTCGATTACAACGTGAAGGTCCGCGTGAAGTCGGACAACACGGGCGTCGACATCGCGAACGTGAAGATGTCGATGAACCCGTTCGACGAAATCGCCGTTGAAGAAGCCGTGCGCCTGAAGGAAGCCGGCGTCGCGACCGAAGTGGTTGCGGTGTCGGTCGGTGTGGCCCAGGCGCAGGAAACGCTGCGCACGGCGCTCGCGATCGGTGCGGATCGTGCGATCCTCGTCGAGTCGAACGACGGCGTCGAGCCGCTGGCCGTCGCGAAGATCCTGAAGGCGCTCGTCGACAAGGAGCAGCCGCAGCTCGTGATCCTCGGCAAGCAGGCGATCGACGACGATTCGAACCAGACCGGCCAGATGCTGGCCGCGCTGGCGGGCCTGCCGCAGGCGACGTTCGCGTCGAAGGTCACGATCGCCGACGGCAAGGCCACGGTTGCACGCGAAGTCGACGGTGGCGCGGAAACGCTGTCGCTGACGCTGCCGGCAGTCGTGACGACCGACCTGCGCCTGAACGAGCCGCGCTACGTGACGCTGCCGAACATCATGAAGGCGAAGAAGAAGCCGCTGGAAACGGTGAAGCCGGAAGACCTCGGCGTGGACGTCGCGCCGCGTCTGACGACGCTGAAGGTGGTTGAGCCGCCGAAGCGCGCGGCCGGAGTGAAGGTGCCGGACGTGAAGACGCTGGTCGAGAAGCTGAAGACCGAAGCCAAGGTGCTGTAAGAGGGAGCGGAAAGAAATGACGATTCTGGTGATTGCAGAACACGACAACGCGTCGATCAAGGCCGCGACGCTGAACACGGTCGCAGCGGCAACGAAGATCGGTGGTGACATCCACGTGCTGGTCGCTGGCCACAACGCGCAAGCAGCGGCCGATGCGGCAGCGAAGATCGCAGGCGTGTCGAAGGTGCTGCTGGCCGACGCGCCGCAACTGGCCGAAGGCCTCGCGGAAAACGTCGAGGCGACCGCGCTGAACATCGCGAAGGACTACTCGCACATCCTCGCGCCGGCAACGGCCTACGGCAAGAACGTCGCGCCGCGCATCGCGGCGAAGCTGGACGTCGCGCAGATCTCGGATATCACGGCGGTCGACAGTGCCGATACGTTCGAGCGCCCGATCTACGCGGGCAACGCGATCGCGACGGTGCAGTCCAGCGACCCGATCAAGGTCATCACGGTGCGCGCAACGGGCTTCGATCCGGTTGCGGCGGAAGGCGGCAGCGCGTCGGTCGAGAAGATCGAAGCGGCGGCCGACGCAGGCAAGTCGCAGTTCGTCAGCCGTGAAGTGACGAAGCTCGACCGTCCGGAGCTGACCAGCGCGAGCATCATCGTGTCGGGCGGCCGCGGTCTGGGTAGCGGCGAGAACTACACGAAGGTGCTGGAGCCGCTGGCGGACAAGCTGTCGGCAGCGCTCGGCGCATCCCGTGCGGCAGTGGATGCCGGTTACGTGCCGAACGACTACCAGGTCGGCCAGACCGGGAAGATCGTCGCGCCGCAGCTGTACATCGCCGTCGGCATTTCGGGGGCGATCCAGCACCTGGCCGGGATGAAGGATTCGAAGGTGATCGTCGCGATCAACAAGGATCCGGAAGCGCCGATCTTCAGCGTGGCCGATTACGGTCTCGTCGGCGATCTGTTCTCGCTCGTGCCGGAACTCGTGAACGAACTCGGCTGATATCGCGCGACGTCGACGCGCTAGGCGTACGGCACGACAAGGGGCGCGATGAGCGCCCCTTTTTTGTTGGGTCGTCGCCGAAGCGGGGCGGATGACCTTCGTCACTGAAGGTCTGCGATCGCACCGTGTCGCGCGGCTCGCATCGCAGCGGCAGGACGGGAGCCGACGACGTCGATTCGCGCGGCGGGCGACGAGCGCACGTGGAAGCCAGTCTCGGGCCGAATCGACACTCGCAGCCGCGCTCTCCGAAACAACAAAGGCGCCGTCCGGCGCCTTTGTCGTCGATGCAGCGGCTCGCTCCGATTTACGCGTATGCCGGGCGCGCCTGGCCGGCCACGTCCTTCAGATAGCGATGGACCGACAGGTCATCGGCCTGGATCGCCGGCTTCTTGCCCGAGATCAGGTCGGCGAGCAACTGCCCCGACCCGCACGACATCGTCCAGCCGAGCGTGCCGTGGCCGGTGTTCAGGAACAGGTTCGACACCGGCGTGCGGCCGACGATCGGCGTGCCATCCGGGGTCATCGGGCGCAGGCCCGTCCAGAACGTCGCCTTCGACGTGTCGCCGCCGCCCGGGAACAGGTCGTTCACGCACATTTCGAGCGTTTCGCGCCGCGCCGCGCGCAGGTTCTTGTCGAAGCCGACGATTTCGGCCATCCCGCCGACACGGATGCGCTGGTCGAAACGCGTGATCGCGATCTTGTACGTTTCGTCGAGCACCGTCGACACGGGTGCGGCCGCCTCGTTCACGATCGGCGCAGTGATCGAATACCCCTTCAGCGGATACACGGGGATCTTCATCAGGTTCGCGATGAAGTTCGTCGAGTACGAACCCAGCGCGACGACGTACGCATCCGCGCGCACCGTCTCGCTGCCGCACTGCACGCCGGCGATCTTGCCGCCGGCGATCGCGAGCGCATCGATCGGCGTGTTGTAGCGGAACTTCACGCCGAGCGATTCGGCAAGCGCCGCAAGGCGCGTCGTGAAGAGCTGGCAGTCGCCGGTTTCATCGCCCGGCAGGCGCAGGCCGCCCGTCAGCTTGTGCGATACGGCGGCGAGCGCCGGTTCGGCATTCTTGAGCTCTGCCGGCGACAGCAGTTCGAACGGCACGTTCGCTTCCTGCAGCACGGCGATGTCTTTTGCCGCACCGTCGAGCTGCTGCTGCGTGCGGAACAGCTGCAGCGTGCCGCCCGTACGGCCTTCGTACTGGATGCCGGTGTCGGCGCGCAGCGCCTGCAGGCAGTCGCGGCTGTATTCGGCGAGGCGCACCATGCGGCCCTTGTTGACCGCATAGCGCTCGGCCGTGCAGTTGCGCAGCATTTGCCACATCCACTGGAGCTGGAAGCGCGTGCCGTCGAGCCGGATCGCGAGCGGCGCGTGCTTTTCGAACATCCACTTGACGGCCTTCAACGGCACGCCGGGCGCGGCCCACGGCGCAGCATAGCCCGGCGAGATCTGGCCCGCGTTCGCAAAGCTCGTCTCGAGCGCCGGGCCGGCTTCCCGGTCGATCACCGTGACTTCATGACCGGCCCGCGCGAGGTAATACGCGCTTGCCACGCCCACCACACCGCTGCCCAGAATGACGACTCGCATAGCTGCTCCAGATCGAAGAAATCAGGTCGAGGCCGGGCGCACCTGCGGCTCCGTGTAACCTCTAGCTGATCTAGTTTTTTGCGCTATGTTATTGTCGAATGTGCAGGTTTTGTTATCGTATTTTTCAGGTTTTCAGCATAAAGAAATGAGAACGCAACGCCAGCCAGTACGCTCGCTCGACAAGCTCGACCGGCGCATCCTCAAACTGCTGCAGGACGACGGCCGGATGGCGATGAAGGACCTCGCGGAACAGGTGGGGCTTACCGTTACACCGTGCATCGAGCGGGTGCGGCGCATGGAGCGCGACGGCGTCATCACCGGCTACCACGCGCGCGTGGATCCGGCGCAGCTCGGCGCGGCGCTGCTGGTATTCGTCGAGATCACGCTCGGCCACAAGGGCGGCAACATGTTCGAGCAGTTCCGCCGTGAAGTGATGAAGATCGACGAGGTGCTCGAATGCCATCTCGTCTCCGGCGATTTCGACTACCTGATCAAGGCGCGGATCGGCGAAATGGCAGACTATCGCAAGCTGCTCGGCGACATCCTGCTGCAACTGCCCGGTGCGGTGCAGTCCAAGAGCTACGTCGTGATGGAGGAAATCAAGGAGACGCTGACGATTTCGGTCGGCGAATGACCACTGCCTCGGCCCGTTGCCTGGCCGCGTGTCGAACCCTTTATCTCGCCCTTGGCACACTGCACCCAATACTGTATAAATGTACAGTATTGGGTGCAGGCGAACGGGTGAGCGCATGGACGATCTGTCCGACAACGAATTTCCGATAGCGCCGCCCGTGCCCCGCAAGGGGCGCGGTGCGGTCGACAATCTGCAGGGGCGCTATGAAACGGCGCTGCGCGAAGCGGTGGACGACGGCTGGACGCACGAATCGGACGATACCGATCTGCCCGCCCCGCTGCGTACGCAGGTATTCGAGGAGCGCGCGAAAAGCATCCTCACGCACAACCAGTCGCCCGACATTCCGTTCAGCGTGTCGCTGAATCCGTATCGCGGTTGCGAGCACGGCTGCATCTACTGCTTTGCGCGTCCGACGCACAGCTATCTCGGCCTGTCTCCCGGTCTGGATTTCGAGAGCCGGATCTATGCGAAGGTCAACGCGGCCGAGCTGCTCGAGCGGGAGATTTCGCGCAAGCGTTACGTGCCGGAGCCGATCGCGCTCGGCGTCAACACCGACGCATACCAGCCGGTCGAGCGCGATCTGCGCATCACGCGCAGCGTGATCCAGGTCATGCACGATCACGAACTGCCGTTTGCCGCCATCACCAAATCTTCGCTGATCGAGCGCGATCTCGATTTGCTTGCGCCGATGGCCGAGCGCGGGCAGGTGATGGCGGCCGTCACGATCACCACACTCGACGCCGATCTCGCGCGCACGCTCGAGCCGCGTGCGGCGACGCCCGCACGCCGGCTGCGGACGATCCGCGCGCTGCGCGACGCGGGCGTGCCGGTCGGCGTCAGCATTGCGCCGATGATCCCGTTCGTCACCGAGCCGGACATGGAGCGTGTGCTGGAGGCGTGCGCGGAAGCCGGTGCGACGCACGCGAGCTATATCGTCCTGCGACTGCCGTGGGAAGTCGCGCCGCTGTTCAAGAACTGGCTCGCCGCGCATTTTCCCGATCGCGCGGAGCGCGTGATGAATCGTGTGCGCGACATGCGCGGCGGGAAGGATTACGACTCGGATTTCTCGAAACGGATGAAGGGCGAGGGGATCTGGGCCGACCTGTTGCGGCAGCGTTTCCGTCAGGCCGTCAAGCGGCTCGGGTTGAACGAGCGCAGGAACGGCATTCTGGATATGTCGCGGTTTCGCAGCGCGCCGGCGGTCCCTGAGGCAGCACGGCGCACGGTAGCGGGCTCAACGGGTGCGAAGTCGCGCGACGACATGCAGTTGAGTCTGTTCTGATCGGCGCGGCTGCGCTTACTGCGAAATCTGCTTCGCCGCTTCGACTTGCGATTCGAAGTACGTCTGGAACGACAGCGCGAGCGCGGTCATCAGCAAGAACGCGCCGATCAACAGCGAGAAGATTACGATGAAGATCACCGTCCAGCCAGAGCGGCTCTGCTTGCCCGTGTCGGCATTGAATTGCGCATCCCATTTTTCGTCGGGACGCAGCCCGTAGACGAGCGCAGCGAGGAATGCGGCCAGCAGCGAGATCGCGCCGGGCACAGCCAGCCACCAGCCGAGCGTGGCCGTGCGCTGGGTTGCCGCGAGCAGCAGAAAGCCGGGAATTCCGACGATCGTTGCGAGCAGGTGCGCCCAGCCGTACACGTCGCGAAAGCCGTACAGGTAGAAGCGATGCGCGCCGAGCGAACCGAACAGAAACGCGAGCGCGGCGGTGAGCGTCTTGGAGCGGAAACGGCGGGACGATGCGGTGCTGCTGGACATGAGTGGCGGCGGATTATCGTTGGCATGGGCGGCGGCGGGCCGGCGCGGGCGCTTGGCCCGGCACGCATTCTACGATGCCCGGTCCACGTGGGTCACCCGTCGCCTGCGTCAAGGTGCCGCATAAGTGACGCGGTAGATCGCCCCGGCGTAGTCGTCGCTGACGAGCAGCGAGCCGTCCGGCAGTGGCAGAACGTCGGCCGGCCGTCCCCATACAGTGCCGTCAGCGCGCAGCCAGCCCGTGATGAACGGCGTCTCGCGTGCGTGACTGCCGTCCGCGGACACGGCCGCGCGCATCACGCGGTAGCCGACCTTCGTGCTGCGGTTCCACGAACCGTGCTCGGCAATGAAGACGTTGTTCCGATACGACGCCGGAAACATCGGCCCCGTATAGAACCGCATGCCCAGTGCCGCAACGTGTGCGCCGAGTTTCAGCACCGGCGGCACATAGCGGCGGCACACGTCGGGGCTCCCGAATTCCGGGTCGGGCCGGTCGCCGCCATGGCAGTAGGGAAAGCCGAAGTCCAGGCCCGCGCGCGGAGCGCGGTTCAGCTTGTCGTCGGGCGCGTCGTCGCCCATCAGGTCGCGGCCGTTGTCGGTGAACCACAGTTCTCCCGAGTCGGGGTGCCATGCGAAGCCGACGGTATTGCGCACACCGCGGGCGAACACCTCGCGTCCGCTGCCATCGGCGTTCATGCGGGCGATGATCGCGTAGCGGTCGCGGTCGCGCAGGCACACGTTGCAGGGCGCGCCGACTGGCACGTAAAGCTTGCCGTCGGGGCCGAACGCGATGAATTTCCAGCCGTGGTGGTGATCGGTCGGAAGCGCGTCCGTCACGACTACCGGGGCGGGCGGTTTCGCGAGCCGGTCGTCGACATGGTCGATGCGCAGAATGCGCGACACGGCGGAAATATAAAGCGCGCCGTCGCGATAGGCGACGCCGACCGGCATGTCGAGCCCGGCTGCGATCACGTAGCGGGCTGTGATCCGGCCCTCGTGCATCGCAAGGGCGTGGACGCGGCCTTCGCGCGAGCCGACATACAAGATTCCGCGCGGCGACCATGCCATCTCCCGGGCCGCCGGCACGGCGTCGGTCAGTACGTCGACGTGGAAACCGGGCGGCACGACGAGCTCGTCCACCGGTGGCGCGGCGCAAGCGGCAGCCGACGCACCGCAGGCGACAATGGCCGCCAGCACGCCCGCGAGGCGGTGCTGCGCATGACGTGCGCGGGGGGCGCAAAATAGCGGCATGGCGGCGGGAAGCATTGGGGAACACGACGATTGTATGTCCGGCGGATGGCACGTCCGCCGAATTTTTGCGCGTAAGTGTTTGTTGTGGCTTTGGATTCCGGCTATAATCGCACGTTTCAGTAGTTTCGAACCCGGTTTTCCCGAAGGATTTCATATGGTTATCATCCGTCTGGCTCGCGGCGGCTCGAAGAAGCGCCCGTTCTACAACATCGTCGCTACCGATTCGCGTAACCGTCGTGACGGCCGCTTCATCGAGCGCGTCGGCTTCTACAACCCGGTCGCCACGAAGGGCGAATCGCTGCGTATCGCTCAGGATCGCCTGACGTACTGGCAAGGCGTTGGCGCACAACTGTCGCCGACCGTCCAGCGTCTCGTGAAGGAAGCGCAAAAGGCGCAACCGGCTGCCTAACATGGCGCGGTGTGCCGGTCGTGCCGGCTGCAAGGAGCATTGATGTCCGGTCACGATTCCGGTAACGCAAAGCGCGGGCGAGCGTCATTTGGCGCATTCGTCCGCAAGCCGGTCGGGCGCGACGTTGTCGCGGGCGCCGGTATGGCTGCCGAGCAGGGCAGTCTCGAAGCGGTGCAAGCCTGGCCCGACGATGCTGTCGAGGTCGGGGCGGTAGTCGACGCCTATGGCCTGAAAGGCTGGGTCAAGGTGGCGACGCATGCCGACGCAGGCCGCGGCGGCGATGCACTGCTCAACGCGCGCCGCTGGTGGCTGGAAAAGGCTGGGGAGCGGTTGTCCGCCCGCATCCTGCAGTCGAAGACGCACGGCGACACGGTCGTCGCGCAACCCGCGGGTGTCGGCGACCGCGATGCCGCACTCGCTTTGCGCGGCTTTCGCGTGTTCGTGCGCCGGGAAGATTTCCCGGCATTGGCCGCGGACGAATTCTATTGGGTCGACCTGATCGGTCTCGACGTCGTCAACGAGCAATCGGTGGCGCTTGGGACGGTGAGCGGGATGATCGACAACGGCGTGCATTCGATCATGCGCGTCGAGTATCCGGCAGTCGGCAAGGACGGCCGGCCGGCCACCAGCGAACGGCTGATCCCGTTCGTCGGCGTCTACGTCAAGACGGTGGATCAGGCGGCGCGTCGCATCGTCGTCGACTGGGAAGCCGATTACTAATGAACCAGGTTACGGAGAGCGCGGTGCAGTTCGACGTCGTCACGCTCTTTCCCGAAATGTTCCGCGCACTGACCGACTGGGGTATCACCAGCCGGGCTGTGAAGCAGGAGCGCTTTGGGTTGCGTACCTGGAATCCGCGTGATTTCACGACGGACAACTACCGCACGGTCGATGATCGGCCGTACGGCGGCGGTCCGGGCATGGTGATGCTGGCTAGGCCGCTCGAGGCCGCGATCGGTGCTGCGAAGGCGGCGCAGGCGGAGCAGGGCATCGCGAGCACCCGCGTGGTAATGATGTCGCCGCAGGGTGCGCCGTTCACGCACGAGCGGGCGATGCGAATGGCGCAGGAGCCGGGCGTCATCGTGCTGTGCGGCCGATACGAGGCGATCGATCAGCGACTGCTCGATCGTTGCGTCGACGAGGAGATCAGCCTCGGCGATTTTGTTCTGTCCGGCGGCGAGTTGCCGGCGATGGCGATGATGGATGCCGTCGTGCGGCTGCTGCCTGGCGTGCTGAACGATGCGCAGTCGGCGGTGCAGGACAGCTTCGCAGACGGGCTGCTGGATTGTCCGCATTACACGCGCCCCGAGGAGTACGAAGGGGTGCGCGTGCCGGACGTGCTGCTCGGCGGGCATCATGCCGAGATCGAGAAGTGGCGGCGCCAGGAAGCATTGAGAAATACGTTGCGGAAGCGGCCGGACCTGATCGTCCGGGCGCGCCGCGAGAAGTTGCTGAGTCGTGCCGACGAGGCGTGGCTTGCGAACCTCGCACGCGAAGCGAAGGACGCCTCCTGAGGCGGCGTCGCGGGCGGGAAATGGCGGTGCCGTGCATGCGTGCGCGGTGCCTGATGTGAATCCATCCTCTATCGGGGCCAGGCCTGGAAGCAGGCGGGCGCAAACGCCGACAAGATGGCTTTAGGAGTCAGTGATGAATCTGATCGCAAAACTTGAGCAGGAAGAGATCGAGCGCGCGCTCGCCGGCAAGACGATCCCCGAATTCGCCCCGGGCGACACGGTGATCGTGAACGTGAACGTGGTTGAAGGTAACCGCAAGCGCGTTCAGGCGTACGAAGGCGTTGTGATCGCAAAGCGCAACCGTGGCCTGAACTCGAACTTCATCGTCCGCAAGATCTCGTCGGGCGAAGGCGTCGAGCGTACGTTCCAGACCTACTCGCCGCTGCTGGCGAGCATCGTCGTGAAGCGTCGCGGTGATGTGCGCCGTGCGAAGCTGTACTACCTCCGCGAGCGTTCGGGCAAGTCGGCTCGAATCAAGGAAAAGCTGGTGTCGAAGGATCGCGCCGCAGCAGCTTCCCAAGAGTAAGAGCTGTAAGGAAAAAGCACCCTCCCGGGTGCTTTTTTCATTCTGGCGCGACAATATGCTCGATACGACACGAATCCGAGAGCCCCATTGAATCGCCGCCCCATCATTGACCCCGAAGTGCTGCCGGTCGAAGGCACCGGCGCCGGCCTGCCGTCCATCGATCCCCGGCTGATGACGCCGCCCGGGTTGCGCGAACGTTTCGCGCGCACGCTCGAATGGAGCGTTGAACCTGCCGAGGTGCGGTTGCAGGACGGCGTCGATCCGCGCAGCGCCGCCGTCCTCGTTCCGCTCGTCGTGCGCGAGAGCGGCCTCACCGTGCTGCTGACGCAGCGCGCGGACCATCTGAACGACCATGCCGGTCAGATCAGTTTCCCCGGCGGGCGGCGGGAGCCGTTCGATCGCGACGCGACCGCGACCGCGTTGCGCGAAGCGAAGGAGGAGATCGGATTGCCCGCAGAGCCGGTGGAGGTCCTCGGTGCGCTGCCCGACTATCTGACGGGCACCGGCTTCTGCGTAACGCCCGTGGTGGCGCTCGTGCATCCACCGTTTACCGTTCAGGCCGACACGTTCGAAGTCGCCGAGATTTTCGAGGTGCCGCTCGCATTCCTGATGAGCCCCGCGAACCACCAGGTGCGCGTGTTCCGCTGGGAAGGCGGCGAGCGTCGTTTTTTTGCGATGCCTTATCCGAATGACGCATCGACCGGCCATTACTTCATCTGGGGCGCAACTGCAGGCATGTTGCGCAATCTGTACCGCTTCTTGGCGGCCGGATAGGCGAGCGCCGGAACCTGCGCGCGCGGCCGGCCCGCGGCCCGTCGCGTCGGCAGCCATCCGTTGCTTACGCTGTGCTATCGTTATGCAAAAAATGACATAACTCCGAAGACGGCGCCACGCATGACTTTCTTCTCGGTTCTTCTCGCTCTCATCATCGAACAGGTCCGCGCGTTGTCGCCGAGCAATCCGGTGTTCGCACTGTTCCAGTTTCATGCGGAAACCGTCGCGCATGGCCTCGACGCCGGCAAGCAAAAACACGGCGTGCTCGCGTGGCTCGCGGTCGTGCTGCCATGGGTACTGGTCGTCGCACTGATCTACTTCCTGCTGTACAAGGTGAGCTTCGTGCTCGCGTTCATCTGGAACGTCGTCGTCGTCTATTTCACGCTCGGCTTCCGCCAGTTCAGCCATTACTTCACCGACATCCACCTCGCGCTCAACAACGACGACGTGCCGCGTGCACGCGAGATTCTGCATGAGTGGACGGGCCTCGATACGGTCGACATGCCGGTCGGCGAAATCGTCCGTCATACGCTGATTCATGCGGTCGTTGCATCGCATCGCCACGTGTTCGGCGTGTTCTTCTGGTACGTGCTGCCGATCGGGCCGGCCGGCGCCGTGCTGTACCGCATCTCCGAATATCTCGCGCGCAGCTGGTCGACGCCGGGCGACGAGCGCACGGTCGCGTTCTCGACGTTCGCTCAGCGCGCATTCTTCGTGATCGACTGGATTCCGTCGCGACTGACTGCGCTCGGTTTCGCGATCGTCGGCAACTTCGAGGACGCGATCTACGCGTGGCGCAATCACACACGTCAGTGGCCCGATCCGAACGACGGTGTGCTGCTCGCGGCCGGCAGCGGTGCGCTCGGCGCACGCCTCGCGGGGCCGCTTGCGGAGCCGTCGAGCCTCGACGCGCTGGCGGTCGGCGACAGCGGCCCGCTGACGGTCGGCGACGATTGCACGCCGCGCACGCTGCAGTCGGCGGTCGGCCTGGTGTGGCGCGCGGTGATTCTGTGGATGATCCTGTTGTTGATGCTGACGTTGGCAGTCTGGGTTTCGTGACACGCTCGCGCGGCGCGCGATGAAATGCAAAGGCCGGCTCGATGCCGGCCTTTTCGCTGTGGGTCAGCTCATTGTGTTCAGTCGTCGAGCGGATCGCGTACCGCGCCGCATTGCCAGCAAGCGGTGAACTGGGCCTCGAGCAGCTCGCCGCATTGGCGGCAACGCCACGCGACGGCACCGGGCGACGGGCCGTGCGATGCAGCGTCGAGCAGGCGCCGTGCGAGCGCATCGTCGCGCTCGTCGTCGAGCCATAGCTCCGGCGTGCACGCGTCGGCCGGCAGGCCGCCGAGCGCGCCGGTCGCGTAGCAGTTGTGCAGCTCGCAGCCGATGCCGGCCGCCTGCAGCACGTTCGCCCAGTGCTGCGCGGTGGCGAGGTCGGGGGCCTTGAAGCGCATCGCGGCTCCTGTCGGTGAACGCCGGCTCCGGTCCGGCCGTCTTCCGTCTGCCGAGAACTCAGCGAACGATCTGGCTTGCCTCGTGCACGAGTTGCGCATACAGCGCATGCCGGGACGGCGCAATGCGGCCGTCGGCGACGGCTTCGAGAATCGCGCAGCCGGGCTCGTGCAGATGATGGCAATTATAGAAACGGCAGTCCGCAAGCAACGGCCGGAACTCCGGAAAAGCGCGCTCGAGCCGGCCTTCGGTCAGGTGATAGAGGCCGAACTCCTGGAAGCCCGGCGAATCGATCAGCGCACCGCCGCCGTCGAGCGGGTAGAGGCGCGTGAACGTTGTGGTATGGCGTCCGCTGTTGAGCGCGGCCGAGATTTCACGGGTCGCGGCTTCGGCATCGGGCACGAGCAGGTTCACGAGCGTCGACTTGCCCATCCCCGATTGGCCGAGCAGGATCGTCGAATGGCCGGCCAGGTGCGGCATCAACTGCGCGCGCGCATCGTCGGGCGCGCCCTTCACGGATAGTTCGAGCACGTCGTAGCCGAGCGCGCGGTACGGTGCCAGACGCTCGCGGGCGACCGGCAGCGCGGCCTCGACGTCGATCTTGTTCAGCACGACGAGCGGTTTCAGTTCGTTCGCCTCGGCCGCGATCAGCGCCCGGCCGAGCAGGTCCTCGCTGAAATAGGGTTCGGTCGCGAGCACGATCAGCAACTGGTCGAGGTTCGCCGCGAACAGCTTCGACTTGAACTGGTCGGAGCGGTACAGCAGGTTGCGCCGCTCGCCGATTTCGACGATCACACCCTGATCGGCCGATGCCTGTTCGTACACGACGCGATCGCCGACCGCAATTTCGCTCTTCTTGCCGCGCGGGAAGCATTGCAGCATCGGGCCGCCGTCGTCGGGCGCGACGATGTAGTGGCGACCGTGCGCCGCGATCACGCGGCCTTCGACACGCGGCGCACCTGATGCGCGGGGAGCCGGCTTGCGGGAGGTCGGCCGGCTCATGCGTGCTGCATCAGGCGGTCGATCCGCTGCGACGCGGGCGGATGCGAGTAGTAGAAGGCCGTGTAGACGGGATCGGGCGTGAGCGTCGACGCGTTGTCCTCGTAGAGCTTCACGAGCGCGCTGACGAGGTCCTGCGCGTCGGTCTGGCTGGCAGCGAATGCGTCGGCCTCGAACTCATGCTTGCGCGACGTGAGGCTGCTGAACGGCGTCGCGAAGAACAGGAACACGGGGATCGCGAGGAAGAACAGCACGAGCGCGGCGCCCGCATTGCTCGACTCGAGCGACGGCGTGACGCCGAGCCCCGTGTAGAACCACGTACGCTGCGCGAGCCAGCCGAGCAGCGCGAGCAGCACGAGGCTGAGCACGAACGACACGAGCATCCGCTTCATCACGTGACGGCGCTTGAAGTGGCCGAGTTCGTGCGCGAGCACGGCCTCGATTTCCTGACCGGACAGCCGCGCGAGCAGCGTGTCGAAGAACACGATCCGCTTCGATGCGCCGAAGCCGGTGAAATACGCGTTGCCGTGTGCGGAGCGGCGGCTGCCGTCCATCACGAACAGGCCTTTCGCCGCGAAGCCGCAGCGTTTCATCAGCGACTCGATGCGCGCGCGCAGCGCCTCGTCCGTCAGCGGCTCGAACTTGTTGAAGAGCGGGGCGATGAAGGTCGGGTAGATCAGCAGTACGAGCATCTGGAACGCGACCCATACGGCCCACGTCCACATCCACCACAGGCTGCCGGCCTGGTTCATCAGCCACAGCACGACGAACAGCAGCGGCAGGCCCAACACCGCGCCGAGCACCGTGTTTTTCAGCATGTCGGTGAAGAACAGGCGCTTCGTCATTCGATTGAAGCCGAAGCGCTGCTCGATCCCGAACTGGCGGTAGTACTCGAACGGCACGTCGATCGCGCCCGTGATCACGAGCACCGCGGCGACGAGCGCGACCTGCTGCCCGTAGCCTCGGCCGAGCCACCCCGTCAGAAGCGTGTCCAGCACGCCGACGCCGCCGAGCAGCGTGAGGCCGACCAGCACGGCCGCGCTGACGACGATTTCGAACATCGCGAGCCGCGTGCGCTCGACCGTGTAGTCGGCCGCGCGCTGGTGGGCGGTCAGCGGAATGGTGCTGCTGAACTGCTCGGGCACGCCGTTGCGGTGCGCGGCGACGAAGCGGATCTGCCGCGACGCGAGCCACAGCTTGGTGACGACCATCGCGACCACGGCGATCGCGAACAGCAGGGTGAACGAAAAGGGTGACATCGAAGGCGCCAAAGGGTTCTATGCGAGAATTATATGTTCTTGCGGACCGGCCCCGCTCACGCGATGCCGCCCGCCCGGGCGGCGCCGCGCGCCGTCCGCCATTTTCCAGGATGACTCATGACCGATACCGCCGCTTCCGCAAGCCAGCCCGCGCTCGTGCGCAACGAGTTGAACCTCGTCTGGCTCGACATGGAGATGACGGGCCTCGACCCGGATAACGACCGCATCATCGAAATCGCGGTCGTCGTGACCAATTCCACGCTCGACATCGCGGTGGAAGGCCCCGTATTCGCGATCCATCAGAGCGACGAAACGCTCGCGAAGATGGACGACTGGAACAAGTCGACGCACGGTCGTTCGGGGCTGATCGACCGCGTGCGCGCGTCGACCGTGACCGAGGCGGAGGCCGCCGCGCAGCTGCAGGCGTTCCTCGCGCAATACGTGTCGCCCGGCAAGTCGCCGATGTGCGGCAACTCGATCTGCCAGGACCGCCGCTTCATGGCGCGGTGGATGCCGGAATTCGAGCGGTTCTTCCACTACCGCAACCTCGACGTGAGCACGCTGAAGGAGCTGTGCCGCCGCTGGCAGCCGGCGATCTACAAGGGCTTCCAGAAGCGCGCGATGCACACGGCGCTCGCCGACATCCACGAGTCTATCGACGAACTGAAGTACTACCGTGAGCATTTCCTGATTCCGGCCGCGTCGGCGCCGGCGGGCGATTCCGTGCCGGCCGCCTGAGCGGGCCGGCATCCGTGCCGCACTCGATCGGCGTTCAGCGCCGTGCGCTCTTCGGCCGGAACGCCGCGACCACCGCGTCGTCGGTCTCGATGTACGGGCCGCCGATCAGGTCGATGCAATAGGGCACCGCCGCGAAGATGCCGGGTACCGTCGACTTGCCGTCGGCATCGCGCAGCCCTTCGAGCGTTTCCCGGATCGACTTCGGCTGGCCGGGCAAATTGATGATCAGCGCCGCGTGGTCGGCCCCGGCCGTTTCGCGGATCACCGCGACCTGCCGCGACAGGATCGCGGTCGGGACGAAATTCAGGCTGATCTGCCGCATCTGCTCGCCGAATCCCGGCATTTCCTTCGTTGCCACGGCAAGCGTGGCTTCCGGCGTCACGTCGCGGCGCGCGGGGCCGGTGCCGCCGGTTGTCAGCACGAGATCGCAGCCGGCAACGTCGACGAGTTCGGTCAGCGTGGCCGAGATCGTCGGCGCGTCGTCCTGGATCAGCCGGGTTTCGGCGCGCCACGGCGACACGAGCGCGGCAGTGAGCCATTCCTGCAGCGCCGGAATCCCCTTGTCCTCGTAGACGCCCGTGCTGGCACGGTCGCTGATCGACACGAGGCCGACCACGAGTTCATCCGGGTGATTACGCTTCGTCGTCATGGTCGTCATGGTCGTCTCCGGCGTCGTCCGGCGCTGCGTCGCCGTCCGCTTCGTCCGCGCCGCTGGCGGTCTTGATCCACTGGAACAGCTCGCGGAAATAGCGCGGCGGCTTGCCTTGCTGCGCCTCCTTGCGCGCGTTGCGGATCAGCGTGCGGCCTTCCTGGATGTCGGCTTCGGGGTGCCTGCGGAGGAATTCTGTCAGCGCGTCGTCGCTCGCGAGCAGTTGTTCGCGCGTGCGCTCGATCCAGTGCAGGCGCGCCGTAGCGGCCTTGTTCACGCCTCGCTGGGCGTCGAGCGCGGTACGCAGCGCGGCCGTTTCGTCGTCGGTCAGCGACCGCATCACGCGGCCGACGTACTGAAGCTGGCGGCGCTTGCCTTCGTGATCGGTGATTCGGCGCGCCTCGCGCACGGCGTCCGCGAGATCTTCGGGCATCGGCATGCGTTTGAGCGCGTCTTTCGGCAGGTCGACCAGCGCCTGGCCGAGTTCCTGCAGCGCGTGCATCTCGCGTTTCAACTGGGATTTGCTGGGGCGATCGTAGCCGTTGTCGTCGTCTTCGGCGGCATGCTCGATCGGCTGGATTCGGGTTTTGCGTGTCATGGGCGGCATTGTATCGCGGCACGGACACCCCAAGCTTGTCGGTATGTGGCCCCGGACCTTGCTATGATCGCGGGATACGCAACATTTTGAACATGCGGGCGCCCGCCCGCCACCGGATACCAAGACGATGGCAGCCAATCTCGACGTACAAGCGCGCTATTTCCCGCACACGCAGGACCAGCTCAAGGAAATCGCGTCGGACATCCTCCGCCATGCGAAGGCGCTCGGCGCGACCGACGCCGCGACCGAAATCTCCGAAGGCGACGGCCTGTCGGTGTCGGTGCGCCGCGGCGAGGTCGAGACGATCGAACACAACCGCGACAAGATGGTCGGCGTGACGGTGTTCATCGGCAAGAAGCGCGGCAACGCGAGCACGTCGGATTTCTCGCCGGCCGCGATCAAGGATACGGTCGCCGCCGCGTACAACATCGCGCGCTTCACGGCCGAGGACGATGCGGCGGGCCTCGCGGAAGCCGAGCTGCTTGAGACCGACCCGCGCGACCTCGATCTTTATCATCCGTGGGCGCTGACGGCCGACGACGCCGTCGCGCTTGCACGCCGAGCGGAAGACGCCGCGTTTGCGGTCAGCCCGCAGATCCGCAACTCGGAAGGCGCGAGCGTGTCGGCGCAGCACTCGCAGTTCGTGCTCGCGACGTCGCGCGGCTTCCTCGCTGGCTACCCGTACTCGCGGCACTACATCGCGTGCGCGCCGATCGCCGGCAGCGGCCGCCACATGCAGCGCGACGACTGGTATTCGTCGAAGCGCAGCGCGGTCGACCTCGCGGCGCCCGAAGCCGTCGGGCGTTACGCGGCCGAGCGTGCACTCGCGCGGATGGGTGCGCGCCGTCTCGATACGCGCAAGGTGCCCGTGCTGTTCGAGGCGCCGCTTGCGGCCGGCCTGCTCGGCGCGTTCGTACAGGCCGTCAGCGGCGGCGCGCTGTACCGCAAGACGTCGTTCCTCGTCGACAGCCTCGGCAAGCCGGTGTTCGCACCGCACGTCCAGATCGTCGAGGATCCGCACGTGCCGCGCGCGATGGGCAGCGCGCCGTTCGACGAAGAAGGCGTGCGCACGCGCGCGCGCAGCGTCGTCAAGGACGGCGTCGTCGAAGGCTACTTCCTGTCGACCTATTCCGCGCGCAAGCTCGGCACGCAGACGACCGGCAACGCGGGCGGCTCGCACAATCTCGCGCTGCGCAGCTCGAACACGCAACCGGGTGACGATTTCGACGCGATGTTGAAGAAGCTCGGTACGGGCCTGCTGCTGACGGAGCTGATGGGGCAGGGCGTGAATTACGTGACGGGCGACTATTCGCGCGGGGCCGCCGGCTTCTGGGTCGAGAATGGCGTGATTCAGTATCCGGTCGAGGAAATCACCGTCGCGAGCACGCTGCAGGAGATGTTCCGGCACATCGTCGCGATCGGTGCGGATTCGATCGTGCGCGGCACGAAGGAAACCGGCTCGGTGTTGATCGAGCAGATGACGATCGCCGGCCAGTAAGCGGCGCGGCAGCGGCCGCCAGAAAAACGAAATGCGTGATCAGCCCGACCGGCGCGTGCGAGCCGGTCGGGCTTTTTTGTCGCGCGTTGCGGGTCAGTCGCGCTTGCGCTCGTAGACGACGAACGCATAGCCGAACGCGTTCGGCACGGCCGCCCGATGCGAGTCGCGCGACACTTCGCGCCAGTGCGCGGGATCGGGTGCCGGAAACGACGCGTCGCCGTCGAAGTCTGCGTCGATCTCGGTGACGATCAGTTTGTCGGCGATCCCGAGACCTTCCGAATAGAGTTGCGCGCCGCCGATCAGGAACGCTTCGGCTGCACCGTCGCGGGCTGCGAGTGCGAGCGCGTCGGCGAGCGACGTGACCGTGTCGCAGCCGTCGAAGCGGCGCGCGGAATCGCGCGTGACGACGATGTTGCGGCGGCCCGGCAACGGCCGTCCGATCGACTCGTGGGTCTTGCGCCCCATTACGATCGGCGCACCCATCGTCGTGCGTTTGAAGAACGCGAGATCCTCGGGAAGTTTCCAGGGCAACTGGTTGTCGCGGCCGATGATGCCGTTGCGGGCGCGGGCGACGATCAGGGTTAACGTCGTCATGAAGTCGGGAAGGAGGAAAGCCGGAATGGCGCCGATTCTACCGGAAGGACGGCGCGCACACCGTCGGTATGCGTGCGCCGGCAAGCGTCGAAGCCCGCGTATCGCCACCGGCGACGGCGATGCGCGGGCTTCCCGTCATCACCTGCTCAATAAAAAGAGTGCCCGCCGGGGGACGGACACAAAAAACGTTCGCGTCACGACGTCGACGCAGCGGAGTCGGCGCGAGTTGCCGCCATGGTTCATTCGATACGTAATCCTCAACGATTGCGATGCACGGGCCGTCGTCGCCGGATCATTGATTGACGCGGATGGGTGCGCTGTGCTCCATCGCGTGCTGCGCATCGCCGGGACGCGGCACGGGCATCGGTACCGGCAGCCGCGCCGGCGGGGCGATCTCGTCCCACAGCGTGACCGACGTCTTGTCGGACGAACGCGGTCGCGGGACGGCGACCGGCACGATGCCGGACCGCTTGTCGTGATACACATCCGGTGTGTTATCGGCAAGCAGCAGCGCGCGTGCGGATTTCGCGCTTTCTTCCGCGTGTGCCGGCATGAACTGACACGCAAGCGCGCATGCAATTGCCATCTGCCGGAAAGACAGTGAAAAAGTTGTTCGCATGGTCGCGTTCTCCGATCAGTCACGGATTCAGCGAAATGCATGCCATCGCGCGAACAGCGTTGCCGGGCTTGCGCTTCGCGAGCGAGCGCGGAGCGTCGCGAGCCAAAATGCGCGGAAATGTTTCAGTCGTGAAACGAGCGTGCTCCGGAATATTGCGGATTCAACCGCTACGCGCCAAGGATGAAAATCGGCGCGTGTGTCGATGCATTTGCGGGCCGCTGCGCGTGCTCTGTGCAGATGATTGACCTGTGTCGACCACTGAGCGATTCGACCGCTCGCCCATTCGCGCCGCAATAAGATTGTCGTACTCGGCGCCTATAACCAAGCTGTCGGGACCACACAACAACTGGACGCGATATAAGCGCCATCATGCAAGGCTGGTCGTTGCCGAGCATCGGCATGGCGAATCGAGCCGCTTCGGCTGACCCGATTCGATCCTTTTTCGCACGCGGCTTGCGTGCGGCAATCGTTAGACGGTTGATGAACGGGGTGGGTATATGGGAGCCGAGCAGCGGCATGTGATCTATTTTTCGCGCGAGCCGAACGACGCATTGCGCGGGCATTTCGACGCATGCGGGTGGCGCGTCGATCTCGCGGAAAGCGCGCGCGACGTGCGGCGTGTCGTGCAGCACGGCGTGGCGACCGCCGGCCTGCTCGATTTCTCGCCGGGGTTCCGGCCCGCCGATCTGCGCGAACTCGAACCGTGTCTGACCATCCAGCACATCGGCTGGATCGCGGCGACCCGGCGCGGCCAGTTGCAGGACGCCACGCTGCGACATCTGATTCGCGACTATTGCTTCGACTACGTGACGATGCCGTACGAGACTTCGCGCATCGTCGAGACAGTCGGCCATGCGCACGGCATGGTCGCGCTGACCGATCCCGTGGCGTCGCCTGTCGGCGCGGGGCGTGCCGAAGGCGAGATGGTCGGCACCTGCGATGCGATGCTCGGACTCTTCAGGACGATCCGGCGCGTCGCGACGACCGATGCACCCGTCTTTATCTCCGGCGAATCGGGCACCGGCAAGGAACTGACGGCCGTCGCGATTCACGAGCGCTCGGCGCGCGCCCATGCGCCGTTTGTCGCGATCAACTGCGGCGCGATTCCGTCGACGCTGCTGCAGGCCGAGCTGTTCGGCTATGAGCGCGGCGCGTTTACCGGTGCGAACCAGCGCAAGATCGGTCGCGTCGAGGCCGCGAACGGCGGCACGCTGTTCCTCGACGAGATCGGCGATCTGCCGCTCGAAAGCCAGGCGAGCCTGCTGCGCTTCCTGCAGGAAGGCAAGATCGAGCGGCTCGGCGCGCACGTGTCGGTGCCGGTCGACGTGCGCGTGATATGTGCGACGCACGTGGACATGGAGACCGCGCTGCGCGAAGGGCGTTTCCGCGAGGATCTGTTCCATCGGTTGTGCGTGCTGAAGATCGAGGAGCCGCCGTTGCGCGCACGCGGCAAGGACATCGAACTGCTGGCGCGGCACATGCTCGAGCGTTTCAAGGGCGATGCGCATCGCCGGCTGCGCGGCTTCTCCCCGGACGCGATCGCCGCGCTCTACGGCTATTCGTGGCCCGGCAACGTGCGCGAGCTGATCAATCGCGTGCGCCGCGCGATCGTGATGTCGGAAGGTCGGATGATTACCGCAGCCGATCTCGAGTTGAACGAATTCGCGATTCTCGCGCCAGTGTCGCTGACCGAGGCGCGGGAAGCGGCCGAGCGGCAAGCGATCGAGCAGGCGCTGCTGCGTCATCGCGGCCGTTTCGCGGATGCCGCGCGCGAACTCGGCGTGTCGCGCGTAACGCTTTACCGGTTGATGTGTGCGCACGGCATGCGCGATCGCGGCGACCCTTTGGGTGCGTTTACGCCGCCGGTGCCGGAGGTTCCGCGCCACGCTTGCTAAAATTGGCGGGTGCGGCCGCCCTCGCGGCCGAAGGAACCCGCATGAAACAGTATCTCGACCTCGTTCGCACCATCCTCGACACCGGCACCTGGCAGGAGAACCGCACGGGCATCCGCACCATCAGCATGCCCGGCGCGATGCTGCGGTTCGACCTGCAGCAAGGTTTCCCGGCCGTCACGACCAAGAAACTTGCGTTCAAGTCCGCGATCGGCGAGCTGGTCGGCTTCCTGCGTGCGTCGCGCAGCGCGGCCGATTTCCGCGCGCTCGGCTGCAAGGTTTGGGACGCGAATGCGAACGACAACGCGCAGTGGCTGGCGAACCCGTACCGCCAGGGTGTCGACGACCTGGGCGACGTTTACGGCGTCCAGTGGCGCCAGTGGCCCGGCTACAAGGTGCTCGACGCGGGCGCCGACGCGCAGATCGCCGACGCGACACGCCGCGGTTTCCGGATCGTCACGCGCTTCGACGAGGACGGCGCGCCGAAGGTGCTGCTGTACAAGGCGATCGATCAGCTGCGCCAGTGTCTGGATACGATCATGGAGAACCCGGCCGACCGCCGCATCCTGTTCCATGCGTGGAATCCGGCCGTGCTCGACCAGATCGCACTGCCCGCGTGCCATCTGCTGTATCAATTCCTGCCGAACGTCACGAAGCGCGAGATCTCGCTGTGCCTGTACATCCGCAGCAACGACGTCGGGCTCGGCACGCCGTTCAACCTGACGGAAGGCGCCGCACTGCTGTCGCTCGTCGGTCGCCTGACGGGCTATACGCCGCGCTGGTTCACGTATTTCATCGGCGACGCGCACATCTACGAGAACCAGCTCGACATGCTCCAGCAGCAACTGACGCGCGAGCCGTACGACAGCCCGCGGCTCGAGATCGCCGAACGTGTGCCCGATTACGCGAAGACGGGCGTCTATGCGCCCGAATGGCTCGAACGCGTCGAGCCGTCCGATTTCTCGCTGGTCGGCTACCGGCACCACGAGCCGTTGACGGCGCCGATGGCCGTCTGAATCCGCGGAGCCCGGCGCGGCGAGCAGTCGCGCGGGCAGCTTGAAGCAGGCCCGACTAACCGGTCGGGCCTTTGCGTTTCACTGGGCGACGCTTACTGATGGCGTCGCTCGTCGTGGCCGCCGGGCGGCGGATTGCCGGGATGCGGTGCCTCAACGTGCGGCGCCGGTTGCGGGCGCGATTCCATGTGCGGCGCGGGCATCGCCGGGCGAGGCTCCATGCGTGGGGCCGGTTGCGGGCGCGGTTCCATGCGTGGCGCTGGCATCATCGGCGGCCGTGGCTCCGCCCGCGGAGCCTGTGGCTGCGGCCGCGGCATTTCGCGTGTGGCGGGCGAGGGCGGCCGATACTCGTTCGCTCGCGGCGGCGCCATTTCACGATGAGGCGCAGGTTGCGCAAATTCGGGGCGCGGTTGCGGCGCCGGCGCCGCCCGTTCCGGCCGCGGTTGCGCAGGTTGGGCCGGGGCCGTGAAATCGGGGCGGGGCCGCGACTGCTCGAGTTGCGCGGTCGTGTCGAGCCGCGGTTGCGGCAGCGCGCGCGGCGTGTCCTGCCGCACGCCGGGTTGCGCGCCAGGCGCGCTTTCAGGATGCGGGTTCGGCGCTGTGCCGCGCACCGGAGGCAGCGCGTTCTGCCCGGCTGCGTGGAGCGCGGCCGGGGCCGTCGGGCGCTGGCGGTTCATCGGTGTGTGCGGCTGCATCCAGACTGGCGCGGGCGTCGCGGCTGCGTGCGCGGTATCGCGCCCGTTCGGCACGATGGTCGCCGCCGGCGGATGCGGGACGCCATTGCCGGCGTCGAATGCCGGATGCGGAGCCGAATTGCCCGGCTCCCGCGGCGGGGCGCCATCGGGAACCCGAGACGAACGCGCATTGAGCGCTTCATCGGTCGTCGGCCGGGAGCCGTTCGGGACCGCCGGGATCGGCGTACCCGGTCGCACGCCATTCGGAACGGCAGTCGTCTGCATGCCCGGCCGCGGGGCCTGCGCCTGCGCCGGTTCGCTCTCGCGACGCGCGTGCGCCGGCTGCACGACGGGGCCGTGAGGATTCACGAGTTGCACGTTGCGCATCGCCCACGCTCCGGCGTTGGGGGTGCCTGGCACGCGGACCGGGCGAGGCCGATAGTCGGCCGGCACGCTGGTCCTGACGACCGGCGTGCCAGCCCCCGGCACGTGCTCGCCCTGTCGCGCGAGATGGGCGGCCGCCTGGTCGCGATACGCTGCCGGCACGGCAGGATTGCGCGTCGCGACGAACGGATGCTGGCCGATCGCCGCCGGCGGACGGTAGCTGGCGGCGCGCAGCGCGCCGGTGAAGCTCTGCCGGACCGGCGCAATGCCGGGCGTGCCCGGCATCACGTGCGCGTTGCGCCATTGCTGCGGATCGACGTGCTGCGAGAAGCGGGCCACCGGCTGCCCGTGCACGAACGCGGACGCGGGCACCGCCGTGATCGCGTGCGGCGCGCGGAAGTTCACGTACGTCTTGTTGATGTTCGTGATGTTGGTGATGTTGGTGATGTTCGTCACGTTCACCGTCTTGTTCACCGTGACGTTGTTGACCACGATGTTGCGATTCACGCGATCGTAGTAATGCGGACTCCAGCCGCCCCAGGCCGGATGCCACGCTTCGCCCGGGCCGAGTGCGAACCATGCGCAGCCGGCCGCGGCGACGCCGCCCACCGTCAGCGCGACGCTCCAGTCGGGACCGCTGCCACCGCCCACGAACGCGACGAGCGCCGGCGCGTAGACGGGCGGCTGGCTGACGACCATCGGGCCGGGCACCCACGCCCAGCCGTCGTCGACATAGGCCCAGCGGCCGTAGTGGTACGGCGCGAAGCCCCACGGCGCATCGTCGACCCAGGTCCAGCCCCACGGCGCCTGCCAGATCCAGTGGCCGTCGTGATACGGCGCCCAGCCGGCGGGCGTGTCGTTCGGCACCCAGACCGCGCCGTAGTTCGGCGTTTCGCGCCACGTGCCGTTCGCGTCGAGATCCTGGTAGCCGGGAATGTCGCGCGACACGTAGCGGGCCGACACCGAGCGCTGCTCGGCCGCATCGCGGCTCGCGGCCCACTGGTCGAGCGCGTCGGGGGCCGGCGCGCTCGATTGCTGCGCGACCTGCAGGTCGGTGCCGGTGAACACGATCTGTTGCCCAGGCGACAGCGGATACTGCCCGTTACTGCCGTAGACGGTCGCGCTGCCGCTGCGCACTGTGACCGTCGTGCTCGCACCGTCCGGTGCGACATCGACGCGATAGTCGCCAGGGGCCGTGATGCCGAGCGCAAGATTCGGCGTGTCGATTTCGTACGAGCCGCCTGGCGGCAGCGCGCGCACGTGAGTCGACACGGTGCCGAGGCCGACCTTCAACTGCGTCGTCGTGTCGTCGAGGTTCAGCACCGACAGGCTCGTCGATTCGCCGAGCCGGACGGCGGTCGAGCCGATGTGCAGCTCCGAGCGTGCGCCCGCATCGTTCCAGAGCTGGTCGCCTGTCGTCAGCGGCCGGTTGACTGCTGCGTACGACCAGGTATCGGTGCCGGCCGGCTCCGTCGTCACGGCGCCCGACATGTAGTTCAGCCGTGCGACGCGGCTCGGCGGGTCGCCGCCCGCTTGCCGGGCGGGTGCATACACCGGCGCCTGCGATTGCGCGAATGCGGCGGGCAGGGCGGTTAGCGCGGCGAACGCGAGCAGCGTGCAGCGGGCGCTTCGCGTGAGGATGAACAGGGAAGCCATGGTGAGCGTCTTCGTCGTTATTGCGGCGCGTCGATTCGCGCCGTTCAGTTCACGATATCCGCTCGACCTGTTTCAGTGCTCGGTGTTTTGTAAATCGACTAGCGTGCGATGTAACAAAACCTGTCCATCGCGCGCCGTTGTCGTGCGGTCGCAATGTGTGCGTCAAGCGGACGTAAGCCAGTCGTCGAAAACCTGCTGTCCGGGCACGGTGACGCGCAGCACGCGCGGCCGCGCGGTACGCTCGATCCAGCCGTGCGTGCAGAAGCTGTCGAGCAGCGCCGCGCCGAGCGCACCGCCGAGATGCGCGCGGCGCTCGCTCCAGTCGAGGCAGCCGCACGCGAAGCGGCGCCGGCGGGTGCGCTGCTGCGCGACGTCGATGCCCCAGCGCGCGAGCGCTTGCGTGCCCTGCTCGGTGGTCTCGATTGCGTCGCCGTCGCCTGTTTGCAGCCAGCCGCGCGCCGTGAGTCCGTCGAAGATGCGGACCGCGAGCTCGCCGGCCATGTGGTCGTAGCAGGTGCGCGCATAGCGCAGCTCGGCCGGAACCGTGCGCGACGGCGGCGGCACGGGACGGTTCGGCGCGGCTGCTCGGGCCACGTTCGCGAGCGCCTCGAGCGACGCCGCGATGTCGGCCGACGCGAGCCGGTAGTAGCGGTGCCGGCCGCGGACTTCGAGCGCGAGCAGCCCGCCTTCGGTCAGGCGTGCGAGATGCGCGCTCGCCGCGGAGGGCGACAGCCCCGCGATCATCGTGAGTTCGCCGGCCGGCCGCGCGCTGCCGTCCATCAGCACCCACAGCATCGCCGCGCGCCCCGGATCGGCGATCAGCGCGCCGATCCGGCTCAGGCCCGGAAAATGGTGGTCGTCTTGATCGGTCATCGTCGTGTCTCGTCCGGTGCAATGATCGCAGTGTAGGCGCGGTTGCCATTCGATGTTTCGGGCTGGGCTGAAATGTCGGATGCGGCGCGGCGGTGGCATGCGAACCGTGGCAGCGGCGCGCGCCCGCGTAGAATGGTCGCACGCGGCGGCAGCGGGCCGCCGGACTGGGCACGATACGACGATGAAGACGATTTTTTGCCTGTTGGCGGCCGCGTTCGTCTGCGCGGCCTGTGCGCAGGGCGGCAGCGGTGCCGCGGGCGAGCGGGGCGGTAGCCTCGAAATGTACGGCACCATCGACCAGGGCATCACGGTGCGCCGCTGATGGCGGCCCAGCGAGTCGGCGTCCGGCGGCGCGGGCGCCGCGCAGTGGGGCCGCGACGTGTTGTCGCAGTGCAACGTATAATGCGCCGATCGCAGTACGCACGCTGCCTGGAGCTCACAAGATGTCCCACCCGTCCCCCGTACCGGCTGCCCTCGACCGCACCGAAACCGTATTCCGCTTTCTCGCCGAGCCGTCGTCGGTCAACTTCGGCGGGAAGGTGCATGGCGGCGCGTTGATGAAGTGGATCGACGAGGTCGCGTATGCGTGTGCGGCCGTCTGGTCGAGCCGCTATTGCGTGACGGTCAGCGTCGGCAACATCCGGTTCCAGCGCCCGATCCTCGTCGGCAATCTGGTCGAGCTGAAGGCGCGCGTCGTCGCGACGGGCCGCACCAGCATGCACATCCACGTGTCGGTGCACGCCGGCGACCCGAAGGGCGGCGTGCTGCGCCAGACTACCGACTGCCTCGTCGTGTTCGTCGCGGTGGACGAAAACGGCAACCCGGTGCCGGTGCCGCCGTTCGTGCCCGAAACCGATGAGCAAAAGGTGCTCGCGAAGTATGCGGCCGACGTGCGCGCCGCGCTCGACAAGATCGTCGAGATGAAACCCGAGGAAGTCGCGAAAGGCACGGTCTGACGGCAGCGGGCGCCGTGCCCGGCGCCGCCATCGCATCGTATCCGTCTACCGCGATCCGATCATCTGCTCCGGTCGCACCCATGCATCGAATTCCGCCTCGGTCAGGTAGCCGAGCGCGAGCGCGGCGGCCTTCAGCGTCGTGCCTTCCTTGTGCGCTTTCTTCGCGATCTGCGCGGCCTTGTCGTAGCCGATGTGCGGATTGAGCGCCGTCACGAGCATCAGCGATTCGTTCAGCAGAAGGTCGATGCGCGCGCGGTTCGGCTCGATGCCCACTGCGCAGTGGTCGTTGAAGCTCTGCGCGCCGTCGGCGAGGAGACGCACCGACTGCAGCACGTTGTGCGCGATCATCGGCCGGAATACGTTCAACTCGAAGTTGCCGCTCGCGCCGCCGACGTTCACCGCGACGTCGTTGCCGAACACCTGGCAGCACAGCATCGTCACGGCCTCCGACTGCGTCGGGTTCACCTTGCCCGGCATGATCGAGCTGCCCGGTTCGTTCTCCGGAATCGACAGTTCTCCGAGCCCGCAGCGCGGCCCGCTCGCGAGCCAGCGGACGTCGTTCGCGATCTTCATCAGGCCGGCTGCGACCGTCTTCAGCGCACCGTGCGCGAACACCAGCGCGTCGGCGGCCGCCATCACCTCGAACTTGCTCGGCGCGGTCACGAACGGCAGCTTCGTCAGCCGGCCGATCTCGTCGGCCACGCGCACTGCGAATTCCGGATGCGCGTTCAGCCCGGTGCCGACCGCAGTGCCGCCGAGCGCGAGCTCGTACAGGTGCGGCAGCGCCGATTCGACGTGCCGGATGCCGTGGTCGAGCTGCGCGACATAGCCGGAAAATTCCTGCCCGAGCGTGAGCGGCGTCGCGTCCTGCAGGTGCGTGCGGCCGATCTTCACGATGTCGGCGAAGGCCTTCGATTTCGCGTCGAGCGTTGCGCGCAGTGTGCGCAGCGCGGGCAACAGATGGTTGACGATCGCGTATGCGGCTGCGACGTGCATCGCGGTCGGGAACACATCGTTCGACGACTGGCCGCGGTTCACGTCGTCGTTCGGATGAACCTTGCGCGCCTCGCCGCGTTCGCCGCCGAGCAGCTCGCTTGCGCGGTTCGCGATCACCTCGTTCAGGTTCATGTTGGTCTGCGTGCCGGAGCCTGTCTGCCATACCGCGAGCGGAAATTCGCGCGGATGCTTGCCGGCGATGATCTCGTCGGCCGCGTCGATGATCGCGCGCGCCTTGTCGTCGGCGAGCACGCCCAGCGACTGGTTCACGGCGGCCGCGGCGCGCTTCACGATCGCGAGCGCATGGATCAGCTCGGGCGACTGCTTCTCGGTCGAGATCCGGAAATTCTGCAGCGAGCGCTCGGTCTGCGCGCCCCAGAGCCGGTCGGCCGGCACGGCGATCTCGCCGAACGTGTCGCGTTCCATCCGAACTGCTTCGTTCATGATGCACTCCTCCAGGAAATGGGAAAGGCCGCGCGTCGCGCGGCGTCTGGCGTATCGTGAGGCAGTTGCGCCGCTCGCGCGGCGTCGTGGGTCTTCAATCGACAAGCATAGCGCCGGCGGGGATTTCCCGTCGTGTCGCGCTCAGCGCGCGGACGCGATGAGCGACGCGGTCTTCATGTGGAAGCGACAGGCCATCAGCACGGCGACACTCGCGAGGCCGGCCGCGAGCCCCCACCACAGGCCGCGCGCGCCGAGGCCCGCATGGAACGCCAGCCAGTAACCGGTCGGGAAGCCGATGCCCCAGTAGCCGAAGGTCGCTGCGAGCATCGGGATGCGCGTGTCGCGCAGCCCGCGCAGTGCGCCCGAGCCGACCGTCTGCATCCCGTCGACGATCTGGAACACTGCGGCGATGCCGAGCAGCGATGCGGCGAGCGACACGGTCGCCGCATTGGCCGGGTCATCGAGTTGCAGGTACAGGCCGACGATCGCATGCGGCGCGACGATCAGCACGAGGCCCGACAGCGACATGAACGCGATCCCGAGGCCCAGCGCGACGAAGCCCGCATGGCGTGCGGCGACCGGCTGGCCGGCGCCGACCCAGTAGCCGACCCGCACGTTCGCGGCCTGGCCGATCGCGAGCGGCACCATGAACGCGACCGATGCGACGTTCAGCGCGATCTGGTGCGCGGCGAGCGACGTCGCGCCGAGCACGCCGACGGTCAGGCCCGTCGCGAGAAAGAGCGTCGATTCGACCCCATACGTGATTGCCACCGGCCAGCCAATGCCGATCAGCTCGCCCATCAGCGGCAGCTTCGGACGTGCGGCGGTCACGAAATGGCGGAACCGCTGGCGCCCGTGCAGCAGCCAGATCAGTGCGAGCGCAGTGAGCCAGATCGTGATGGTCGTCGCCACCGCGGAGCCGAGGAAGCCGAGCCGCGGCAGGCCGAATGCACCGTGGATCAGCCCGTAGTTCAGCACGGCGTTGATCCCGACGCCGCCGATCGACACCCACAGCAGCCGCCGCGCGGCGCCGATGGCGGGCAGGAACGCGCGCATCAGCCCGACGCCGATCAGGCTGCCGAGCGCCGCGAAGCGCAGGATGCCGGTGTACTCGCCGACATGATGCGCAAGCGTGGGCGGCTCGTGGAACATCAGCAGGATCGGTTCGGACAGCGACAGCGCGACGATGGCCGGAATCGCGAGCAGCACCGACAGCACGAAGCCCGTCCAGTAGATGTGCGGCACGCGGTGTTCGGCCTGCGCGCCGCGCGCATGCGCGACGCTCACGCTGATCGACGACAGCACGCCCTGCAGCACGGTCACGATGACGAAGAAGAAGTTCGCGCCGAGGCCGCCGGCCGCGAGCGAATCGGGGCCGAGCGAGCCGAGCAGCACCGTGTCGGTGACGCTCATCGCCATCTGCGAGAGCTGCGCGATCGCGAGCGGTGCGGCGAGGCGCGCGGTATCGGCGGCATGAGTGGACAGGGACGGCGGCGCGGCGGCCGTCCGCGTAAGACCGGAATGCGACATGGAATGGGCGCTCGCGCGGGTGCGGCCCCGCGCTGTCTGTATTTATTTTGAGAGACGGCTAGCTTACGGCTTTATTCGAACGGTGTCGAACGCGCGCGGCGATGGCCATGTCGCGGGCAGGGGAACGCTACGTGCTTCGGCTATGCGTCGTGTACCGCGATTCGCGTATCGCCGAACAGCACGACCTGGCCCGCGCGGATCTTGCACGTTTTACGCAGTTCGACCACGCCGTCGACTTTCACCGCGCCGGACGCGACGAACATCTTCGCGGTGCCGCCGCTATCCGCGAGGCCAGTGATTTTCAGAAGGTTGTGCAGCTCGACGTATTCGCCGGTGAGCGTGAAATCCAGATTGGGCATGACGAGGGAGGCGCGCGACGCGCGGAAGGAATCGCTCCGCATCATACGGCACTGCGGGCCGGCACGCGAGCGCGGCCGCGCGCACGCTCGCGCCGCGGTTGTTAAGGAGTGTGATTGATACGTCAGCAAATGAAACGGTGGGTAACAGTCTGAGAGATTCGAGAACCGACCGTGCGAGCGGCCGGTCTTTCGTCGTACCCGCTGCGTGTTGCGGCGGGGGACGCGACGGAGCGCATCGATGCGCTGCGCGCGCACAACTTCTTGAGGAGGATAGTCATGTCCAAGATTCGTACGATGCTGATCGGTGCCGCGCTGACGGCGTTCGCCACTTCGGCTGCATTTGCGCAGACCGGCGCCGCAACGCAGGGCAGCGCGGGTGCAGGCATGCAGACGCAGACGCCCGCGGCTGGCGCAGGCGCAGGCATGCAAGGCGGCGCCGGCGCGAATACGTCGGGCACGGCGGGCGCCGCGACCGATGCGGTCGGCACGGCAGCGGATGGCGCGAAGGATACGGCCGCGTCGTCCGTCCACTCGGCGAAGAAGCACACCAAGCATGCGGCGAAGTCGGCCAAGCACCATGTCGGCTCGACGAAGTCGAAGGTCGGCGACGAGGCGGCCGAAGGCGGTGCGTCGACCGGCGTGCAGGGCGGTGCGTCCGCGTCGGGCGCGACGCAGTAAGCGGTGCGCGATCGCCGCGCAACGCCCGTGCCTGGCGGCGCGTCGTGACGGCGATCGATCGACGGCCCGGTTCGCTGCACGCGAACCGGGCCGTTCTTCATGCGCGGCGGCGGGCCGTCATGGCCGGCGCTGCTCCGTCCCCGGTGCCGGCGCGGCCCGCGTGACCGGTGCGAACACGCTGCGCAGCCATGCCGCGAGGCGCGCGAACACGTCGTACGGTTCGTCGACGAAGATCTCGGGTTTCAGCAGCCGCAGATATTCCATGATCTGCTGCGCTTCCTGTTTCTGGAATGAACCGTGCGCGAGCCCGAGCCGCAGCAGCCCGCGCAGTTCGCCGAGTTTGTCGCGCGCGGCGCTGCCGACGCTCATCTCGCACGCGAGCTTTGCCTCGTAGATGCGCTGGCGCAGCGATTCCGCGAGCCGCCACGCGGGCGTCTGCATCATTTCCTCGAGCGCCTGGATGTCTTGCACCGCGCTTTTGATTTGCGCGGCGAGCGGGTCGACGAGCGACGGGTCGCCCTGCGCTTCGGCGACAATCGCCTTGGCCCAGTCGCGGCACGCCTTCGCGAGTTCGTCCGGCGTCCATTCGGAACGCGACGCAAAGCCGAAGCCGAATTCGCCGGCCTGCCGCATCAGGATCGCGACGACGTCGGGAAATTCCTTGTCGAGCGTGCGCTTCGCCCATGCGTACTGGCCGCCCTCGAGCATCCGCTGCACGGCGTGCTCGGTCAGCGGCACCATGTTGTCGAGCAGCTTGGCGCGCAGGAAATCCTCGAACGACGGCGTCGCGAACTGCGGGTCGAGTTTCAGCGATACGCGCACGAATGCGTCGTAGTCCTTGCGCAGGGACGCAAGCGTGTCGTCCTTCAGGGAAAGCGTGATCTGGCCCATGAATCGTCTCGATGGCGGCCCGCGCGGCCGGCGCGCCGAACCGCGCACCGGTGCGGGCGCAGCGTCGACGAACCGGTTCGCGCCGAGGCCGATGGCGGGTCTTCATGCGTGATATCGGCCCGCCGCACGGAAACTTGAGCGCGGAGCGGCGCAGCCCTGCTCAGGCCGCCAGCCAGTGCGGCATCACGATCCCTTGCCAGAAGAAGAACACCGCGAGCCCGACCGCGATCGTCACAAGCGGCCGGCGTGTCGTCGCGGACACGAGCACCGCGGCGAGCGCGCCGACGAGCTGGGGATTGCGCAACGACAGTTCGGCCGTCCCGCCGTGCGGCGAGACGGTCATCGGCACGATGATTGCGGTCAGCACGGTGACCGGCACGAAGCCGAGTGCGGTTCGCACGAGCGGCGGGAACGTGAGCCGCTCGCCGAACAGGAAGAGGGTCGTCCGGATCGCGTAGGTGATCGCGGCCATTCCGAGGATCAGCAGCGCGTAGCTCACGATGCGGTCTCCGTGCGGGAGCCGGCGCGCGAACGTCCGTGCAGCAGCGTGAGCGCGACGCCGACCAGCACGCCGGCCGCGACCGCGCCGAGCAGCCCGAGCTTGTACGGCCATCCCTGCCAGAAATACGCGAGCGTGCCGGCTGTCGCGGCGGCCGCCAGATAGCGGAGCGTGCGCAGTTGCGGGACCACGATCGCGATGAAGGTTGCCGCCATCGCGAAATCGAGGCCGAGCGACTGAAGGCCCGGGAATGCCGCGCCGAAACCGAGGCCAGCGAGCGTCCAGACCTGCCAGTTCAGGTACATCGCGAGGCCCGAGCCGAAAAAGTAGTGCGGGCCGATCGAACCGGGCGGGAAGTGCCGGTAGTGCGCGTAGGCGACCGCGAACACTTCGTCGGTCAGTAGCGCGCCGAGCGTCGCGCGCCAGCGCAGCGGCAGGTGCGCGACGTACGGCGCGAGCGTCGCGCTGTACAGCAGGTGGCGCACGTTCACGATCAGCGTCGTCGCGAGCACGACGACGAAGCTCGCGCTGCCGGCGATCAACCCGACCGCGATGAACTGCGCGGAGCCGGCGAACACCGCGAGCGACATCAGCGCGCCGTGCCAGGCGGCAAGCGGGCCGCCACCGACGAGCGTGCCGAAGATCACGCCGAACGGCGCGGCGCCGATCATCATCGGGATCGTGTCGCGCGCGCCGTCGAGCCATTCGTCGAGCGGCCGGCGCGGCGGGGGGGAAGAGTCGGGTACAGGGTTCAAGGGGCGCTTCTCCATGTGACGGAGGATAGCGGGCTGTCGCCGTGGCGGCTTGTATGTTCTTGCGCCCGCCGCGTATCGCGCCGCAAGCCGCGTGCCGGCGCCGTGCATGGACGAAGGCCGTGACGGGGCGCGCGCGTCAGCGCGCCTGCCAGCGGCCGGGCGGTACGCCGAACATCCGTTTGAAATGCCGCGTGAAGTGACTCTGGTCGACGAAGCCGCTGGCCGCGGCGACGTCGGCGACCGGTACGCCGGCGCGCAGCGGCGCCAGCGCGCGCTGCAGCCGCAGCTGGTTGCGCCACGCATGCGGCGGCATGCCGGTCGTGCGGGTGAAGAGTCGCGCCGCATGAAACGGCGACAGGCCGGCGGCCTGCGCAACGTCGTCGAGGGTGACCGGGTTCGTGAGGTCGGCTGCGAGCCGCTCGCGCATCGCCTCGACGCGCGGCTCGTCGGCCGCGACCCGCGCCGGCCGCAGCCGCGCGTCGGCATGGCGCGCGATCAGCGTCGACAGCGCGTCGAGCATTGCCGTTTCTGCGGCGAGCGGATCATACACGCGCAGCTCGGTGGTTGCGGCCACGTCGCCGGGTGGTTGCGCGTGTGCGCGGCCGGGCCGCATGCATTCGCTGCCTGCTTCCATCATCCGGTGCGCAAGCGCGAGCCGTGCCGCGAGATCGGTGTCGCGGATCACGCCGGACGGAAACCATGGCGCATCTTGCGGTCGACCAGCGATCGCGCTCGCGAGCGCACGGATGAAGTCGACCGGCACGTAACTGACGCGATAGCACCAGCCTTCGTCGGTCGCACGCGAGCCGGTGTGCACTTCACCGGGATTGATCACGGGCACGGTGCCCGTTTCGGCGACATGGCCGGTCCCGCGATAGGTGTAGCGTTCCGCGCCCTCGAGGATCACGGGGATCGTGTATGCGTCGTGCCAGTGCGGCGCGAACGAATGGTTTCGATAGGTGGCCGTGAGCAGATCCGCATCCGGCAGCAGCGGTGTGCGCCAGTAGCGTGCGGCGTCGGGAAGGCGGGCGGCGGACATGGTCGGGCGCGGGGGCGGTCGAGTCGACAGTGTATCGTTCGCGTGCCCGGCGAGTCGCGCTTACTTGACCGGAATTGTCGTGCCGGCCGGCATCGGCACGGCGGTCACGGCGTTCTTCGGGCTGCCGCTGACGATGCGGTCGCTGTAGGTCAGGTAGACGAGCGTGTTGCGCTTCTTGTCGACCACGCGCACGACGTGCAGCGTCTTGAAGATGAACGACATGCGCTCGCTGAATACGTCGGTCTGCTGCTTCAGCGGTTCCTTGAAGCTGAGCGGGCCGACCTGCCGGCATGCGATTGATGCTTCGCTCGGATCCTCGGCGACGCCGAGCGTGCCCTTGATTCCGCCGGTGCGCGCGCGCGACACGTAGCAGGTGACGCCCGTCACGAGCGGATCGTCGTACGCTTCGACGACCACGCGGTCGGAGCCCGTCACGCGGAAATGGGTGTTGACGCTGCCGACTTCCTCCGCATGCGCGAGCGGCGCCGCGGCCACGGCGGAGAGGAGAAGGGCGATGGGTGCGGCGGATAAAAGGCGGTGCTTCATCGACGGGACCGGAGGCGAATGCAGGACAGAAACTCTAGCATGCGCGGCGGTTGCCAACAGGTGCCGGAAAAACAAAAGGCCCGTCGAATGACGGGCCTTTTGCTGTCTGGCTCCCCGACCTGGGCTCGAACCAGGGACCTACGGATTAACAGTCCGGCGCTCTACCGACTGAGCTATCGGGGAATAAATCGGTACATCTGCGTGTGTTTGGTCACCAACAAAAATCCCGCTTACCAGCAACGGGCTTTTGTGTTTTTGGCTCCCCGACCTGGGCTCGAACCAGGGACCTACGGATTAACAGTCCGGCGCTCTACCGACTGAGCTATCGGGGAACAAACAACAACAGCAGAGAAACGAGATTGTATGGAGCGTTGGCTAACCTGTCAACACCTTTGAGCGGCGACGTACAAAAAATTTTACGACGCCGCGGGCGCGATCAGCGCTCGAGCAGGTGCAGCTTGTCCTGCACGTCCTTCCACTCGTCCGCGTCGGCCGGTGCCGGCTTGGTCTTCGTGATCGACGGCCAGTTCTTCGCCAGCTCAGCGTTCAATGCAGTGAACTGCTGCTGGTCGCCGGGAACGTCTTCTTCGGCATAGATCGCGTTGGTCGGGCACTCGGCGACGCACACGGCGCAGTCGATGCACTCGTCCGGATCGATGGCGAGAAAGTTGGGACCTTCACGGAAGCAATCCACCGGGCACACATCCACGCAATCCGTGTATTTGCACTTGATGCAGCCTTCGGTCACAACGTGAGTCATCAAAACGCTCCTGCTTGGCGGTATATATGGGGTGGCGTTTGCGCCAAAAGCGGCATTGTAACTGAAGCGCAAAACCCGCATCGCGTGGTCGGCTTTCCGGCTTATATCGTTTCGTGATTAGTTTATGGGGCGGTGGCGGCGCGTCGTGTGCAGCGGGCAGGCCGGCGGTTTCACGATGGTCGGGCCCGCATTCGGGTAACATGGCCGGCAGACCGGGCGGCGCGCGGTGCGCCGTGGCCGTGTCACGATATTGGCGGTGCCGCAATCATGATCATCACTTCGCTGCTCGACACGGATCTCTACAAGTTCACGATGATGCAGGTCGTCCTGCATCACTTTCCTGCCGCAAACGTCGAGTACCGCTTCCGGTGCCGCACGCCCGGCGTCGATCTCGTGCCGTACATCGACGAGATCCGCGACGAGGTGCGCGGACTGTGCTCGTTGCGCTTCACCGACGTCGAGCTCGACTACCTGCGGCGCATGCGCTTCATCAAGAGCGATTTCGTCGAGTTCCTCGCGCTGTTCCACCTGAACGAGAAGTACATCTCGATCACGCCTTCGCCGAAGGGCAACGGCGAGATCGACATCGTGATCGAGGGTCCGTGGCTGCACACGATCCTTTTCGAGATCCCGGTGCTTGCGATCGTCAACGAGGTCTACTTCCGCAACACGCAGCGCGAGCCCGACTACCGCGAGGGCCGCGAACGGCTGCGCGAGAAGATCAAGCTGCTCGGCGCGAAACCGGAGTTCGCCGATTGCAAGATCGCCGACTACGGCACGCGCCGGCGCTTCTCTAAGGTGTGGCACGAGGAGGTCGCGCTCACGCTGCGCGACGGGCTCGGGCCGCAGTTCGCGGGCACGAGCAACGTGTTCTATGCGATGAAGCACGGCCTGACGCCGCTCGGCACGATGGCGCACGAATACCTGCAGGCGTGTCAGGCGCTCGGCCCGCGGCTGCGCGATTCGCAAACCTACGGTTTCGAGATGTGGGCGAAGGAGTATCGCGGCGACCTCGGAATCGCGCTGTCCGACGTGTACGGGATGGATGCGTTCCTGAACGACTTCGACATGTACTTCTGCAAGCTGTTCGACGGCGCGCGCCACGATTCGGGCGACCCGTTCGAGTGGGGCGAGCGCATGCTGCGCCACTACGAGGCAAATCGCTGCGATCCGCGCACCAAGGTACTCGTGTTCTCCGACGCGCTGGACATCCCGAAAGTCATGCAGTTGTACGAACGGTTCCGCAACCGCTGCAAGCTCGCGTTCGGCGTCGGCACCAACCTGACGAACGACCTCGGCTACGTGCCGCTGCAGATCGTGATCAAGATGGTCCGCTGCAACGGACAGCCGGTTGCGAAGCTGTCGGATTCGCCCGGCAAGAGCATGTGCGACGACAAGGCGTATCTCGCGTACCTGCGCCAGGTGTTCGGCATCGCGCAGCCGGCCGAGGAAGACGCGTCGAAGTAAGCGCCGGCCGTTCGGCTGAGGGTGTGTGGCGGCGGGGGCGGCCGGTATAATCCGACGTATCGCACGCCACCGTCACGAGGACCGTTCATGGACACTTCCGCTGCCCGTCGCCAGATCCTCGCGCGCATTCGCGCCGCGCAAGGGCGCGCGGCCGAACCCGATGCAGCGGAGCGCGACGGCGTCGCCGACTATCTCGCCCGTCATCCCGAAGGGCCGCGCCCGCCCGTGCCCGCCGATCTCGTCGCGGCGTTCGTCGACGAAGCGGGGCGCCTGTCGACCACGGTCGACGAAGTCGCGACGCTGGCCGACGTGCCTGCCGCCGCCGCCCGTTATCTTGCCGCTCATGGTCTGCCGATGCAGGCCGTCGCGTGGCGCACGCTGGCCGAGCTCGACTGGGCCGGCGCCGGCCTGTCGGTAGAATGCCGCAAGCCGCGCGACGGCGATCTGGTCGGCGTGACCGGCTGCTTCTGCGCGACCGCCGAAACGGGGTCGCTGGTGCTGCTGTCCGGCCCCGACACCTATGCATCGGCCGGCCTGTTGCCGGAGACGCATATCGCGATCGTGCCGGCGTCGCGCATCGTGGCCGGCCATGAAGACGCATTCGCGCTGATTCGCGCGGAGCGCGGGCAACTGCCGCGTGCGGTCAACTTCGTATCGGGCCCGTCGCGCACGGGCGACATCGAACAGACCATCGTGCTCGGCGCCCACGGCCCGTACCGCGTTCACGCGATCATCGTGCGCGGCGCATGACGACGCGCCCGCTGCCATTCCTCTTACTCGCACAAGGAAGTTCTGCATGAAACGACATGCCGCCTGGGCGGGCATGGCGTCGGGAGCCGCGCTTGGCGTCGCGCCCGCGCTCGCATCGGCCGCCACGCTCGACGGTGCCACGCTGTCCGCACTCTGGGGGATCCCGTTCGCCGGGATCCTGCTATCGATCGCCGTGTTTCCGCTCGTCGCGCCGGTGTTCTGGCATCACCACTTCGGCAAGATTGCCGCGGCGTGGGCGATCGCATTCCTCGTGCCGTTCGCGGCCGCGTTCGGCACAGGCGCCGCGTTCGGCACGCTCGTGCACGCGCTGCTCGAAGAGTACATCCCGTTCATCGTGCTGCTGACCGCGCTGTATACGGTCGCCGGCGGCATCTGCGTGAACGGCAACCTGCACGGCACGCCGAAGCTGAACACCGCGATTCTCGCGCTCGGCACGCTGCTCGCGAGCGTGATGGGGACGACCGGCGCCGCAATGCTGCTGATCCGGCCGCTGCTGCGTGCGAACGACAACCGCAAGCACGTCGTGCACGTCGTGATTTTCTTCATCTTCCTCGTCGCAAACGCGGGCGGCTCGCTGTCGCCGCTTGGCGATCCGCCGCTGTTCCTCGGCTTCCTGAACGGCGTGAGCTTCTTCTGGACGACCACGCACCTGGCGCTGCCGATGCTGTTCATCTGTGCGGTGCTGCTGACGCTGTTCTTCGCGGTCGATACGTACTTCTACCGGAAGGGCGACGAGCGGCCGGCCGCGCTCGACCCGACACCCGACGACACCGCGCTGTCGATCGACGGCAAGATCAACTTCGTGCTGCTCGCGGCCGTGATCGGCCTCGTGCTGATGAGCGGCATCTGGAAACCGGACGTCGCGTTCGACGTGTGGGGCACGCACGTCGCGCTGCAGAACCTCGTGCGCGACGTCGCGCTCGTCGTCGTCGCACTCGTGTCGCTCGCGCTGACGCCGCGTTCGGCGCGCGACGGCAACGCATTCAACTGGGCGCCGATCGAGGAAGTCGCGAAGCTGTTCGCGGGCATCTTCGTGACGATTGCGCCGGTGATCGTGATTTTGCGAGCGGGCGCCGACGGTGCGTTCGCGCAGGTCGTCCATCTCGTGACGGGGCCCGACGGCAAGCCGATCGATGCGATGTACTTCTGGGCGACCGGCCTGCTGTCGTCGTTCCTCGACAACGCGCCGACCTATCTCGTGTTCTTCAACCTCGCGGGCGGCGACGCACAAGCGCTGATGACGACGGGTGCGACGACGCTCGCCGCAATTTCCGCGGGGGCGGTGTTCATGGGCGCGAACAGCTACATCGGCAATGCGCCGAACTTCATGGTGAAGGCGATCGCGGAATCGCGCGGCGTGAAGATGCCGAGCTTCTTCGCGTATCTCGGCTGGGCGCTCGTGATACTGGTGCCGGTATTCCTGCTGACGTCGTGGATCTTCTTCACGGCGTAGGCTGACGATTTTCAACCAAGCGCGGGTGGATCCGGCGGCGCACGTCGCGCCGCGCTCCGGCCGCGGCATGCGGAGATGGCGATGCAGAAGATCCTGGTCGCACGTCCGATTTTTCCGGACGTGATCGAACGGCTCGAGCAGTATTTCGAAGTCGACTGGAACAACGGCGACGCGCTCGGCCCCGACGCGCTCGCCGCGCGTCTCGCCGACAAGGACGGTGCGCTGACTGCCGGCGACCCGGTCGGCGCGGCCGTGCTCGCGGCGGCGCCGCGCCTGCGCGTCGTGTCGAACATGGCGGTCGGCTACAACAATTTCGACATGGCTGCGTTCAATGCAGCGAATGTGCTGGGCACCAACACGCCGGACGTGCTGAACGAATCGACCGCCGATTTCGGCTGGGCGTTGATGATGGCCGCCGCGCGCCGAATCGCCGAATCCGAGCACTGGCTGCGCGCTGGCCACTGGCAGAAGTGGGCGTACGACGGCTTTCTCGGCAACGACATTTACGGCTCGACGCTCGGCGTGATCGGTATGGGGCGCATCGGCCAGGCGCTCGCACGCCGCGCACGCGGCTTCGGGATGCAGGTGATCTATCACAACCGCTCGCGCGTCGCGCCGGAGATCGAAGCCGAGTTGAATGCCGAATACGTGTCGAAGGACGCGCTGCTCGCGCGCGCCGATCACGTCGTGCTGGTGCTGCCGTACACGAAGGAGAACCATCACACGATCGGCGCGGCCGAGCTCGCGAAGATGAAGCCCACCGCGACGCTGACCAACATCGCGCGCGGCGGCATCGTCGACGACGCGGCGCTCGCCGCCGCACTGCGCGACGGGCAGATCGCCGCGGCCGGCCTCGACGTGTACGAAGGCGAGCCGAGCGTGCATCCGGCGCTGCTCGAGGTGCCGAACGTGGTGCTGACGCCGCACATCGCGAGCGCGACCGAGAAGACGCGCCGCGCGATGGCAAACCTCGCGGCCGACAACCTGATTGCCGCGCTCGGCGAAGGGCCGCGCGCGGGGCGGCCGCCGAATCCGATCAACCCTGACGTGATCGGGAAGTCGCGCGCATGACGACGACGTTGTTGCTGGCGGCGGTCGTCGTGCTGGCCGTCGCGCTCGCGGTGGCGATCGTCGCGATCATGCGCGGCGGCCGTCACGACGATGCGGCTGTGCTCGGCGACCAGATCGAGGACGCCGCGCACGCGCAGGCGCTGGCGCTGGAGCGACTCGAACGCGAGTTGCGCGGCGAGATTGTCGAGAACGCCCGCGGCTCGCGCACCGAGCTGGCCGGTAATTTCTCGCAGCTTCAGCAGACGCTCGCGACGCAGCTGACGAGTATCGCGACCGTGCAGAACAACCAGATCGACGGTTTCGCGCAGCAGCTCGGCAAGCTCGTCGCCGCGAACGCGCAGCAGTTCGATGCGATGCGCGAGAGCGCGCAGCGCCAGGCGCAGCAGGCGCGCGACGAGCAAACCGTCGCACTGCGCCTGTTCGGCGACACGCTGAACAGGCAGCTCACGCAATTGACGGAGGCGAACGATCGGCGGATCGGTGAAGTGCGCGCGACGCTCGAGCAGCGGCTGAAGGAAATCGAGACGAACAACGCGGCGAAGCTCGAGGAAATGCGCCGCACCGTCGACGAGAAGCTGCATGCGACGCTCGAGCAGCGGCTCGGCGAATCGTTCAAGCTCGTGTCCGACCGGCTCGAACAGGTGCACCGCGGACTCGGCGAGATGCAGACGCTCGCGGCCGGGGTCGGCGATCTGAAGAAGGTGCTGACGAACGTGAAGACACGCGGCACGTGGGGCGAGGTGCAGCTCGAGGCGCTGCTCGAACAGATGCTGACGCCCGATCAGTATGCGAAGAACGTCGCGACGGTGCCCAAGAGCGGCGAACGCGTCGAATTCGCGATTCGGCTGCCGGGGCGCGACGCAGGTACGCGCGATGCGCCGCCGGTATGGCTGCCGATCGATGCGAAGTTCCCGCGCGAGGACTACGAGCGGCTGATCGATGCGCAGGAGCGCGCCGATTCGGTCGCGGTCGAGGAAGCCGCCCGGGCGCTCGAAGCGCGCGTGCGGATGGAGGCGCGCACGATCGCCGAGAAGTACGTCGCGCCGCCGCACACGACCGATTTCGCGTTGCTGTTCTTGCCGACCGAAGGACTGTATGCGGAGATCCTGCGCCGTCCGGGGCTGACCGACCTGCTGCAGCGCGACTACCGGGTGACGGTGGCCGGGCCGACCACGCTGACCGCGCTGTTGAACAGCTTGCAGATGGGCTTCCGTACGCTCGCGATCGAGCAGCGCTCGAGCGAGGTGTGGCAGGTGCTCGGCGCGGTGAAGACCGAGTTTGGCAAGTTCGGCGACGTGCTTGCGCGCACGAAAGCGCAACTCGAAACGGTCACGCGCTCGATCGAGGCGGCCGAGCAGCGCACTCGCGTGATGAACCGCAAGCTGAAGCAGGTCGAGGCGTTGCCGGGCGAGACGGCGGCCGGGCTGCTCGGCGCGGACGCCGCGGATGGCGCCGATGCCGACGACGCATGACGCAGCGCGTGTGCGGCCGAAATCGGCGGGAATAAAAAACGGGCGCCGCGGCGCCCGTCTCGTTTTGCAGCGGTGCCGGCGTCGTAGCCGGCCGGCGTTCAGTGTGCGGCGAGCGCATCCAGCGCATCGCCGGTGACTCGCACGATGCGCCACTCGGGCAGCACGGTAGCGCCCATCTTCTCGTAGAAGTCGATCGCGGGCGTGTTCCAGTCGAGTACCGACCATTCGAAGCGGCCGCAGCGGCGCTCGACGGCCAGTGCTGCGAGGTGCCGCAGCATCGCGGTGCCGAGCCCGGAGCCGCGTTGCGACGGCTGCACGTACAGATCCTCGAGATACAGGCCGCGACGCCCGAGGAACGTCGAATAGTTGTGGAAAAACAGCGCGTACGCGACCACCGCGCCGTCGCGCTCAGCCACCAGCGCTTCGGCGGCGGGGTGCGCGCCGAACAGCGCGTCGGCAAGATCGGCGTCGGTGGCGACGAACAGGTGCGTGAGCTTCTCGAACTCGGCCAGCTCGCGCATCAGCGCGAGAATCGCGCCTACGTCGCGTAGTTCCGCCGCGCGGATCAGCGGCACGTTGCTCACGCTTCCTCCGGCGGATCGGACAGCACGATCTCGATGCCGCCGAAGCGCGACGCGACCCAGTTGTATGCGTGGCAGGCGATCCACAGCAGCACGAAACCGAGGATCGCGTTCAGCAGCAGAGCGCTCAGGATCGTGCTCAATTCGACCATTCCGTAGCGGATGTACGCGACCAGGATGCCGAGCAGCACGATCGGCACGCTGAACGTCAGGTAGACGAGGATCAGCGCCTTCGCGGTCTGCCCCGCGGCGATCGACGAGATTTGTTTCTTCATGTGCGGATTGCCCCCGTAGAGATATACCGATTGGAATTCAGACCAGGCCGTCGAGCGGCAGGATGTCGACCCGGGCGCCCGCGTCGACTGCCGCGGTATCGTGGCCCAGGACGATGAAGCAGTTCGCGGCTGCAAGGCCGCTCAGCGATGCGGAGCTCTGCGAGCCGGTCGGCGCGACGTGCCACTCGCCGTCCGCCGCGCGCGTCGCGATCGCGCGCAGGTATTCGGTGCGGCCCGCGCGCTTCTTCAGCGCCTGCGTACTGCGGGCCGGATACATCGCCGGCGGCGCTGCGTGCGCGCCGGCAAGCGTCAGCAGCGCGGGGCGCACGATAGCGTAGAACGTCACGGCGGACGCGACCGGATTGCCGGGCAACCCGAAGAACAGCACATGGCCGGCATGGCCGGCGCGCGCGAGCGTGCCGGCGGCAAGCGGCCGGCCGGGCCGCAATGCGAGGCTCGCGAATGTCACGTCGCCGAGCCGCGCCATCACGTCGCGCGTGAAGTCGGCTTCGCCGACCGACACGCCGCCCGACGTGATCACTGCGTCGGCGTGGGCCGCGACGGCGTCGCGCAGCGCGCGCTCGAGTGCGGCCGGATCGTCGCGGACGATCCCGAAATCGAGTGCGTCGACGTGCAGCCGTTCGAGCATCGCTATCAGCATCCCACGATTGCTGTCGTACAGCGCGCCGCGGTCGAGCGGCTCGCCGGGTTCGCGCAGTTCGTCGCCGGTCGAGAACACGGCGACGCGTATACGACGGCGCACCGTGACCTCGCGCAGGCCGAACGACGCGAGCAGCCCGAGATCGGACGGGCGCAGGATGCGGCCGGCGGGGAGCGCGCACGCGCCGCGCGCGAGATCCTCGCCGGCCCGGCGGCAGTTTGCGCCGCGCGCGACATCGCGCGGCGCGAAGCGGACAACGTCCCCGTCCACGTGCACGCGTTCTTGCGGAATGACCGTGTCGCAACCTGCCGGCATCGGCGCACCGGTCATGATGCGGACGCATCCGCCGGGCGGGACCGCCGCGTCGAACGGATGGCCGGCATACGCGGCGCCGGCGATCGTCAGCGCGATGTCGGCTGCCGCCGCGAGCGCCGCGGCGTCGCCGTCGAACGCATAGCCGTCCATCGCCGAGTTGTCGTACGCGGGAATGTCGAACGGCGCGTTCACGTCGGACGCGAGCACGCGGTCCAGCGCATCATGCAGCGACACGGTCTCGCACGCGTCGACCGGCGCTGCGAATCGGCACGCGAGCGCTTGGGCGTCAGCGAGCGACAGCGGGGCTGCGGAATCGGGTGCGGTTCGGGAGGCGGGCGAGGAGTGCGTGATCATCAGTGGGACTGCGCTGCAAGGCGTATCGGGTTCGTGGCCGGTGGCGCGACGACGGCGCCCGAGCGCGCAGGCGCATGCGGCGGGCGGGAACGGTGCCGCAGGCCGTCAGCGGCGGGCAAGCGCAGCGAGTTCCTGCCAGGAGTTGGCATTGTAAAACGCACGCTCGTCGCGAAACTCGACTTCGACCGTCTTGTGGCGTGCGTACCACGCACGGACCTTGCGTTCGCCGGTCGCGAGTGCGGCGGCGAGGTCGTCGGCGAGCGACGTCCGCAGCAGCGCGCAGGTCGGTTGCGGCGAGCGCGCTCGCTGTGCGTCGACGGTCACCGCCATCGCGATATCGGCGTGCTGCGCGTCGAGCGCCGCGCGCAGCCGCACGACGAGATCGGTGGGCAAATAGGGCGTGTCGCATGGCGCGCACGCGACGAGCGGTGCCCGTGCCGCGCGCATCCCGGCGAGCAGGCCCGCGAGCGGGCCGGGGAAATCGGGCGTCTCGTCCGCGACGATGCGCGCGTCGAACGGCGCGCCGAGCTCGGCGTACCGATCGGCGTTGCGATTCGCGCTGATCAGCGTTTCGTCGACCTGCGGCGCGAGCCGCCGCAGCACGTGCAGCGCGAGCGGCGTGCCGTCGAGCAGTTGCAGGCCCTTGTCGGCGCCATCCATGCGCGTCGCGCGGCCGCCCGCGAGCAGCAGGGCGGCGACGGAAGGCGAGACGGAAGCGGACATCGCGGGAAGTCCGGGGAGCCGGCGCGCGTCAGCCGCCGATGTACGACATTTCGACGCGCTTGCCCGCGCCGTCGGCCGCGGCATCGGCGGCCGTGCTGCCGCGCAGCTGCGAATAGCGGTCGGTGCGGGCCTGCCAGATCCGGGCGATCGCGGTCGCGATCTCGGCGTCGCTCGCGCCGCCGCGCACCAGCGCGCGCAGGTCGTGCCCGGTCGATGCAAACAGGCACAGGTACAGCTTGCCCTCGGTCGACAGCCGCGCGCGCGTGCAGTCGCCGCAGAATGCCCGCGTGACGCTCGAGATCACGCCGATCTCGCCGCCGCCGTCCGCATAGCCCCAGCGCTGCGCGGTTTCGGCCGCCGTGTGCGGCTCGAGCGCTACGAGCGGGAACCGCTCGGCGATCCGCGCGATGACGTCCGCGGACGGCAGCACTTCGGTCATGTTCCACCCGTTCGACGTGCCGACGTCCATGTATTCGATGAAACGCAGGATCACGCCGGTGCCACGGAAGCGTTCGGCCATCGGCAGGATTTCGCCGTCGTTGGTGCCGCGCTTCACGACCATGTTGACCTTGACCGGCGCCAAGCCCGCAGCCTGCGCTGCGAAGATGCCGTCGAGCACGTCGGCGCTCGCGAAGTCGGCGTCGTTCATGCGCTTGAACAGCGCGTCGTCGAGTGCGTCGAGACTGACCGTCACGCGCGTGAGGCCGGCGTCCTTCAGCGCGCGAGCCTTGCGCGCGAGCAGCGAGCCGTTGGTGGTCAGCGTCAGGTCGAGCGGACGGCCGTCGTGGGTTGTCAGGCGTGCGAGGCGTTCGATCAGGAATTCGAGGTTCTTGCGCAGCAGCGGCTCGCCGCCGGTGATTCGGATCTTTTCGACGCCGTGTGCGACGAACAGCCGTGCCACCCGCTCGATTTCTTCGTGCGTGAGCAGCGCGCTGTGCGGCAGGAACGGATAATTCTTGTCGAACACGTCGCGTGGCATGCAGTACACGCAGCGGAAGTTGCAGCGGTCCGTCACCGAGATGCGCAGGTCGCGCAGCGGCCGGGCGAACCTGTCGGCCAGGGCGCCCTCGGGCGCGTGCGCGACGCCGGAGACATCCGGCATCCCGCTGACGTCGGTGAGAGGAATGATGCGTCGGGACATGTTGGAGGAAGTGCGAGCTAGATCTCTATTCTAGCCGCAAGCGGCTGGCCGGGCCGGTGGGCGCAAACCCGCAGCGCGGAAAAGAAAAAGCCCGCCGGGCTGCGGCGGGCTTTTCGTGGTCGGTCGATGCGGCGCCGCTTAACGCTGCGACGTTTCGACCTGCTGCATCGGGGTCGGGTCGACCGGCGGCAGCGCCTTGCGTTCGCGCGGCACGCGAACCGGACGCGGCAGGCGCGACGCGGCTTCCTGCGCGGCGCGAAGCTTGTCGGCATCCGTGTTCACCCACACGAGGCCCGCTTGTTGCAGCACGGCATCGAGGCTCGACGGAGCGGCGGCAGCAGCCGATTGGTCGGACGCCAGTGCCGGTGCGACAGCGGCTTGCACCGGTGCGGCTTCAACCTGAGCCGGTTCGACAGCTGCCGGAGCCGTTTCGGCCGCGGCGACCGGGGCCGGTGCAGCTTGCTCGACGGGCGCGGACTGCTGCACTTCGACGGCAACCGGCGCGGCCGGCACTTCCGTGGCCGGCACTTCGAACGCGTCGGTCGGCGACACCTCGACCGGAGCCGGACCCGCCTCCGCTGCGGCGGCCGATGCGACCGTTGCGACCGGGGTCGGTTCGGCTGCCGGCGCGACCGGCGCGGGCTGCTCGACCGGCGCAATCGGCGCGACCGGCGTCGCTTCGACGCGAACCGGTGCCGATTGCGGCTCGACTGCAGCCGGTGCCGGCGCCGGTGCTTCGGCGCGCTGCTCGACTGCGGCTTCGGCAATCGCGGCGCCTGCTGCGGCGACAGCTGCCACCGCGGCCGGTGCGGCCGTGTGGGCTGGCTCGATCGCGCTCGGGTCTGCCGTCGTCAAGGCCTGCACGGCGGCTTCACCGTCGGCGCCATGCTCGACGACTGCGCCTTCGTCTTCGCGCTCGCGACGACCGCCACGACGACCGCGGCGGCGGCGGCGACGTTCCTCGCCGTCACGTGCACCGGCTTCCGCGTCGGCAGCGACTTCGGCGCCCGGCAGGGCGGTTGCGACGGCCTGTTCGGCGTCGACTTCCGGATGGTTCTCGCCACGGGTCACGGTCTCGAGCGTAGCCGCATGTTGCGTCGGCTTGCGGCGCTCACCGCGCTCGCGACGCTCGCCGCGTTCCTGGCGTTCGCCGCGGCCGGCTGCTTCGACGGCTTCCGGCTGCTCGGTGCGCTCGCGCGGTTCGCGATTTTCGCGCGGTTCACGGCTTTCACGCGGCTCGCGCGCTTCGCGGCCTTCGCGGGGGCCACGGCCCTCGCGACCTTCGCGGCCCTCACGACCTTCACGGTTTTCGCGCGGCTCGCGGGCTTCGCGCGGTTCGCGACCCTCGCGGGGTTCACGACCCTCGCGGGGTTCACGACCCTCGCGGGGTTCACGCGGCTCGCGTGCTTCCTTGCCTTCGCGTTCCTGGCGCGGCTTGTCGCGGCTTGCCGCGGCTTGATCGCGGCCGCCCTGCGCCTGTTGCGCGCTGCCGCGACGGTTGCGGTTGCGATCGCCGCCGCGCTGCTCGGTCTTCTCGGTCCGCTCACGGGCCGGACGTGCAGCCTGTTCCTTCGCGGGTGCCGGCGCAACCGGCGCGGGCGCAGGAGCCGGCGACATGCCGAACAGACCCTTCAACCAGCCGATGAAGCCGCCGCTTGCCGGGACGACCGGCGCGGGCGCCGCAACCGGCTCGACCGGGCGCTGCGGTGCCGGGCTCGGTGCCGGGCGCTCGGGCGTGATGCCCTTGACCGCCGCTTCCTGCTTCGGCTTCACGTCGGCTGCGCGCTTGCTGTAGCCGGTTTCCGACTCCAGTTCGCGAGCGGCTTCCTCGGCCATTTTCCAGGATGCGCGCGGATCGTCGAGGCGCGCGTCGTCGTGGCGCAGGCGTTCGAGCTTGTAGTGCGGCGTATCGAGGTGCTTGTTCGGGATCAGCACGATCCCGACCTTGAAGCGTGACTCGATCTTGTTGATTTCCTGACGCTTTTCATTCAGCAGGAAGGCGGTCACCTCGACCGGCACCTGGCAGTGGATCGCCGCGGTGTTTTCCTTCATCGCTTCTTCCTGAATGATCCGCAGCACCTGCAGTGCGGACGATTCGGTGTCGCGGATGTGGCCGGTGCCGTTACAGCGCGGGCACGTCACGTGGCTGCCTTCCGACAGCGCCGGGCGCAGTCGCTGGCGCGACAGTTCCATCAGGCCGAAGCGGGAGATCTTGCCCATTTGCACGCGTGCACGGTCGTGCTTGAGCGCGTCCTTCAGGCGCTGCTCGACTTCACGCTGGCTCTTCGCCGACTCCATGTCGATGAAGTCGATCACGATCAGGCCGCCGAGGTCGCGCAGGCGCAACTGGCGGGCCACTTCGTCGGCCGCTTCGAGGTTCGTGCGGGTCGCCGTTTCCTCGATGTCTGCGCCCTTGGTCGCACGTGCGGAGTTCACGTCGATCGCGACGAGCGCTTCGGTGTGGTCGATCACGATCGCGCCACCCGACGGCAGCGGCACCGTGCGCGAGTACGCGGTCTCGATCTGGTGCTCGATCTGGAAACGGGAGAACAGCGGCACGTCGTCGTGGTAGCGCTTCACCTTCGACACGTTGTCCGGCATCACGATGTCCATGAATGCGCGGGCCTGATCGTGGATCTCGGTCGTGTCGATCAGGATTTCGCCGATATCCGGCTGGAAATAGTCCCGGATCGCGCGGATCACGAGGCTCGATTCCAGATAGATCAGCATCGGCTGGCCGGGATTGCCGCTTTGCGATGCCGCCTCGATTGCGCGCCACAGCTGCAGCAGGTAGTTCAGATCCCACTGCAGTTCCTCGGCGCTGCGGCCGATGCCTGCGGTGCGGGCGATCATGCTCATCCCGTCCGGAATCTGCAGCTGCGCCATGGTTTCGCGCAGTTCCTGGCGCTCGTCACCTTCGATCCGGCGCGAGACGCCGCCGCCGCGCGGGTTGTTCGGCATCAGCACGAGATAGCGGCCGGCGAGCGAGATGAACGTCGTGAGGGCTGCGCCCTTGTTGCCGCGCTCTTCCTTTTCGACCTGGACGATCAGCTCCTGGCCTTCGCGCAGGGCATCCTGGATGCGCGCGGAGCGCATGTCGATGCCTTCCTTGAAGTACTGGCGGGCGACTTCCTTGAACGGCAGGAAGCCGTGGCGGTCTTCGCCGTAGTTGACGAAGCAGGCTTCGAGCGACGGCTCGATGCGGGTAACGACACCTTTGTAGATATTGCCCTTGCGCTGTTCGCGCCCGGCTGTCTCGATGTCGATGTCGATGAGCTTCTGCCCATCGACGATGGCGACGCGCAGCTCCTCCTGCTGCGTCGCATTGAACAGCATGCGTTTCATGAACGACTCCAGGCGGCTCTGCTGCCGGCGCCTCGCGGTTGTCAGTCGCGAGGGCGGGAACGACGGCAGGCCGCGCCTTGTTGTGTTGTCACAAGCACGCTGGAGCGGGAAGGATGGCGGGGAGAATTGCCTGAAGAGGCGCTTGGGCCCGAAAAACGGGGCCGGCGGCCATAGGGCACCTGCGAACACGGCTTCAAAGCACGGCGTCCACACACCGCACGCTGCAAAAGCGCGCTAAGCCTGAGACCGGGGCACTGCCACGGGGCGCGCGCAATGCGTCGCGCGCGCCGACGGGCGGCAGATGCTGCGGCTTGGGCCGCAGCGGGGAGTATCGAATCCAGCCCGACTTTCCCGCCTGGGGTGTACTTCCCTGGTTTGACGTCGCCAAGCCCCGCACGCTTCGCGGGGCCAAATCGGGCGCAACGCCGTAATTTTCGCAACCGGCAGCCTGCGGACACACTTCGCGCCGTCGGGCTGCCGATCAAATTCTTTTCAACCAACTTTCCGTTACCGCGGCGCCTTGCCGACCGAATCCGCCTGTGGGCACGATCCTTGCCGACGGGCGGCGCCGTGCGTGCAACTTGCTGCATCTCTTTGGTTAGGGGCGAGCAGCGGACCCCCGGCGCAAGTAAAATAGCAGTTTGCGCTTGCGCCTTGCCCGATTCAGCCGGGGCCGGCCTGTCAGGCCACCCTCAACGTCAGGCTGGGCAAAATTATATTCAGTATGAATGAGTTAGGCAAAATATCCCAGAATTCGGTCGCAAGCGGCCAGGTATCGCTGATCCAGATCGACGAAAACTCGGCCGGTCAGCGGATCGACAACTTCCTGCTGCGCGTCTGTAAAGGCGTGCCCAAGAGCCATATTTACCGGATCCTGCGCAGCGGCGAAGTGCGTGTGAACAAGGGCCGGGTCGACGCGCAGTACCGCCTCGCATTCGGCGATCTCGTGCGCGTGCCGCCGGTTCGCGTCGCGGCCGCCGATCTCGCGCGCGCCGACACGCCGATCGTGCCGCCCGCCCACTTCGACGTGCTTTACGAAGACGACGCAATGCTCGTCATCGACAAGCCGGCCGGGGTCGCGGTGCATGGCGGCAGCGGTGTCGCGTTCGGCGTAATCGAGCAGATGCGCCAAGCGCGTCCGCGCGCGAAATTCCTCGAACTCGTGCATCGGCTCGATCGCGAGACGTCCGGCATCCTGATGCTCGCGAAAAAACGCTCGGCGCTTGTCGGCCTCCACGAGCAGATCCGCGAAAACCGGATGGACAAGCGGTACTTCGCATGCGGACATGGCGAATGGCAGCCCGACTGGGGTCGGCGCCGCGCGGTGAAAGCGCCGCTGTTCAAGTATTCGACCCCGGAAGGGGAGCGGCGCGTGCGCGTGCAGGACGACGGACTGCCGTCGCATACGGTGTTCAACCTGCTCGACACGTGGCCCGGTTACGCGCTCGTCGAAGCGGAACTCAAAACCGGTCGCACCCATCAGATCCGGGTGCACCTCGCGCATCTTGGCCTGCCGATCGCCGGCGACGCCAAGTACGGCGATTTTGCACTGAACAAGGCGCTGGCGCGCGCGAACGCGCAGCCATCGCTCAAACGGATGTTCCTGCATGCGCACCGCCTGAAGCTTGCGCACCCGCTGACCGGCGACGCGCTGCAGTTCGACGCGCCGCTGCCCGACGAATGCAGGCGCTTTCTCGACCAACTCAGCGCTCTGCGCGATACCGCCTGACTTCGCATGGCTCGACAGCAATTTGATCTGATCGTCTTTGACTGGGACGGCACGCTGATGGATTCGACTGCGCACATCGCGTACAGCATCCAGGCCGCGTGCCGCGATCTCGGCCTGCCCAAGCCGTCCGACGAGGCGTCCCGCTACGTCATCGGGCTCGGCCTTCGCGATGCGCTGCAGATTGCCGCTCCGACCCTCGATCCATCCGACTACCCGCGGCTCGCCGAGCGCTATCGTTATCACTATCTGCTCGACGACCAGCGCATCGAGCTCTTTGCCGGCGTGCGGGAACTGCTCGCAGAGCTGCGCGACCTGGGCTACCTGCTCGCGGTCGCGACCGGCAAGGGCCGGGTCGGGCTGAACCGGGTGCTCGATCAGTCGAAGCTGACGAGCATGTTCGATGCAACACGCTGTGCAGACGAGACTTTCTCGAAGCCGCATCCGGCCATGCTTCACGAACTGACCCGCGAATTGGGGCAGGATCTTGCCCGCACGGTGATGATCGGCGACACGACGCACGACCTTCAGATGGCCGCGAGTGCCGGCGCGGCCGGTGTCGGCGTCTCGTATGGCGCGCACACGGCCGATGCGCTGGCCGCGCTGGCGCCGCGCTTCGTTGCGCCGGACGTCGTCGCGCTCGCCGCATGGCTGCGGGAGCACGCATGAGCGGCGCGCCGCAAGCCGTACGCGTGTGCGCATCCGATGCGCTGATCGACGGCGGCACCGGCGTGCGCGTCGACGCAACATTGCGCGGCGAACAGGCGGTCGTCTTCTTCGTGCGCTACGACGGCCGCGCTTATGGCTATCTGAACCGCTGCGCGCACGTGCCGATGGAACTCGACTGGGCCGAAGGGCAATTTTTCGAATCGTCGGGCCTCTATCTGATGTGCGCGACGCATGGCGCGATCTACGCGCCGGATACCGGCAAATGCGTCGGCGGCCCGTGCCGCGGCGGCCGTCTGCGGCCGGTCGAAGTCGACGAGCGCGACACGCCCGACGGCCGTGCGGTATTCTGGGTGCCCGATGCCGACCTGCGTCCTGCGGCTCCGGCCGCTCCCGCCACGAACGATTGACGACACCACTGCATGGCCGACCTACCGAATACTCCTGATTCCTCGTCCCGTTCCGACAGCCGCGAACCGACCTGGGAGCGCGCGGCGCTCGAGCGGATCGCGCTCGCGGCCGTCAAGGAACAGCGCGCGGCGCGGCGCTGGAAGATCTTCTTCCGTTTCGCGTTCCTCGGCGTGTTCGTGTTGCTCGCGTTCGCGCTGATCGATTTCTCGAGCGACGCGAAGTTCTCGACGAGTGGGCGCCATACGGCGCTCGTCACGATCGACGGCGAGATCGCGGCCGGCACCAACGCGAACGCGGAAGACATCAACACGGCGCTCGATGCCGCGTTCGACGACGACGGCACCGCCGGCGTCGTGCTGCGGATCAACAGCCCGGGCGGCAGCCCGGTGCAGGCCGGGATGGTCTACGACGAGATCCGCCGGCTGCGCAACAAGTATCCGAACAAGCCGCTGTACGTGGTCGTGACCGACATGTGCGCATCCGGCGGTTATTACATCGCGTCGGCAGCCGACAAGATCTTCGTCGACAAGGCGAGCATCGTCGGGTCGATCGGCGTGCTGATGGACGGCTTCGGCTTCACGGGCCTGATGGGCAAGCTCGGCGTCGAGCGCCGCCTGCACACATCGGGCGAAAACAAGGGCTTCTACGATCCGTTCTCGCCCGAGACGCCGAAGATGGACGCCCATGCACAGGAACTGCTCGATCAGGTTCACGCGCAGTTCATCAAGGCCGTGAAGGATGGCCGCGGCAAGCGGCTGCATGAGACGCCCGACATGTTCTCCGGCTTGTTCTGGACGGGCGAGAAAAGCGTCGAACTCGGTCTTGCCGACGGCTATGGCACGACCGATACGGTCGCGCGCGACGTGCTGAAGGCGCCCGACCTCGTCGACTATACGGTGAAGGAAAGCCTGACCAACCGCGTTGCGCGCAAGTTCGGCGCGGCAGTCGGCGGTGCGGCGATGAAGGCGCTCGCCGCGGGCGGCGCGTCGTTCAACTTGCGCTGAGCGGCCGCCCGCCGGTCCGCGCGGGCGGCGAACACGGCCGGGCGCAACGCCGCTTCGCCGCGCCGCCGTGACGGCTGCGGGCGCGCGCGTCAGTTCGCGAGCAGCAGGAAGATCGCCGGACGCTTGTGCAGATTGGGCGCTGGCGCCTTTTTCCAGTCGGCCACCGAACGGCTCGCGATCGTCTCCGTTTCGAGGGTCAGGTCGGCCGCGACGCAGATCTGCGTCGACGGCGCGCAGGTCGCGACCAGCGTGTCGAGCATCGCGTGATTGCGGTACGGCGTCTCGATGAAGATTTGCGTCTGGCGCGCCTTGCGCGACAACTGCTCGAGCTCGCGCAGACGCTTTGCGCGTGCGGTCGCATCGACCGGCAGATAGCCGTTGAACGCGAAACTCTGGCCGTTCAGCCCTGACGCCATCAGCGCGAGCAGGATCGAGCTCGGTCCGACGAGCGGCACGACTTTCACGCCGCGCTCGTGCGCACGACGCACGAGCAGTGCACCGGGATCGGCAACCGCAGGGCAGCCGGCCTCGGACACGAGCCCGGCGTCCGCGCCCGCCAGCACCGGCGCAAGCAGGCGGTCGATCTCGCCGGCCGGCGTGTTGACGTTCAGTTCGCGGATCTCGATTTCCTGGATTGGCCGAGTCGTGCCGATCTTCTTCAGGAACGCGCGCGTCGTTTTCGCGTTCTCGCCGATGTAATAGCCGAGCGTGCCGGCGCGCGCCTGCACGGCCGCGGGCAGCACGGCGGCGAGCATCGATGCATCGCCTTCGCCGAGGGTGTTCGGGACGAGATAAAGCGTGCCGGCCGTCATGCGCGATCTCCTTGGTGAGCGAACACCGGGTAGCCGGCCGCGCGCAGCATCCGCGTGAGCGCGATCAGCGGCAGGCCGACGAGGGCCGTCGGGTCGCTGGAGTCGATCGCGTCGAGCAGCGCTATCCCGAGCCCTTCGGACTTCGCGCTGCCGGCGACGTCGTACGGCGTTTCCGCGCGCAGGTACGCATCGAGTTCGGCTTCCGGCAGCGTGCGAAAGCGCACGTGCGTAACGACGTCCTCGCTCTGCGTTTCGCCGGTGCGGCTGTCGTACAGGCTGAGCGCACTGTGAAACTCGACGTCGCGACCCTGCATCGACACGAGCTGCGCGAGGGCGCGCTCGTGCGTGCCCGGCTTGCCGATCTGCAGCCCGTCGAACGTCGCGACCTGGTCCGACCCGATCACGAGCACGCCGTCCGGCGCATCGATGGCCGCGGCAACGGCCCGCGCCTTTGCGGCCGCGAGCCGCAGCGCTGTCGCGGCGGGCGTTTCGTCGGCGAGCGGGGTTTCGTCGATGTCGGGCGACACGACGTCGAACGGTATGCCGAGGCGCTCGAGGAGCGTGCGGCGGTAGCGGGAACTGGAGGCGAGAATCAGCCGCGGCAGGCGGCAAACGGTATCCGGCATGGTCGATTGGGTCGGTGAATCGTCAGGTGTGATGCGGCGTTGCGCGGACGCAAGCATAAGTGATTGACCGTAAAAGGTAAAACAGGTATGCTTTCCCGCTTTTCGTCGGCAGGCTTTCGTTGTGGTGGCGCCTGCCGGGTCTTCGGAAGTAAAGTTACGTCAATCGTGCGTGGCCCAGATCACGAACGACGGCGGCGCCGAATGCGCGACGTCGGCAAGCCGGATCCCGCAAGTCAGCCCGTGGACAGGAGCGCAACATGAACACTTCTTCTGGCAAGCCTGCGGCAGCGCTTGATCCGCACGCAGTCGACCTGTTCGAATTTGCCCGCAGCGGGCGGCAGGCAGCGGGGGCGGTGCGCCTTTCGCAGATGCCGCGCATGCTGAACGAAGTGCCGGCGGACGCGCCCGATCGCGACACGGTCTTCACGTGGCAGGCCGAAGGGTTCACCCAGAAGGAGTTGCAGGACGACGGCTCCGACGGGCAGCAGCCGTATCTGCGTCTCGCGGTGCACGGCCACGCGTGGCTTACGTGCCAGCGCTGCATGACCCCGTACGACCAGACGTTCGACGTCGACATGACGTACCGGATCGTCGCGACCGAAGAAGAAGCTGAAGAATTTCCGCTCGACGACGATGAAGCCGATGTGATCGTGGGCTCGCGCCAGTTCGATCTCGTCGACTTGATCGAAGAGGAATTGCTGCTTTCGCTGCCGCTCGTGCCCAAGCACGAGGTTTGCCCGGCAGTTCACGAAAGTCTCGTGTCGGGCGCGAGCGGTCCTTCGGAAGACGCGGACGACGAGTTCGCCGAAGACGAGGACGAAGGCAAACGGCCGAATCCGTTCGCAGCGCTGGAAGCGCTGAAGAAGGGCGGAGACGGCAGCAAGAAACACTAAGCAGTTGTGGCGCGGGAAGGCGTAGGGCTTTGGGCCAGGGTAGTTAAGCGCCGGATCGGGCTGTGTTAGAATCCGGAAAATTATTTAGGAGTTAGTCATGGCAGTCCAGCAAAACAAGAAGTCGCCGTCGAAGCGCGGCATGCATCGTTCGCACGATTTCCTGACGGCAGCGCCGCTGGCAGTCGAGCCGAGCACGGGTGAAGTGCACCTGCGTCACCACGTCAGCCCGAACGGCTACTATCGCGGCAAGAAAGTCGTCAAGACGAAGAACGACTAAGCGTCAAGTCACGCGTTGCGCGCTACGCTCGCCGTTCGCGTGACAACTGGTTCGCTTGACACTTTCCTGGCTCAACAAAAAGGCGGCATTCAACTGCCGCTTTTTTGTGCCTGAAATTCGTCGCATTCCATGACCGTAAAGCTCACAATCGATTGCATGGGAGGCGACCACGGCCCGTCCGTGACCGTTCCCGCGGCAGTCAAGTTCGTCCGCGCGCATCCCGATGCGCACCTGATGCTCGTCGGCATCGAAAGCGCGATTCGCGCTCAGCTGAAAAAGCTGAAAGCCCTCGACGATCCCGCGCTGACCATCGTGCCCGCCACCGAAGTCGTGGCGATGGACGACCCTGTCGAAGTCGCGCTGCGCAAGAAGAAGGATTCTTCGATGCGTGTCGCGCTCAACCACGTGAAGGAAGGCGCGGCGCAGGCCTGCATCTCCGCCGGCAACACCGGCGCGCTGATGGCCGTCTCCCGATACGTGCTCAAGACGCTGCCCGGCATCGAGCGGCCCGCGATTGCATTCGCGCTGCCGAACCCGACCGGCTACACGATGATGCTGGACCTCGGCGCGAACGTCGACTGCGAGCCGCAGCACCTGCTGCAGTTCGCAGAGATGGGGCACGCGCTCGTCGCCGCGCTCGAAGGCAAGGAGCGTCCTACGATCGGTCTCCTGAACATCGGCGAAGAAGTCATCAAGGGCAACGAGACGATCAAACGTGCCGGCGAACTGCTGCGCGCGAGCACGCTGAATTTCCGCGGCAACGTCGAAGGCAACGACATCTACAAGGGCACGGTGGACGTGATCGTCTGCGACGGTTTCGTCGGCAACGTCGCGCTGAAGACGTCCGAAGGGCTCGCGCAGATGCTGTCCGACATCATCCGCGAGGAGTTCGGCCGTTCGCTGATGTCGAAGCTGATGGCGGTGCTCGCGCTGCCGGTGCTGATGCGTTTCAAGAAGCGCGTCGACCACCGCCAGTACAACGGTGCGGCGCTCCTGGGGCTGAAGAGCCTCGTGATCAAGAGCCACGGTTCGGCCGACGCGTACGCGTTTGAGTGGGCGATCAAACGCGGGTATGATGCCGTCAAAAACGGCGTGCTGGAGCGCCTTACGCGCGCGATGGCGGACAATTCGGTGTCGCTCGGCGACGGCGAACACGACGCAGGCGGCGCGGGCCATGCGAGCCCGGCCGCAGGCCATCACGCCGAACCTTCCGCTGCGCAATCCTCTAAAGCATAAATGGCCCAATCGACTCTCTACTCCCGCGTGCTCGGCACGGGCAGCTATCTGCCGCCCGACCGCGTCACGAACCAGCAGCTTGCCGATCGTCTCGCGAAGGAAGGCATCGAGACGAGCGATGAATGGATCGTTGCGCGCACGGGCATCCACGCGCGCCATTTCGCCGCGCCGGACGTCACGACCAGCGATCTCGCGCTCGAAGCGTCGCGGCGGGCGATCGAGGCGGCCGACATCGATCCGCAGTCGATCGATCTGATCATCGTCGCGACTTCGACCCCCGATTTCGTGTTCCCCAGCACCGCATGCCTGCTGCAAAACAAGCTGGGCATCAAGAACGGCGGCGCCGCGTTCGACGTGCAGGCCGTATGCTCGGGCTTCGCGTATGCGATGGCCACGGCCGACAGCTTCATCCGCAGCGGCCAGCACCGCACGGCGTTGATCGTCGGCGCGGAGACGTTCTCGCGCATTCTCGATTTCAAGGACCGCACCACCTGCGTGCTGTTCGGCGACGGCGCGGGCGCCGTGGTCCTGTCCGCGTCGGAAGAGCCGGGCGTGCTCGGCAGCGCGCTGCATGCGGACGGCAGCTACTCGAACATCCTCTGCACGCCGGGCAACGTCAATCGCGGCGTGATCGACGGCAGCGCGTTCCTGCACATGGACGGGCAGGCGGTATTCAAGCTCGCGGTCAACGTGCTCGAAAAGGTCGCGATCGAGGCGCTCGCGAAGGCGAATCTCGCCCCTGAGCAGATCGACTGGCTGATTCCGCACCAGGCGAACATCCGCATCATGACCAGCACCTGCCGCAAGCTCGGCTTGTCGCAGGAGCGCATGGTCGTGACGGTCGATCAGCACGGCAACACGTCGGCTGCATCGATCCCGCTGGCGCTCGACGCCGCGGTGCGCGACGGCCGCATCCAGCGCGGTCAGCACGTGCTGATCGAAGGTGTCGGCGGCGGCTTCACCTGGGGCGCGTCGGTCTTCCGCTTCTGATCCGCGGCGCGCAATGGCTGCGCGCGGATCTCGAACCGGCGCGCCGTTCGCGCGCGCCGTCCGAATCGATTCAATTGGGGACGATATGAAATTTGCATTCGTATTTCCGGGGCAGGGCTCGCAGTCGGTCGGCATGCTCAACGCCTTCGCCGACCTGGCCGTCGTGCGCGAGACGCTCCAGGAAGCATCCGATGCACTCAATCAGGATATCGGCAAGCTGATCGCCGAAGGTCCGGCCGAAGAGCTGAATCTGACCACCAACACGCAGCCCGTGATGCTGACGGCCGCGTACGCGTGCTATCGCGCGTGGCAGCAGGCCGGCGGCCCGGCGCCGTCGATCGTCGCGGGGCACAGCCTCGGCGAGTACACGGCGCTGGTCGCCGCGGGCGCGATCGCGTTCAAGGACGCGGTGCCGCTCGTGCGTTTCCGCGCACAGGCGATGCAGACGGCCGTGCCGGTCGGGCAGGGCGGCATGGCCGCGATCCTGGGGCTCGATGACGACACGGTGCGTGCGGTATGCACCGAAGCCGCAGAAGCGGGCGTCGTCGAAGCCGTGAACTTCAACGCGCCGGCGCAGGTCGTGATCGCGGGCGCGAAGGCTGCCGTCGAGAAGGCGTGCGAAATCGCGAAGGCGAAGGGCGCGAAGCGCGCGTTGCCGCTGCCGGTGTCGGCGCCGTTCCACTCGTCGCTGCTCAAACCGGCGTCGGATCAACTGCGCGACTATCTCGCGAACGTCGACGTGAAGGCGCCGCAGATTCCGGTCGTGAACAACATCGACGTCGCCGTGGTCAGCGATCCGGCCGCGATCAAGGACGCGCTGGTGCGCCAGGCCGCCGGACCGGTGCGCTGGGTCGAATGCGTGCAGCACATCGCGGGTGCGGGCGTCACGCACGTGATCGAATGCGGCCCGGGCAAGGTGCTGGCAGGCCTGACGAAACGCATCGACGGCAACCTGGTGGGCGCCTCGGTGTTCGATCCGGCTTCGCTCGACGAAGCGCTGAAGCTCGCGACCGCCTGACGCGGCGCCTTTCCTCAAGAGACGGATAATCGATTCATGGAAAAGACTCTCGATAAACAGGTTGCGATCGTGACCGGCGCATCGCGCGGCATCGGCCGGGCGATCGCGCTCGAACTCGCGCGTCTCGGCGCGACGGTGATCGGCACGGCGACGAGCGAATCGGGCGCTGCCGCGATCACCGCCGGGTTCGCGGAAGCGGGCGTGACGGGCCGCGGCGCGGTGCTGAACGTCAACGACGCGGCGGCTGCCGAGGCGCTGATCGACGCGACCGTGAAGGAATTCGGCGCGCTCAACGTGCTGGTCAACAACGCGGGTATCACGCAGGACCAGCTTGCGATGCGGATGAAGGACGAGGACTGGGACGCGGTGATCGACACCAACCTGAAGTCGGTGTTCCGCCTGTCGCGCGCGGTGCTGCGCCCGATGATGAAGGCCCGCGGCGGCCGCATCATCAACATCACGTCGGTGGTCGGCTCGGCCGGCAATCCGGGCCAGGCCAACTACGCGGCCGCGAAGGCCGGCGTGGCCGGCATGACCCGCGCGCTCGCGCGGGAGATCGGCAGCCGTGGCATCACGGTGAACTGCGTCGCGCCGGGCTTCATCGATACCGACATGACCAAGACGCTGCCGGAAGAACAGCAGGCCGCGCTCAAGACCCAGATTCCGCTCGGCCGCCTCGGCAGCCCGGAAGACATCGCCCATGCCGTCGCGTTCCTCGCATCGCCGCAGGCCGGTTACATCACCGGCACGACGCTGCACGTGAACGGCGGCATGTACATGTCGTAACGGTTTTCGTTTACCATCCGCGCCGTATCCGGTTTTTCAGGCGGAACGGCGCTTGATCGACCATCAAGCCAACGCGCGTTTTGGCGTCAGCAAACCTGATAAAATGCGCGCACTTGTAAATCTGAACTTTCCCTCGGAGGGGTAATGGACAACATCGAACAACGTGTCAAGAAGATCGTCGCCGAACAACTGGGCGTCGCCGAAGCCGAGATCAAGAACGAAGCTTCGTTCGTGAACGACCTGGGCGCCGACTCGCTCGACACCGTCGAACTGGTGATGGCTCTGGAAGACGAGTTCGGCATGGAAATCCCGGACGAAGAAGCAGAGAAGATCACGACGGTTCAGCAAGCGATCGACTACGCTCGCGCGAACGTCAAGGCGTAAGCGCCTTCGCGCTTGACTGCCACGTCGCCGCGATCTTCGCGTTTGACGCGCCATCCTGCCGGCAACCGCGCCGGACGGACTAACAGCCACAGGGCTCGCAGGGCTGGTTCCTGTGGCCACTGTGGCTTTTGCTTTTGTCATCCAATGGAAAAGAGGTTACCGTGAGCCGCCGTCGTGTTGTCGTTACAGGCCTGGGGCTGATTTCGCCTGTTGGCAATAATGTTGCCGACGGCTGGGCCAATCTCCTCGCCGGCAAGTCCGGCATCGCCACCGTCACGAAGTTCGATCCGTCGAACCTCGCTTGCCATTTCGCGGGTGAGGTGAAGGGTTTCAGCGCCGAGGAATACATTCCGGCGAAGGAAGCCCGCAACATGGATACGTTCATCCATTACGGCATCGCAGCCGGCGTCCAGGCCATCCGGGACAGCGGTCTCGAAGTGAACGAAGCCAATGCTGAACGAATCGGCGTGCTGGTCGGCTCCGGCATCGGCGGCCTGCCGATGATCGAAGACACGCACCAGACGTACGTCGATCGCGGCGCACGCCGGATTTCGCCGTTCTTCGTGCCGGGTTCGATCATCAACATGATCTCGGGCCACCTGAGCATCATGTTCGGCCTGAAGGGCCCGAACCTCGCCGCCGTCACAGCCTGCACGACCGGTCTGCACAGCATCGGCCTCGCCGCGCGCCTGATCCAGGCCGGCGACGCCGACGTGATGGTCGCCGGTGGTGCCGAATCGACTGTGTCGCCGCTCGGCATTGGCGGCTTCGCGGCTGCACGTGCGCTGTCGACCCGCAACGACGATCCGGCCACCGCGTCCCGTCCGTGGGACAAGGACCGCGACGGTTTCGTGCTGGGCGAGGGTGCGGGCGTGATGGTGCTCGAGGAGTACGAAGCGGCGAAGGCGCGTGGCGCGAAGATCTATGCGGAAGTCTCCGGCTTCGGCATGACGGGCGATGCGTACCACATGACCGCGCCGAACATGGATGGCCCGCGCCGCTGCATGGTCGCGGCGCTGCGCGACGCCGGCGTGAACCCGGATGAAGTCCAGTACCTGAACGCGCACGGTACGTCGACGCCGCTCGGCGACAAGAACGAGTCGGACGCGGTGAAGGCGGCGTTCGGCGAGCATGCGTACAAGATCGTCGTGAACTCGACGAAGTCGATGACGGGCCACCTGCTGGGTGGCGCGGGCGGCCTCGAGTCGGTGTTCACGGTGCTCGCGCTGCACAACAACGTGTCGCCGCCGACCATCAACATCTTCAACCAGGACCCCGAGTGCGATCTCGATTACTGCGCGAACACCGCGCGTGACATGAAGATCGACGTGGCCGTGAAGAACAACTTCGGCTTCGGCGGTACCAACGGCACGCTGGTGTTCAAGCGCGTCTGACGCAGCAATCGCTTGACGAGTCCATTCGATGCTCCGGCCGGGCGTCCGCAGCGCTTTGCGTTGCGGACCTCGGCCGTGTTGTATTTCGTGCTGGCCGTATTCGTCGCGGCCGCCGCCGCTTCCGCGTACCTGTTCTGGGCGCCGCGGGCCGGCGCGGTTGCCGGCGCGTGCGTGTCCGCGGCCACGGCCGCGCTGCTGGCTGTGTGCGCCGCACGGGCTTGTGCGCGCCGCCTGCCTGCCGAGCTGCAGATCGATGCGTTCGGGGAGATTGCGGCGTTTGGTCGCACCGGGTGCCTGCTGGCCCGCGGTCGCGTAACAGGCCATGCGCACTGGAGCAGCCTGCTGCTCGTGCTGTCGGTCGGGCAGGGTGCCCGGCCAGCGCGGCCGCTGCTGATTCCGGCCGATGCGCTCGACGCCGCGTCGTTCAGCGCGCTGTCGGTGCTGGCGCGTACCGCCGGCGCAGCAGGGCGGGCGTGATGGCGGCGCGGTTACGGACCGTAACCAGCGGCCAGCGCCGGAACGCTACAATAACGCTCCGCGTTGCATCCCTAGTTAACGGATTTGTCAGGTGAGTGAAAAAGAAATCGATCAGGCTCTGGTCGAGCGCGTACAGAAGGGCGACAAGGCAGCGTTCGAACTCCTGGTCTCCAAATACCACCGCAAGATCATTCGGCTGATCTCGCGCCTCGTGCGGGATCCCGCCGAGGTCGAGGATGTGGCCCAGGACGCGTTCATCAAGGCGTATCGTGCGCTGCCGCAATTTCGCGGCGAGTCGGCGTTCTACACGTGGTTGTACCGGATTGCCGTCAATACGGCGAAGAACTACCTTGCGACGCAGGGCCGCCGGGCGCCGACCTCGACCGAGGCCGATGCCGAGGAAGCTGAAACTTTCTCCGACGCAGACCAACTAAGGGATATCAACACGCCTGAGTCGATGTTGATGAGCAAGCAGATTGCCGAGACGGTCAACGCTGCGATGGCTCTGTTGCCCGAAGAACTGCGCCAGGCAATCACGCTGCGCGAGATCGAAGGCCTGAGCTACGAAGAGATCGCGGAAATGATGGATTGTCCGATCGGGACGGTCCGGTCGCGAATCTTCCGTGCGCGCGAGGCGATCGCGGCGAAATTGCGTCCGCTGCTCGATACGCCCGAAGGCAAGCGCTGGTAAGCGCGATGGGCGCAACGACGCGGGTCGGGGTCTAGTTACGGATAGAGTCGTGGAATCACGACGGGGTGTGTGCAAGATGGGGAGCATCATGGGGTCGGTCAATACGCAGTCGCAAGCGTGCTCGCGCGGCGAGCGCCTTTCCGCTCTGGTCGACGGTGAACTGTTCGACGGCCCGGATCACGGGCAGTTTCTGGCTGAGCTCGACCGCGCGGATCGCGCTGCGTGGGCCCATTACCACCTGATCGGCGATGCGCTGCGCTCCGACGAGCTCGCGCTGTCGCCGGCAACCAGCGCCGCGTTCACCGCACGCATGTCGGCCGCGCTCGAAAGCGAGCCGCACCTGCTCGCGCCGGCTGCAGCGCCGGTCGCCCGCAAGCTGCTGTCGCTGCGCCGCCGTGTCGTGCCCGCATTCGCGGTGGCCGCCGCGGCCGCCACGCTGACCTGGATCGTCGTCCCGCAGATGCAAACGGCTGGTTCGCCTGGCGCCGTCCAGGTTGCGTCGGCAGGCGCGCCGCAGAATGGCGGCCTGCAGCGCTTGACGGTTGCGCAGGCATCGGCTCAGCCGGGCCTGCAGGACGTCAACATCATCCGCGACGCGAGTCTCGACCAATACCTCGAAGCGCACCAGCAATTCGCGCAGCAGCCCGTCGTCACGGGTTCGATGCCGCTGATCCGCGCTGCCGTGACCACCACGCCAGGCCAATAAACCCGATGCGGACATTGCAGTTGAATCACGCCATCTCCGGATGGAAGCGGCTGCCGGCCCTCCTGCTTTGCGCAGCCGCCCTGTTGTCCGTTCAATCCCTCCCAGCCAGCGCCCAGCAACCGGACGATCCCGTCGCGACCCGCAAGGGTGCGGCGGAGTGGCTCGACCGTATCCAGCAGGCCGCGCAACAGCAAAGCTACGAGGGCACGTTCGTCTACCAGCGCGGCGCGTACGTACAGTCGTCGCGCATCGCGCACGTGGCATCCCGCGACGGCGAGTTCGAGCGGATCGAATCGCTCGACGGCAAGCCGCGCAAGGTACTGCGGCACAACGACGAGCTGTACACGTTCGTGCCCGAGCGCAAACTCTGCGTGGTCGAACGCCGCCAGACGCGCGATTCGTTTCCCGCGCTGCTCGGCGCGGGCGGCGAGCACGTGATGTCCGTCTATGACGCGAAGCTGCTCGGCAAGGATCGCGTCGCGGGGATCGACGCGCAGGTCGTCGAGCTCGTTCCCAAGGATGCGTACCGCTTCACGTACAAGCTGTGGGCCGATGCCCGCACCGGGCTTCTGCTGCGATCGCAGACGCTCGACGCGAACGATCACGTGCTCGAGCAGGTCGCGTTCTCGCAACTGCAGACGGGCGGTTCCACCGGCGACAAGTCCGCGATCGCGGCCGGGATCCGTAATCTGAGCGGCTGGACGGTCGTCCGCCCGCCGGTCGCGACGGTCGACATGGAGGCGCAGGGGTGGCAGATTGCACCGACGATCGCCGGCTTCCGGAAGATTCGCGAGGTGCGCCGGCCGATGGCCGCGCGCGACGCCGGCGATCCGCCGATTCCGGTCGACCAGGCCGTCTTCACCGATGGTCTCGCAACAATTTCGGTGTTCATCGAACCGGCCGAAAAGAATACGCGCAAGGAAGGCGCGGGCAGCACCGGTGCGACCCACGTTCTCGTGAAGCGTCGCGGCGACTACTGGATCACCGTACTCGGCGAAGTGCCGCCGGCCACGTTGCAGCAGTTCGCGTCTGCCATAGAATACAAGGCTTCCAAGTAACGCTACGGCTTCCGACATGACGAAACTCACGCTGCGTAAAGTGCTCGCGGCGGCGGCGCTGTGTGCCTGCCTGCCGCTCGTCCCGCAAACCGCGGCCGCTGTCACGCCTCCCGCTGCCAGCCTTCCCGATTTCGCCGACCTGGTTGAAAAGGTCGGGCCCGCGGTCGTGAATATCCGGACCACCGCGAACGTGCCGGTGCCCGGCCCGCGCGGCGCGCTGCCGCCGGGCTTCGACAACGGCGACATGTCGGAATTCTTCCGGCGCTTCTTCGGCATCCCGCTGCCGCAGGCGCCGGGCAACGGTGGCGGCAACGGGAGTCCGAAAAACGCGCCGGCGCCCGATAACGGGCCCGACACCGAGCAGAACCGCGGCGTCGGTTCCGGCTTCATCGTGTCGGCGGACGGTTACGTGATGACGAATGCGCACGTCGTCGACGATGCGGACACCATCTACGTGACGCTGACCGACAAGCGCGAGTTCAAGGCGAAGCTGATCGGCGTCGACGACCGCACGGACGTGGCCGTCGTCAAGATCCAGGCGTCGAACCTGCCGGTTGTCGCGATCGGCGATTCGAACAAGGTGCGGGTGGGCGAGTGGGTCGTCGCAATCGGCTCGCCGTTCGGCCTCGACAACACCGTGACGGCCGGCATCGTCAGCTCGAAGAGCCGCAATACCGGCGACTACCTGCCGTTCATCCAGACCGACGTCGCGGTGAACCCGGGCAATTCCGGCGGCCCGCTGATCAACATGCAAGGCGAGGTGATCGGCATCAATTCGCAGATCTACAGCCGCACCGGCGGATTCATGGGCATTTCATTCGCGATCCCGATCGACGAGGCGATGCGCGTGGCCGACCAGCTGAAGGCGACGGGCAAGGTCACGCGCGGCCGCATCGCGGTGGCGATCGGCGAGGTGACGAAGGACGTGGCCGACTCGATCGGGCTGCCGAAGGCGGAAGGCGCGCTCGTCAGCAGCGTCGAACCGGGCGGGCCGGCCGACAAGGCTGGCATCCAGCCGGGCGACATCATCCTGAAATTCAACGGCCGCCCGGTCGATGCCGCGTCGGATCTGCCGCGCATGGTCGGCGACACGAAGCCGGGCACGAAGGCGACCGTCAGCGTGTGGCGCAAGGGTCAGGCGCGCGATCTGCCGATCACGATCGCCGAGACGCCGACGGACACGACCGCGAAGACAGCGCAGCGCAAGAACGTGCCGCAAAAGCCGCGTCAGGCCAATTCGCTCGGCCTGACGGTCAGTGACATTCCGGCGGAGCAGATGAAGTCGCTGAAGCTGAAGAACGGCGTGCAGATCGACGGTGTCGACGGTCCGGCCGTGCGTGCGGGGCTGCAGCGCGGCGATATCGTGCTGCGCGTCGGCGACACGGACATCACGAGCGCGAAGCAGTTCGCCGACGTGACGTCGCAGCTCGATCCGCAGAAGGCCGTCGCGGTGCTCGTGCGGCGCGGCGACAACACGCAGTTCGTGCCGGTGCGTCCGCGCCCGACGCAGAAGTAACGCGCCGATGTTCACACTCTACGGCCGCGGCTGGTGCCATCTGTGCGACGACATGCGCGATGCACTGGCGCCGGTGGCGGCCGAGTTCGGCGTCGCGGTCGACTACGTCGACATCGATGCCGATCCGGCGCTCGTCGCCCGCTATGACGAGGACGTGCCGGTGTTATTGCTGGACGGCGCGGAAGTGTGTCGTCATCGTTTCGACGACGCGAAAGTGCGCGGCGCGCTCGCGGCCCGGCGTTGAACCTTGTCTGGCGCCGATCGATCGTGCCCCATCGGGGCGCGGGGATGGGCTTGGCCGGCCTGATGCTTCGGATGTGGCGCTGACCGGGCGTCTCTAACCGGTCGTCCCAAATTACCGCCCGGCACAGGCCTTTTCGGCTAAAATAGGCCGTTTTTTCACCGACTTACAAGGCGTGCTCCGCAGTCGTCGAGCGCGCCTTTTTCGCTTGATCGGCACTGAATGGATCATATTCGCAATTTCTCGATCATCGCGCACATCGACCATGGCAAGTCGACGCTCGCGGATCGCATCATCCAGGTATGCGGCGGGCTCGCCGACCGTGAAATGGAAGCGCAGGTGCTCGATTCGATGGACATCGAACGCGAGCGCGGCATCACGATCAAGGCGCAGACAGCCGCACTGTCCTATCGCGCCCGCGACGGCAAGGTCTACAACCTGAACCTGATCGATACGCCGGGGCACGTCGACTTCTCGTACGAAGTGAGCCGTTCGCTGTCCGCGTGCGAAGGTGCGCTGCTGGTCGTCGATGCGAGCCAGGGCGTCGAGGCGCAGACGGTCGCGAACTGCTACACCGCGATCGAACTGGGCGTTGAAGTCGTGCCGGTGCTGAACAAGATCGACCTGCCGGCCGCGAACCCCGAGAACGCGATCGAGGAAATCGAGGACGTGATCGGCATCGACGCGACCGACGCGACGCGCTGCAGCGCGAAGACGGGGCTCGGCGTCGAAGACGTGCTCGAGGCGCTGATCGCGAAGGTGCCCCCGCCGAAGGGCGATCCGGCCGCGCCGCTGCAGGCGCTGATCATCGACTCGTGGTTCGACAACTACGTCGGCGTCGTGATGCTCGTGCGCATCGTCAACGGCACGCTGCGTCCGAAGGACAAGATCAAGATGATGGCCACCGGCGCGCAGTATCCGGTCGAGCATATCGGCGTATTCACGCCAAAGTCGCGCAATCTCGAATCGCTGTCGGCGGGGCAGGTGGGCTTCATCATCGCCGGCATCAAGGAACTGACGGCCGCGAAGGTCGGCGACACCGTCACGCACGCGACGAAGGCCGCGACCGAACCGCTGCCGGGCTTCAAGGAAGTGAAGCCGCAGGTGTTCGCCGGCCTCTATCCGGTCGAGGCGAACCAGTACGACGCGCTGCGCGAATCGCTCGAGAAGCTGAAGCTCAACGATGCGTCGCTCCAGTACGAGCCGGAAGTGTCGCAGGCGCTCGGCTTCGGTTTCCGTTGCGGCTTCCTCGGGCTGTTGCACATGGAAATCGTGCAGGAGCGGCTCGAGCGCGAATTCGACATGGACCTCATCACGACCGCACCGACGGTCGTCTATGAGGTGGTGCAGAGCGACGGCTCGACGATCATGGTCGAGAACCCGGCGAAGATGCCCGAGCCGGCGCGCATCGCAGAGATTCGCGAACCGATCGTCACCGTGAACCTGTACATGCCGCAGGACTACGTCGGCTCGGTGATCACGCTGTGCGAGCAGAAGCGCGGCTCGCAGATCAACATGCAGTACCACGGACGCCAGGTGCAGCTCACGTACGAAATCCCGATGGCCGAAATCGTGCTCGACTTCTTCGATCGCCTGAAGTCGGTGTCGCGCGGCTACGCGTCGATGGACTACGAGTTCAAGGAATACCGCACGTCGGACGTCGTTAAGGTCGACATGCTGATCAACGGCGACAAGGTCGACGCGCTGTCGATCATCGTGCACCGGTCGCAGTCGCAGTATCGCGGCCGTGAAGTGGCCGCGAAGATGCGCGAGATCATCCCTCGCCAGATGTACGACGTTGCGATCCAGGCCGCGATCGGCGCGCACATCGTCGCGCGCGAGAACATCAAGGCACTGCGCAAGAACGTGCTCGCGAAGTGCTACGGCGGCGACATCACGCGAAAGAAGAAACTGCTCGAGAAGCAGAAAGAAGGTAAGAAACGCATGAAGCAGGTGGGTTCGGTCGAGATCCCGCAGGAGGCGTTCCTCGCGATCTTGCGCGTCGAAGACAAATAACAGGACTGATCCTTTTATGAATTTTGCGCTGATTCTTTTTGTGCTCGTCGTCGTGACGGGCGTAGCGTGGGTGTTGGACAAACTGGTGTTCCTGCCGCGGCGTCGCAAGGCGGCCGACTCGGCGATCGAGGAGTTCGATCGGCAGCAATCGCGCATCGACAAGCGATTCGCGGACGAAAACGCGGCGCAGACGCGTTCGAAGCTGCGTGACGAAAAGCTGCGCCAGCCCTGGTGGCTCGAGTACACCGCGAGCTTCTTCCCGGTGATCCTCGCTGTGTTCGTCGTGCGTTCGTTCATCGTCGAACCGTTCAAGATCCCGTCCGGCTCGATGGTGCCGACGCTGCTCGTCGGCGACTTCATCCTCGTCAACAAGTTCGAATACGGGCTGCGCCTGCCGGTCACGAACACGAAGATCACGCAGGGCAGCCCGCTGTCGCGCGGCGACGTCGTCGTGTTCCGTTATCCGAAGGACGAGTCGGTCGACTACATCAAGCGCGTGATCGGCCTGCCGGGCGACACGGTTGCCTACCAGGACAAGCAGCTGACGATCAACGGCCAGCCGGTGCCTGAAACGCCGCTGCCCGACTACTTCGACGACGAGCGCCAGAATTACGCGAAGCAGTTCGAGGAAACGATCGGTACGAAGAAGAACGCGATCCTCAACAATCCGGCCGTGCCGCCGTTCGTGATGGGCGCCTACGACTATCCGTATCGCGACAACTGCACGTACAACAGCCGCGGCGTGATCTGCAAGGTGCCGCCCGGGCACTACTTCATGATGGGCGACAACCGCGACAACAGCGCGGACAGCCGCTACTGGGGTTTCGTGCCGGACAACAACATCGTCGGCCGCGCGTTCTTCATCTGGATGAACTTCGGCGATCTCAAGCGCATCGGTTCCTTCAACTGATCGCGTTCGACTCGCATGCAATACGCGACGCACGGGCCGCGTCGCGTATTGCCGAACTACTTTAAGAACCGGCGGTAACACCGTCTCGTCACGCCTTTTCGCGTCCGGCCGTGCCGTTTCGGCCCGACCGGCGCCCGCGTTATACTCCTGCACATGCCCCTATCCCAGTTGGAAAGCCGGCTGCGCTACGAATTTCGCAATGCGGAATTGTTGCGCCAGGCTTTGACCCATCGCAGTCACAGCGCCACGCACAACGAACGGCTCGAGTTTCTCGGCGACTCCGTTCTGAATTGCGCGGTGGCGGCCCTTTTGTTCCAGCGTTTCGGCAAGCTGGACGAAGGCGATCTGTCGCGCGTGCGCGCCAACCTCGTGAAGCAGCAGTCCCTGTACGAAATCGCTCAGGCCCTGAATATTTCCGAAGGGTTGCGGCTGGGCGAGGGCGAGCTGCGCAGCGGCGGTTTCCGCCGCCCGTCGATCCTCGCGGACGCGTTCGAAGCCATCATCGGGGCCGTGTTCCTCGATGGCGGCTTCGAAGCCGCCCAAGGGGTCATCAAGCGTCTCTATATCCCGATTCTCGACCACATCGATCCGCGCACGCTTGGCAAGGACGCGAAGACGCTGCTGCAGGAATACCTGCAGGGGCACAAGATCGCGCTGCCGACCTATACGGTCGTCGCGACGCATGGTGCGGCGCACAATCAGCAGTTCGAGGTCGAATGCACGGTGCCGAAGCTCGACGTGAAGGTGTCGGGTTCCGGCGCGAGCCGCCGTGCGGCGGAGCAGGCGGCCGCGAAGAAGGCGCTCGACGAGGTGCTGGCGGCTGCGCCGATGCTTGCGGCGAAACCGAAGCGTTCGAAAAACGCGCGCGGATCGAAGCATGCGGAGCCTGAAATCGTGCCCGGCGTGAAGGGCGTACAGGAAGCGCTCGACCTTCGTTCTCCGGAACGAAAGGAGCGTGCGGCGGCGCGCGATGCGAAGGCAGCGGCCGCAGCGTCCGGCGCCGGTGCTGAGCCGGCCGAGCGGCCGGCGCAGGCTCCCATGGCGGCGATTCGCGCCGCGCACGTGGAAACGGGCGCGGACAAGGCCGACCGGCCCGCAAAGCAGTCGGCCGACAAACCTGCGGACAAGCCGTCCGAGAAACCGCCGGAGAAGACGTCCGATCGCAACGAGGCGGGCCCGCGCGCCGTGGACAAGCCGTCCGAACGCGCCGACAAGCCCGCGGAAGGTCCCCGCGCCGGCGACAAGTCGGCGGCTTCGCCGGCCGACCCCGCCGCGACGCCGGCCGACAAGCCGGCTTCGGGTTCCGACGTCGCGGCGCGGCCCGCTCCGCGCGCGCGCGATGCCGCGACGTCCGACACCGAGACGCCGGCCGGCGGTGCGAGCCTCGCTGCCGCCCAGGCGCGTGCGGCCGATGCCGGCCACTGAATTGCCCATCGATCGCGCCGCGCGCCGCGCGGCCGGTTCCGAACCTGTCTCCCAAACGATATGAACACTCCCGCTCCTACCGGTTTCCGCTGCGGCATGATCGCGATCGTGGGCCGTCCCAACGTCGGCAAGTCGACGTTGATGAACGCACTTGTCGGCCAGAAGATCAGCATCACGTCGCGCAAGGCGCAGACGACCCGCCATCGCATCACCGGCATCAATACGTTCGACGACGCGCAATTCGTGTTCGTCGACACGCCGGGCTTCCAGACCCGCCACAGCACCGCGCTGAACCGCTCGCTGAATCGCGCGGTCACGTCGACGCTCACGTCGGTCGACGTGATCCTGTTCGTGATCGAGGCGGGCCGCTTCGGGCCGGACGACCAGAAGGTCCTCGACCTGATTCCGCCCGGCATGCCGACGCTGCTGATCGCGAACAAGATCGACCGTGTGGCCGACAAGGCATCGTTGTTCCCGTTCATGCAGCAGATGAGCGGACTGCGCGAGTTCACCGAACTCGTGCCGCTGTCCGCGCAGCGTCCGGAAGACATCAAGCGCCTGCTCGACACGATCAAGCCATATCTGCCGGAAGGCGAGCCGATCTACGGCGAGGACGAGCTGACCGATCGCAGCTCGCGCTTTCTTGCGGCCGAAATCCTGCGGGAGAAGGTGTTCCGCTGGACCGGCGACGAATTGCCGTACACGAGCACCGTGCTGATCGACAAGTTCGAAGAGGAAGGGCGCCTGAAGCGCATCTTCGCGACGATTCTCGTCGAGCGCGATTCGCACAAGGCGATGGTGATCGGCAAGAAAGGCGAGAAGCTCAAGCAGATCAGCACCGAAGCGCGGATGGACATGGAAAAGCTGTTCGACGGCCCCGTGTATCTCGAGACCTTCGTGAAGGTGAAGAGCGGCTGGGCCGACAACGAGGCGGGGCTGCGCGCCTATGGGTACGAATGACGCGCTGACGTCGACCGAAGACGCGGTGACGGCCGGCGCGAACGACGCGCCGCTGCCGGCACCGCCCGAACCGCCGCGTCGCAAGGCGCGGCGCGCGACGTCTCGCACGTCCGATTTCCGCGTGACCGAGCAGCCGGCGTTCGTGCTGCACAGCTATCCGTACCGCGAAACCAGCCTGATCATCGACGTGCTCACGCGCGATCACGGCCGCCTCGCGCTCGTCGCGAAAGGCGCAAAGCGCCCGCACTCCGCGCTGCGCGGTGTGCTGCAGACGTTCCAGCCGCTGCTGCTGTCGTGGTCGGGCAAATCCGAGGTGCGCACGCTGACGGGCGCCGAATGGGTCGGCGGGATGCTGCCGCTCGGCGGCGACGGGCTGTTGTGCGGCTTCTACGCGAACGAGCTGCTGGTGAAATTCTGCGCGCGCGAGGATCCGCAGCCGCCGCTCTTCAATCATTACGTGCTGACGCTCACGCGCCTTGCGCACGGCGAACCGGCGGTGCAGGTGCTGCGCTCGTTCGAGCGCGTGCTGCTGCGCGAGACCGGCTACGCGATGGCGCTGACACGAACGGTCGCACGCCGCGCGGTCGAACCCGATCGGAGCTACGTGTTCGATCCCGAGCGCGGCGTGCGCAACGCGGACGACGACGTGCCGTCGCATTGGCCGGTGATTACCGGACAGACGTTGCTCGACATGGAGCAGGACGATTACCATCGAGCCCAGACGGTCGCGCAAAGCAAGACGCTCATGCGCTTCCTGCTGAACACCTATCTCGGCGGCACGCCGCTTGCCACGCGTCAGATCCTGATCGACCTGCAAAATCTATGAGCTTTTTCCTGACAACGCCCACCGTCATTGACCTCGGCGTGAACATCGACCACGTCGCGACGCTGCGCAACGCGCGCGGCACGCGCTATCCCGATCCGATCCGAGCGGCGCTCGCGGCCGAAGAGGCCGGCGCGGACGCGATCACGCTGCACTTGCGCGAGGACCGTCGTCACATCGTCGACGCAGACGTGCGCAAGCTGCGTCCGCTGTTGAAGACTCGAATGAACCTCGAATGCGCGGTGACGGCCGAGATGCTCGACATCGCATGCGACGTGCGTCCGCACGACGCGTGCCTCGTGCCCGAGAAGCGGGAGGAACTGACGACCGAAGGCGGCCTCGACGTCGCGGGCCGCTTCGAGGCCGTGCGCGCCGCATGCAAGCAGCTTGCCGACGCCGGTGTGCGCGTGTCGCTGTTCATCGATCCCGACGAAACGCAGATCCGCGCCGCACACGAAGCGGGTGCGCCGGTGGTCGAACTGCATACCGGCCGCTACGCCGATGCGCACGACGAAGCCGAGCAGCAGCGCGAATACGAACGCATCGTCGCCGGCGTGCAGGCCGGCGCGCAACTTGGGCTGAAGGTCAACGCCGGTCACGGTCTGCATTACACGAACGTGCAGCAGATCGCCGCGATCGACGGCATCGTCGAACTGAACATCGGCCACGCGATCGTCGCGCATGCGATCTTCGCGGGCTGGGACAACGCGGTGCGCGAGATGAAGGCGATCATGGTCGCCGCTCGCGTCGCCGCGCTGCACGGCGGAGTTCGATGACGATGCGTCGCGCGCGCACGCCGATCGATCGCGAGCCGGTATCGCCCGTTCATCGCCGCAGGAACTGACATGGCGATCTACGGTATCGGCACCGACGTCGTTCAGGTGAGCCGCATCGCTGCCGTTCTCGAGCGCACGGGCGGCCGGTTCGCCGAGAAGGTGCTCGGCCCGGACGAGCTGCGCGTGTTCCACGCGCGCCGCGCGCGCTCCGAGGCACGCGGCATCGCGTTTCTCGCGACCCGCTTCTCCGCGAAGGAAGCGTTCTCGAAGGCGATCGGTCTCGGCATGCACTGGCCGATGACGTGGCGCGCACTGCAGACCCTCAATCAGCGCAGCGGTGAGCCGTACGTCGTCGCGTCCGGCGAACTGGCCGGCTGGCTCGCCGCGCGCGGCATTACCGCACGCGTGACGGTCAGCGACGAACGCGACTACGCGGTGTCGTTCGTGATCGCCGAAACCGATGCCGCGCCGCCGGCACCGCCTCCACTCGTTCCTTGAACCATTCCCTGACAGACTTCCCGATTCGATGAAAACGACTCCCGGCCCGGTCATGCTCGACGTCGTGGGCACGACGCTGTCGCGCGACGATGCGCGGCGCCTTGCGCATCCGAACACCGGCGGCGTGATCCTGTTCGCGCGGCATTTCCAGGACCGCGCGCAACTGATCGCGCTGACCGATTCGATCCGCGCGGTGCGCGACGACATCCTGATCGCGGTCGATCACGAAGGCGGTCGCGTGCAGCGGTTCCGCACCGACGGTTTCACCGTGCTGCCGGCAATGCGCCGGCTGGGCGAGCTGTGGGATCGCGACGTGCTGCTCGCGACCAAGGTCGCGACCGCGGTCGGCTATATTCTGGCCGCCGAATTGCGTGCGTGCGGATTCGACATGAGCTTCACGCCGGTGCTCGATCTCGACTACGGGCACTCGAAGGTGATCGGCGATCGTGCGTTCCATCGCGACCCGCGTGTCGTCACGCTGCTCGCGAAAAGCCTGAACCACGGGCTGTCGCTCGCCGGCATGGCCAACTGCGGCAAGCATTTCCCCGGGCACGGTTTCGCGGAGGCTGACTCGCACGTCGCGCTGCCGACCGACGACCGGCCGCTCGATGCGATCCTCGACCAGGACGTCGCACCGTACGACTGGCTCGGACTTTCGCTGTCCGCGGTGATTCCCGCTCACGTGATCTACACGCAGGTCGACAAGCGGCCGGCCGGCTTCTCGCGCGTGTGGCTGCAGGACATCTTGCGCGGTCGATTGGGCTTTACCGGCGCGATCTTCAGCGACGACCTGTCGATGGAAGCGGCGCGCGAAGGCGGCACACTCACGCAGGCGGCCGATGCGGCGCTTGCCGCCGGTTGCGACATGGTGCTCGTATGCAACCAGCCGGACGCGGCGGAGGTCGTGCTGAACGAACTGAATGCGCAGGCGTCGCCCGAGTCGGTGCGGCGCATCAAGCGGATGCGCGCGCGCGGCAAGGCGCTCAAGTGGGACAAGCTGATCGAGCAGCCCGAGTATGTGAGCGCGCAGGCGCTGTTGAGCAGCGCGCTCGCGTGAACCGGTAGGGCGGCGTAACGTCGCGTCGTTCCAGTCGGCGAAACAGTCGCCGGAAACGAAAAGCCGCGCTTTTGCGCGGCTTTTTCATGGGAGTGCGAGAGGCTGGCAGTCTATCGCGCAACTAACGGTCGGTCGTCGACAGCGCCCGCAACGAGCGCCGGCCGGTCAGTTGACCTTCATCCGCTGCAGCTTGTTATACAGCGTCTTCGGGCTGATGCCGAGCAGCGTCGCTGCGCGATGGCGCGTGCCGCCGACCGCGTCGAGCGTTGCGCGAATCAACAGATCCTCGACGTCGGACAGCGGCGTGCCGACCTTGATCTGCACGCTGCTGCCGTTCAGCGCGGCACCGGCCGCGAAGCTTGCTTCGCCGGCACGGAGCGTCTCGATGAAATCGCCGGACGCGTCATACGCGAAGCGCACGCGCTCCTGAAGTTCGCGCACGTTGCCGGGCCATTCGTACGTCAAGCATTCGCGCACGAAGCCAGGCGCCGCGCGTTTGTCGGTGGTGCTGCGGCCGGTCGCGCGCGCTTCACGGTTCAGTTCGTCGATCAACGCGTCCGCGATCGCGAGCGCATCGCCGTCGCGTTCGCGCAGCGGCGGCATCGTAATCGATGCCGCATCGAGGCGCAGCCACAGATCCTCCCGCAGCGTGCCGTTTGCGACCGCCTCGCGGGCCGGGCGGCGCGTCGCCGCGATCAGCCGGAAGTCGCTCGCGATCGAACTGGTGCCGCCGATGCGCATGAAGTTCTGCGAGTCGAGCGCATGCAGCAACGCTTCCTGCAACACGAGCGGCAGTGCGGTGATTTCGTCGAGAAACAGCGTGCCGCCGCCGGCCTGTTCGAACAGGCCGGATTCGCGGCGCTCCGCGCCGTCGAACGCGCCGCGCTCATGGCCGAACAGCACGCTGTCGAGGGAGGCGCCGTGACGGCCGGCCTGCGCGAGCGTCCGGCAGTCGAACGACACGAACGGCCCTTTACGGCGCCGGCTCAGGTCGTGCAGCGTGCGCGCGGCCAGTTTCTTGCCGGTGCCGGCTTCGCCCGAGAACAGCACGGCCGTTTCGGTGCGCGCGTTGTGCTCGATCATGTCGTACACGTGCTGCATCGCCTCGCTTCGGCCGACCAGCGCGCCGAAGCGGCCGAGATGGCGCAGCGACGCGCGCAGCGTCTGGACTTCGTCGATCAGTTCGTACGGCCGAGGAATCCGGGCCAGCAGGCTGCGCAGGCGCGGAATGTTGATCGGCTTCAACAGGTAGTCCCAGATGCCGTGGCGCAGGCCTTCGATCGCGCTCTCGACCGTCGCGTTGCCCGTCAGCACGATTACCGGCAGCGAACCGTTCGGCTGCTGCTGCGGCAGATGCTGGAGCAGGTCGAACCCGCTGCCGTCCGGCAGGTTCAGGTCGACGAGGACGACGTCGGGAATCGAGCGGCCGAGCGCCGTGCGCGCCTCGGCGAGCGACGTGGCCGTGTCGACGGAGAAGCCGTCTGCAGCGAGCAGCGCGGTCAGGCCGGACAGACTGTTGGGATCGTCTTCGACAATCAGGGCGTGTGGCATGGTGGACGCGAGTCGAGTCAAGAGAGGCGAGCTGTCGGCCACGGAGCCGGCCGCAGCCGCATGTCAGATTAAAGACTGATTCTATGCCCCGCTGAACGCCTGACGCGCATTATTTCTTCGTCGCTATAAAACAGTTACCGATGATACAAATTGAATACCTTTAGTGCTGGATTTTGTGTTCGTGATGACACCGAAGCGTGCTGCTGTTGGCGGCGGACAAACAAAAAGCGCCCCGAAGGGCGCTTTGTTCGACACGGAAATCGCAGCGATTACGCGCGGCTGCGGTATTCGTTCGTGCGCGTATCGATTTCGATCTTGTCGCCGGTATTGCAGAACAGCGGCACTTGCAGTTCGAAACCCGTTGCGAGCTTCGCGTTCTTCAGCACCTTGCCCGACGACGTGTCGCCCTTGACCGCCGGTTCCGTGTACGTGATCTCGCGGACCAGGATCGTCGGCAGTTCGACGGAGATCGCCTTCTCGTTGTAGAAGACGACTTCGCACGCCATGCCGTCTTCGAGGTAGTTCAGCGCTTCGCCCATCATTTCCGCTTCGACTTCGTACTGGTTGTAGTCGGCGTCCATGAACACGTACATCGGGTCGGCGAAGTACGAGTACGTCACTTCCTTGCGGTCGAGCACGACGACGTCGAATTTGTCGTCGGCCTTGTAGACCGATTCCTGGCCTGCGTTCGTCAGCAGGTTCTTCATCTTCATCTTGACGACGGCGGCGTTACGGCCCGACTTGTTGTATTCCGTCTTCGCGATGACCCATGCGTCGCTGCCGATCTGCACGACGTTGCCTACGCGGAGTTCCTGTGCGGTCTTCATAAAAAACTGTCCTGATCCAATCAAATAAATAGGTGCCTGAGCGTGGCGCAACGGCTGACGGCGCAAGCGGGATGCGTTCCGGCGGGGGCGCCCCGGGCTCGAATGCGAGCGCTTGCGTGGTCAGCCGTCGGATAACCGCTTATTTTAACTGAGATTTTGCGTATTCCGCCAGCTTTCCGGCGAGATCGCCGACGCGCGCGAGCGCGTCCGCCCAGCGGGCTGCATTCGCGTCGAGCGCTGCACGGTGCTGCAGCAGATCCGGCCAGTCCGGCGTGCCGGCGCCGTTCCAAGCATGCCAGAAGCGCTCGAGCGCCGCGCGCGGCGCGGCGTCGAGCCCGGCGGACAGGTGCGCGAGCGCGGCGTCGAGCTTGGGCAGGTGCGCATCGTCGGCCTGCGGGTAGATGTGCCACACGAACGGCTTGCGCGCCCACTGCGCGCGGACGAACGAGTCCTCGCCACGCACGAAATTGACGTCGGCGACCCATAACAGCGCATCGTAGTCGGCCTGCGGGACGAACGCGAGCCCGTACGCGGTGAGGTTTCCGGCCGTCGCGCGCGCACCGGCGCCAAACGACTCAACCCCGAAAAAGCGCGCGACGGCCGGCGATACGCGACCGGCCGGCACGAGCGCGACGACGGCGGACGCGCCGTCGCGCCATTGCGCGAGCAGCGCGTCCACGGCCGGATTCTCGTACGCGAACAGGCTCACGACCGTCGTGCCGCGGGGGGGCGGCGCGCTGCCCGTCGCGCGTTGCCACCACGCGGCGCGTGCGGCCGCGTCGGCTTCGAACGCGATGCGGCGCGTGTCGAGATCGCGCTCCTTCAGCACGCCGCCGGTGCCGGCAGACAGCCCGGGGAAGAAGAATGTCTTCAGCAGCGGATAGCGCGGGTGCGGAGACGGGCGCAAATGGAAATCGGCAACCCAGTCCTCCGCGCTCAGATATTCGAGGTTGATCCACACCGGGCGGCGCGCGCGGCGGGCCATCGCCGCGAGATAGGCGCCGGGCAGCTCGCACGCGAACGCTTCGATCACGACATCGGCGATCTCGAGCGCGTCGCCGACTTCCGCATGCCAGTGTTCGACGACGATGCCGTCGATCGTCTGCCGCGCCGCATCGGGATCGACCCCGGGCTGCAGCCGCGCAAACGTGCGCAGGTCGTCGATGAAGAGGCGCATCTGCCACCCGTGTTCGTGCGCGAGTTGGCGCGCGAGCCGCCAGCACACGCCGATGTCGCCGAAGTTGTCGATCACGGTGCAGAAAAGGTCGCACGCAATCGGTTCGCCGGGCGAGAGCGGTGCAGGGCGGGGGGCGGAGGCGGGGGCGGTGCTGGGCATCGAAGCGGGCCGGTGAATGCTCTAAACTGGCGATTCTAATGGACCCGCTCCGCGCCACAAGGCGCCCGGATCACGCATGACATCCCCAGAAGCCGCCGACCTCCCGTTCGAACCGAAGAAAATCCTCGCGCAGTTGCCGCACATGCCGGGCGTCTACCGCTACTACGACGCCGCGGGCGCCGTACTTTACGTCGGCAAGGCGCGCGACCTGAAGAAGCGCGTGTCGAGCTATTTCACGAAGACGCAGCTGTCGCCGCGCATCGCGATGATGGTCACGCGCATCGCGCGCATCGAGACGACCGTCACGCGTTCGGAAGCCGAGGCGCTGCTGCTCGAGAACAACCTGATCAAGGCGCTCGCGCCGCGCTACAACATCCTGTTTCGCGACGACAAGTCGTATCCGTACCTGAAGCTCACCGCGCACCGCTTTCCGCGCATGGCGTACTACCGCGGCTCGGTCGACAAGCAGAACCAGTATTTCGGGCCTTTCCCGAGCGCGTGGGCCGTGCGCGAGAGCATCCAGATCCTGCAGCGCGTGTTCCAGTTGCGCACGTGCGAGGACTCGGTGTTCAACAACCGCACGCGGCCGTGCCTGCTGCATCAGATCGGGCGCTGCACGGCGCCGTGCGTCGGTGCGATCTCCGAGGACGATTACGCGGTCGACGTGTCGAACGCCGCGCGCTTCCTGCTCGGCCGGCAGTCGGAAGTGATGAAGGAGCTCGAGCAGAAGATGCACGCATTCGCGGCCGAGCTGAAGTTCGAGCAGGCCGCGGCGGTGCGCAACCAGATGAGCTCGCTTGCGACGGTTCTGCACCAGCAGGCGATCGAAGTCGGCAGCGACAGCGACGTCGACATCCTGGCGGTCGTCGCGCAGGGCGGACGCGTGTGCGTGAACCTCGCGATGGTGCGCGGCGGCCGGCACCTTGGCGACAAGGCTTATTTCCCGACGCACGTCGAAAGCGCGCTCACGCTGGCCGAGGGCGGCCTCGGCGACGATGCGGACGCGGCGAATGCAGCGGCGACCTCGGACACGCTCGACGCGAGCACCGCTGCGCTGCCCGACCAGCCTGCGGAGGAGCCGGCCGGCGCGCGCGACGCCGGCGCATCGATCGAAGCGGAAGTGCTCGACGCGTTCATCGCGCAGCATTATCTCGGCAACCGCGTACCGCCCGTGCTGGTCGTGAGCCACGTACCGGCAAGCCGCGACCTGCTCGAGCTGTTGTCCGAGCAGGCCGGCCACAAGGTGTCGCTGGTGCGGCAGCCGCAAGGGCAGCGGCGCGCATGGCTGACGATGGCCGAACAGAATGCACGGCTCGCGCTCGCGCGGCTGCTGTCCGAACAGGGCTCGCAGCAGGCGCGCACCCGCGCGCTGGCGGAGACGCTCGGGTTCGAATGCGACGATCTCGCGACGCTGCGCATCGAATGTTTCGACATCAGCCATACGATGGGCGAGGCGACGCAGGCGTCGTGCGTCGTCTATCACCATCACAAGATGCAGTCGGGCGAGTACCGGCGCTACAACATCACGGGCATCACACCCGGCGACGATTACGCGGCGATGCGGCAGGTGCTTACGCGTCGCTACGAGAAGATGGTCGAGCAGGCCGCGCAGGCAGCGGCTGCCGACGACGCGGCGGGCATCGACGGCGAATCGACGCACCGGGCCGAAGCATCGAGCCTGCTGCCGAACATCGTGCTGATCGACGGCGGCAAGGGGCAGGTTGAAATCGCTCGCCAGGTTTTCACCGAGCTTGGGCTCGACACGTCGATGCTGGTCGGCGTCGCGAAGGGCGAGGGTCGCAAGGTCGGGCTGGAGACGCTGGTGTTCGCGGACGGCCGCACGCCGCTCGAACTCGGCAAGGAGAGCGCCGCGCTGATGCTCGTCGCGCAGATCCGCGACGAGGCGCACCGCTTCGCGATCACCGGAATGCGCGCGAAGCGGGCGAAGGCGCGCCAGACGTCGCGGCTCGAGGAGCTCGAAGGCGTCGGCGCGAAGCGCCGGCAGCGGCTGCTGGCGCGATTCGGCGGGCTGCGCGGCGTCGTCGCGGCCAGCGTCGAGGAACTGGCGAGCGTCGACGGCATCTCGCATGCGCTCGCCGAGCAGATCTACAAGCAGCTTCATTGACGAGGCCGTGCGACCGGCTGCATCTGCCCGCGAGCCCGCGTTTCCCGCGTTCTTGTGGCAGGCCGGTCGACACGGCACAATTGCGAATCCTTTACTGACCCGCAAGCCATGCCGTTCAATTTCCCGATTTTCCTGACGTGGGTCCGGATCGTGCTGATCCCGCTCGTCGTCGGCGTGTTCTATCTGCCGGACACGATGATGGGCGGTGCGCACCGCAATCTCGCGGCGGCGGCGATCTTCATCCTGGCCGCGCTGACCGACTGGTTCGACGGGTTTCTCGCGAGAAAATGGAACCAGACTTCGTCGTTCGGCGCATTCCTGGATCCTGTCGCGGACAAGTTGATGGTAACGGCGGCGTTGCTGATCCTCGTGCAGATTGCGCGGGTGGATGCGGCGATCGCGCTCGTGATTGTCGGCCGCGAGATCGCGATCTCGGCGCTGCGCGAGTGGATGGCGCAGATCGGTGCGTCGAAGAGCGTCGCGGTGAACCAGCTCGGCAAGTTCAAGACCGCGTGCCAGATGGTCGCGATCCCGATGCTGCTGTACTACGGCCCGTTGCCGCTCGGCATCGCGACGATCGACACGCGCGTGTGGGGCGAATGGCTGATGTATCTCGCGGCGGTGCTGACGATCTGGTCGATGCTGTACTACATGAAGCTCGCATGGCCGCAGATTCGTGAGCGCGGCGGCGCATGATCGTCGTCAGGGCAGCAGGCGGCGCAGGTTTTTGGAAAAAGGGCTGGAAAAGCCCTTGACATACGAATGTGCCTTCGACATAATCTCGCTTCTCCGCTGCACGACGAAGTAAGTGTGTGACGGGGAAGTAGCAGTGCAGCATATGCGGGAGTAGCTCAGTTGGTAGAGCGCAACCTTGCCAAGGTTGAGGTCGCGAGTTCGAGACTCGTCTCCCGCTCCAGATTTTTTCTGGCAGCGTGTTGAGCGGCAAAGCGCTGCAGATGCAGGACCCATGCGGGAGTAGCTCAGTTGGTAGAGCGCAACCTTGCCAAGGTTGAGGTCGCGAGTTCGAGACTCGTCTCCCGCTCCAGATTTTTCTGGCAGCGTGTTGGGTGGCAAAGCGCTGCAGGTGCAGGACAATGCGGGAGTAGCTCAGTTGGTAGAGCGCAACCTTGCCAAGGTTGAGGTCGCGAGTTCGAGACTCGTCTCCCGCTCCAAGTCATGGGGAAGCCACGCTTCCCTTTTTATTTGATGGACTGATGGTCATCGAATAAAGAATCTGTCGTTTGCCGATACGGCATGCGGACAGTCCGCTTTTGGCGCGATAGCAAAGCGGTTATGCAGCGGCCTGCAAAGCCGTTTAGGCCGGTTCGACTCCGGCTCGCGCCTCCAGGTAGTATGAGAAAAGCCCCGCTTCGGCGGGGCTTTTCTTTTGCGCGCGCGAATGCCGACTCGTGATGCCGATGAGCATCGGCGTCATCACCGTGCGCAGGGCGGTGGGGCGCTGATCGAAGCCGCCGCATCCCCCTGCGCGAACCCGACGATCAACCATCCACCGGCTGCGCCGGCGTATCGAGCCTGAGCTGATAAAACGCCGCGTCGAGCCAGCGCCCGAACTTGAAGCCCGCTTCGGCGATCGTGCCCGCGTGTACGAAGCCAAGCCGCGTATGCAGCGCGACGCTGCCGCCGTTCGTCGCGTCGATGCAGCCGACCAGCACGTGCACTTGCGCGTCCCGCGCGCGCCGGATCAACTCGCGCAGCAGCAGTTCGCCGAGCCCGCGGCCGCGATGGTCGCGGTGTACGTAGACGCTGTGTTCAACCGTGTACTTGAACGCAGGAAACGCGCGAAACGTACCCCAGCTCGCGAAACCGACCAGCGTGCCCGCTTCGTCCACAGCGCCGACGACAGGAAAACCGCCCGCGCGCTTCGTCGCGAACCATGTGACCATCGCTTCCGGCGGACGCGGCCGGTAATCGTAGAGCGCGGTCGAGTTCACGATCGCATCGTTCAGGATGTCGAGGATGGCCGCGGCGTGGTCGGCCTCGTTGCAATCGATCAGGCGCACGTCGTCGCGCGGTGTCGGGGAATTCATAGGGGCTCCTGCGCCTGTCGGCTTTGAACGGATGAGATGCTGCGTGCGCCGACGGCGGCGGATGCATCGCAGATCGCGACGACGTAGCGCGCGGCGTGCGACGACGGGTTGCTGAAAATCAGCGGCTGATCGAGCCGCATGGCCAGACAGTCGCCTTCGTGAAGCGCATGCAGCTGATCGCCCAACGTGACGTCTACACGCCCATGGACGACCCACACCTGTTGGTGCAATGCGCTTTCGCGGCCGCCGGAGTCGTACGCGACGCGTGCACCGGGCGGGAAATCGACTTCGACGAGCTGGAGCGGCGACGGCCAGCCGGCCGGCGACAGGTTGCGCCGCACGTAACCGGACGCCGGATCGCGCCATTCCGTCTGCTGCGCGCGCCGCGCGAGCGGTTGCGCAGGCGCGTCGCCGCGATCGCCGCCGAACAGCCCGGCCAGCGACACGCCGAGGCCCGCCGCGAGCTTGTCGAGCACGACGGCCGTCGGGCTTGCCGACGCGCGCTCGATGAGCGAGATCATCGAACGGCTGACGCCGGAACGCGCGGCGAGCGCATCGAGCGTATAGCCTCGGAGCGTGCGCAGCTCGCGCACGCGCCGCGCGATGCGATCGTTGATGCCACTGTCGTCGGCGGGTGTGCTGGCTAATTCTTGCATGATGGATCGATTCTCCAGCAAACTGGAATTGGAAGTCAACGGCCATCCCGACGGCTGGACCGACGGGCCAACAATCCTTCGCTTGCCCACCCGACGATGCGAGCGTAATATACGAAACGACTATATTTCGTTTAATTGGAGACATATGGGAATCATCAAGATCTCCGAGCACATGCACGAACGGCTGCGCTCGACCAGTACCGCGCTGAGCCGCTCGATCAATGCGCAGGCCGAGCACTGGCTGCGCGTCGGGATGCTGTCGGAACTCAATCCGTCGTTGTCCTACGGCGATATCTGCCGGATGCTGATCGAGACCGAAGCGCGCGGCGGTGATGCGGGCGCGGCGGAACCGGTGGCTCACGGCATCGAGCAGGTGGCGTGATGGCGAAGCGCGAAATTCCGATCCGCGGTGCTGCGGAAATCGCCAAGTCGCGCGAGGCCGCGAAGCTCGCGTCGCAGGTGCTGACGATGATCACCGACCACGTGAAGCCGGGTGTCACGACTGACGAACTCGATGCGCGTTGCCGCGAATACATCGTCGACGAACTCGGTGCGATTCCGGCGAACATCGGCTACCACGGCTATCCGAAAACGCTGTGCACGTCGGTCAATCACGTCGTCTGTCACGGCATTCCGTCGTCGCGGCCGATGCGCGACGGCGACATCGTCAACCTCGACATCGCGGTGATCAAGGACGGATGGTTCGGCGACACGAGCCGCATGTACTTCGTCGGCGAGCCGGGCGAACTGGCGCGGCGTCTCGTCGCGGTGACCTACGAGGCGATGCATGCGGGGATTCGTGCGGTGCGGCCTGGCGCAACGCTCGGCGATGTCGGTTACGCGATCCAGCAGGTCGCGCATCGCGAAGGGTTCAGCGTGGTCCGCGAGTACTGCGGGCACGGGATCGGCGACGTCTACCACGACGAGCCGCAAGTGCTGCACTATGGCCGCCCCGGCACCGGCGTCCCGCTGCGCCCCGGCATGATCTTCACGATCGAGCCGATGCTGAATGCGGGCAAGCGCGATACGCGCGTGCTGGCGGACGGCTGGACGGTCGTCACGAAGGACCACTCGCTGTCTGCGCAATGGGAGCACATGGTCGTGGTCACGGAGCAGGGCGTCGAGATCCTGTCGGACGACGTGACGCCTAAAGCATTCGCAGCTGTTTCGGGCACGCACGCAGCCTGACGGCCACGGCATGCTCGCGCATGCCGCAACGTACGACGGGCCCCGTCAGGGGCCCTTGTCATTGACGCGTGCGCGGTGCGGTCGGCAAGCGAGCGTCTTTGCAGACGTGGCCACCCGCGCGACGCTTATCGGTCGCGCGTCTTCTCCCAGGCGTGTTCGACGAACACACGGCACAGGGCTTCCATTCCGTTACGGTCTTCGTCGTCGAAGCGTGCGGCGACGGGGCTGTCGACGTCCCACACGCCGATCAGCGTGCCGTCGGCGGCTACCAGCGGCACGACGATTTCCGATTCCGAGGCCGCGTCGCACGCGATATGGCCCGGGAATTCATGCACATCGCGCACGACCTGCGTCTCGCGGGTCTGCGCGGCCGTGCCGCACACGCCCTTGCCGAGCGCGATCCGGACGCACGCGGGCTTGCCCTGGAACGGTCCGACCACGAGTTCCGATCCGTCGAAGAAATAGAAGCCGGCCCAGTTCAGACGGTCGAGCGAGTGATAGACGAGCGCCGAGAAATTCGCGGCGTTCGCGATGAGGTCGCGCTCCGATTCGACAAGTGCGCGCGCCTGCTCGACGAGCGTGGCATAGAGTTCGGTCTTGGAGGCGTGAGGGTCGGTGGACAGCGTGAACATGGCTGGATGGCAAAAGAGTGTGATGAACAGCGGATTGCGAAAAGCGCGGTGCGCGTCCCGCAGTCTACGGCACGCGCGGCCTGTGTGCAGCGCCCGGCTCAGGGGCGCGGTGGCGAATGCGCCGCGACGGCGCTTGCAATGCCGCTCAATCGGGTTCGAGCTGGGCGAACCGCTCGGCCAGGAAATCGAGCAACGCGCGCACGGCCGGCAGCAGCCCGCGCCGCGACGCGAATACCGCATGCACGATTTCGCGGCGCGGCGCCCAGTCCGGCAGCACGGTGACGAGTTCACCGCGCGCGACTTCGTCGCGCACCATCATCGTCGGCAACTGCACGATGCCGACCCCCGCGACCGCAGCCGCGCGCAACGCGAGCATGCCGCCCGTCACGAGCCTCGGCTGGTGGTGGATCTCCGCTTGCGCGCCGGCGGGGCCGCGCAGCCGCCATACATGCGTGGCCTGCGGCACGCCGTGATCGAGACTCGGCAGGCGCGTGAGATCGGCCGGCACGGCCGGCACGCCATGCTCGTGCAGCAACGCAGGGCTCGCGACGAGGCACTGGCCTCGCTCGGCCAGCACACGCAGTGCGAGATCGCTGTCTTCGAGCGGCGGCGGCCGCACGCGGATCGCGACGTCGATCCCTTCACCGACCACGTCGACGCGCCGGTTGGTCGCCTCCAGATGAATCTCGACGCGCGGGCACGCGACCATGAACGCGGCGATCATCGCGCCGACCAGCGAGTCGAGCAGCACGACGGGGCAGCTGATGCGCACGATCCCGCGCGGCTCCTCGTGCAGCAGCGCGATCGCCTCGTCGGCGGCATCGGCCTCGACGAGCATCGCGCGGCAATGCGCGTAATACGTCTGACCGACGTCGGTGACGGTGAAACGGCGCGTCGAGCGCTGGATCAGCCGCATCCCTAGCCGCGCCTCGAGCAACGCAATGCGCCGGCTCAGCTTCGATTTCGGCATGTTCAGCGCGCGCCCGGCAGGCGCGAACCCGCCGTGCTCGACCACCTGCACGAAGTAATAGAGATCGTTCAGATCCCGTTCGTTATCGTTCATCAAATAGAACGCTGAGTGCGATTTCGGCAGTCTACCGGATCGATCGTTCCATCACTATATTCGTACTCAGGATGCGAAACACGTGTTTCGCCGCAATTCGGAGAAGGCAAATGAAGAAGATCCAGGGTGTTTATAGCGCGCCGCGCGGTCATTGGGTCGGCGACGGTTTCCCGGTGCGGTCGATGTTCAGCTATCAGTCTCACGGCGCCCACCTGAGCCCGTTCCTGCTGCTCGACTATGCCGGGCCCGCGAACTTCGAGCCGGCTTCGGCACCGCGCGGCGTGGGCCAGCACCCGCACCGCGGATTCGAAACGGTGACGATCGTCTATGACGGCGAAGTCGCTCACCGCGATTCGACCGGCGCGGGCGGTACGATCGGTCCGGGCGACGTGCAATGGATGACGGCCGGGAGCGGGATCCTGCACGAAGAGTTCCACTCGGACGCATTCACGAAGCGCGGCGGGCCGCTCGAGATGGTGCAGCTGTGGGTGAACCTGCCCGCCGCCGACAAGATGAATGCGCCCGGCTATCAGACGATCCTGAACGCCGATATCCCGGTGGTCGACCTGCCGGACGGCGCGGGCCGTGCGCGGATCATCGCAGGCGAGTTCGACGGCCGGCGCGGGCCGGCCCGCACGCATACGCCGATCGACGTGTGGGACGTGCGGCTGGCGGCCGGTGGACGCGCACGGTTGCCGATCGCCGAAGGGCGCACGCTCGCGGTGGTCGTGCTGAGCGGTGCGGTGCTGGTGAACGGCGAGACGATCGCCCGCGAAGCGCAATTCGTGCAGTTGAGCCGCGACGGCCGCGACGTCGAACTCGAAGCGAACGGCGACGCCAAGCTGCTGATCCTGAGCGGCGAGCCGATCGATGAGCCGGTCGTCGGTTACGGCCCGTTCGTGATGAACTCGCAAGAGGAAATCCGGACCGCGATCGACGATTTCAACAGCGGCCGCTTCGGCCGGATGCCGGCCTGACCGACGAGCCCCGCGCGATGCGGGGCTTTTTTTCATGCGCGCGTGCCGTCGCGCGCCATGTGCGCTTCGAGGCATAATCGACGATTGCCGCGCGCCGGCCGGCGCGCCCGAATCAGGACCGCACATGAACGCTTCAGCACTCGCCGCATCCCCGCGCGCCGCCGATCTGGACTGGCGCTGGAAATTCTTCGACGCGCTGACGACGCGCGAGCTCTATACGATCCTCGACGCACGCAGCGCCGTGTTCGTGGTCGAGCAGAACTGCGTGTATCGCGACATCGACGATGCGGATCCGGCGGCGTGGCATCTGGCCGCATACGATCCGGCGGGACGTCTTGCCGGCTATCTGCGCGTGCTGCTGCCGGATGCGCAGCACACCGACGTGCGCATCGGCCGCGTGCTGACGACCGCGCCGTTTCGTGGCGCGGGCCTCGGCAACACACTGATTTCGCGCGCGCTCGAGCACATCGACGCGCAGTGGCCGGATACGCAGGTGAGCCTGCATGCGCAGGCCCATCTGCAGCGCTTTTACGGAGCGTTCGGTTTCACGCCGAGCTCGGACGTGCACGACGAGGACGGCATCCCGCACGTGTGGATGACCCGCGCGCGCGGCTGAGCCGCGGCGCGGCAAGCGCTCAGTGGGCGGCGCGCGTCTCCGACGGGCGTTCCGTGCGCCGTGCGGCGGCGCGTTCGTCGATCAGCCGGCCGCGCGCGGACAGCCGCAGCCAGTGTCGCAGCGCGATCAGTGCGCCGATCACACTCATCATCGAACCCGGAATCCACAGCAGCAGCCCACCGATCTGCTGGTCGCGCAGCGGGCTCAGCCACGTGAACGCGCGGCCGCAGATCGAATAGATCGGATACAGCTCGTGCGGCGTGAAGAAGATCAGCGCGCCGAGCGCGATCTGCGGCGGGATCGCCGCGACGACGATCAGGATCCGGCGGCCCGGCGAAAGCCGCGCGGGCGGTGCGGGCCGCGGATCGACGACGAGCCACCAGAACAGCAGCCCGTCGATCACCATGCTCCAGTTCATCACGCGATACAGACGCCAGTCGAGCATCGCGATGAAGTGGATCGGCGACAGCAGCCAGAAATAAATCAGCCCGACGAACAGCACGACCGCGACGACCGGATGGAACAGCACGTCGAGCGTCTTGCGTACGGGCGCCCATGCGAGCGCGGGGCGCACGAAGCGCTGCCGCCAGCGAAACGGAATGCCGGCGCGGATTGCCGCGCCCGGGTAGGCGAGCGCGATGAAGAACGGCCCGAGGTGATGCAGCACGAGATGCTGCGCGCGATGCATGAAGAATTCATGCTCGAAGAAGTAATCGAGCCGCGTATGCAGTGCGATGTAGAGCGCCGTCAGCCCGAACCAGAACGACAGCTGGCGCAGCGGCGACACCTTCGCTTTCTTCACGCCGCGCGCGAACAGCACGGCGGCCGCCAGCACCGCGACGACCACGGTCGGCGACGGTTCCCATGGATCGAGCCAGTACAGGACGTTCATCGCGTACGCATCACTTCGCCTGCGCCGGCGACTTCACGGCGAATGGCGCGTCGATCGTTTCGCCGTCGGAAAATTTCAGGCGCAGGCGCACGGTGTCGCCGGGCCTGATCGCATGCTTCGGCTCCTCGAGCATGAAGTGATAGCCGCCCGGCGCGATGTCGACCTTGCCACGCGCCGGGATCGTGAGCTTGTCGACCATTTCCATCTTTTGCGTCGAGCCGTTCGACACCGTCTGGTGCAGCATCGCCATTCCGTAGTCGGGGCTGTCGACGTCGACGAGATCGACCGGCTTGTCGCTCGCATTGACGATGGTCACGTACCCGCCGGCGGGCAGCTGGTTCGGCAGCCAGCGTACCCATCCGTTGTGCGCGGTGATCGCGCCAGCGGCGTACGCAGTCGCACCGGTGTACAGCGCGGCGAGGAGGGCGAGCGTTTTCAGGGTCGTCTTCATGTCGGTGTTGAGCATTTCAGGAGATGGCGGGGGCGGTGTCGATGATCCGGCGCACGTCGGCGGCGATCGCGTCGGGCGAGTCGCCGTCGGTGGCGAGCAGGCGCGCGCGGCCGTTCGCGTCGAAAATATAGACGGCCGAACTATGCGTGACCTCGTAACCGCCGGACGGATCGCGTTGCTCCATCTGGTAGGCGACGCGATAGCGTTTCGCGAGCGATTCGATCTGGCCGTCGCTGCCCGTCAGGCCGCGCGCGTGCGCGGCGTCGAATGCCGCAACGTACGACTGCATCGCCTGCGGCGTGTCGCGTGCGGGATCGACCGACACGAACAGGATGCGCACGTCGTTCGCCTGCGGGCCGAGTTTCGCGAGCACTTCCATCAGTCGCGCCATCGTTTCCGGGCAGACGTCCGGGCAGTGCGTGTAGCCGAAGTAGACCAGCGCGACGCGGCCGCGGAACGCGTTCGCATCGACCGGACGACCGTCGCCGCCGGTCAGCGTGAACGACAGGTCCGGCAGGTGGCCGGTGACGTTGGTCAAGTGCCAGTTCGGTTCGTCGTGCGTGCACGCGGCGAGCGCGACAGCGGCGCCCAGCGCGGCAATCGCGCGAACGAGGAAGCGGCTAAGGCGGGGGAAACGCCGGTGCGGCGCGGAACGGGCAGACGACATCCTGGGGCTCGATCGGACGGAACGGTCGCCGGCCGGCGCGGCGCCATGCGTCGCGCGGCCGGCGGTTGCCGACTGTAACGCAATTCCCGCGCCCGCGTCCTTTCGAAACCCGTACGGTACGAGCTGGCGGGGCAATATGTCGCAGTTGACGAGGGCCGCCGCGCACGACGCGTCGAGCGCCGGATTCGCCCATCTCGGTACGCAGGCGCGGTAATATGCGCACAATTCCATTCTCGCAGCGGCGGCCCGCGCCTGCAGGCCGCTCCTCAGACCATCGACTCGATGCAATCCGTTCCGGCTTCCTTGTCCCTGACCGATACCGCGTTCTTTTTCGACTTCGACGGCACGCTCGTCGAGCTCGCGCCGACGCCCGACAGCATTCATGTGCCGCCGTCGCTGCTGACGCTGCTCGACGCGCTGCGGCGCCGCTCGCACGGCGCGGTTGCCGTCGTGTCGGGGCGCGGGATCGACAACCTCGACACGTTCCTGAACATGCCGGACCTGCCGATCGCGGGCCTGCACGGCGCCGAGCGCCGCGACGCGAACGGCGACACGCAGCGCATCGGCTTCAACGACGAACGGTTGCTGCGCATCGAGCGCGAACTCGCGGCCGTCGTCGATCGCCATCCTGGCATGCTGCTCGAAATCAAGGGGGCGGCCGTCGCGCTGCACTATCGCAACGCGCCGGAGCGGGAGCCGGCCGCGCGCGAAGCGGCCGAGCGCCTCGTCGCCGAATATGCGGACGCTTACGTGCTGCAACCCGGCAAGATGGTGTTCGAGATCAAGCCGAAGGGCGTCGACAAGGGACGTGCGCTGGCCGCGTTCCTCGACGAGCCGCCGTTCGCGGGCCGCGTGCCGCTGTTCGCGGGCGACGACCTGACCGACGAGAAGGGTTTCGCTGTGGTCAACGCGCGCGGCGGCTTGTCGATCAAGGTCGGCGCGGGCGAGACGTCGGCGCGCATGCGGCTTGATTCGGTCGACGCGCTGCACGCGCAGATCGCCCGCTGGCTTGGTGTGGAGCAGCCGGGCGCATGAGCCGACTCATCATCGTTTCAAACCGCGTCGCACCGATTTCGGAAGGCGAACCGGCGGCGGGCGGCCTCGCGATCGGCGTCTACGACGCGCTGAAGGAGACGGGCGGCATGTGGTTCGGCTGGAGCGGCGAAGTCGTCGCGTCCGGTGCGCCGCAGATTCGCGTCGACGAGCATGGCCCGGTGACGTTCGCGACGATCGGCCTGTCGCGCCGCGATTACGATCAGTACTACCGCGGTTTCTCGAACGCGACGCTGTGGCCCGCGTTCCATTACCGCGCGGATCTGATCCAGTATGACCGCCACGAGTTCGACGGATACCGCCGCGTGAACGTGTGGCTCGCGCAGCAACTGGTGCCGCTGCTGCAGGACGACGACGTGATCTGGGTGCACGACTATCACCTGATCCCGTTCGCGCGTGCGCTGCGCGCGGCCGGGGTGAAGAATCGCATCGGATTCTTCCTGCACATTCCGTTTCCGGCCGCGCAGGTGCTTGTCAACGTGCCGCCGCATCGCGAGCTGGTCGAGTCGCTGTGCGCGTTCGACCTGCTCGGTTTCCAGACCGAACCCGATCTGCGGGCTTTTTGCGACTATGTCGAGTTCGAGGCCGGCGGCGAAGTCGTGCGCGAAGAACGAACGGTGCGCGTGAATGCGTTCGGCAATTCGCTGCGCGCGGCCGCCTATCCGATCGGCGTCTACCCGGACGAGATCGCGTCGCTCGCGCAGGCGGGCGAGACCGGCAAGGCCGTGCGCACGCTCGCGACGTCGCTGCGCGGGCGCCAGCTGATCATGAGCGTCGACCGGCTCGATTACTCGAAGGGGCTCGTCGAGCGCTTCCGCGCGTTCGAGAAGCTGCTCGAGCATCAGGCGTCGATCCGCAATCGCGTGTCGTTCCTGCAGATCGCGCCGTCGACGCGGGCCGACCTGCGCGCATACCAGGACATCCGGCTGCAGCTCGAAGCGGAGTCGGGGCGCATCAACGGCCGCTACGCGGAGCTCGACTGGGCGCCGATTCTCTATATTCACCGGCAATACGACCGGCAGGTGCTGGCCGCGCTGTATCGGCTCGCTCGCGTCGGCTTCGTGACGCCGCTGCGCGACGGGATGAACCTCGTCGCGAAGGAATACGTGTCCGCGCAGAATCCGGACGATCCGGGCGTGCTGGTGCTGTCGCGTTTCGCCGGCGCCGCGCGCGAGCTGACGGGCGCGCTGATCGTCAACCCGATCGACATCGACGGGATGGCCGATGCGCTGTCGCAGGCGCTGACGATGCCGCTCGCCGAGCGGCGCGCGCGTTATTCGGACATGATCGCGCAGCTGCGCGAGAACAACGTGTCGGTGTGGCGGGACAATTTCTTGCGCGATTTGCAGCGCGCGTGACCGGCGCACCGCGCGGCGGATGTCGCGCGGAAACTGGCCGGTACCATGAAAAAACCCCAAAAGTTGGCGTCCAACTTTTGGGGTTCGGTTTGGCGAAGTACGACGGCGGTTTTATCGGTTTGCGATTGCCACGACGTTATGCCACGCGTTCGCCGCTCGGTGCGGTACCGTCGGGCACGTGATGGCGGCCCTGCTGTTTCGCGAGCAGGTCGCGGTACAGGCCCGGGCGGCTGCGCAGCACGTCGGGGCTGCCGTCGTCGATCACCTTGCCGTTGCTCATCACGATGATCCGGTCGAAATTGCGCAGCGTCGACAGCCGGTGTGCGATCGCGATCACCGTGCGGCCGATCATCAGCCGGTCGAGCGCACTCTGGATCGCTTCTTCGGACGCGCTGTCGAGCGCCGACGTCGCTTCGTCGAGCAGCAGAATCGGCGCGTCCTTCAGGATCGCGCGCGCGATCGCGATGCGCTGGCGCTGGCCGCCGGACAGCTTCACGCCGCGGTCGCCGACGATCGTGTCATAACCTTCCGGCATCGCCTCGATGAACTCCGAGCAGCGGGCGTCGCGCGCGGCGGCGAGCACTTCGTCGCGAGTCGCGTCCGGGCGACCGTATGCGATGTTGTCGTAGATGGTCCGGTGCAGCAGCGAGATGTCCTGCGGCACGAGCGCGATCGCCTGGCGCAGGCTGTCCTGCGTGATCGACTTCACGTCCTGGCCGTCGACCATCACGGCGCCGTCCTGCGTGTCGTAGAAGCGCTGCAGCAGCGCGAGCACCGTCGATTTGCCGGCGCCGGACTTGCCGATCAGGCCGACACGCTGGCCGGGCTCGATATGGAGGTCGAAGTGGTCGAGGATCGCGCGACGGTGCGGATACGCGAACGTCACGCGTTCGAAATCGACGCGTCCGCCCTTGGGCGACAGCGGCTGCGCGTCGGAGCGGTCCGGCATTCCGTGCGGCTCGAGCAGCGTCTTCACGGCTTCCGACAGGCGGGCGATGTGCTGCGTGACGTCGACGAGCGCGACTGCGAGATCGCGCGTGCCGTGCAGGATCGTGAAACCGAGCGAGCTGACGAGCACGATATCGCCGGACGTCGCGCGGCCCTGGTCCCACAGCCACAGCGCCCAGCCGAGCAGGCCGGCGGACAGCATCGCGGTGATCACGGCGTGCAGCAGGCGCAGCTTCTCGAGATAGAGCAGGCTTTGCTGGCGCGCGTCCATCTCGGCCTTCACCGTCGCACTGAAGCGCTTCTGCTCGCGCAGCGTCATCCCGAACGCGCGCACGAGGCCCATGTTGCCGATCACGTCGACAAGCTCGCCGTCGACCGCGGCTGCCTTCGCCGCGAACGCGTGATGGCGTGCGGAGCCGCGTCCTGCGAGCTTGAACAGCACGATAGCGAGCACGGCCGAACAGCCGAGCAGGCCCGCGGCCATCAGCGGATTCACGACGATGATCATCAGGATCGCGCCCAGCACCGCGATGCACGGCGGCAGCACGTTCCACGCCATCGTGTTCTCCGACGTATAGACGGCGTTCGACGTCGCGGTGATGCGGCTGGCGAGCGTGCCCGGCTGTTTTTCCGAGTAGTACGTCGGCGAATGGCCGATCAGATACTGGAACAGATCGCGCCGCAGGTCGCCGGTGACCGCGACGAACGTGTGCGCGGCGACCCAGCCGCCGACGCGCCACAGCAGGTTGTCGGCTGCGATCAGTCCGACCAGCAGCGCGAACGCGCTCCACAGCGGGCCCGGATGATGGCGCCCGGTCGCAAGCACGTCGATGAGGTGCTTGATCGCGTATTGCGAGCCGAGCGCGCAGCCGACGGCGGCCAGCACACTGCAGAGCACGACCAGGTGCGCGACAGGATGCAGGCGGATGTAGCGGAACAGGAACGCGATCGGCCGATGCGCGTAGCTCGACAGCTTCGCGTTGTGGGCGTTGCGCTGGGCGGGGGTGAGAGATTCCAAAATATGCGTGCGGTGATTCGGTGAGTGGGCGCGTCGGCCGGGTTGCGGCCGGCGAATCGCCCGGACTGAACAATCCGGCATTGTAAACAACGCCGTGCATTGCGCTGCGCGAATCTTGCCTGGATCAGGCCGGTGCGCGGACAATTTTGAGATAAAATCCGGCATCCCGTCCTGCCGCATGCGCCGGAATCGCGATGCCGGCGGCGACGAGATGACAAGGAACGCCAAAAGGGCCTTCCACTCTAGAACGGACGCCCGAGTCCGCGGGTTGCAAAGTGTTGCACCTTTGTAACAAAGTAAAGTGTTTGAAATGTCGCGCGCCGTATCGGGATTAACCCTAGATAATCGGCTCCGGGTTCGATTCCAGGTTTTTACGAACCCCTGTCAACGGGTCTTCGTTTCAAACGTTCTATGCCTGTCGCGTCGCCGACGCTCCTTGAGCAGCGCGGGTTTCGACGCTCCTGGCAGGTAATTCGTCCGATCATCGGACGAGTCCATCCGGCCCGGACCGGCGGCAGGTTGCCGACCCATACCTGGTTTTTAGCCGATTTTTTAGGAGTTACGCATGCGAATCGCCCAAATCGCTCCGTTGCATGAAGCGGTTCCCCCGAAGCTTTACGGCGGGACCGAGCGAGTGGTGTCCTATCTGACCGAAGCGCTCGTCGAGATGGGGCATGACGTCACGCTCTTCGCGAGCGGCGATTCGCAAACGTCCGCGAAGCTCGAAGCGTGCTGGCCGCAGGCGCTGCGCCTCGACCCGACGATCCGCGACGTGATGGCCCCGCACATGCTGCTCCTCGAGCAGGTGCGCCGCCGCGCGGAAGAGTTCGACGTGCTGCACTGCCACATCGACTACTATCCGTTCTCGCTGTTCTCGCGCCAGCCGGTTCCGCATCTGACGACGATGCACGGCCGTCTCGACCTGCCGGAACTGCAGCCGATCTTCAATGCGTTCAGCGACGTGCCGGTCGTGTCGATCTCCGACAACCAGCGCATCCCGCTGCCGCAGGCGAACTGGCTGTCGACCGTCTATCACGGCTTGCCGGAGAACCTGCTGACGCCGATCCCGAACGTTAAGCCGAGCTACCTCGCGTTCCTCGGCCGCATCTCGCCGGAAAAGCGCGTCGACACCGCGATCCGTATCGCCGAGCAGGCGGGCATGCCGATCAAGATCGCCGCGAAGCTCGACAAGGCCGATCGCGCTTACTACGAAGAAAAGATCAAGCCGCTGTTCGCGCTGCCGCACGTCGAGTACATCGGTGAGATCAGCGAGTCGGAAAAGACCGAATTCCTGGGCAACGCGCACGCGCTGCTGTTCCCGATCGACTGGCCGGAGCCGTTCGGCCTGGTGATGATCGAGGCGATGGCGTGCGGCACGCCGGTGATCGCGTTCAAGCGCGGCTCGGTGCCGGAAGTGATCGAGAACGGCGTGTCGGGCTTCGTCGTCGAAGACGAACTGTCGGCCGTCGCGGCGCTCAAGCGCCTCGATACGCTGCCGCGCGAGAAGGTCCGCGCTGCATTCGAAGCACGCTTCTCGTCGAAGGTCATGGCGCAGAACTACGTGAAGGTCTACGAGGAACTGCTGCGCCAGAAGCGCCGCACCGTGCTGCGCGAAGTCAACGCAGGCTGACGCCGGGCCGCCGGCCGCATTGCGGCCGAGGCCGTCATCGACGCCCCGTCCGGGTACCCGGCGGGGCGTTGTCACATCTGCGGCGCCGATCTGTTGTATTCTCGCCGCGCCCGGCGCCGCGAACGGCCGCGGAAGCGGTCCGCCGCGCGATCCGGGCGTCTGTCCAGACGGTAATGTCCCTATAATGGCCGTGCCGTGAAATCCGGCCCCGCACGATCATCGAGAGGAGAGCAGTCTTGGCGAGAACGAAAACCACGCGTGCAGCGCCGGCCCCCGGTGCCGGCGTGATCTTCGCATTGCGCGCGATCGGTCTCGTGCTGTTCGCGCGCTGGCTGTTCTCGATGTCGCAAATGGGTTATCGCGCGTCGCTGTCGGCGATGGTGTCGTCGCCGTGGGCGTTCGTCTATCTGGTCCTGATCTTCCTGCTGCTCGCGCTGCCGGGCGCCGCTGCGCGTGCCGAACGGCCGTTCCATCCGCTGCCCCAGTGGCTGCGGCAGGCGCTGCGCGTACTCGCGCTGATCGGTTTCCTGTTCGCCGTGTGGTCGATCGGCGCATTCGTGTGGGCAGCCGGCTGGCGTCGCGCACTGCACGCGGTGACGGCCACCAACGGCTGGCTCGTCGCCGCCCCCGCACTGTATGGGGCAATCGTATGGATGTGCCGCCCGCGGTCGCTGTGGCGCACCAACGTGGCCGCCCGCCGGTTCGCGGTCGGCCGTTACGCGATTTCGCTCGATACGCTCACGCGCACCGCGATCGTGTGGATGGAAAGCCGCAAGGTCGGCCAGTACGACGCACGCGAATTATCGGTGCGCTGGCCCGGCCAGGCGGCCCCGGCTGGCGGCGGGCAGGGCGAGCCCGTCGCGCAGCCGGCCGCTGCCTTGCCGCCGCGACGCGGCAGCCTGTTCCGGCGCCCGAAGGTGGAACTGCTGTGGGATTCTCCCGCCGCCGTCGGCCATAACCGGCAGATCGTGATGCGCACGCCGCTCGCAACCGAGGGCGATCGCGTCGCGGTGCTCGCGCTCGACGCGGCGCTCAAGCAGATCGTCTGATTTCGCCTGCGTGGCGCAGGCAACGAGGAGGCGCAATGATCGTCCGTTGGTTGCTTGCGGCCGTGCATTTGATGGCGTTCGGCGTCGCGTTCGCGGCGATCGCGGGGCGTAATCGTGCGCTGCGCCGGGTCATCGCATCGGCACAGGCCGCCGACCTGCCCGGCGTGTTCAAGGCCGACGCAGTGTGGGGGCTGTCTGCACTGGTCCTGATCGCGACGGGGCTCACGCGCGCATTCGGCGGTTTCGAGAAAGGCTCGGCGTATTACCTTCACGAGCCGCTCTTTCACGTGAAGATGACCGCTCTGGTGCTGATCCTGCTGCTCGAAATTGTGCCGATGCTCGGGCTGATCCGTTGGCGCATCGACGCCCGCAAGCAGCAGATGCCCGATCTCGGCCGTGCGCGAACCTACGTACGGATCGGCCACTGGCAGGCACTGCTCGTGATGGTCATCGTGTTCGCCGCGTCGGGGATGGCGCGGGGCATCGGGCTGGCCGGGTAGCGGCCGACGCGTAGGCAAGCGCTCCACATCGGCCGCCGACCGCGCGGATTCGCCGCCCCGCGCGTGCCGCGCTCAGCGCACGAGACACGGGCGCTTGTTGTTGAACGTCCACCCCGGAATCAGATACTGCATCGCCGCCGCGTCGTCGCGCGCGCCGAGCCCGTGCTGCTTGTACAACTCGTGCGCACGCGCGACCGCATCCATGTCGATGTCGATGCCGAGACCCGGCCGCTTCGGCACCTCCACAAGCCCGTTCTCGATCTTCAGCGGCTCGCGCGTCAGGCGTTCGCCGTCCTGCCAGATCCAGTGCGTGTCGATGGCCGTGACCTGGCCGGGCGCCGCAGCGGCGACATGCGTGAACATCGCGAGCGATACGTCGAAGTGATTGTTCGAATGCGAGCCCCACGTGAGGCCCCAGTCGCGGCACATCTGCGCGACGCGCACCGAGCCCTGCATCGTCCAGAAGTGGGGGTCGGCGAGCGGGATGTCGACGGCCTGCAACTGCACCGCGTGGCCCATCTGGCGCCAGTCGGTCGCGATCATATTGGTCGCCGTCGGCAGCCCGGTCGCGCGGCGGAACTCGGCCATCACCTCGCGGCCCGAGTAGCCGTTTTCCGCGCCGCACGGATCTTCCGCATACGCGAGCACGTGGTGCAGGTCGCGGCACAGCCGCACGGCCTCGTCGAGCGACCATGCGCCGTTCGGGTCGAGCGTCACGCGGGCATTGGGGAAGCGCTCGGCGAGCGCCGTCACCGCCTCGACCTCGCGCGCGCCTTCGAACACGCCGCCTTTCAGCTTGAAATCGTTGAATCCGTAGCGCGCATGCGCGGCTTCCGCGAGTCGCACGACCTGCTCGGGCGTCAGCGCGGCTTCGTCGCGCACGCGAGTCCAGTCGTCGGTCGCGCCGCGGCCGTCGCGATACGGCAGCGCCGTCCGGGTGCGATCGCCGACGTAGAACAGGTAGCCGAGCATCTCGACGCGCTCGCGCTGCTGCCCCTCGCCGAGCAGCGCAGCCACGGGCACGCCGAGATGCTGGCCGAGCAAGTCGAGCAACGCGGCTTCGAGCGCGGTGACCGCATGGATCGTGGTGCGCAGGTCGAACGTTTGCAGCCCGCGCCCGCTCGCGTCGCGATCGGCGAACGTGCGCCGCACGTCGTTGAGCACCGCATGGTAATTGCCGACAGGCTGGCCGACGACGAGCGCACGCGCGTCGTCGAGCGTGCGGCGGATGCTTTCGCCGCCCGGCACTTCGCCGACGCCGGTCCGGCCCGCGCTGTCCTTGAGGATGACGAGGTTGCGGGTAAAGAACGGGCCGTGTGCGCCGCTCAGGTTGAGCAGCATGCTGTCGTGGCCGGCGACCGGAATGGCTTGCAGGTCGACGATGCGCGGCGTGTCGTGGGAAGGCGAGGCAGTGACGGCGTTCATGGCGGCGATGGCGAAAGAGTGGGCGATGCCGTGCGGCAAAAGCTTTGCCGCGCGCGGCGGGAGGTGCGATCATTCGACAACCGACGTGCGCGGCGCGCTAGCCCAGCAGGTCGACAGCAATCCGCAGGGGGGCGACCCAGCTCGACGCCGGTGTCGCGGTGGCCCGGAGCAAGCGCGTACGCGCATTTCGGTCGACCGCGAAACCGGGTACCGGCTCGCGTGCTGAAGCGCGTGAGCGGGCCGATCGCGACTACGGGACCCGGTGCGTACAGCGTGTGTGCCGAGGTCGACAGGAGATCCGTGTCGAGATCATCAGTCGTCGGATGACTTGTGACGCAGTATAATGAATCATCGGCGTTCGCTCAAACCCCGCGTAAACCCTCGGCTCACATTACGATCATTCGAAAGGAACCGGCCTCATGTCCGTGCCCACGCTTCCCGCAGCGCCGCGCCGTCGCGCACGCAGCCTCGCACAAGATGTCGTCGACGCGCTGACCGCGCAGATCGAAAACGGCACGCTGCGTCCCGGCGACAAGCTGCCGACCGAAACCGAAGTCATGGCGGCGCAGGGCGTCAGCCGCACGGTCGTGCGCGAAGCGATCTCGCGTATGCAGGCGAGCGGCCTCATCGAGACGCGCCACGGCATCGGCAGCTTCGTGCTCGAGCCGTCGCGCCGCCAGACGCTCGGCATCGATCCCGCGACCATCACGACGCTGCGCGACGTGCTCGCAGTGCTCGAATTGCGGATCAGCCTCGAAAGCGAATGCGCGAGCCTCGCCGCGCAGCGCGCGAACGACACCGATCTGGCCGCGCTGCGGCGCGCGCTCGACGCGATCGCGTCGGGGGCCGGCGGCGGCCGCGACACCGCGCAGCTCGACTTCCAGTTCCACCTGCAGATCGCGCAGTCCACCGGCAACCGCTATTTCGTCGACATCATGACGCAGCTCGGCGCATCGATCATCCCCCGCACGCGGGTGAACTCGGCGCGCTTCGCCGGTGACGATCTCGAACGCTACGTCGGCCGGCTGAATCACGAGCACGAGGACATCTACGAGGCGATTGCGCGTCACGACCCGGAAGCCGCACGCGCCGCGATGCGCACGCATCTGACCAACAGCCGCGAGCGGCTGCGCCGCGCGCACGAGGCCGCCGAAGCGGAGCGCGACACGCAGGCCAGCTGAGCGCGAGGGCGACTTGCCCGAAGAGCGGTTGATCGGAAGATCGATTGGCCGGAGGGTAGCCCTGTGGGCACGCCCCGGGGCACGCGCATCGCGTCGAGAGCGTGCCAGCCATAACATCAGTCATCGTATGAGATTGGCGCGGCCTGCCGCCGGCCATGGGTCGCGCGCAGCACGCACGTTCGCGGGTCATACGGGCGCAGGCGGACGGTGTTCGCACCGCCGCCCGCGCCGACAGGCCCGGCTACCCGGGCCGCCGGCTCGTCGCAATCAGCCTCCCTTCGTCACGATCGTCTTCCACGCGCCGTTCTTCACCTGGTACAGCGTGGACATCCCGCTCTTGAGCGAGCCGTCGTTCGCGAACGAGATGCGGCCGGTGACGCCTTCGAAGTCGATCTTCTTCAACGCCGGGCGATAGACCTTCGGATCGGTCGAATTGGCGGCCTGCATCGCCTTGATCGCGGCCCACGCGGCGTCGTAGCCGAACTGTGCGTACGACAGCACGTCGACACCGAAGCGCTTCTTGAAACGCTGCTCGAAATCCTTGCCCTGCGGCAGCTCGTCGAGCGGGCGCCCGTATTCCCACGCCATCGCGCCTTCCGCGGCCGGGCCGGCGATCTTGATGAACTCGTTGTCCTTCACGCCGCCGCCGCCGACGAACTGCGCGTTCAGCCCGAGCTGGCGCATCTGCTTGATGAAGTTCGCGGCGAGCGAATCGAGGCCGCCGAAGAAGATCAGGTCGGGGTTCTTGCCCTTCAGGCTCGTGATCTGCGCGCGGAAGTCGACCGCCTGGTTGCTGGTGAACTCGCGGCCGATGATGTTGCCGCCGGCCGCCTTCACGGCCTTCTCGAACTCGTCCGCCTCGCCCTGGCCGAACGCGGTGCGATCGTCGATGATCGCGATGCGCTTGGCCTTGGTCACATCGACCGCGTACTTGCCTGCATTGCCCGCGTTCTGGCCGTCGGTCGCGATCACCATGAACATGTTCGCAAGCCCGCGCGACGTGAGCGTCGGGTTCGTGGCGGCCGGGTCGATGACCGGAATGCCGGCCTTGTCGTAGACCACCGACGCCGGAATCGTCGTGCCGGAATTGAAGTGGCCGACCACCACCGACACGTTTTGATCGACGAGCGCCTGCGCGGCCTGCACGCCGATCCGCGGGTCGGCCTGATCGTCCTGCACGACGAGGTTGAAGTGCGCGGGTTTGCCGGCGATCTGCACCTTCTGCGCGACGGCATCGTCGAGCGCGAGCTGCACGCCGTTCTGCAGATCCTTGCCGTAACCGGCATTCACGCCGGTGAGGGGCGCCGCGAAGCCGACTTTCACGTCGGTCGCGTCGGCGGCCTGCGCGGCCTGTTGCGAGAGGAGGGCTACTGCGGATACGACCGATACCGACAACAGGGAATGACGGAATTTCATGTTCGTTCCTCTTGTTCTACACCAGCGGGTGGGTACCGCACGCGGCCGGCGGGCCGGACACGTGCGACGGGCGGGCGGTTCGACCGCTTCTCTTAATCGGGCGGGGAGCTCGGCATGCTGATGATTCCCGGAACGTTCTCCCGTCAGGCTCTGCGAGGAGCCCCGATCGCCTCGATATATAGGTCGCCGATATGCACGGGTCTTGGCAATTTGCCGCGCATTCGATGCGGATTTGCGCATAGCTTCCGCGTGTGCACGGGCGGCCGGTATCGGGAGTTTCCCGTCACGAACGGACGGGAGCGGGTGCGGGGCGGGCGGCGCGGCCTTGCAGGAGGCCGCGCCGCCGTGCGCCGTCGTCAGTCGGACAGCGCGTCCGACGCGGCGTCGGCCGCTTCGGGAGCGCCGTGCGATGCGCTCGTGCGGATGGCAGGGTCGCTGGTGCTCGGGCGGCCTGTCTCGACGTGGCCCGCGAAGCGACGCAAGAAGCCGAGGAGGCTGCCGTCGCTGACGGTCAGGTCGTACCAGCCGTGGCTGCCGCGCAGATCCCAGTAATCGTCGACGTGCGCGCCCGGCGCAAGCTCGAACGTGCGCGCGCCGCCGTGGCCGTACGCATTCGTCACCTTGAGCCGCACGGCCTTGTGGCCGCGGTTCATCAGGCGCAGCGTGATGTTGCCGTTCGCGACGTCATAGCCGTAGATCACCTCGGGGTTCGTGTTCGCGCTGCCGGCGCCCGTCGCGAACGGGCCGCGGAAGTGACAGTAGAAGCCGTTCGGTCCGTACACGTCGAGATCGTACAGTCCGAGCGACGCGGCGGCGCTCCACGTGTCGGCGATCCGCTTGCCGGCTTCGACCGTGTACGTCCACGGGCCGTCGGCGCGGTTGCGCGACTGCACCTGGAACGCGGCACCCGCACGGCCGGTGTTCGCGAAGGCGAGGCGGAACTGGCCGTTCGCGGCTTCGACGCGGCCGTGCACGAACAGCTCGTACGGCAGCGCGCGCGCCGGACGCAGCCCCGGTTCCTGTTTCGGCAGTTGCTGCGCGACGGGCGGCACCGGAATGTAGTCCGGGTGGCGCAGACGATCGGGCGGCGCGTAGCCGCTCGTGTCGGGCAGGGTCGGCCATGCCGCGTCGGCAGTCGTGAAGTCGAACGCCGAGGTCAGGTCGCCGCATACTGCGCGTCGCCACGGCGACACGTTGGCGGCCGTCACCGGATACTGCGCACCGAAGCGCGCTTCGATGAATTGCAGCAGCGACGTGTGATCGAAGGTCTGCGAGCAGACCCAGCCGCCCTTGGTCCACGGCGAAACGACGAGCATCGGCACGCGCGGCCCGAGGCCGTACGGGCCGGCCATGTGCGACGCGTCGCCGCCGAATACCTCGTTGGTCGTCGCGACCGTCGACAGCCCGTTGTCGCGCGACTGCGGCGCGAACGGCGGCGGCACATGATCGAAGAAGCCGTCGTTCTCGTCGTAGGTGATGAAGAGCGCGGTCTTGCTCCACACGTCCGGATTCGACACGAGCACCTTCAGCACCTGCTCGATGTACCACGCGCCGTAGTTGGCCGGCCAGTTCGGATGCTCCGAATACGCTTCCGGCGCGCAGATCCACGACACCTGCGGCAGCGTCCCGTTCTTCACGTCCTGCTGCAGCACGTCGAACAGCGTGCCGCCGGCGCTGATGTTGGTGCCGGTGCGCGCCTTGTCGTACAGCGGCGTGCCGGGCAGTGCGGTGCGGTACTGGTTGAAGTAGAGCAGCGCATTGTCGCCGTAGTTGCCGATGTACGGGTTCTGCGTCCAGCCCCACGAGCCGTTCGCGTCGAGGCCGGTGCCGACGTCCTGGTAGATCTTCCACGACACGCCGGCCTGCTCGAGCACTTCCGGATAGGTCGTCCAGCCGTAGCCCTTTTCCTCGTTGCCGAGCACCGGGCCGCCGCCCGTGCCGTCGTTGCCGACGTAGCCGGTCCACATGTAGTAGCGGTTCGGGTCGGTCGAGCTCGGGATCGCGCAGTGGTACGCGTCGCAGATCGTGAACGCGTCGGCGAGCTGATAGTGGAACGGAATGTCGTCGCGCTTCAGGTACGCCATCGTCGTGGTGCCCTTGTTCGGCACCCACTGGTCGTAGCGGCCCTTGTTCCATGCGGCATGCATGTCCTGCCAGCCGTGCGGGAGATCTTGCAGGAACTGCATGCCGAGCTTGTCGGCGCCCGGGTGGAACGGCAGCAGCTCGGCCGGGCCGACCGGCTGATGGAACACCGACTTGCCGTTCGCGAGGCGCAGCGGGCGCGGGTCGCCGAAGCCGCGGACACCGCGCATCGTGCCGAAGTAATGGTCGAACGAGCGGTTCTCCTGCATCAGGATCACGATGTGTTCGATATCGCGGATCGTGCCGGTACGGCGGTTCGCGGGAATGGCGAGCGCATCGCGGATCACGGGCGGAAACAGATTCAGCGCGGCGGCGCCGGCGGTGCCGGCGGCGACGCGCAGGAAGTCACGACGGTTCGATCGGGTCATGGTCGTTATCGTGCATAAAGGGGGAGCCAGTTGGCGGGACATGCGCAAAAAAGCGGGCGCGCCCGGATCGCAGGATGCGGCTGCGACGGTCGTGCCGACGCGAGCATAGCCGGGATTCGGTGTCATTCCCGTGAAGTCCGGAAACGTTTGCACGCGCGCCGGATTGCACGCGGCCGGCCATGCGCCGACGAAGGCGCCGCGGCGGGCGAGCCTGGCCGGTACGCACGCGGCGGGCGGCGGAGCGCACGCCGGAAGAACGGAGAGCGGCGGGAAGGGCGGGAGGCTGAGAAGGGCGGCAGCGGTGACGATCGCGACGCGCGTGCGTCACGCGTCGGTCACCCAGGCGCCGAACCATTCGCTCGGCCGCGCGATTTCGTCCTGCGCGGCGACGAGTTCGAGCTCGTAGCGACGCGCGTCGTAGGTCGCCTTCACGACCGCGTGCACGGCCGCGAGCGTGTGCTCGAACGCCCCGCGCACCGAGTCGCCGCGCAGCCGGCAAGCGACGAAGATCGCGCTGGTGAGGTCGCCGACCCCGACCGGATGGCGCGGGAACGCATACAGCGGGCGCTGGCCGATCCACGCTTCGGTTTCGGTGACGGCGAGCATGTTGAAGCGATCGGCCGGGCTGTTGCGGTCGTGCAGGTGCTTGACGAGGATGATCCGGGGGCCGCGGCGGATCAGCGCGCGGCACGCGTCGACCGCTTCGGCGACGGTCTCGATGCGCCGCCCGGCGAGCTTCTGCAGCTCGGTGTGGTTCGGCGACATGCCGTCGGCGAGCGCCGGCATTTCCTGGACGATGAATTCCTCGACGCCGGGTTCGGGCCGGATGCCGCCCGTCTGTCCCATCGCCGGATCGCAGAAGTACCATGCGTTCGGGTTCATCGCCTTCACCGCGCGCACGATTTCGACCGTCGCGCGCGCCTGCGCGGGCGAGCCGACGAAGCCGGACAGCACCGCATCGCAGCGCTTGAGCGCGCCGATCGCCGCGACGCCGTCGACGAGCTGCTCCATCTTCGCGGCATCGATCGCGCTGCCGGCCCAGTGGCCGTACTGCATGTGATTCGATAGCTGGACCGTGTTGAGCGGCCAGACGTTGACGCCGAGGCGCTGCATCGGGAACACGGCCGCGCTATTGCCCACGTGGCCGTAGATGACGTGCGACTGAATGCTGAGGACGTTTTTCATGGAGATCCGCCTGCAGGCGTTTCAGGGTCACGTCACACGATACCCGAGATCGTCGCGCGCGCGAAAGTCGTGCGACGGCCGACTGTTGCGCGCCGTCGTCAGCGCGACCGCGTAGAATCGCGGGGCGCGAGGCCCGTGTGCCCGTATGCGTTTCCCCTTACCGTGATCGCCATGCCTTCGATTTGCAAGATGTTGTCCCTGGCCCGCGCCGCCGTGCTCGGCGCGGGTGTCGCCGCTGCGTGCGCGACATCGGCCGCCGTCCCGGCGCCCGCCGGCAACGACGGCCCCGCGTACGGCCCGCGCCTGGAAGGCTTCGCCTATCCGCAGCCCGAGCATCGCTACGCGTTCGTGTCGCAGCGCGAAACGCTCGAGATGGTCTACCTCGACGTGCAGCCGGCGCACCCGAACGGCCGCACGGTCGTGCTGCTGCACGGGAAGAACTTCTGCGCGGCGACCTGGGAGGACACGATCGGCGTGCTGAGCCGTGCCGGCTACCGCGTGGTCGCGCCGGACCAGATCGGCTTCTGCAAATCGTCGAAGCCCGAGCGCTACCAGTACAGCTTTCAGCAACTGGCGCGCAACACGCACGCGCTGCTCGAATCGATCGGCGTGAAGTCGGCGACGCTCGTTGGCCATTCGACGGGCGGGATGCTCGCGATGCGCTACGCGTTGATGTATCCGAAGGCGACCGACCAGCTCGTGCTGGTGAACCCGATCGGGCTGGAGGACTGGAAGGCGCTCGGCGTGCCGCCGCTGTCCGTCGACTATTGGTATGCACGCGAGCTGAAGACCAGCGCCGACGGCATCCGCCGCTACGAGCAGGCGACCTATTACGCGGGCAAATGGGCGCCGTCGTACGAACGCTGGGTGCAGATGCTCGCCGGCATGTACCGCGGCCCGGGCCGCGACGCGGTCGCGTGGAACTCCGCGTTGCTCTACGACATGATCTTCACGCAACCGGTGGTCTACGAGCTCGGCGCGATCCGCGTGCCGACGCTGCTGCTGATCGGCGACAAGGACACGACCGCGATCGGCAAGGATGCCGCGCCGCCCGACGTGCACGCGAAGCTCGGCCATTACCCGGAACTCGCGAAGCGCACGCAGGCGGCGATCCCCGGCGCGCAGCTCGTCGAATTCCCGGCGCTCGGACACGCGCCGCAAATCCAGGATCCCGATACGTTCCACAAGGCGCTACTCGACGGAATGAGCGCCGTACATCCGCAGTGATGCCGCGGCCCGCGCGCGCGCCGGCTCAGTGCGATTCGTTGGCGAGCTCGTCGCGGATTTGTGCGGCCAGTTCGAACGAGCGCACGCGCGCCGCGTGATCGTAGATCTGCGCGGTGATGATCAGCTCGTCCGCGCCTGTCTGCGCGATCCGGTCGCGCAGCTTGTCGCGCACCGTGTCGCGCGAGCCGACGGCCGCGAACGACAGCGCGTGCGCGACGTTCGCCAGTTCGAATTCGCTTGCCTCCAGCACGTCGACGGGCGGCGGCAGCTTGCCCGGCGTGCCGCGGCGCAGGTTGATGAACTGCTGCTGCAGCGACGTGAACAGGCGCCGCGCGTCGTCGTCGGTATCGGCTGCGAACACGTTGACGCCGACCATCGCATGCGGCTTCGGCCACGCGGCCGACGGCCGGTATTGCGCGCGGTAGAGCTCGAGCGCGCGCATCAGGTAGTCGGGCGCGAAGTGCGACGCGAACGCGAACGGCAACCCCAGCATCGCGGCCAGCTGCGCGCTGAAGAGGCTCGAACCGAGGAGCCACACCGGCACGTCGAGCCCCGCGCCGGGCACCGCGCGCACGCGCTGGCCAGGCACCGGTTCGGCGAAGTAGCGCTGCAATTCCGCCACGTCGTCCGGGAACGAATCGGCGCTGCCGATCAGATCGCGGCGCAACGCACGCGACGTGGTCTGGTCGGTGCCGGGCGCACGGCCGAGCCCGAGGTCGATGCGCCCCGGATACAGCGACGCGAGCGTGCCGAACTGCTCGGCGATGACGAGCGGCGCGTGGTTCGGCAGCATGATCCCGCCCGAGCCGACGCGGATCGTCTTCGTCGCGCCCGCGACGTGGCCGATCACCACCGCGGTGGCCGCGCTCGCGATGCCCGGCATGTTGTGATGCTCGGCGAGCCAGTAGCGCCGATAGCCGAGGCGCTCCGCATGCTGTGCAAGGTCGACGGTGTTGCGGAACGCCTGCGCGGCGTCGGCGCCGGCGGGGATGGGGGCAAGATCGAGTACGGAGAACGGAATCATCGGGTGCCTTCGAAAGGGAGGGGCGCGGTGATGCGAATGCGCAACAGATACCGACGATTTTGCCAAAGGGTTCCCGAACGCGCTGGCGACGCGCAGATACCCATGCGCCTTTCAGGGATGCAAGGCTCGCCCTTTCGATCGTTGCAAAAATCGATTCAATCGACGAACAATTACCGATGTTTACGGCGATTGCGCACGTCTTCGCATCGACATACAAATTTGCACGAAACGTTTGATTTTGAAGACTGCAATACGCCTGCAAAGGGCTTACGCTAACGTGAACGCGGTTGCACCAGAATGGTTCGCCGGCCTGGCAGCTTTGCCGAAATCGCACCAGTCCGTTTCACGCGGCGCTGCGCGCGGGCAGGCGCGGACTGCTAAAATCCGGCGCTTGCCCATGCTGTGCCGATGGTCGCCATTCGAATCTTCCCGCATCCCGTCCGGGCAGCGCGTGAGGATGTGCCACGCGAATCCGGGCATGGTCGCTTCGGCGAATGAGCCATGCCTCCCTACACAGACGCTGCTGGAACAAGGAGTCGGGTCGTGCCCGCGTTCGTTGCTGTCGGAATTTCCCATCACGTTCAATCCGGTTCGAGCGATCGGCATGGCGCCCGCGTCGCCGGGAGGCATCGCGCATGACGCCGACCGTCACGCTGCTCGACTGGCTGCTGATCGCGTTCACGCTCGCCGCCGCCGGCTATGCGCTCGTCGCGGCGTTCGCGCCGCCCCCGCGCACGCCCCGCACCGCCGCGCGCGACGGCTTCGCGCCGGTCAGCGTGCTCAAGCCGCTGTGCGGCGCGGAGCCGCATCTGTATGAGAACCTCGCGACGTTCTGCGAGCAGCGCCACCCGCGCCATGAAGTGCTGTTCGGCGTCGCGTCGGCGTCCGATCCGGCGATCGCGGTCGTCGAGCGGCTGCGCGCCGACTATCCGGACTGCGACATCACGCTTGTGATCGACGCGCGTGTGCACGGCAAGAACCTGAAGGTCAGCAACCTGATCAATCTCGCCGAACGCGCGAAGTACGACCGCATCGTGATCGCGGACAGCGACATCGCGGTGAAGCCCGACTATCTGGAGCGTGTGACGGCGCCGCTCGCGGACGCGTCGGTCGGCGTCGTCACGTGCCTGTATCATGCGCGCAGCGTCGGCGGCTTCTGGACGCGGATCGGCGCGCAGTTCGTCGACGCATGGTTCGCGCCGTCGGTGCGAATCGCGCACCTCGGCCGCTCGAGCCGCTTCGGCTTCGGCGCGACGCTCGCGCTGACGCGCGACACGCTCGACCGGATCGGCGGCTTGCTCGCGCTGAAGGACGAACTGGCCGACGATTTCTGGCTGGCCGAGCTGCCGCGCCGTCTCGGCCGCCGCACGGTGCTGTCCGAGGTCGAGGTCGCGACCGACGTGATCGAGCCGTCGTTCGGGCCGCTGTGGCACCGCGAGACACGCTGGCTGCGCACGATCCGTTCGCTGAATCCGGCGGGCTTCGCGTTCCTGTTCATCACGTTTACCGCGCCGTGGCTCGCCGTCGGCGCGGCGCTCGCGCTGCGCCTGGACGGCACCGTCGCCGGCACGCTCGCGGGCGGCGCGGCCGTCGTGGGCGCGTTCGGCCGCGTCGTGCTGCATGCGCGCGGCGAGGACGGCTGGCGCGCATTTTGGCGCGACCTGCCGCTCATCGCGGTGCGCGACACGCTGCTCGCGCTGGAATGGCTAGCTGCCGCGTTCGGCACGCACGTCGTGTGGCGCGGCGCGCGGATGACGGTCGTCGGCGGCGAGCGCGCGGCGGCGGCGGTGGAAGGCGCGGACGGCCGCTAGCGCACCGGCGCGCGAACCACGAGGAATCGGGACGAGCCGGTTCCGCGACGAATCCGGCCCGCGGGCCGAGACGCGCCGCGCGGCATCGCCGCGCGACGCGACATGACAGAGAGGCGGGCGCCGGCACGGCGGCCCGCGGTTGATTGACTGAATCGTTGAAACGAATCGAACTATGCAGGCTACCGGAGCATTCATGAAAACGCTGTTCTTGCAGGCCCCTTCGTATGACGGCTTCGACGGCGGAGCCGGCTCGCGCTATCAGGCGAAGCGCGAAATCCGTTCCTTCTGGTACCCGACGTGGCTCGCACAGCCGGCCGCGCTCGTGCCGGGCAGCCGCGTCGTCGATGCGCCGGCCGACGGGCTGTCGGTCGAGGAAACGCTGAAGATCGCCAACGACTACGACCTCGTGATCATCCACACGAGCACGCCGTCGTTCCCGACCGACGCGATGTTCGCGCAGGACCTCAAGAAGATGAAGCCGTCGATGCTGGTCGGCATGGTGGGCGCGAAGGTGATGGTCGATCCGCACAACTCGCTGACCGCGAGCGACGCGATCGACTTCGTGTGCCGCGAGGAATTCGACTACACCTGCAAGGAACTCGCGGAAGGCAAGCCGTTCGCGGAGATCAAGGGTTTGAGCTGGCGTGCGAAGGACGGCTCGATCGAGCACAACGAAGCGCGTCCGATCCTCGAGAACATGGACGAGCTGCCGTTCGTTGCGCCCGTCTACAAGCGCGATCTGAAGATCGACAACTACTTCATCGGCTACCTGAACTATCCGTACGTGTCGATCTACACGGGGCGCGGCTGCAAGTCGCGCTGCACGTTCTGCCTGTGGCCGCAGACGGTCAGCGGCCATCGCTACCGCACCCGCTCGGTCGAGAACGTGCTCGCGGAAGCGAAGTGGATCCGCGACAACATGCCGGAAGTGAAGGAGCTGATGTTCGATGACGACACCTTCACCGACGATCTGCCGCGCGCCGAAGCCATCGCCATTGGTCTGGGCAAGCTCGGCATGACCTGGTCGTGCAACGCGAAGGCGAACGTGCCGTACAAGACGCTGAAGGTGATGAAGGAAAACGGCCTGCGCCTGCTGCTGGTCGGCTTCGAATCCGGCGACGACCAGATCCTCGTGAACATCAAGAAGGGCGTGCGCACCGATTTCGCGCGCCGCTTCAGCGCGGACTGCAAGAAGCTCGGCATCAAGATCCACGGCACGTTCATCCTCGGCTTGCCGGGCGAAACGAAGGAAACGATCAAGAAGACGATCGAGTACGCGAAGGAAATCAATCCGCACACGATCCAGGTATCGCTCGCCGCGCCGTATCCGGGCACGACGCTCTACAAGCAGGCCGTTGAAAACGGCTGGATGGAAGAGAACAAGACCATCAACCTGGTGAGCAAGGAGGGCGTGCAGCTCGCGGCGATCGGCTATGCGCACCTGTCGCGCGACGAGATCTATCACCATCTCGAACAGTTCTATCGGGAGTTCTACTTCCGTCCGTCGAAGATCTGGGAGATCGTTCGCGAGATGCTGACGAGCTGGGACATGATGAAGCGCCGGCTGCGCGAAGGCGTCGAGTTCTTCCGCTTCCTGCGCGCGCACGAGGCCTGATTCGTGGCGACGCAGCGGGCGGCGCGGGCGCTGATCTTCACCGCGGACGACTTCGGGCTGCATCCGCGCGTCAACGCGGCGGTCGAGCGCGCGCATCGCGACGGCGTGCTGAACGCCGCGAGCCTGATGGTCGGCGCGCCCGCGGCGCAGGATGCGATCGAACGTGCGAGGCGGCTGCCGTCGCTCGCGGTCGGTCTGCATCTGGTGCTCGCGGACGGGCCGGCCACCCTGCCTGCGCATGAGATCCCCGCGCTCGTCGGCGCCGACGGGCGCTTCGGCGACGCGATGGCGAAGGATGGCTGCCGCTTTTTCTTCCTGCCGCACGTGCGTGCGCAACTGCGCCGCGAGATCCGCGCGCAGTTCGACGCGTTCGCGGCGAGCGGGCTGCCGCTCGACCACGTGAACGCGCACAAGCATTTCCATCTGCATCCGACCGTGCTGTCGATGATCATCGAGATCGGCCGCGACTACGGGCTGCGCGCGGTGCGGTTGCCTTACGAAGCGAGCGCGCCCGCGCTGCTCAAGCCGTGGATCGCGCTCGTGCGCGCGCGGCTCGACCGCGCGGGGCTCGCCCACAACGACTACGTGATCGGTATCGAGCATACGGGCGCGATGGACGAGGCCGTGCTGCTCGACGCGCTCGCCGCGCTGCCGGATGGCGTCGGCGAGATCTACTGTCATCCGGCCGAGGCCGGCGATGGCCCGATCACACCGACGATGGCCGATTACCGTCCGGTCGACGAGCTCGACGCGTTGCTGTCGCCGCGCGTCGCGGCCGCGCTGAAGGCGGCGGGCGTGGCGACCGGCGGGTTCGCGGACGTATTCGGCGAGCGCGGGGCGCCGCGCGGCGTGCGCCCGTCGCGCGAACCGGGGGCGCAGCCGTCATGACGAAGTGGATCAAATGGCTCGGCTGGCCGATCGGCATCGGGATCCTGCTCGCGCTCGGCCTGCACGAAGGCATCGGCGACGTGACGCAGATGCTCGAGCGCGCCGGCTTCGCGTTGCTGTGGCTCGTACCGTTCCACGCGCTGCCGCTGCTGCTCGACGCCTATGCGTGGCACCAGCTGCTCGACCGCCGCGCGTCGCTGTCGTTCCTGTGGTGGATCGCGACCGTGCGCGAGGCCGTGAACCGGCTGCTGCCGGTGGTCGGCATCGGCGGCGAGCTGGTCGGGATCCGGATGGCGCGGTGGCAGGTGCCCGACGCGAGCCGCGTGACCGCATCGGTGATCGTCGAGGTGTTGGTGACGATCGTCGTCCAGTATGCGTTTGCGGCGCTCGGCCTCGTGCTGCTGCTCGCGACCACGCATGACATGGGCGGCGGCACGATCGGCATCGCGCTGCTGCTGACGCTGCCGTTGCCGGTGCTCGGCGTCGTGCTGATGCGTCGCGGCGGGATCTTCCATGCGATCGAGCGGTTCGCGGGGCGTCTGCTCGGCGATTCGCACCGGTTGCTGCAAGGCGTCGACGGTAGACGGCTCGATGCCGACATCGATGCGCTGATGTCGCGCACCGCGTTGCTGTTCAGCGCGTTCTTCTGGCAGCTGGCCGGCTACGTGCTCGGCGCGCTCGAAATCTACTGGGCGCTCGCGCTGCTCGGCCATCCGGTGTCGATCGGCGGCGCAATCGCGATCGAGGCGATGACGCAGGCCGTGCGGCACGCTGCGTTCATGGTGCCGGGCGGCCTCGGCGTGCAGGAGGCGACCGTCGTGCTGCTCGCGCAGATGTTTGGCGTCGATCGCGACACGGCGCTGTCGCTCGCGCTGGTCAAGCGCGGCCGCGAGGTGCTGTTCGGATGCGCGGCGCTCGGTTCGTGGCAGCTGGCCGAGCTCGTGCGCACGCGCCGCCGGATCCGCACGGCGCCGGCCGCGTCGGACGCACGCCGCGCGGCGAGCCGCGACGCCGACAAGCAGGCCGAAACGACGCATTGAGCGCGGCACGGGCCGTGCGGTCCCGCAGTCCTTCTCGCGCTTTCGGCGCGGCGCGGGTATCCTTGCCGCGTGTTTTCTCGACGCGCATTTCTTCCGATGATTTTTCGTTTCCGGCTGTTTCCCGTGACGATGCTGGCCGCCGCGCTGGCGCTGACCGGCTGCGACGATCAAGGCCATCTCGACGTGCAACGCATCAAGGACTTCTTCACCGCGATCAAGCCCGCGCCGCTGCTCCTGAAAGGGCTGAAGGCCGGCGTTTCGACCGAGGCCGACGTGCGCGGCACGATGGGCAAACCCGAGACCGAGCGCACCTTCACCGACGGCTCCAAGCGCCTCGAGTACCCGCGCGGCCCGATGGGCAACCAGACCTGGTTCGTCGATCTCGACGCGAGCGGCCACTACATGGGCGCGACGCAGGTGCTGACCGCCGAGAACTTCGCGAAAGTGACGCCGGGAATGAACGAGGACGAGGTGCGGCGCCTGCTCGGCAAGCCGGGCGACATCGCGCAGTACCCGCTGAAGCCCGAGACCGTGTGGAGCTGGCGCTGGCTCGAGGACGGCGTGAACACCGACGCGTTCTTCAACGTCCATTTCGGCCCGGACGGGCTTGTCTATACGACTTCGCGCTCCGACATCCTGAAAGGGCGCTAAACCGGCGTTCGGCGCTATATCGAAAAAGCGACCGGAAAATTGCAAAAAACCCGCTTCCCGGCGTGTCATCGGACTGTCAGGAAGCGGGTTTTTTCCTTTTGAAACAGCAGCGTAGGCCGCGCACGGAAATGATGCGACGAATTGTTGCGACGCAGCATCCGGACGTGCGGTGATTTGAGGCAAACAATTTCGCTTGCGACTATCCGCGTCAGCCCGGCGCCGGACAGTCATGCGCGCCGGTGTTCCTTTCAACACTGGAGACGCGCGTGTTCCTTTACGGCTTTGGTCCCGTCCTGTGGGCCGGCACCGTGCAGACCATCGAGCTGTCGTTGCTGTCGCTCGCCACTGCGGTGGCGCTGGGGCTGATCGGCGCGGTGGCGAAGCTGTCGCACAACCGGGTGCTGCGAGCGATCGCGACCGGTTATACGACACTGATCCGCTCGGTGCCCGATCTCGTCCTGATGCTGCTGTTGTTCTACAGCATCCAGATCTGGCTGAACCAGCTCACCGACGTCGTCGGCTGGGACCAGATCGACATCGATCCGTTCGTCGCCGGTGTGCTCACGCTCGGCTTCATCTACGGCGCGTATTTCACCGAGACGTTCCGCGGCGCGTTCCTGTCGGTGCCGCGCGGGCAGCTGGAGGCCGGCGCGGCGTACGGGATGAGCGGGATGCGCGTGTTCGTGCGGATCATGTTTCCGCAGATGATGCGTTTCGCGCTGCCGGGCATCGGCAACAACTGGCAGGTGCTCGTGAAAGCGACCGCGCTGGTGTCGATCATCGGCCTCGCGGACGTCGTGAAGGCCGCGCAGGATGCGGGCAAGAGCACGTTCAACATGTTCTTCTTCATTCTCGTCGCGGCGCTGATCTACCTCGCGATCACGACCGTTTCCAACCTCGTGCTGATCCAGCTCGAGAAGCGTTATTCCATGGGCGTGCGGCACGCAGAACTATGATCGAGATCCTCCAGGAATTCGGCAAGGCGTTCCTTTACTGGGACGGCCAGCGCCTGTCCGGCCTTGCGGTGACGCTGTGGCTGCTCGTTGCGTCGATTTCGCTCGGCTTCGTGTGCGCGGTGCCGCTCGCGGTCGCGCGCGTGTCGAAGAAGAAATGGCTGTCGATGCCGGTGCGGTTCTATACGTACGTGTTCCGCGGCACGCCGCTCTACGTGCAATTGCTGCTGATGTACACGGGCATGTACAGCCTCGAGTTCGTGCGGTCGCACTCGCTGCTCGACGCGTTCTTCCGCAGCGGCTTCAACTGCGCGATTCTCGCGTTCGCGTTGAACACGTGCGCGTACACGACCGAGATCTTCGCGGGTGCGATTCGCGCGATTCCGCACGGCGAGGTCGAGGCCGCGCGGGCGTACGGGATGTCGCCGTTCACGATGTACCGCCGCGTGATCCTGCCGTCGGCGCTGCGCCGCGCGCTGCCGCTGTACAGCAACGAGGTGATCCTGATGCTGCACGCGACCACCGTCGCGTTTACGGCGACCGTGCCCGACGTGCTGAAGGTCGCGCGTGATGCCAATTCCGCGACCTACATGGCGTTCCAGTCGTTCGGAATCGCCGCGCTGATCTATCTTGCGGTATCTTTCGCACTCGTCGCGGCATTTCGCCGGGCGGAGCGCCACTGGCTCGCGTATCTCGCGGCCGGCCGTCATTGATTTCACTTCGAGGAGAGCCAGTTGGCCGAGATCACTCAAACGAGCGCGTCCGCTTCCGTCAAGCTTGCCGCGGTCGACATTCACAAGCGCTATGGCGACAACGAGGTGCTCAAGGGCGTGTCGCTGAACGCGAAGGCGGGCGACGTCATCAGCATCATCGGCGCGAGCGGGTCGGGCAAGAGCACGTTCCTGCGCTGCATCAATTTTCTCGAGCGGCCGAATGCGGGGCAGATCGTCGTCGACGGCGAGGCCGTGCGCACGAAGACGGACCGCGCGGGCGCGCTCGAGGTCGCCGATCACAAGCAGTTGCAGCGCATCCGCACGAAGCTCGCGATGGTGTTCCAGCACTTCAATCTGTGGGCGCACATGAACGTGCTCGAGAACGTGATGGAAGCGCCGGTGCACGTGCTTGGCATTTCGAAGAAGGAAGCCGAGGAGCGTGCGCGCGAGTACCTGGAAAAGGTCGGCTTGCCGCCGCGCGTCGAGAAGCAGTATCCGTCGCACCTGTCTGGCGGCCAGCAGCAGCGTGTCGCGATTGCGCGTGCGCTTGCGATGCATCCGGACGTGATGCTGTTCGACGAGCCGACTTCTGCGCTCGATCCGGAGCTCGTCGGCGAGGTGCTGAAGGTGATGCAGAAGCTGGCCGAGGAAGGCCGGACGATGATTGTCGTTACGCACGAGATGGGTTTTGCGCGCAACGTGTCGAATCATGTGATGTTCCTGCATCAGGGGCGGACCGAGGAAGAGGGCGATCCGAAGGAGGTGCTGGTGCGCCCGCAGAGCGAGCGTCTGAAGCAGTTCCTGTCGGGCAGTCTGAAGTAACGCGAAAGGCGGGTTTCATACGTGGTACCGGTGTCTCGTCCCGCAGGCGCCACCCGCACGATGCAGGTGGCGATCGTTGCATTGCCGCCCGTGTCGATGTCGGGTGTGGGTCCGATCGTCGATGCGTTGAATCTTGCGAACGAGATCGACGGGCGGTTGCTGTATCGCTGGCAGGTGTGTTCGTGGGACGGGCGGCCGGTGCCGCTGGCGGGCGGCGCGCAGTGGCATGCCGATGCGGCGTTCAACGACGCGATCGCGTGCGACTGGCTGATCGTCGTGTCGGAGCGGTTTCAGCAGTTTGCCGACTATCGGTTGTTTCTGGCGAGTCTCGCGCGGGTCGGTCAGCGTACGCCGGTCGTGACGGGCATTCACCACGGCGTGTGGTGGCTTGCGATGGCCGGGCAGCTTTCCGGGTATCGCGTGAGCGTGAACTGGGAGACGTATCAGCAGTTCGCCGAGCAGTTCGAGCGGTCGATCGTCACGCAGCAGATCTTCGAGATCGATCGCGATCGGGCGACCTGTGCCGGCGGGCAGGCGACTGTCGATTTCATGCTGGCCATGATTGGCCGCGAACATGGGGCCGATCTCGCGGAGCGGATTGCCGATGCGCTTGGAGCCGGGACGCTGCGCAGCGGCGAGGAGCGGCAGCGGATTCCTTTTGTTACCGCGCCCGGTGAGCGGCATCCTCGGCTCAACGATGCGTTGCTGTTGATGGAAGCCAATGTCGAGGATCCGTTGACCACCGATGAGATCGCCGGGCTTGTCGGCGTGTCGCGGCGGCAGCTCGAACGGCTCTTTCGGCAGTATCTCGGCGCCATGCCCTCCAAGTATTACCTCAATCTGCGGTTGCTCAAGGCGCGCACTCAGTTGCAGCGGACCAGCAAGTCGGTCGTTCAGGTTTCGCTCGCCTGCGGGTTTTCTTCTGCTGCGCATTTTTCTAACGCTTATCGCGAGCGGTTCGGCGTTACGCCACGGGAAGATCGGCGAGCCTGGCTCGAGAAGCAAACCGGCGGCGGGGGGGAGCCTCGCGGGGGCGCGTTGGTCGAGCGTGGGGGAAAGGATTGATTTCTTTTTGCCGTTGGGTGGGGAGATCGCGGTTGGCGTGAAGTACCTGTGATCGTGTCGGTCTATTAGCGTCGCCCCTGCGCGGGGCGGCGGTCACTTTTCTTTGTCTTGCCAAAGAAAAGTAACCAAAAGAAAGGCGCCCGGATAACGCATGACTTCCCGGTGCCGTGGTCGCCGGAGTGGCCGCCGCCTAAGTGTCCGCGCCAGGCAAGAAACCGGAGTGGTTCGAGCAATGGTTCCGACATCACGCACCACCCAACTGAGCGGTATACCGCCCGCTAGCTCCATCCTCGCTTCGCTCGGCTGCAAGGTCCGCCGCTCGCATTGCCGTATGCCACACGCGTATGCCAAGCACTGGGGTCGCAACTGCAGGTTGGTTCACATTGCAAAGCGGAATCGATTGCATCCATTGCCCCGCAATTGCATATCGCGATGGGCGGATCCACCGCAAAGGAGTGCGATGTGTCACTGTCCGCAGCAAGAATGATGTCCTGTTTGATTACATCATTCGCTGAGCGCCACGATCGCATAGGCAAATCGAGATGACGTGTGTCGCAGGGGTGCACCTGTCGGCCGAGCGAAGCGAGGACGGAGCTAGCGGGTGGTATACCGCTTTGTTGGGTGGTGCGTGATGTCGGAACCATTGCTCGAACCACTCCGGTTTCTTGCCTGGCGCGGACACTTAGGCGGTGGCCACTCCGGCGACCACGGCACCGGGAAGTCATGCGTTATCCGGGCGCCTTTCTTTTGGTTACTTTTCTTTGGCAAGACAAAGAAAAGTGACCGCCGCCCCGCGCAGGGGCGACGCTAATAGACCGACACGATCACAGGTGCTTCACGCCAACCGCGATCTCCCCACCCAACGGCAAAAAGGGCAAAAACGGCAAAAACGGCCTCATGCCTGGCCCCGCGCCCGAAGGGCAAAATAAGCGCACTATCCGCTTCCGATAGAACCCGTCGCAAATCCGCAAGACGCTTGCGTCACCCTTACCTAAACTTGATCCTGTTGAACCCTCTTACGAAACCGAAAGGAACGACCATGACGACCTCGACCGTGACCCGCCAGACATTCGACGAAGTGATGGTGCCGGTATTTTCCCCCGCACCGTTCGTGCCGGACCGCGCAGAGGGTTCCCGCGTGTGGGACACGGCCGGCCGCGAATACGTGGATTTCGCGTGCGGGATCGCGGTCACGTCGCTGGGCCACGGCCACCCGGAACTGCTGAAGGTGCTGGACGAACAAGGCCGCAAGCTCTGGCACATCGGCAACGGCTACACGAACGAGCCGGTGCTGCGCCTCGCGAAGCGCCTCGAAGCGCTGACGTTCGCCGACCGCGCATTCTTCGCGAACTCGGGCGCGGAAGCGAACGAAGCCGCACTGAAGCTCGCACGCCGCGTCGCGTTCGACCGCCACGGCGCAGACAAATACGAGATCGTATCGTTCGTCCAGTCGTTCCACGGCCGCACATTCTTCACGGTCAGCGTCGGCGGCCAGCCGAAATACTCGGAAGGCTTCGGCCCCGTGCCGGCCGGCATCAAGCACCTGCCGTTCAACGACATCGCAGCCGCAAAAGCCGCGATCGGCCCGAAGACCTGCGCCGTGATCGTCGAGCCGGTGCAGGGCGAGGGCGGCGTGATTCCCGCCGATCCGGCCTTCCTCAAGGCACTGCGGGAAGCATGCGATGCAAACGACGCACTGCTGATCTTCGACGAAGTGCAAACGGGCGTCGGCCGCACGGGCCACTTCTACGCATACATGGACACGGGCGTCACGCCGGACATCCTGACGACCGCCAAGGCGCTCGGCAACGGCTTCCCGATCGGCGCGATGCTGACGACGAACGAACTCGCCGCGCACTTCAAGGTCGGCGTGCACGGCACGACCTACGGCGGCAACCCGCTCGCGTCGGCGATCGCCGACAAGGTCGTCGAACTGATCGCCGACCCGGCACTGCTCGAAGGCGTGCGCGAACGCAGCGTGCGGCTGAAGGGCGCACTGGAACGCATCAACGCACGCTTCGGCATCTTCAAGGACATCCGCGGCAAGGGCCTGCTGGTCGGCGCGGAACTCACCGCCGCATTCGACGGCCGCGCGAAGGACTTCGTCACGGCCGCCGCGGAAAACGGCCTGATCATGCTGATCGCCGGCCCCAACGTGCTGCGTTTCGTCCCGTCGCTCGTGATCCCGTTCGACCTGCTCGACGAAGGCGTGAAGCGCTTCGAGAAGGCAGTCGAGCAGGTGCTCGCGGCCCAGGAAGCCACCGCGCGCTGATCGGCGCACCCCATCGCAGACAGGAACGACGATGCTATTTGTTCGCCCCGGCAAACTCACGGATCTCGATGCGCTCGCGCACATGGCGCGCACCGCGCAGCCGGTCCTGCACTCGCTGCCGCACGACCGCGCGGCGCTCGAAGCGCGCGTCGCGCTGTCCGAGGATTCGTTTCGCGCGGACGTCGACTTCCCCGGCGAAGAGTTCTACCTCTTCGTGCTCGAGGATTCGTCGACCGGCAAGCTGCTCGGCACGGCGAGCATCGTGGCCGCGGCCGGCTACTCGGAACCGTTCTACGCGTTTCGCAACGACGCGCTGATCCACGCGTCGCGCGAGCTGCACGTGAACCGCAAGATCCACGCGCTCACGATGTCGCACGAGCTGACCGGCAAGAGCCGGCTCGCCGGCTTCTACGTCGACCCGTCGCTGCGCGGCGACGCGGCCGCGCACCTGATCTCGCGCGCGCGGATGATGTATATCGCCGCGAACCGCCGCCGCTTCACGCCGGAAGTCTTCACGCTGCTGCTCGGCGTAAGCGACGACACGGGCGCGTCGCCGTTCTGGGAAGCAGTGGGCCGCAAGTTCTTCGGCCGCGATTTCACCGACGTCGACATCGCGTCGGGCGGCCGCAGCCGCACATTCATCGCGGAAGTGATGCCCGCGTACCCGCTGTACGTGCCGCTGTTGCCGGAAGCTGCGCAGCGCGTACTCGGCGAGCCGAACGAAACGGCACTGCTCGCGTACGACATCCACCTCGAGGAAGGCTTCGAGCCGGACCGCTTCGTCGACATCTTCGACGCGGGTCCGGTGCTGACCGCACAGGTCGACCGCACCGCATGCGTGAAGCACGGCGCGGAGCGCACGGTGCGCGAAGCGGCGCGTCAGCAGGGCGACGTCGCGTACATGGTGTCGACGGGCAGCGGCGAATCGTTTCGCTGCGTGCTGGCCGATCTGCCGGGCGACACGCACGAGGCGCCGCTCGACGGCGACGTGCGCGCGGCGCTCGATGTGAAGGATGGCGATGTCGTGCGCTGCGTGCCGCTGCATCGCCGCGACGATGAAGAATTGAAGGGGGACGCAGCATGATCGTCGTTCGGGTCGTACAAACGGGCGACGTCGACGCGCTCGTGTCGCTCGCGCAGGAAACCGGGCCGGGCCTGACCACGTTCAAGCCTGATCGCGACGCGCTTGCCGCACGCATCGAACGCGCGCGCCGCACGCTCGACGGCAACGCCGCGCCCGGCGAAGCCGGCTACTTCTTCGTGATGGAAGACTCGAAGACGGGCGACATCGCCGGCGTGTGCGGAATCGAGACGCAGGTCGGCCTCGAGCAACCGTTCTACAACTATCGCGTGAGCACGGTCGTGCACGCGAGCCAGGAGCTCGGCGTGTGGACGCGCATGTCCGCGCTGAACATCTCGCACGACCTTACGGGCTACGCGGAAGTGTGCTCGCTGTTCCTGAGCCCGCGCTATCGAACGGGCGGCGTCGGCGGCTTGCTGTCGCGCTCGCGCTTCATGTTCATCGCGCAATTCCGCGACCGCTTCCCGGAGCGCATCTGCGCGGAACTGCGCGGCCACTTCGACGAGGACGGCACGTCGCCGTTCTGGTGCGCAGTCGGTTCGCACTTCTATCAGATCGATTTCAACGCGGCGGACTACCTGAGCTCGCACGGCCGCAAGTCGTTCCTCGCGGAACTGATGCCGCGCTATCCGGTGTACGTCGACCTGCTGCCGCAGGACGCGCAGGATGCAGTCGGCCTCACGCACCGCGATACGCTGCCGGCCCGCAAGATGCTCGAAGCCGAAGGGCTGCGCTACCAGAACCACGTCGACATCTTCGACGCGGGCCCGGTGCTCGAATGCCACATCAACGACCTGCGCACGGTCCGCGAAAGCGTCGTCGTGCCGGTCGCGATCGGCGTGCCGGTTGCAAGCGAAGACGCGCGCGGCAGCCATGCGCCGGCGTCGCTCGTGTCGAACACGTCGCTCAACGATTTCCGCGTCGGCGTCGCACCGGGCGTGGTCGCGAATGGCGCGTTCGTGCTGTCGGCCGACGATGCCGCCGCGCTCGACGTGAAGGCCGGCGATCCGGTCCGCGTGCTGCCGCTCAAAGTCAAACAGGGATAAACGAATCATGACGGAACTCTTCATCGACGGCGCGTGGGTCGCAGGCTCGGGCCCCGTCTTCGCCTCGCGCAACCCGGGCACCGACGCGATCGCATGGCAGGGCGCGAGCGCGTCCGCGGCCGACGTCGACCGCGCGGTCGCGAGCGCACGCCGCGCGTTTGCCGGCTGGTCGGCGCTCGACTTCGAAGCACGCTGCGAGATCGTCAAGCGCTTCGCGGCGCTGCTCACCGAACGCAAGGAAGCGATCGCAACCGCGATCGGCCGCGAGACCGGCAAGCCGCTGTGGGAAGCCCACACGGAAGTCGCGGCGATGGCCGCGAAGGTCGGGATCTCGATCCAGGCGTACCAGGAGCGCACCGGCGAGAAGCGTCAGGACATGGCCGACGGCGTCGCGGTGCTGCGCCATCGCCCGCACGGCGTCGTCGCGGTGTTCGGCCCGTACAACTTCCCCGGCCATTTGCCGAACGGGCATATCGTGCCGGCGCTGATCGCGGGCAACACGGTCGTGTTCAAGCCGTCGGAGCTTGCGCCGGGCGTCGCGCGCGCAACGGTCGAAGTGTGGCACGACGCCGGGTTGCCGGCCGGCGTGCTGAACCTCGTGCAGGGCGAGAAGGACACCGGCATCGCGCTCGCGAATCACCGCCAGATCGACGGCCTGTTCTTCACCGGCAGCTCGGACACCGGCACGCTGCTGCACAAGCAGTTTGGCGGCCGTCCGGAAATCGTGCTCGCGCTCGAAATGGGCGGCAACAACCCGCTCGTGATCGGCGAAGTCGAGGACATCGACGCGGCCGTACATCACACGATCCAGTCGGCGTTCCTGTCGGCCGGCCAGCGCTGCACGTGCGCACGCCGCATCTTCGTGCCGCACGGCGCGTTCGGCGACCGCTTCCTCGCGCGCTTCGCCGACGTCACGTCGAAAATCACGGCCGACGTGTTCGACGCCGATCCGCAGCCGTTCATGGGCGCGGTGATCTCGGCGCGCGCGGCGGCGAAGCTCGTCGATGCGCAGTCGCGCCTGATCGAGCACGGCGCGAAACCGATCATCGCGATGACGCAGCGCGATCCGCGCCTCGGCTTCGTGAACGCGTCGATCATCGACGTGACCGGCGTCGCGAACCTGCCGGACGAAGAGCACTTCGGCCCGCTCGCGCAGATCGTCCGCTACGCGACGTTCGACGAAGCGATCGAGCGCGCGAACGACACCGCGTTCGGCCTGTCCGCCGGCCTGCTCGCCGACGACGCACACGCATGGGCGCACTTCCGCCGCACGATCCGCGCGGGGATCGTCAACTGGAACCGCCCGACCAACGGCGCATCGTCGGCCGCGCCGTTCGGCGGCACGGGCCGCTCGGGCAACCATCGGCCGAGCGCGTACTACGCGGCCGACTACTGCGCGTATCCGATGGCGTCGGTGGAAAGCGCGCAACTTACCTTGCCCGCGAGCCTGTCGCCGGGCCTGCATTTCTGATCGAGGGAACGACGATGAACGCACAAGAAGCCAATTTCGACGGACTCGTCGGCCCGACCCACAACTACGCCGGGCTGTCGTTCGGCAACGTGGCGTCGCTGAACAACGAGAAGTCGGCCGCGAATCCGAAGGCGGCCGCGAAACAGGGGCTGCGCAAGATGAAGCAGCTCGCGGATCTCGGCTTCGCGCAAGGCGTGCTGCCGCCGCAGGAGCGACCGTCGCTGCGCCTGTTGCGCGAGCTCGGCTTCTCCGGCAAGGACGCGGACGTGATCGCGAAGGCCGCGAAGCAGGCGCCCGAACTGCTCGCCGCCGCGAGCTCGGCGTCGGCGATGTGGACCGCGAACGCGGCGACCGTCAGCCCGTCGGCCGACACCAGCGACGGCCGCGTGCATTTCACGCCGGCCAACCTGTGCAGCAAGCTGCATCGTGCGATCGAGCATGAAGCGACGCGCCGCACGCTGTCGACGTTGTTCGCGGACCCCGCGCGTTTCGCGGTGCACGACGCGCTGACGGGCACGCCGGCGCTCGGCGACGAAGGCGCGGCGAACCACACGCGCTTTTGCGCCGAATACGGCAAGCCGGGCGTCGAATTCTTCGTGTACGGCCGCGCCGAATACCGCCGCGGGCCGGAGCCGAAGCGCTTCCCCGCGCGCCAGACGTTCGAGGCGAGCCGCGCGGTCGCACATCGCCACGGGCTCGCGGAAGAAGCGACGGTCTATGCGCAGCAGGATCCGGACGTGATCGATGCGGGCGTGTTCCACAACGACGTGATCTCGGTCGGCAACCGCGACACGCTGTTCACGCACGAGCGTGCGTTCGTCAACAAGCAGGCAATCTACGACACGCTGACGGCCGCGCTCGATGCGCGCGGCGCGCGGCTGAACGTGATCGAGGTGCCCGATGCGGCGGTGAGCGTGAACGACGCCGTCACGTCCTATCTGTTCAACAGCCAGCTGCTGTCGCGCGCGGACGGCTCGCAGGTGCTCGTCGTGCCGCAGGAGTGCCGCGAGAACGCGAACGTCGCCGCTTATCTCGACCGGCTCGCGGCCGGCAACGGCCCGATTCGCGACGTACTTGTGTTCGACCTGCGCGAAAGCATGAAGAACGGCGGCGGCCCCGCGTGCCTGCGCCTGCGCGTCGTGCTGAACGACGCCGAGCGCGCGGCCGTCACGTCGAACGTGTGGATCAACGACACGCTGTTCGCGTCGCTCGACGCGTGGATCGACAAGCACTACCGCGATCGTCTCGCGCCGGAAGACCTCGCCGATCCGGCACTGCTCGAAGAATCGCGCACGGCCCTCGACGAGCTCACGCAGATCCTGCGCGTGGGATCGCTGTATGACTTCCAGCGCTGAGTCGCGCATGCCGGCGGCCGCGCTGTTCGACGACTTCCTCGCGTTCACGCTCGCGGGCGACGCGCCGGCCGTCACGGACGGCGCGTGTGCGAACGGCGCGGTACGCTGGCAATGGCGCGGCGACGGGCTGCTCGCGCTCGAGCCAGGTGCGCGCGATACCGGTGACGCCGCGCGCGCGAGCGTGCTCGTGTCGGCCGGCGTGCACGGCGACGAGACCGCGCCGATCGAACTGCTGTCGATGCTCGTGCACGACATCGCCGCCGGCACGTTGCCGCTCGCGTGCCGGCTGCTCGTCGTGCTCGGCAACGTGCCGGCGATGCGTGCGGGCACACGCTATCTCGACGACGACCTGAACCGGCTGTTCGGCGGCCGTCACGCGCAGGTGCCGGCGAGCCGCGAAGCGCCGCGCGCCGCGCAGCTCGAAGACGCGGCCGCCGCATTCTTCGCGGCGGCGCCGGCGGGCAGCGCGCGCTGGCACATCGACATGCACACGGCGATCCGCGCATCGGTGTTCGAGCAATTCGCGCTGCTGCCCCACACGGGCTCGCCGCCGACGCGCGCAATGGTCGAATGGCTCGGCGATGCGCGCATCGCCGCCGTGCTGCTGCATACCGCGAAGGGCAACACGTACTCGCATTTCACGGCCGAGCACTGCGGCGCGCTTGCATGCACGCTCGAACTCGGCAAGGTTCGGCCGTTCGGCCAGAACGACCTCAGCCGGTTCGCGCCGGCCGATCGTGCGGTGCGCAAGCTCGTGTCGGGCAACCGGGGTGACGCCGCCGAAGAGGGCGACCGTCCGCCGTTGCCGCGCGTGTTTACCGTGATCGATCAGATCACGAAGCGCAGCGATGCGCTCGAGCTGTTCGTCGCCGCCGACGTCGCGAACTTCACGGCGTTCCCGCGCGGCACCGTGCTCGCGCAAGACGGCGAGTATCGCTACACGGTCAAGCACGACGAGGAGCGGATCGTCTTTCCGAATCCGGCCGTAAAGCCGGGGTTGCGCGCGGGCCTGCTCGTCGTCGACACGACGCGCGACACGCTCGCCGCGCTCGTCTGAACGTGGCCGCTCGCGCGCGGCCGCGGCGGCCCGCAGCCCGCGCAGCGCGTCCCCGATGTTCGTGTTCGCGGGGAGCGCGGCCGCCACGCCGGCAGCTTATACGGCGCGCTTGCGTATTTGCGACATCGTCTTGCAAGTTCGCCGAGCGCGGCCGGTGACGCCGGCACCCGCAGCGCACCATCGGAGGCCGGCCGCCGCTTTCCCATGCCGGGCCGCGCGGATTGGTACAATCGCGGCCTTGCGGCTGTTGCGCCGCATCAAGGCGCGGCATCGCGATTGCGGGTGTCATTCGACCCTGCAATGATGCATGCGCCCGTAGTTCCGGAACATTCGAGTATCGAGGAGAACACCTGATGAAGTTGGATTGGCGTAAAGTGGCCGCGCACGCGGTAGTGGCGGCATCGGCCGTGGCGGCAGGCAGCGCGATGGCAGCGGATCTGAAGGAGCTCCGCTTCGGCGTCGAGGCCTCGTACGCGCCGTTCGAATACAAGACGCCCGACGGCAAGCTGACCGGCTTCGACATCGACATCGGCAACGCGGTGTGCGCGAAGCTGAAGACGAAGTGCGTGTGGGTCGAGAACGATTTCGACGGCCTGATCCCCGCGCTGCAGGCGCGCAAGTTCGACGCGATCAACTCGGACATGACGATCACCGACCAGCGCAAGCACGCGATCGCATTCACCGATCCGATCTACACGATCCCGAACCAGCTGATCGCCAAGCAGGGCAGCGGCCTGCTGCCGACGCCGCAATCGCTGAAGGGCAAGCGCGTCGGCGTGCTGCAGGGCACGATCCAGGAAGCGTACGCGAAGAAGAAGTGGGCGCCGGCCGGCGTCGAAGTCGTGCCGTACCAGACGCAGGATCTCGCGTATGCCGACCTGAAGTCGGGCCGTCTCGACGCGACGTTCCAGGATTCGGAAGCGGGCTCGAAGGGGTTCCTGTCGAAGCCGCAAGGCCAGGGCTTCGGCTTTGCCGGCGGCACGGTCAGCGATGCCGAGATCCTCGGCTCGGGCGTCGGCTTCGGCCTGCGCAAGAACGACGCGGCGTTGAAGACCGCGCTCGATCAGGCGTTGAAGGATCTGAAGGCGGACGGCACGATCGACGCCCTCGCGAAGAAGTACTTCAGCGTGCCGGTCACGCTCAAGTAAGCGTTTCGATCCTTCGTACGATGCAGCCGGCCGCCTTCGCGGCCGGTTTGCTTTGGGGCCGCGGATGTTCGGCGTGCGCCGGCCGGCGGGCGGGCCGCCACGCGCATTACGCCGGTTGCGCGGGGAAGAACCGTCCGAGTTCGCGCGCGAGTTCGTTGAGCACGCTCATCTCCTGCTGCGTGATCTTGCGCGCGGGCTGCGCGCCGGCCCAGTCGCCGTACAGCAGCGCGACGGTCGACGTGCCTGCCCGCACCGGCAGCAGCACGAACGCGCGCGTATCGGGCAGCGCTTCGAGATACCACGCGGGCAGCCGTTTGACCATCTTCGGGTCCTGCGCCTGCTCGATGAAAATGCCGACCGAGTTCGTGATCGCGAGATGGAACACGTCCGGCTCGAAGCGCTCGTCGAACGCGAGCCGGTCGAGCGCCGCGTCGACGTCCGGCCCGAAGCCGAGACGCGCGGCGAACGTGCCGTCGCCGCGGCGCACGAACATCACGGTACGCGTGAACGCGAGGCCCGCGAGCAGGCTCTCCGACGCAAGCGCGAGCACCGGTGTCAGCACGTGCTCGGACGGCAGCGCGCGCAGGTCGGCGAGGCCGGCTTCGAGGCACGCCTCGGGTTCGGTCTGCGCGCGCGCGATCGCGTCCGCGTTCGCGCGCAGTTCGACGATCTCGCGCATCACGGTGTCGCTGGCTTCCTCGCGTGCGAGCCGATTCGCGATTTCGACCAGTTCGTCGGCCTCGATCTCCAGCTCCGCGCCGTAATGCTGTGCGAGCGCCGCGATGTGCGCGTCGCGCTGCGGGCTCTCCGGCATCGTCAGCGCGCCCGCGACATCGGTCGAGCAGCGGCTCACGGCACGCAGCCAGTGCACTCGCTCGGAGCTGTCGTCGGCGTGTGCGTCACGCGGCCGCCGGGGATCGTCGCGATCGTCGTCGTCGTCCGCGCCGCCAGCGTCCGCCCGGCGGTCGTTGCCGTCCGACATCCCCGCGCGGATCACGTCCGGCAGCCGCCAGCTCGCGGCGGCCTCGACACCGATCTCTTCGAAGCTGACGCCCAGCACGTCGACGCACGCGGCCGCATCGTCGCCGTCCAGCTCGGCTGCGCGGCGGCGGATCCGGTCCCATTCGCTGTCGAGATAACAGACGACGAGCAGCTTGCCGACCTGGCGCATCAGCGTGCAAACGACGGCTTCCTCACCGCCGCGCAGCTCCGCGTGCTCGGTCAGCTTGCGCGCGACGCAGCCGGACAGCAGCGCGCGATTCAGCTCCAGTTTCGCGTCGATGCGGCGCGGCGTGCTCTGGTGGAAATGGTCGACCAGCTTCAGCCCGACGACGAGATGGCCGACGGTGTCCATGCCGAGCACCATCAGCGCGCGCGTGACCGTCGTGATGTTGCCGCCGAACGCCATGTACATCGCGGAATTCGCGAGCCGCAGCACTTTCTGCGTGAGCGCGAAATCGGACAGCACGACGCGCACGAGCGCGGTGAAGTCGAGATCGTCGTTCTTCATCGCGGCCATCGTTGCGCGCAGCGATTCCGACAGCAGCGGGAAGTCGCCCCGTTCGTTCATCCGGGCCCACAGCTTGTCGAGCAGCGCCGTGCGGGGCAGGTGTGCGGTGATTGACATACGGATTCGTCCGGTTCGCCGTGCGCGTCAGGCGGCGTGCAGGCGCAGTTGCTGCGCTTCGAAGCGCCGTGCGAGCTCTTCGGAAGGCAGCGCCTGGCAGACGAGCCAGCCCTGGATGTGATTGCAGCCCATCTCCGTCAGTAGCTCGCGTTGCGCTTCCGTCTCGACGCCTTCCGCGACGAGCTCGAGGTCGAGCGTCTGCGCGAGGCCGACCACGGCCGATACGATCGCGCGGTCGTTGCGCGACGTCAGCAGATTCTCGACGAAGCTGCGATCGATCTTCAGCTTCGCGAGCGGGAAGCGCTGCAGATAAGCGAGGCTCGAATAGCCGGTGCCGAAATCGTCGATCGCGAAACGGATGCCGAGCTCGGTCAATTCCTCGAGCAGCGCCTTGGCTTGCGCGGGATCATGCATCAGCAGGCTTTCGGTGATTTCGAGCACGATGCGGCGCGGGTCGATGCCCGTCAGCGCGATCGCCTCGCGCACGCTCTGCGTGAAGCGCGGGTCGCGAAACTGCTGCGGCGACACGTTGACGGCCACGTACTGCAGCGCGAGCCCCTGGCTGTCCCACGCGACGAGCTGCATGCACGCGGCCTTGAGCACCCAGTTGCCGAGGTAGTTGATCAAGCCGATCGATTCGGCGAGCGGTATGAAAGTGGCCGGCGGAACGAGCCCGTGCACCGGATGACGCCAGCGGATCAGTGCCTCGACGCCGACCACCGCACCCGACTGGCTGCGCGTGATCGGCTGGAAGTGCAGCGAAAACTCGCCGTTGCGCACGCCGTCGTACAGGTCGGCCTCGAGCTTGAGCCGTTCGGCGTCGGCCGGATCGTCGACCGGCGCATGAAACGCGAGCGCATTGCCGCCCGACGCCTTCGCCTGCGCGAGCGCATGGTCGGCGCGACGCAGCAGCGGGCTGTGATGCTGAGCGCGGTGCGGCGCCGCGCGTTCGTCCGGGTACAGCGCGATGCCGATGCTCGCGGACAAATGGACGGTCTGCCCCTGGTACACGTAAGGTTCGCGCACGGCGGCCTGCAGCCTGCGCGCGAGTGCGTCGGCGGCGTCGCTGGCGCGCGCGCGGTCGGGGGCGGTGAACACGATCGCGAACTTGTCGCTCGCGACACGCGCGAGCTGCTCGTCGGACGTAACCAGCGCCTGCAGCCGCTGCGCGGTCTGGCGCAGCAGCGCATCGCCGGCGTCGTAGCCAAGCGCGCGATTGATGCGCTGGTAGTCGTCGAGGTCGAGCAGCAGCAGCGCGGCGCAGGTGCCGGCCGCGTCGGCGGCCTGCTGCGCACGCATCAGCGCGGGCACAAGCGCGGACAGGTTGTCGAGCCCCGTCATCGGATCGTGGTGCATCTCGTACGTGAGCCGCGCCTCGAGCGCGCGCCACGCGGATACGTCGAACGCGGCGATCGCGAAGCCGTCGACGCCGTGGTGGCGGCTCTTGAACGCACGGATTTCGACATCGAGCGGGTACGTGAGCGACTTGACGATGCACAGCGTCGCCTTCTCGACCTGACCCGAGCGCGCGGCGCGTGCAAGCAGGCCTTCGAGCGCCGCGGTATCCTGTTCCGCGATCAGGTCGCGCAGCGTCAGCGTGTGCAGGTAGTCGCGGTGGTAGCCGATGAAGCGCAGGCTCGCATCGGATACGTACAGGAAGCGCAGCTCGCGGTCGACGTGCGCGAGGAAGTCCACCGTGCCGACCGTCTGTTCCAGCCAGTTCCGCACGGTATCGTCGCGACGCGGCGCGCCGGCGCGCGCAGGCATCAGCGCGCCGCCTGACCAGGCGAAGCGGCGCAGCGTATGCAAGGCGCTGCGCCAGGAGCCCTTGCGTGGCGTCTGTTTCCTGTTGGCTTCCATGTTTCTCGCTGACGATTAGGGCTGGAACCGGTTGTCCGGAAAGATTAACGGCAGCTTGCGCGGAATCTTTAACCGGTCGGCGGCAACGTGGGGCGCTGCCGCCGGCCGGTCATGCATCCCGGTGTTCGACACGCGAACGCCGGTGTGGCCTACTTCGGGCTGACTTTATAAGAAACGAGGACGCAGATGAAGCGAAAACTATGGGCGGGCGCCGCGGCGGCGCTGCTGGTTGCCGGTCATGCAGTGGTTGCACAGGCGCAACTGAAGCCGGGCGATCCGGCGCCCCGGTTCACGACGCAGGCGTCGCTGGGCGGCAAGACCTACACGTACTCGCTCGCCGATGCGCTGAAGCACGGGCCGGTGGTGCTGTATTTCTATCCGGCCGCGTTCACGAAGGGCTGCACGATCGAGGCGCATGCGTTCGCGGATGCGGTCGATCGTTACAAGGCTTACGGGGCGACGGTGATCGGCGTATCGGCCGACAACATCGATACGCTGACGAAGTTCTCGGTGAGCGAGTGCCGCAGCAAGTTCCCGGTCGCGGCCGATCCGGACGCGAAGATCATCCGCGAATACGACGCGAAGCTGCCCGCGCTCGATCGCGCGAACCGCGTGTCGTACGTAATTTCGCCGGAAGGGAAGGTGTTGTACGAATACACGAGCCTGTCGCCGGACAAGCACGTCGAGAACACGCTCGCCGCGGTGAAGGCGTGGGCCGACGCGCATCCGAAGCCGTGAGTCGCGAGCAGTAAGCCTATAGTAAAGCGGCCCGCATCGCGGGCCGCCGGCACGACGAAACGCGCGGCCGCGATAGCCGCGCGCATCGGTCATGCGCGCAACGCCTGTTCGATCGGCACGCTGCCGCCGACGAAGCCGATGACCTTGCGGGAAATGCCGAGCTTGATCGCCTCGATCGCGGCCCACGCGACATCCTGGCGCGACACCGGCGGCGCCGCGTCGAGCCGCTCCTCGGTCAGCGCGATCTTGCCGACGCCCGGGCCGTCCGCGAGCGGGCCGGGGCGCAGGATCACGTAATCGATGCCCGACGCGATCACGCGCTCGTCGCCATCGCGCTTCATCTGCGAATAATGGCGCAGTGCGCCGCTGCGTTCCGGCCAGTAAGCGGTCAGCGAGCTGATCACGACCAGCTTCTGCACGTTGTACGCGAGCGCATGCTCGGCCGCGCGCGCGACCGCGTCGCGGTCGATCTGCTCCTCTTCGGTCGCGCCTTCCGATTCGGCCGAGCCGGCCGCGTAGATCACGTGCGTGACGCCCTGGAACGCGTGCGAGAAATCGCCCGTCAGATCGGCCTCGACGACCTTTGCGCCCGGCAGCGTATAGCCGTGCCGGCGCACCAGCGCAGTGACCTCGAATTCCGGCTGCTTGAGCAGCAGATCCGCGCAGGCCTGGCCCGTGCGGCCGGTCGCGCCAATCAGCAGTACCTTCGTCGTCATGAAACCGCTCCTCGCTCGATGCGTCATCCATCCAGATAGGGACGGACGACCGATACTCAAGTGTATGTCGATTTGGGCCGACGGCGCGCGGGTAATTGGGGCGATACCACTGCGCGCTCGCTGCCACGCGGCGCGGCGCCCCGCCGGCCGCGCCGTCGCATGCGCCGATTGCGGGATCGCTGCGCCGACCGGCTATCATGTGCGCGATGCATTTTTCGCCGCTACGCAATACAACGCGGCGGCCAACCGGTTGGAGTACACATGGCATTACCCCTGGACAACGTCAGCATGGCCGTGTTCTGCGACTTCGAGAACGTCGCGCTCGGCGTACGTGACGCGAAGTACGAGAAATTCGACATCAAGCCCGTGCTCGAGCGGCTGCTGCTGAAGGGCAGCATCGTCGTGAAGAAGGCCTATTGCGACTGGGATCGCTACAAGGGCTTCAAGGCGGCGATGCACGAAGCGAGCTTCGAGCTGATTGAGATTCCGCACGTGCGTCAGTCGGGCAAGAATTCCGCCGACATCCGGCTCGTCGTCGACGCGCTCGATCTCTGCTACACGAAGTCGCACGTCGACACGTTCGTGATCATCAGCGGCGATTCGGATTTTTCGCCGCTCGTGTCGAAGCTGCGTGAGAACGCGAAGAAGGTGATCGGCGTCGGCGTGAAACAGTCGACGTCGGACCTGCTGGTCGCGAACTGCGACGAATTCATTTTCTACGACGACCTGGTGCGCGAGCAGCAGCGCGCGCTCGCGAAGCGCGAACAGCAGCGCACCGGCAACGGCGGCGCGAAGCGCGCCGACGAGCCGTCGCGCAAGCCTGAACTCGAGGCGCGGCGCAGCGAGGCGATTGCCCTCGCGGTCGAGACGTTCGACGCGCTGGCATCCGAGCGCGACGACGTCGGCAAGATCTGGGCGTCGGTGCTCAAGAGCGCGATCAAGCGCCGCAAGCCGGATTTCAACGAGTCGTATTACGGTTTTCGCGCGTTCGGCAACCTGCTCGACGAAGCGCAGGCGCGCGGCCTGCTCGAAGTGGGGCGCGACGACAAGTCGGGCGCGTTCGTGTCGCGACCGCGGCAGCCGGCCGTGACCGAGCCTGTGGCAGCGGCACGCGACGCCGCGGCCGTGCAACACGGGCACGGCGCACGTCACGCGGAAGCCGCCCACGCGGAGCGCGAGTCGCGCCATCGCGGAAAGCGTGCCGAAACGGCCGCGGAGGAAACGGTGCAGGCCGAGGTAGAAGAGGCCGTCGCCGTGGACGTTGGCGTCGCGAGCGAAGTGCCGGCAGCCACGGCGGACGCGGTCGAAGCGAACGAGCCGCACGGCGACGCAAAGGACGGCCGCAAGCGCGCGCGCAAGAGCGCGGCGAAGAAGGCCGGCGCGAAGAAGGGCGGCGACGCGAAGAGCGGCCGCCAGGCGGCGGCCAAGCCTGACGACAGCGCGCACGGCGGGTCGAAGCACGGCGACGATCCGCACGCGCCAGCCCAGCATGTGGAGGCGACGCATCGCGATGCGGACCATCGGGACGATCGGCGCGGCGCGGAACCGGCGGCTGGCGCGCAGCAGGCGGCCGACGCGGCCCCTGCAGCACCGGTAGCCGAATCCGCCGGCGAAGCAGCGAGCGAACCCGCAATCGACGCCAAGCCGAAGAAGCCGGCCCGCAAGACGGCGACCCGCGCGCGCCGCCCACGCAAGACGGCTGCCGCCACCGAGTAAGGTCCGCGCGCCGGGGCGGCGTCCGCCCGACGTCGCCAGCGGCGTTCACGTCATCACACTGGCCAGCGTCCTTTCGATCGCAGCGGGCGCCGCGCTGGTCCGCGGCGCCGCTGACTTCGTGCCATGCACATTCGCACCACCGGCGTGACGCGCCGGAGCGCGAGCGTCACCGCACGCTCTCGTCAGCCGCCAGGTGCGTGCCGGCCGGCGCAGGTTCGACGCCGGCCGGCGCGCGTCGTCACCCGTTCAGCGCGTACGGCTGCGTCATCACTTCGAGGAAGTGTCCGTCCGGATCGTCGAAGTACACGCCGCGCCCGCCGTTGTGGCGGTAGATCTCGCCGGGCTGCCGCTTCGCCGGATCCGCCCAGTGCGGGAGCTCGCGTTCGCGAATGCGCGCGTACACGCGATCGAAGGCGGTTTCGTCGATCAGGAACGCGTAGTGCTGCGCGGTGATGTCTCCCCCTTTCTCGTAGAAATCCAGCGAAACGCCGTTGTCGAGCCGAACGACCAGCATCGCGCCGAATGGCGCGGGCGGCGGCAGTTCCAGAAGCTCGACAAGAAAACGGCTCGACGCGTGCTTGTCGCGGCACCAGACGATCGTATGGTTGAGCTGGACGTTCATGGCGGTTTCCCGCGCGCGGGCGCAAGAATGGACATCGACATACGATAGTTGATCGCGGCGGCTGCGCAAGGACGCAAGCGGTCGCGTCGGACGGCCGCTTGCACATTCCCGCGCCTGGTCAGGCCGCTCGTGACGCCCTTACTCGCCCGCCACCGCCGGTCCGCCGGAATTGCCGCGGCGGTTTCGGCGCTTTTCGCTCCACACGCGCAACCGGTCCATGTACAGATAGACGACCGGCGTCGTATAGAGCGTCAGCACCTGCGACATGATCAGGCCGCCGGCGATTGCGATCCCGAGCGGCGCGCGCAGCTCGGCGCCGTCGCCATGGCCGAACGCGAGCGGCAGCGCGCCGAGCAGCGCCGCCATCGTCGTCATCATGATCGGGCGGAAGCGCAGCAGGCACGCCTCGTGGATCGCGTCGAACGACGATTTGTGGCTGTTGCGCGTCTGGTCGATCGCAAAATCGACCATCATGATCGCGTTCTTCTTCACGATACCGATCAGCAGGATCACGCCGATCAGCGCGATGATGCTGAACTCGGTCTTGAACAGCAGCAGCGCGAGCAGCGCGCCGACGCCGGCCGACGGCAGCGTCGACAGGATCGTGATCGGATGGATGTAGCTTTCGTACAGGATCCCGAGCACGATATAGACGGCCAGCAGCGCCGCGAGGATCAGGATCGGCTGGTTGTTCAGCGACTGCTGGAACGCCTGCGCGGTGCCTTGGAAACTGCCGACGATCGTCGGCGGCACGCCGATCTGCGCCATCGTCTGGTAGATCACCTGGGTCGCCTGCGACAGCGACACGCCCGGCGGCAGGTTGAACGAGATCGTCGTCGCGACGAACAGCCCCTGGTGGTTCACCGACAGCGGCGTCGTGCTCGGGCCGAAGGTCGCGATCGCGGACAACGGGATCATCGTCGACTTCGACGTCGACACTGCCGCGCCCGACGACGCGCTCGACTTGCCGCTCGACGCGATCGAGTTCAGCGCCTGGTTGCGCGCGGAATCGGACGCGATCGCCGCGGCGCTGGTGGCGGCCGTGCCCGCGCTCGACGTGCCGGCCGACGTGGCGACGAAGGTGCCGGCCGCCGCATTGGTGGTTTGCGAGCCGTTCGCGCTGCCGCCCGACGTGCTGATCCACACCTGGTTCAGCATCTCCGGGCTCTGCCAGTACTTGGGCGCGACTTCCATCACGACGTGGTACTGGTTCAGCGGGTTGTAGATCGTCGAGACCTGGCGCTGGCCGAACGCGTCGTACAGCGTGTTGTCGATTTGCGCGGGCTTGATGCCGAGGCGGGCTGCGGTCGCGCGGTCGATCGTCACCATCGCCTCGAGGCCGCCTTGCTGCTGGTCGGAGTTCACGTCGGTCAGCTCGGGGCGCTTTTGCAGCGCTTCCGTCAACAGCGGCCCCCACTTGTACAGCTCGGCGCTCGAGTCGCCGAGCAGCGTGAACTGATACTGCGCGCTGCTCTGCCGGCCGCCGACGCGGATGTCCTGCGCAGCCTGCAGGAACGTGCGCGCGCCCGCGACGTCCGACAGCGGCTTGCGCAACTGCTGGATCACCTGGTCCGCCGACAGCTTGCGCTCGGTGCGATCCTTCAGCGTGACGAACATGAAGCCGGAGTTGGTTTGCGTGCCGCCGGTGAAACCCGCGACGCTCTTCACGTTCGGGTTGGCCTGCACGATCCGCATCATCTCGGCGAACTTCAGTTTCATCGCCTGGAACGACGTCGACTGGTCCGCCTGGATGCCGCCGATCATCAGCCCCGTGTCCTGCTGCGGGAAGAAGCCCTTCGGCACGATGACGTACAGGTACACGTTCAGCCCGATCGTGGCAAACAGGATCAGCAGCACCAGCATCGGCCGGCGCAGCGCCCACGACAGCGAGCGCTCGTAGCCGCGCTGCATCCGCGTGAAGAAACGCTCGAGGAAGCGGCCGAAGCGGCCCTCCTCGTGCGCGTCGTGCGGCTCGCGCAGCAGCCGCGCGCACATCATCGGCGTCACGGTGAGCGACACCGCGAGCGACACGCCGATCGCAAGCGACAGCGTCAGCGCGAATTCGCGGAACAGCCGCCCGACGATCCCGCCCATCAGCAGGATCGGCAGGAACACTGCGACGAGCGAGATGCTCATCGACAGCACCGTGAAGCCGACTTCGCGCGCACCGTCGAAGGCGGCCTGCAGCCGCGGCTTGCCGTTCTCGATGTGGCGCGTGATGTTTTCGAGCACGACGATTGCATCGTCGACGACGAAGCCGGTCGCGACGATCAGTGCCATCAGCGACAGGTTGTCGATCGAGAAGCCGAGCAGGTACATCGCGCCGAACGTGCCGACGATCGAGATCGGCACCGCGACGCTCGGAATCAGCGTCGCGCGCCAGTTGCGCAGGAACAGGAACACGACCATCACGACGAGGCTGACCGCGATCAGCAGCGTGTGCTCGGTGTCCTTCAGCGATGCGCGGATCGTGGTCGAACGGTCGAGCACCGGCGTGACCGTGATGTCGGCCGGCAGCGACGCGGTAAGCTGCGGCAGCGCCGCGCGCACGCGGTCGATCGTCTCGATGATGTTTGCGCCAGGCGAGCGGTAGAGGATCACGAGCACCGCGCGCTTGCCGTTCGACAGGCCGAGGTTGCGCAGATCTTCGACGCCGTCGACGACCTCCGACAGATCGGACAGCCGCACGGCCGCGCCGTTGCGGTACGCGACGACGAGATCCGCGTACTGCGACGCCTTCGACGCCTGGTCGTTCGTATAGAGCTGGTAGCGCTTCGGGCCGAACTCGATCGCGCCTTTCGGGCTGTTCGCGTTCGCGGACGCGAGCGCCGCGCGCACGTCCTCGAGGCCGATCCCGTAGTGGAACAGCGCATGCGGCTCGAGTTCGACGCGCACGGCCGGGTTCGCGGAGCCGCTGACCGTCACCTGGCCGATTCCGTCGATCTGCGACAGCGACTGCTGCAGCACGGTCGACGCGGCGTCGTAGACCTTTGCGGGCGAAGCGGTTTCCGACGTGAGCGACACGACCATGATCGGCGAATCGGCCGGGTTCACCTTGCGGTACGTCGGGTTGCTCTTCAGCGACGCGGGCAGGTCGGCGCGCGCCGCGTTGATCGCGGCCTGCACGTCGCGCGCGGCGCCGTCGATGTCGCGGTTCAGCCCGAACTGCAGGATGATCCGCGCGTTGCCGACAGTGCTCGTCGACGTCATTTCGCTGACGTCGGCGATCGAGCCGAGGTGCCGCTCGAGCGGGCTCGTCACGCTGGTCGCGACGGTCTCCGGGCTCGCGCCGGGCAGCGACGCCTGGACCGAGATGGTCGGGAAGTCGACCTGCGGCAGCGGCGACACCGGCAGCCTGATGAACGCGAACAGGCCCGCGAGCGCGACGCCGAGCGCGAGCAGCGTCGTCGCGACGGGGCGGGTGATGAAGGGGCGCGACAGGTTCATGTCGGCACTCGCCGGGCCGCCGCGTGTTCCGACGGATGCGTTTTCGGAAGATGGGGGGGCTGCGCCCCCCCACGCGAACGAAGTGAGCGTGGGGGTTGTGTCATTTATGCGCCCGTTTGCTTGCCTGCGTCGCGGCCGGGGCCGTGCCGCTCGAACCAGCCGCGCGCGCGGCGCGCGAGGCGGTCGAAGCCGAGGTAGATCACCGGCGTCGTGAACAGCGTCAGCACTTGCGACACGATGAGGCCGCCCGCGATCGCGATCCCGAGCGGCTGGCGCAGCTCGGAACCGGCGCCCGAGCCGACGATCAGCGGCACTGCGCCGAGCAGTGCGGCGAGCGTCGTCATCAGGATCGGCCGGAAGCGCAGCAGGCACGCCTGATAGATCGCGTCGCGCGGCGGCTTGCCTTCGACGCGCTCGGCCTCGAGCGCGAAGTCGATCATCATGATCGCATTTTTCTTCACGATGCCGATCAGCAACACGATCCCGATGATCCCGATGATGTCGAGATCGTGTCCGGTGATCATCAGCGCGAGCAGCGCGCCGACGCCGGCCGACGGCAGCGTCGACAGGATCGTGATCGGGTGGATGTAGCTCTCGTACAGCACGCCGAGCACGATGTACATCGTGACGACCGCCGCGAGGATCAGGAACAGCTGGTTCGACAGCGACGCCTGGAACGCGAGCGCCGCGCCCTGGAAGCGCGTCTGGAACGAGCCGGGCAGGCCGACGTCCTTCTCGGCCGCGCCGATCGCCTTCACCGCTTCGCCGAGCGACGCGCCCGGTGCGAGGTTGAAGGAAATCGTCGTGGACGGGAACTGCGACAGGTGAGAAATGAGCAACGGCGACGGCCGTTCGTGGAACGACGCGATCGACGACAGCGGCACCTGGCCGCCGCCGGCGGACGGCAGGTAGATGTCGTTCAGCGATTGCGCGTAATGCTGCTCCTTCGGCTCCGACTCGAGAATCACGCGGTACTGGTTCGACTGCGTGAAGATGGTCGACACGATGCGCTGGCCGAACGCGTCGTACAGCGCGTTGTCGACGGTCGCCGGCGTGATGCCGAAGCGCGCGGCGCTCGCGCGATCGATCTCGATGTACACCGATTGGCCGTTGCTCTGCAGGTCGGTCGCGACGTCGGCGAGCGACGGCTCTTTCTGAAGCCGCGCGACGAGCTTCGGCACCCAGGTCGCGAACTCGTCCGGATTCGGGCTCGTCAGCATGAACTGGTACTGCGTCGGGCTCACGGTCGAGTCGATCGTCAGGTCCTGCACCGACTGCATGAACAGCGTGATGCCGGTCACGTTCGCGACGCGCTGCTGGAGTCCGCGGATGATTTGCGCGGCGGTTTCGGTGCGGTCGTCGCGCGGCTTCAGGTTGATCAGCATCCGGCCGCTGTTCAGCGTGATGTTGCTGCCGTCGACGCCGATGAACGACGTGAGGCTGTCGACGTTCGGATCCTTCAGGATCTCGGCCGCGAGCGCCTGCTGGCGTTCTGCCATCGCGCCGTACGAGATCGACTGCGGCGCCTGCGTGATCGCCTGGATCACGCCGGTGTCCTGCGCGGGGAAAAAGCCCTTCGGCACGAACACGTAGAGCAGGGCGGTCAGCGCGAGCGTGAGCAGCGCGACGACGAGCGTCGAGCGCTGGCGGTTCAGCACCCATTCGAGCGCGACCGCGTAGCGTGCGATCACCCAGTCGATCGCACGGTGCACCCGGGCCTCGAAGCGGTGGCTTTCGGGCGGCGGCGAATGGCGCAGCAGCTTCGCGCACATCATCGGCACGAGCGTGAGCGACACGATCGCCGAGATCACGATCGTCACCGCGAGCGTGATCGCGAATTCGTGGAAGAGCCGGCCGACCACGTCGCCCATGAACAGCAGCGGGATCAGCACCGCGATCAGCGAGACCGTCAGCGAGATGATCGTGAAGCCGATCTGCCGGGATCCCTTCAGCGCGGCCTCGAGGCCCGTGTCGCCTTCCTCGACGTAGCGCGCGATGTTCTCGATCATCACGATTGCATCGTCGACGACGAAGCCGGTCGCAATGGTGAGCGCCATCAGCGACAGGTTGTTCAGCGAGAAGCCGGCCATGTACATCACGGCCAGCGTGCCGATCAGCGACAGCGGCACCGACAGGCTCGGGATGATCGTCGCGTACACGTTCGCGAGGAACAGGTACATCACCAGCACGACGAGTGCAACCGCGAGCAGCAGCTCGAACTGCACGTCGCGCACGGCCGCGCGGATCATCGTCGTGCGGTCGGTGACGATCTCCACGTCGAGCGCGGCGGGCAGCGTCTCTTGCAGCTTCGGCAACTGCGCCTTGATCGCGTCGACGGTCGCGATCACGTTCGCGCCCGGCTGGCGCTGTACGTTCAGGATGATTGCGGGCTCCGAATTGACCCACGCGCCGAGCTTGGTGTTCTCCGAGCCGGCGACGATCTTCGCGACGTCGGTCAGCATCACCGGGCGGCCGCTCTTGTACGCGACGACCGCATCGTTGTACTGGTCGGCGCTCGTGAGCTGATCGTTCGCGTTGATCGTGTATGCGCGCGTCGGGCCGTCGAAGTTGCCCTTCGGCGTGTTCACGTTCAGGTTCGAGATCGTCGTGCGCAGGTCGTCGAGGTTCATCCCGTACTGTGCAAGCGCGGTCGGGTTAGCCTGGATCCGCACGGCCGGCCGGTTGCCGCCCGACAGGCTGACGAGGCCGACGCCCGCGATCTGCGAGATCTTCATTGCGAGGCGCGTGTCGGTCAGGTCCTGCACCTGCGTGAGCGGCAGCGTCTTCGACGTGATTGCGAGCGTGAGCACCGGCGCGTCGGCGGGGTTCACCTTCGCGTAGATCGGCGGGGCCGGCAGGTCGGACGGCAGCAGGTTGCCGGCCGCGTTGATCGCGGCCTGCACTTCCTGTTCGGCGATGTCGAGCGGCAGGTCGAGCGAGAACTGCAGCGTGATCACCGATGCACCGGCCGAGCTCTGCGACGACATCTGGTTCAGCGACGGCATCTGGCCGAACTGGCGCTCGAGCGGCGCGGTGACCGCCGACGTCATCACCTCCGGGCTCGCGCCCGGATAGAAGGTCTGGACCTGGATCGTCGGGTAGTCGACCTCGGGCAGCGCGGCGAGCGGCAGGAAGCGCAGTGCGACGAGACCGGCCAGCATGATCGCCGCCATCAGCAGGGCGGTGCCGACCGGCCGGAGAATGAAGAGACGGGACGGATTCATCGAGCGGCCCGCGCGTTACTGGGCCGCGGCGGCCGCTGCCTGCGACGCGCCGTGCCTGTGCCCGCCGCGATGGCCGGCCGCGGCCGATGCGCCGGATGCGCCCGGCGCGGCGCCGCCGCGTGCGCCCGATGCGCCGCTCGGCTTGTCGGCGGGAATCGTGATCTTCGAGCCTTCGCGCAGCCGGTCGGAGCCATCGGTGACTACGCGCTCGCCGAGCGCGACGCCGCTGACGATGCTCGTGCGCTCGCCGTCGACCGGGCCGACCTTGACCTTGCGCACCGTCACCGTGTTGTCGGGTTTCACGATGTAGACGAACTGTCCGATCGAGCCGGTCAGCACCGCGGACGTCGGCACGATCGTCGCATTGCGCATCACGTCGACGAGCAGCCGCGTGTTCACGAACTGATTCGGGAACAGCAGCCCGTCCTTGTTCGCGAACGTTGCGCGCAGCTTGATCGTGCCGGTGCTCGTATCGATCTGGTTGTCGAGCGTTTCGAGCGTCCCCGTTTCGAGCGGCACGGTGTTGTTGCGGTTGTACGCGGTGACCGACAGCTTCTGGCCGGCGTTCACCTGTTTGACGATCTGCGGCAGGTTGTCTTCCGATGTCGTAAAGATCACGCTCATCGGCTGCAATTGCGTGATCACGACGATGCCGTTCGTGTCGCCCGGCGTCACGTAGTTGCCGGGATCGACCTGGCGCAGGCCGACGCGGCCCGACACCGGCGCCGTGATGCGCGCGTACGCGAGATTGAGTTTCGCGGAATCGATCGCCGCCTGGTCGGTCTTCACCGTCCCTTCGTATTGCTTGACGAGCGACGCCTGCGTGTCGACCGTCTGCGACGCAATCGAATCCTGCGCGAGCAGCGTCTGGTAGCGCTTCAGGTCGATGCGGGCCGTTGCGAGCAGCGCCGCGTCTCGCGCATGCGTGCCTTCGGCGTTTGCCAGCGCGACCTGATACGGGCGCGGGTCGATCTGCGCGAGCAGGTCGCCTTTCTTCACGATCTGGCCTTCCTGGAACGCGACCGACTGCAGATAGCCCGATAGCTGCGTCTTGACCGTCACGCTCGCGAGCGGCGTCACGGTGCCCAGCGCCGACAGCACGATCGGCATCTCGCCTTGCGTCGCGGTCGCGACCGACACGGGTTGTGGAACGTTCGCCATCGCGGCGGGGCCGCCACGGCCGCGATGGCCGCCGCCGGCGCTTGCGGCCGATGCGCCGCTGCCTGCGGCGGGCGTGCCCGCGGGCGTACGGTTCCACGGATGCCACCACAGCAGGCCGCCGATGACGACGACCGCGAGCGTACCGAGCGCCAGCGTTCGGCGCGGGCGGCGCGGTGCGGGCGAAGCAGGGTCCTTCGAAGGGGGCGTGGGCTTTTGTTGGTTGTCCATCGTGTGCTGTCAGGAAGACGGCGCGGCGTGCCGGGAAACGGGCTTGGAGCGGCGCGTGGATAGGCGGTTCGGAAGGCCGGCTCGGTCCGGCCCTTCCGGTTCGCGCGGGAAAGAGCGGTGCGCTGCGCGAATGCGGCGCGACGATGGGCATGATGCTACGTCCCGTCCCCGTTACAGTCCAGCAGTCTATCTTTCAACGGGTTACGGTCGTTACAGAACGCGACGGTGCGATGACGAAACGATTACACGGCGCTGCGGCGGGCGGGCGCGCCGCCGATCTCGCGGGTAATCTTTGCAATGCATTCGCGCAGCGCGGGCACGACGTGTTCATGCAGCCACTCGGGCGGGCACTGGCTCGACGCGCCGCCGCAGTTCACCGAATAGCGCTGGCCGGACGGGCCGATGAAACCGGCCGCGACCGCGTTCAGCCCTTCGCGCCATTCGCCGACCGCGATCGCGTGGCCGTCGCGCATCGCATCGTCGAGCGCCGGGTTCAGCCGTGCCGATACGTGCGGCCAGTCGTCGCCGGCCGTGGCGCGCAGCGCGTCGAGCAGCGTGCGGCGCTCGTCGTCCTCGAGCGCAGCCAGATACGCGCGGCCCACCGCGGTGCGCGCGATGTCCATCCGCGAGCCGATCTCGAGGCGTGTGACCAGCACGGCGGAGCGCGGGCGGATCACGTCGATCGCGACCATGTCGAGCCGGTCGCGCACCGCGAGATGCACCGACAGCGACGTACGCTCGGCGAGCTCGATCATGAACGGCCGCGAGCGCGCCCGGATGTCGAAATTGCGCAGGAAGCCATGGCTCAGCTCCAGCACCGACGCGGTCAGCACGAAGCGCTCGCTGTCGGGAAGCTGAAACAGGAAGCCGGCGCTGACGAGCGTCGCCGTGATGCGCGACACGGTAGGCTTCGGAATGCCCGTCAATTCCGTCAGTTCGCGGTTGCTGACCGGGGCGTCGGCGGCCGCGATCCGGCGCAGCACGGCGAGGCCGCGTGCGAGTGCGGTGATCTCGTCGGGCGACGATTCGCGATCTCGGGGCGCGGGAGGCGTTACAGGTGTCGACACGGGGATTTCTCTCTATTTCCGAAACGCAATTTCAATTTTGTTGATATTGTACGATGATTGTCAAAGTATGCATGTTCCATGGGTGAATCGTTCATCCGATGAGATTTTACGGGTTCACCCTTGGTTTATTAGGAAAGCGCTCAAATGTGCATTGCCGGAAAGTGCAGAAACCGGTGCAAATACCGCTTGACTTGTCGGGCGGAAACGGAAAGAATGTCTCACGTTTTCGAAACATCGTTTCAGGAGTTTAACCGGCAACGGTGTTTCGCGCAGTCTCTCAGGTTCTAGCACGGCCCTCGGAATGGCTAGAACTTTTTTAGCGCCACGGTCTCCGTGGCGCTTTTTTTTGCCCGTCCGTCCCGGACGCGTCAGGCCCGTATTATCCCCGATCGCTGAAAACCGTTCTTTCGACCCGGCGCGCGTACGCCGCGTGCATCCGTGTCGGCGGCGCACGCGCGAAAAAAAGCGCGACGCCCGGATGGGCATCGCGCAAGAACCGGCGTGGAGCGCCGACGAATGAAACGTGATGAAGATGGTGCCTGGTCAGGGACGCCCGGTCAGGGACGCCCGGTCAGGGACGTCCCGTCAGCGGACGCGCGGCGACGGCACGCGGGCAGCGCGCGCCGCTCGCGCGACGCGATTACGCCTTCGCGAGCTTGATGCTGGTCGGCTCGGCCGTCAGGTAGCCGACGCTCGCGCCGAATCGGTCCTTGTAGTTTGCGCGCACGAGCGGATCGAGCGTCGGCTTCACCTTGTCGTGCAGCGGCGACTCCCAGTCGCCCGCGTGCTGGAAGTTGCTCATGATGTAGGTCCAGCCGTTGATCTCGTCCACCGCGTGCAGGCCCGTCGATTCGGCGCCGGCCGGACACGACAGCACGCGTGTGAGCGATTTCGTGTCGACGTTGTACGCCCACAGGAAGTTGTTCACGTGCATCCCCGAGTCCTCGCCGATGAACAGCGTGCGCAGCTTCTCCGAGAACTTCAGGTTGTCGGGGTTCGCGATCTTGTCCGGGTTCGCGAGGTTGCCGAGCGCGTCCGCCGCGGCGAGATCCTCGCCGACGAGCGCGGCCGGCGCGCTCATGTCCACCGGCACCCATTCGCTGTCGATCGCGGCGCCCGACGTGTCGCGCTGGCCGCCCTTCAGGTTCAGCGCGTAGACGGCGCCCGCGGCGATCTTCTTGTCCAGCGCGACGTCGCGCGACACCGTATTGCCCTTGACCATCGACGTCTCGATCCGCGACATCGCCGTGTAGACGATCTTGTCCTTCGCGTTGACCGTCGTGCCTTCGAGCTTCGTGAACGCCATGCTGCCGCCGATCAGCGCCGCGTAGCGATGCGTCTCGAGGAATGCTGCCGCCTTTTCCATTCCCGGCTTCACGCGGATCCAGTTGAACTTGCCGCCGAAGTGAATCTTCGTGTAGCTGGCGTCGTTCGGGTCGGTCGTCGTCAGGTCCATGATGTCGGACGCCTTCAGCGTGTTCGCGAGCGTCTCGATCTCGTTGCTGGTCGCGTGGCCGATCTTCAGCCACGTGAGCGTCGCGCTACCCGCGCCGGCGGACGACGTCTGCGTCCACTTCGCGACGTACAGCGTGCCGGCCGACAGGTCGGCCGCCTTGTCGGCGACGAACATGAACAGGCCGCCGTTGGTCGCATCGTCGCCCATCATCACGGTGCGCTGGTCCGGCATCACCTGGATCAGCTCGTGCGAGATGCGGCCGAGGCAGTAGTGCTTCTTCACCGTGCCGGTGCCGTCCGGGTTCACTGTGATCTCCGGCAGATGGCCGTAGTGGTAGGGGTTCGCCTTCGTCTCGTCGCCGAACGTGTTCTTGCTGAACGCCTTGAACTGCGCGTCGGTCGCGGCCTTCGTCGCGTCCGGTTCGTATTCCTCGCTCGACAGATGCGTGCCCCACGGCGACAGGCTCGCGCCGCAGGTGATCCACAGCCCGTGCGCTTTCGACGTGTCGACGTTGTGATACTTGACGACCTTCAGCGCGCCGCTGGACGGATCCTGGTCGAGCGTGATCACCGCGATCGGCGACGGCAGCTGGCCGTACTGCGACGCGCTTGCCTGGTCGCGCGTCGTGTATTCGAACTGCACGACCGCGAACACGGTATTGCCCTTCACGCCGGGCACGTTCGCGTTTTTCAGCGTCAACAGCGAACTGCCGTCCGGGCAGTCCGAATAGAACTGGCGCTCCTTGCCCGCGACCGAACGGTCGATGATCGGCTGGTTGTTGATGTCGTAGTAGCCGCCGGCCAGGATCGTGCCGCCGTTGCCGTCCGGCACCATGTCGCCCGTGACGAAGAACGGCCGGTACGCGAGCTTGAAGTTGCGCGACGAGCCGTCCGAGAACGACACCGACAGCGTCGAGCCGACGGTCGTCGTGGCCATCGCGGCCGCATTGTCGAGCGTCGGCGCGGCCATCGCCGAGAACGCCGCCGACGTATATGCGGCGGCCGGCGTCGTAGCGGTCGGACCGTCGTCACCGCCGCAGCCCGTCAGCAGGGCCGGCAGCGCGAGGCCGGAGAGGGGCAGCATGGGCGCGCCGGCGAGGATCTTCAGGGCCTGACGACGGGAAGCATTGGGCAACGCGGGCATGTGGAGTCCAGTTTCAGATGTTGGAAGAATGGCCTTCGCGACACGCAGGCGCTCGGCAAGCTTCGCGAAGGCAAGTTGAAAACTGGACGGAAGTGTAGGCACCCTACATGAAAGTTTTTTGAATTGAAAACGTAATGATGCGCCGGCGTGCGTGACGCTGGACTCGCGCAAGCCCGGCGCATGCAGCGGCGATGCTCACTCGCGTTCGGGCGTCGCCGAGATCCGGTGGATCGACAGGTCGGCGCCGTCGAATTCGGCTTCGCGATCGAGCCGCAGGCCGACGGTCGCCTTCAGCGCGCCGTACACCAGCGCGCCGCCCGCCGTCGCGATGACGATGCCGCCGAGCGTGCCGATGAACTGCGACGCGAACGATACGCCGCCGAGGCCGCCCAGTGCGGGCTGGCCGAACACGCCGGCCGCGATCCCGCCGAGTGCGCCGCACATCCCGTGCAGCGGCCACACGCCGAGCACGTCGTCGATGCGCCACCTGTTCTGCACGCAGGTGAACATCGCGACGAACAGTGCACCTGCCGCTGCGCCGGTGACGAGCGCACCGATCGGGTGCATCACGTCGGAGCCCGCGCACACGGCGACGAGACCGGCGAGCGGTCCGTTGTACGTGAAGCCCGGATCGTTGCGGCCGGCCATCCACGCGGCGAGCGTGCCGCCGACCATCGCCATCAGCGAGTTCACCGCGACGAGGCCGCTGATCTTGTCGAGCGTCTGCGCGCTCATCACGTTGAACCCGAACCAGCCGACGGCCAGCACCCACGCGCCGAGCGCGAGGAACGGGATGTTCGACGGCGGATGCGCGGCGATCCGGCCGTCCTTCGCATAGCGGCCGTGGCGCGCGCCGAGCAGCAGCACGGCCGGCAACGCGACCCAGCCGCCGAACGCGTGCACGACGACCGAGCCCGCGAAATCGTGGAACGGCGCGCCGAACGCGTGCGTGAGCCACGCCTGCACGCCGAAGCGCTCGTTCCACGCAATCCCTTCGAAGAACGGATAGATGAAGCCGACGATGATCAGCGTCGCGACGAGTTGCGGATTGAATTTCGCGCGTTCCGCGATGCCCCCGGACACGATCGCCGGGATGGCTGCCGCGAACGTCAGCAGGAAGAAGAAGCGCACGAGCGCGTAGCCGCTGTGCTGCGACAGCGTGCCGATGTCGTCGAAGAACTCGACGCCGTACGCGATCGTGTAGCCGATGAAGAAGTAAGCGAGCGTCGACACCGAGAAGTCCACGAGGATCTTCACGAGCGCGTTGACCTGGTTCTTCTTGCGGACCGTGCCAAGCTCGAGAAATGCAAAGCCCGCGTGCATCGCGAGCACCATGACGGCGCCGATCAACAGGAACAGTGTATCGACGCCGGATTTCAGACCATCCATGCCGGGGCTTCCTTGCGCAAAAAACGGGCAAGGAATGCAAGTATCGGGCCAAGTTGGTGAACGACTGCGTTCAATTGGTGCGGATGGTGGCCCGGAGCGCCGTGCGGCGCGGCATCCCGACGAAGCGTGCACGGAAGCGGGGCACGTATGCTGCCGCAATAGGCGTGGGGGCCTTGCACGCGCATGGTGCGACACGTACGCAACTGGTGCGTATGGTGCGCGTCGGGGCTCGAGGTGGTGCGCCGCGATGCACCGGTCCGGCGCGTCAGCGGCGCGCGAACAGCGCCGGCGGCCGGCGCAGCCGCAATGCGCACAGACACCAGTATGCGGCGACGGTAACGAGTCCGAGCGCGGCGAAGGCCAGTGCGGCGAAGCCGGGGAGCGACTGCTCGTCGCCGCTCGGGCCGAGGATGCCTTGCGTGACGATCAGCGCAGCCGTCCAGAAGCCGATCACGGCTTGCGCGAGCAGGCGCGCGGCGGCGACGCGGCGCGGACGGCCCGACGCGCGCAGGCACCGCACGGACGGCGCGCGAAGACACAGGAAGAGCGTGGCGGCGAGCAGGGCGGCCAGCGCGATGAACCAGTCGATGAGGAAAGCCATGATGAGGCGGAAAGCAGACGGAGCGGGTTGAAGGGCCCACTTTAGTGTCGCCGCGACCGGGATTGAATCAGACGAATCCGAAATTGCAGTGCATCTTCAAGCGGCAGTGGTCATTTCCGTTGTTCCACAGGCGGTATCATCGACGTCGGTCCAACCATTCAGGCCGTGCGGCGCACGGCCGGAGATTGCTGATGAAGATGAAGACTTGGCGGGCGCGTCGCGCGTCCGGAGCGGTGCTGGCAGTTGCGGCCGCCGGTGCGGTGTTGTTGCTGGCCGGCTGCGAGAAGTCCGGCGCGCCGGCCTCGCAGCCCGACACGGCCGCGAGCGCGGCTGCCGATGCCGCCAACAATGCGGCGAAGGCGCTCGATCAGGTGGCGAGCACGGTCAACCAGCAGATCAATGCCGCGAAGGCCGGCATCGCGTCCGCGGCGTCGGCCGTGCCGCCGTTGTCGGCGAGCGGCCTCGCATCCGCTGCGCAGGCGCAGTTCGACGCGGCCGCATCGGCTGTCGTCGCCCACGCCGCATCCGAAGCGGGCGCGCGGATGGCGGAGGCCGGCAAGAAGCTCCAGCAGTGGAGCCAGCAGAACGCGGCCGGCGCAAAGCCCGCCAGCGGCGAGTAATCGGGCGCTTGCGCGATGCGCAAAATGTAATTATAGTGGTTACACATTGTCGCCGGCTGCGGTTCGGGCCGGCGTCGCCGAATGGACGAGGAATGAATACCAGCAGCCGGTTTGCGTTTGCCGTTCACGTTCTTGCGTTGCTGTCGATGCAGGAAGGTGTGCCGCTGTCGTCCGACATCATTGCGGGCAGCGTGAACACGAATCCGGCGCTGATCCGTCGGTTGCTTTCGATGCTGGCGGCCGCGGGGCTGACCACGTCGCAACTCGGCGCGGGCGGTGGCGCGTTGCTCGCGCGGGAGCCCGGCGAAATTACGCTGCTCGACGTGTACCGCGCGGTCGACGATGCGCAGTTGTTCGCGCTGCACCGTGAAGCGCCGAATCCCGCGTGCGTCGTCGGCCGGCACATCCAGGGTGTGCTGATCGACTACATCGGCGACGCGCAGCGGGCAATGGAAGCGTCACTCGCCACGCGAACGCTTGCTGACGTCACGGCGGACGTGCTCGAATCCGAGCAGCGCAACCGGCCGGCGGGTAGCGCCAGCGGCTAAGCACGGGCCGCGACGCGCATCACACCGGGCGGGATGCCGGGCGACGCACACGCGCGGCGACCGGCACGACGGAGTTCCGCTCCGTTTTTTTTCGGCTTTATATGTAATCGCTTTAGTTACTTTTATTGATGGAGAATCGACATGACGCAACGTAGCTTGAACATCGCGCTGTTTGGCGCCACCGGCATGATCGGCTCGCGGATCGCGACGGAGGCCGCACGCCGCGGCCATCGCGTGACCGCGCTGTCGCGCCATCCCGGCGCGGCCGGCGACGGCATTACCGCGAAGGCGGCCGATCTATTCGATGCGGCCAGCATCGCGGCCGCACTGCCGGGTCACGACGTCGTCGCGAGTGCGTACGGCCCGCAGCAGGACGATGCCGCGAAGGTCGTCGCGGCGGCGCGGGCCCTCGTGGCCGGCGTTCGCCAGGCGGGGCTGAAGCGGCTCGTCGTCGTGGGCGGCGCGGGTTCGCTGGAAGTCGCACCGGGCAAGCAGCTCGTCGATACCGAAGGTTTCCCCGATGCATACAAGGCGGTCGCGCTCGCTCACCGGGACGCGCTCGGATACCTGCAGACCGTCGGCGATCTCGACTGGACCTTCTTCGCGCCGGCCGCACAGATCGCACCGGGCGAGCGCACGGGTACGTTCCGCACGGGCGTCGGCAAGCTGATCGCGGACGCGCAGGGCAATAGCAAGATCTCGGCGGAAGATTACGCGGTCGCATTCGTCGATGCGCTCGAGCATCGGAGCTTCGTGCGCGAAGTCGCGACGGTCGCGTATTGAGCGAAGGGACGGCGGCGCACACGCAGCGCTCCCGCATCATGCGCCGTATGTGCGCGTAGGGCGCGCATGCGCCCCGTGCGATCGACGACTTCAGGCGGTTCCCCCTTGACGGGCGGAATCGCCTGTTTCGTCTGCTCTTGCGCCGCTAGGCAGCCCGGCGTACGCGGACCGTACACATGGCCGCCGGCTCTTTGCGCGATCAGTGTTTATCCCGGTCGACGCCGCGGAGTGGTTTTCATATTGTTCCCCGTCGTGCACGATGCATAGAAAAAATTTCTATCTACGAGGGACTGGGTAAATGGACGCCATCGATCGCAAGCTGCTGGAGCTGTTGCAAGCAGACGCGACGCTGCCGATCGCGGAACTCGCGCAGCGCGTGAACCTGTCGCAGACGCCGTGCTGGAAGCGTGTGCAGCGGCTCAAGGAGACCGGTGCGATTCGCGCACAGGTCGCGCTGTGCGATCCGCGCAAGCTCGGCGTCGGAACGACCGTGTTCGTCGCGATTCGCACGAATCAGCACACCGAGGAATGGGCGCAGCGTTTCACGCAAGCCGTGCGCGACATGCCGGAAGTCGTCGAGGTATACCGGATGAGCGGCGAGACCGACTATCTGCTGCGCGTCGTGGTGACCGGCATCGACGACTACGATCGCGTGTACAAGCAGTTGATCCGCGCGGTGCCGCTGTTCGACGTGAGTTCGTCGTTCGCGATGGAGCAGATCAAGTATTCGACTGCGTTGCCGGTGCGCGACCTGTCCGAGCCGGTGTAGCGCGCGGGACGCCGCGTGTCGGTCGGCCGCGCTGCCGCAGCGCTTGAGGCCGCTGCCCGCGCGTGCCGTAGCCACCGATTCGTCAGCGTGCAGTCGGCCGCGTGCGGCATGTTAATGGCGACGTATCGTGCGCCGTTATCCATGCGTGCGCATCCGGGTGCCGCCGCTGCCGCCGCGCGCCGTCGACGTGCGCCCCGTGCGCTCAACGGCCGCGCGCCAACGCGCGCGCACGTTCGTCCGCGAGCGCGTCGCGGCGCACGAATTCGGCGACGAACGGGTTCGCCGGATGATGGTGCAGCGCATAGGGCGTGTCCCATTGCGCGAGCCGCCCATCTTTCATCACGCCGATCCGGTCGGCGATCGCGAATGCTTCCGCCTGGTTGTGCGTGACGAGGATCGCGGTGTGACCTGTACGTTTCAGGATGTCGCGCAGCTCGAACGCCAGACGCTCGCGCGTGTCGACGTCGAGGTTCGAGAATGGCTCGTCAAGCAGCAGCAATTCCGGCGACGGTGCGAGCGCGCGAGCCAGCGCGACACGTTGCTGCTGGCCGCCCGACAGCTCGTGCGGGTAGGCGTTGCCGGATTGCGCGAGCCCGACGAGTTCGAGCATGTCGGCGACCCGCGCGCGCCGTTCGGCCTTCGGCATCCGCCGCAACCCGAACGCGACGTTGTCGGCCGCGCTCAGGTGCGGGAACAGCGCGTAGTCCTGAAACATCATTCCGATACGCCGCCGTTCGGGCGGCACGTCGAGCGATGGCGCCGCGACCGGCATGCCGTCCAGCACGATGCGTCCGGTCCGCACCGGCTCGAAGCCGGCGATCGCGCGCAGCACCGTGGTCTTGCCGCAGCCCGATGCGCCGAGCAGGCAGCCGATGTCGCCGCGCGGAAGCGCGAGGCTCAGCCCGTCGACTACCATGCGGCGGCCGCTCGGTGTGTCGTAGGCGACGCAGAGGTCGTCAAGTTCAAGCAGGGTCACGGTGTCAGGCTCCGATCTTGTGGCGGGTGCGCGCGAGCAGGATCACGGGCACGAGCCCGGCCAGCACGATCGCGAGCGCGGCGACCGCGCCTTCTTCGTAGGTGCCGCGCGCGGCTTCCGCATACAGCCACGTCGCGAGCGTGTCGAAATTCAGCGGACGCAGCAGCAACGTCGCCGGCAACTCCTTCATCGCATCGACGAACACGAGCAGCGCGCTCGTCGTGAGTGCGGGCCGCAGCAGCGGCAGATGCACGCGGCGCAGCGTGCCGCCGGCCGTCTCGCCGAGCGAGCGCGCGGCATGTTCGAGCGACGGCGGAATGCGCGCGAGTCCGGCTTCGATGCTGCCGGCCGAGATCGCGAGAAAGCGCACGGTGTACGCGATCACGAGTGCGGCCGCAGACCCCATCAGCAGCAGCCCGTCCCGGCCGAGTGCGGCGCCGAGCAGCCGGTCGGCCGCTGCGAACGGAATCAGCAGCCCGATCGCGAGCACGGTACCCGGTACCGCATAGCCGAGGCTCGCGATCCGCGCGCATGCGCGGGCCGGGCCCGCACGTGCGCTGTCGCGCTGCGCGCGCGCCGCCCACGCGACGACGAGCCCGCACGCGAGCGTGGCCGCAGTCGCGGCGGCGGCGATCGACAACGTGTTCGCGAGCCCGGTCAGCAACTGCGCCGATACGCCGCCGACCAGGTGCACCCGCTTGCCGGTTTCGACCGCGAGATACGCGGCCGGCGCGCCGAAGCCGAGCAGAACCGGCAGCCAGCCGAACGCGGCCGCGCACCAGGCGGTTGCGCCGGTCAGCGTGCGCGGCGCGATCGGCCGCATGCGCCGCCCGTGCGCGTAGCGCTGGCGGCGGCGCCCGTAGCGTTCGAGCGCGATCATGCCGACGACGATCGCGAGCATCGCGAGCGCGATCTGCGCGGCACCGGCGAGATCGGAGCGGGTGACCCACGTCGTGTAGACCGACACCGTCAGCGTTTGTACGCCGAGGAATTCGGACGCGCCGATGTCGTTTAGCGTTTCGAGCAGTGCGAGGCTCACGCCAACCGCGATCGCGGGCCGAGCCAGCGGCACGACGACGCGCCAGAACGTGACGATGCGTCCGGCACCGAGCGTGCGCGCGGCTTCGAGCAGGCTTGCGGACTGCGTGACGAACATCGCTCGCGTGCTCAGGTACACGTACGGATACAGCACGAAGCCGAGCACGAAGATCGCGCCCGGAAGCGAGCGCAGATCGGGCAGGCGGAACTGGCGCGGGCTGTCGAAGCCGAGCAGCCAGCGAATCGTGCCCTGCACGGGGCCGATCGGGTGCAGCAGGTCGAGATACGCGAACGCGACGATATAGGTGGGTACCGCGAGCGGCAGCAGCAGCGCCCAGGTCAGCACGCGGCGGCCGGGAAAGTCGTACGCGGTGACGAGCCACGCGCAGCCGGTGCCGATCACCGTGACGATCGCGCCGACGCCCGCGAGCAGCATCAGCGTATTGACGAGCGCCTGCGGCAGTACGAATTCGGCAAGATGCGCCCAGTGAGCGAGATCGGCGCCGAACGCGGCGGCGACCAGCACCGCGAGCGGCGCCGCGACCGCCGCGGCGATCGCGACGGCCGCAGCCAGCCAGACGCCGCCCGCGCGCAACCGGAACGGCTGGCGACGCGCGCGGACGAAAGGTGCGTTAGTTGTCAAAGCCGACCTTGTCGACGAGCTGGCTGGCCGCCTTGCGATGCTTCGCGATGTCGGCGAGCGGCAGCGGGTCGATCTTCAACGGGCCGAAGCTCGCGATCACCGGGTCGAGCTTCACGTTCGCGCGCACCGGATATTCGTAGTTCGCCTGCGCATACAGCGCCTGCGCTTCCGGCGATACCAGGTACTCGAGCAGCTTCACCGCGTTGGCCTTGTGCGGTGCATGCTTCGCGACCGTCGCGCCGCTGATGTTCACGTGCGTGCCGCCGCTCTTCGCGTTCGCGAAGGTCGGACGCACGACCTTGATCGCATCGCCCCACTTGCGCGCATCGGTGCCGGCTTCCGCGTTCTTCATGTGACCGACGTAGTACGCGTTCGCGAGACCGACGTCGCAGATGCCGCCGAGAATATCGCGCGCGACGTCGCGGTCGCCGCCGGTCGCCTTGCGTGCGAGGTTCGCTTTCACGCCGCGCAGCCACTTTTCGGTCGCAGCCTCGCCGTCGTGCGCGATCATCGCGGCGACGAGCGCCGTGTTGTACGGATGCTGGCCGGAGCGGATGCAGACCTTGCCCTTCCATTTCGGATCGGCGAGATCTTCGTAGCGGAATGTGTCGACCTTCAGGTCCTTCTCGACGTACAACACGCGATCGCGCAGCGACAGCGCATACCAGTCGCCTTGCGCGCCGCGCAGATTCGCGGGAATCGCGTCGTCGAGCACCTTCGAGCGCACCGGCTGCGCGAGCCCGCCGTCGACCAGGTCGAGCAGGTTGCCGATGTCGACCGTCATCAGCACGTCGGCCGGCGATTGTGCGCCTTCGGCCTTCACGCGTTCGAGCAGGCCGTCCTTCACGAATACCGTGTTGACCTTGACGCCGCTCTGCTTCGTGAACGCGTCGATCAGCGGCTGGATCAGCTTCGGCTCGCGGGTCGTGTACAGGCTCACTTCCTCGGCGGCCTGGGCAAGCGGCGCGAACGCGGCGGCGGCAACGGCGAGGGCGCCGGCGAGCGGCAGCAGGCGGGTGCGCGGATTCGACATGGTGACTCCAGTGAGGCAGGCGGAGGAGGAAGCGTTTCGGGACGTGCCTGCCGCCCGAGCGGCCCGAAACATTACAAAACGAAAGATTTGCGATTCTAAATCGAAATGGGAATGATTATCAAATGAAAGCGTGCGAAAGGCGGCGGGAAGGTGAAGGTCGGTTAACGCAACGGCTGGGCGCGGCACGGGTACAAGCGCGTAGAATGCCCGCTTCAACGAATCCGACGGAGCCGCCCCGACCATGAACGATCAGCGCAAGAAGAACCCTGTCCGCAACGTGAGCATCCTGATCGTCGTGGCGGTGCTGCTCGTGATCGGGACGATCCTGTACAACGCGATCTCGCAAAAGCGCGCGTACGACGAGGCCCATCCGGCCGAGGCTGCGAGTGCGAGCGCCGCGTCGCACTGACGTTGTGTGACCCGCCGCGTGATTGCTGCTTGGGCCTTCGGTCTGGCGGCGATGCGCAGCAAGGAGAGGGCGGGAGCTGTGGCGGGTGATGCGTCACATCACGCCGCAATTGACGCGGAAAACGCGGGCGCCGAAGCCGGCGCACCGCGTGGAAAGTTACTCGTGCGTCACCGTGACGCAGCCGCGAACTTCGGGCGGATCCGGACGTAGAACACCGCCGCGAGCAGGGCGAGCCATGCCGCGCCGACGTAGAGCGCGACGCGCGTGTCGTCGAACCAGCCCAGCATCACGATCACGAATCCCATGAACGCGATCGTCAGCGCGGGCGCAGCGGGCCACAGCGGCACCTTGAACTTCAGCGCCGCGACTTCCGCGTGCGACAGGCGCCGGCGCATCGCGACCTGCGACAGCAGGATCATCAGCCACACCCAGACGGTCGCGAACGTCGCGATCGCGGCCACGACCAGGAACACATCCTTCGGCATCAGGTAGTTGAGCAGCACGCCGACGAGCAGCGCGCCGGCCATCACGAGCACCGTGACCCACGGCACGCCGTGCCGCGACGTCGACATCAGCACGCGCGGCGCCTGGCCTTGCCGTGCCATCCCGAACATCATCCGGCCCGCACCGAAGATGTCGCTGTTGATCGCCGAAATCGCCGCGCTGATCACGACGAGGTTCAGGATCGTCGCGGCCGACTTCACACCGAGTGCGGAGAAGATCTGCACGAACGGGCTGCCGTCGCCGCCTACGCCGGTCCACGGGCTGATCGACATCAGCACGACCATCGTCAGCACGTAGAACAGCAGGATCCGCGCGGGCACCGCGTTGATCGCGCGCGGAATCACGCGCTCGGGATCCTTCGCCTCGCCGGCGCTCATCCCGATCACCTCGATGCCGCCGTACGCGAAGATCACGACCGACAGCGACGCGATCAGCCCGCCGATTCCGTTCGGGAAGAAGCCGCCATGGTTCCACAGGTTCGCGATCGTCGGCACGTCGGCCGAATGGCCGAAATGCATACCGGTCAGCAGGATCGCGACGCCGCCGCCAATCATCGCGACGATCGCGCCGACCTTGATGATCGACAGCCAGAACTCGAGCTCGCCGAACACCTTCACGTGGCACAGGTTCAGCCCGCAAATCACGGCGACGACGCCGAGCACCCAGATCCACTGCGGCACGTCCGGAAACCAGAAGCCCATGTAGATGCCGAACGCGGTGATGTCGGCAATCGCGACGATCACCATTTCCAGCGTGTAGGTCCAGCCGGTGACGAAACCCGCGAACGGGCCGAGGTTCTCGCTCGCGTAGTGGCCGAACGAGCCTGCTACCGGTTCGCGCACGGCCATTTCGCCGAGTGCGCGCATCACCATGTAGACGGCCGCGCCGCCGACGATGTAGGCCAGGATCACCGCCGGGCCCGCGAGCTGAATCGCCGACGCGGAGCCGTAGAACAGGCCGGTGCCGATTGCCGAGCCCAGCGCGAGAAAGCGGATGTGCCGCGCGCCCAGATGGCGCTGCAAGTTTTTCATCGAGTCTCCGATATCGTTATGCGGCGGACCTGGCGAGCGGGGCCGGTCCTGTTGGCTTAAGTTGTATATACAACTTGAACGTGAACGAATAATAACAAGCGGGGCTACGCGAGCGGAATCGGGTATTCCCTGACTGGCGCGAGCGGAGGAATCGGGCGTGCGGCCGCAGCGATATGTGCGAGCCGGCCGCGTGGGGCGGGTGGATCATGCTTCGCGGAGAACGTTGCAGGAACGGCGGAAACGCCGGGAACGGTGCGGGGCGTCGCCCGTCCGGTGGTTGGCCATGCTTCAGGTACGGTTGGGCGCGAACGGCGCAAGCACCGCCGGCCGACCCGCGTGCGTGTGCGGGCCGGCCGGCGACAGCAGCGCAATGTCACACGTTCATGCGGGCAGCCGGATCACGCTTGCGTCCTTGCGGATCAGCAGCGACGACGCGAGCATCTGCTTGCACTGGTGCGCGAGCACCTTCAGGTCATGCGTGAGGTCCGCACCGACCGCTTCGGATTTTTCCGCCGACACGACCATTGCATCGAGGTCGCGCGTGAGTTGTTTCGTCGCTTCGATCCGGTCGGCCGGCGGCGGCTCGCCGGCCTCCGCCTTCTCGAGGTTCTCGAGCACCGCCGACAGTGCGCGGTGCAATGCGTCGTCGTGCGCGAGATGCTCGTCGGCCGCGCACGCGCTGCGGATCAACGGCGCGGCTGCGGTGATCTGCGCGCCGAGCACGTGCGTCTGCACGAGCAGATCGTTCAGCTCCGGCACGAAGCGCTGGTGCGCCTTCGGCTCGATCATCATCCGCTGGAACGCCTGGCCGAGGTTTGCGAACGCGATGTGCACGTCCTTGCGCGCGAGACGGTAGCGATAATCGTCGTCGAGCGTGCCGGCCGGCGTTTCGATTGCCGCGGCGACGACCCCCACGACGGCCGCGCCGTCGCCGGCCGGCACCGGCGGCGGCGACGCACCGCGCCCGGCGCGCCACACCGCCTCGAAATACTTGCGCGTCGACGTAAGCATGTCGGTGACAAGCTTGCCCATCAGCCGGTATTCCCAGTACGGGAACAGCCGGCTCGCCGCGATCGCGATCATGCAGCCCACGACCGTGTCGATCGCGCGCTCGCCAATGATGCGCATGCTGCCCGGCGCGAGCAGATGGAACATCAGCAGCACGTATGACGACGTGAACACGACGCTCGCCGCGTAGTTGAACAACAGCAGGCTGTAGCTCATCACCATCGACCCGAACATGATCGCGATCAGCAGGTGCGGCTCCTTCACCGTGTAGATCAGCGCGATGCTCGCCGCGCAGCCGATCAGCGTACCGACGATCCGCTGCGCATTGCGCTGCTTGGTGAGCGAATAGCCGGGCTTCAGGATGATGATCGTCGTCATCACGATCCAGTACGCGTTCGTCAGCGGCAGCAGCCGGCCGAGCCAGAAGCCGACCGCCACCGCGATCGTCACGCGCAGCGCGTGGCGGAAGCTTGGCGAGCGCATGTTCAGGTTCGAGAAGATCAGCAGCGGCGACATCCGGCGCCGCTGCAGGAAGCGCGTGAGCGCCTTGTCGATCTTCAGTTCCGTTTGCTGCGGGTCGGCATGGCCCGACAGATTGCGGCGCATCCGGTCGATCAGCCGCGTCGCGCTCCAGATGCGCCGGAACGTCGCGAGCACCGCCGCGTACGCTTCCGCATTGCTCGCCGGGAAGTTCTTCTTGCGCATCAGCTCGATCTCGTACTCGATCGCGCGCAGTTCGGCTTTCACGCTGATGCGCGAATGCGGCGCGCGGTTCTCGAGCACCGCGAGACCGATCTCTTCGAGATCGGCGGCCGCCTTGCGGATCAGATCGCGATAGAAAATGATGAGGTCCGAGCCGCCGAACGTATTGCGCACGAGCGGGTAGTCGGTATGCGCGCCGACAAACAGCTCGTGCAGGTCGACGCTGTTGATGAACAGGTTGTACATCGTCGTGCGGCCGGGATCGAGCTTGCCGCGGCGCAGCTTCGGCAGGTTGCGCAGCACGATGTCGCGTGCGGTTTCCTGCGTTTCGACCGCGGTAATCTGCTTGGCAACCAGATTGCGATAGCACTCGTCGAGATCGGCGTCGAGATCGTAGAACTGCGCGCGCGCGAGCAGGTAGTCCGCGCACGCGAACAGACTCTCGGCGAGCGCCTGCTGCTCGATCCTGCGCGCCTGCCATTGCGACACCACGGTCGCCCAGTACGTGTACCAGAGGCCACCGGCGAGAATCCATCCGGCGTTGACGAACGCTTGCAGCGGCGTGAATTTTTCCTCGAGCGTCATCACCATCATGAACAGCGTCGCGAAGCTGATCTGCGGCCAGCGGTTGCCGTAGACGACGATCAGCGACAGCACGAACGTGAGCGGCACGATCGTCAGCCACAGCGCGAAGATGTTCGGCGTCGCGAGGCCGGTCGCGAGCGCGGCCAGGAAGCCGATCACGCTGCACGCGAGCATTTCGTTGTGCTTGTACTTCAGCGGGCCCGGCATGTCGACCACGCAGGCGCCGAGCGCGCCGGTCGAGATCGTGAAGCCGAGCTCCCGGTTGTTGAATACGATCAGACACAGCACGGCCGGCAACGACACGCCGACCGCGATCCGCAGGCCGCCGAAAAAGTACTGGCTGTAAAGAAACTTTCTGATTTCGACCGAATAGCGCATCGATGGGCTGAATGACAGACGAAGACGCCCGGAGCGGCGTATTGACTGGCGACGAGTCTATCGTATTTCGCGGTCCGCAAAACCTGGCCTTTCGGACGAGGTTCGCCGCGGCGGTCCTTTTGCTATCCTTGGTGCTCCCGTTCGTGCGGCCCGGCCGCGCGACGCCCAGACACCCGCTTCATGCTCCATCTCTTCTATTCGAACCGTCACGAAACGCTGGCCGACGCGCTGCTCGACGACCTGGCCGCGTTTCCGGCCCGCAGCCCGTGGGTCCCGCAACAGGTGATCGTCCCGAGCGCGGCGCTGCGCCGCCGGCTCGAGCTCGACATCGCCGTGCGCCACGGCGTGTGCGCGAACGTCGAGTTTACGTACCTCGCGCAATGGCTGTGGGCGCAGATCGGTCGGGTGCTGACGGTGCCTGCGCGCTCGCCGTTCGCGCCCGACCGCCTCGTGTGGCGGTGCTACCGGCTGTTCGCGCAGGCCGCGGGCGGCGCGCCGTGGCTCGCGTCGCCGCGGCTCGCCGCGTATCTGTCCGCGTCCGACGACGCGATGCGCTACGAGCTCGCGCAGCGCGTTGCCGCGGTGCTCGATCATTACCTGACCTACCGGCCCGAATGGCTGGCCGCATGGCAGGCCGGCGAATCGGTGCTGGCGGGCGACGCCGCACCGCGCGGGATCAGCGACGCCGCACGTGACGACGAGCAGTGGCAGGCCGCGCTGTGGCGTGCGCTGCTCGCTGAACTGAGCGACAGCGGCACGCCGCCCGCACATCGCTTTCTCGTCGAAGCGCGCCACCTCGATGCCGAAACCGTCGCGCGCGCGGCGTGGCCGGAATCGGTCAGCGTGTTCGCGCTGCCGACGATGCCGCCGCTGCACGTTGCGCTGCTGCGCGAGCTGTCGCGGTGGATCGACGTGCGCGTCTATGCGCTGAACCCGTGCCGCGAATTCTGGTTCGATATCGTCACGGCCGCGCATGCCGAGGCGCTCGATGCAGCCGGCCGGCTCGACTATCAGGAAGTCGGCCATCCGCTGCTTGCGGAGTGGGGCCGGCAGACGCAGGCGCAGTTGCACATGCTGCATGAGCTGACTGAAAGCGCTGCGTCAGGCGATGCGTCGCGGTACGTTGCGAATCCCGCGCCGACCTGGCTTGCGCGCGTGCAGAACGCGATTCTCGAGCTGCAGCCGGAAGCCGAGCTCGGCGACGCGCCGGCCGAGCGCGGGATCGAGGTGCACGTGTGTCACAGCCTCGCACGTCAGCTCGAGGTGCTGCACGACCGCCTGCTCGCGTGGTTCGATGCCGACTCGACGCTGCAGCCGTCCGACGTGCTCGTGGCGGTCGCCGATCTCGCGGCGGCGGGCCCGCTGATCGACGCGGTATTCGGCACGGCGGGTAGCAGCGGTGCGCGTGTGCCTTACCGGATCACCGGGCTGCCGCCGTCGCAGGCGAACCCGATCGCGCGCGTGCTGCTCGAATGGCTCGCATTGCCGGAGCGGCAGGTCGGCGCGCCGGAGCTGGTCGAGTGGCTGCGCGTCGACGCAGTGGCCGCGCGCTACGGGATCGACGCGGCCGCGCTGGAAACGGTGCAAACGTGGCTCGCCGCCGCCGGCGCACGCCGCGGGCTCTCGCCGGCGGCGAGCGACGATGCGGCTGTGCCGGCGCCGCGCCATACGTTCTCCGATGCGCTCGCGCGACTGTTCCTCGGCTATGCGATGCCCGAAGGCGCGGCACCTGTCGGCGCGTGGCTGCCGATCGAGGCGGCCACCGGCAGCGAGGCAGAACTGCTCGGCCGGCTCGCCCGTTTCACCGACGATCTCGACGGTTTCGCGCGGCGGCTTGCCGACGCGCACACGCCGCGCGCGTGGAGCGAGCTGTTCGCCGACACGCTGGCGCGATTTTTCGACTCCGGCGCCGCTTATGCGGATGCGCTCGCGGGTGTGCGCGACGCGCTCGACGCGATGCTTGCCGCGATGACGGAAGGCGCGCCCGACGAAGCATTGCCCGCGGCCGTCGTGCGCGCGGGGCTGGCGGCCGCGCTCGACGATCCGGCGCGCGGCGGCGTGCCGTGGGGCGGCGTCACGTTCTCGTCGCTGACAAGCCTGCGCGGGCTGCCGTACCGTGTGGTGTGCCTGCTCGGGATGGACGACGGCGTGCTGCCGAGTCTCGCGCGCGCCGACGAATTCGACCTGATGGCCGTACTGCCGAAGCTTGGCGACCGGCAGCGTCGCGACGACGAGCGCAACCTGTTCCTCGACCTGCTGCTCGCCGCGCGCGACCGGCTGCTGATCGCGTACACCGGGCGCAGCATTCGCGACAACGCGCCACTACCGCCCGCGGCGCTCGTCGACGAACTGCTCGATCACCTCGCAATCGTCACGGCGGGCGCGGATGCCGCGCCGGACGAGGTCGATGCCGCGCGCCGCGCGTTCATCGTCGAGCATCCGCTGCAGCCGTTCGCGGCCGAGTATTTCCGGCCGGGGAGCGAACTGGTGTCGTACGACGCCGAGCGTGCTGCGCTCGCGTCGCTGCTGGCGGTCGAAACGGCGCGGGAGCAGCCGTTCTTCGCGCAGCCGCTGCCGGCGGAGCCGGTCGAACCCGTCGCGTTTAGCGAATTCGAGCGTTTCTGGCGGCATCCCGCCCGCGCGCTGCTGCGCGCGCGGCTCGGCATCGTGCTGTCCGACGCGCAGTCCGAACTGCTCGACACCGAGCCGTTCGCGCTGGACTTCGCGGGCAGCGATGCGCTTGCCGAGCGCGTGTTGCCGCTTTTGATTGAAACGGAGGAAGGCGGCGCACACGACCACGCGCTGCGCATCGCGGATGCCAGCCCGGAACTGCCGGGCGGCGCGACGGGCGCAGTCTGGCGCGACCAGGCGCTCGACTCGATGATGCAACTGGCGTCGAGCGTGCGCCGCGCACTGGCCGACGGAGCGGAGCGGCGGCCGTTCACGCTCGAGATCGCACCTGCATGGCCCGACACCGGCCACGCGCTGTTCGGCGCCGATGAAGCGATGCTGTCCGAAGATGCGGTGAGCGCGCCGCTCGAACTGCACGGCACGCTGAACAGGGTGACGCCGACCGGCCAGATCATTTACCGCTACGCACGGCCGAGCGCGCGCGACTACCTGTCCGCGTGGCTCGCGCACCTCGTCTACTGCGCGGTGGAGCCCGGCGGCCCGCGCCGCACGCTGTGGTTCGGCAGCGGCGGCGCGTTCGAACTCACGCCCGTCGCGGCGCCGCTCGAACACCTCGGGCCGTTAGCCGCACTGTTCCGCGCGGGCCGGCGCATGCCGCTGCGATTCTTTCCGCGCAGTGCGTGGGCGCGCGTGTCCGACGGCGAGGCCAAGGCCGCGACGGTGTGGATCAACGAACGCGTGGCGAGCGAAGCCGACGATCCGGCCATCGCGATCGCATGGCGGGGCGCCCGTCCGTCGCTCGACGAGCCGTTCGGCACGCTCGCGCGGCTCGTGTTCGAGCCGATGCGGGAACATCTGAAGGAGGACGCATGAGCGCCGCAACCCGGCCACAGGCGGCGCTCGAACTCGACGTGTTCGCGTGCCCGCTCGATGGCGTCAACCAGATCGAGGCGTCCGCCGGTACCGGCAAGACGTGGAACATCTGCGCGCTCTACGTGCGCCTGCTGCTCGAAAAGGATCTCGGTGCGGACGAAATCCTCGTCGTCACGTTTACCAAGGCGGCAACGGCGGAATTGCATGAACGGATCCGCGGGCGGCTCGCGCAGCTCGCACATGCGCTCGATACCGGCGACGACGGCGGCGATCCATTCGTCGCGCGGCTGGTCGAGACGACGCTCGGAGAGGCGGGCGCGCTCGATCCGGAGACGGCGGCGAAGCGGATCCGCCGAGCGCTGCGTGCATTCGACCAGGCGGCGATCCACACGATCCACGCGTTCTGTCAGCGTGCGTTGCAGGAAGCGCCGTTCGCGGCTGCCATGCCGTTCGCGTTCGACATGCAGGCGGACGATGCGGCGCTGCGCTTCGAACTCGCGGCGGACTTCTGGCGCACGCGCGTCGAACCGATGGCCGGCCGCTGGCCGGGCTTCGCGACCTGGCTCGTCGATTCGGGGGCGGGGCCGGCCGCGCTGGATGCGCAACTCGCACGGCGGCTGAAGAAGCCGCTCGCTGCGCTGCGTTGGGACGGCGTCGTCGAGCCGGACGAATCGGCGGAGGCCGCTGCCGACGAATGTTTTGCCGAGGCCGCGCGGATGTGGGCCGACGAGCGCGACGCGATCGACGCGTTGCTGCGCACCGCGCAGCCCGCGCTGAACCAGCGCTCGCACAAGCCGGATGCAGTCGCGGACGCACTCGCTGCGTGGTCCGCGCATTTCGCACGGGGCAATGCGCAGGCCGCGCTTCCGAAAGCCGCGCTCAAGCTGACGCGCACCGCGCTCGTGAAAGCGACGAAGAAAGGCGGCGCAACGCCCGAACACGCGTTCTTCGACGTGGCCGATGCGCTCGAAGCGGCAGTGGCCGCGGCCGAGGCCGCGCAGCGCGGGCGCTGGCTCGCACTGATCGCCGAGTGGCTCGACACGGCACCGGCCGAGCTGGCCGAGCGCAAGCGCACGCGTCGAATCGTGTCGTTCGACGACCTGCTCGCGAATCTGTACCACGCACTGCATGCGCATCCGTGGCTCGCGGACACGCTGCGCGCACGCTATCCTGCCGCACTGATCGACGAATTTCAGGATACCGACCCGCTGCAGTTCGCGATCTTCGACCGGATCTTCGCGCCGGGCGGCCCGCTCTTTCTCGTCGGCGATCCGAAGCAGGCGATCTACAGTTTCCGTGCAGCGGATCTGCACACCTATCTCGCTGCGCGCGCAAGCGCGAGCGCGTGCTACACGCTCGCCGTCAACCAGCGCTCGACGCCTGCGATCGTCGATGCGTGCAACCGCTTCTTCATGTCGAACCCGCGCGCGTTCGTGCTCGACGGGCTCGACTACTACGCGGTGCGGGCGGGCACGCGCGTGCGTCCGCCGTTTGTCGACGAGACCGATTCCGGGCCGGGCGGCGATTTCCGGATCTGGTCGCTGCCGGGCGGCGACGGCACGCTGCTCAAGCGCGACGCGCAGGCGCAGGCCGCGCAGGCATGTGCTGCCGAGATCGCGCGCCTGATGCGCGGCGCACGCGAAGGGCATGCGCGGCTCGGCGACACGCCGTTGTCGCCGGGCGATATCGCGGTGCTGGTGCAGACGCACCGGCAGGGCAGCCTCGTGAAGCGTGTGCTCGCCACGTGGGGAATCGGCAGCGTCGAACTTGCGCAGGCATCGGTGTTTTCGACCGGCGACGCGGAGCAGCTCGAGCGCGTGCTGGCGGCGATCGACGCGCCGGGCGATCTGCGGCGGCTGCGCGCAGCACTCGCGGCCGACTGGTTCGGCCTGGACGCTGGCGCGCTGTGGCGCATGGAGCAGGGCGACGGCGACGCGTCGCGCGAAGCGGCAGACAGTGCGGATGCGATGAGCTGGGTCGAGCGCTTCTCGCGCTACCGACTGCTGTGGCGCGAACGGGGTTTTGCGGTGATGTGGCGCACGTTCACGCGAGAGCTGCGGATCGCCGAACGTCTGATGGCCGGTGCGGACGGCGAGCGTCGCGTGACCGACATCAACCATCTGGCCGAACTGACGCAGGCACGCGCGTCCGCGCAGCCGGGCATCGCGCCGACGCTGCGCTGGCTTGCCGCGCAACGGCTCGACGGCGGCGGCGAGGAAGCCCAGCTGCGTCTCGAATCCGATCGCAACCTCGTGCAGATCGTGACCGTGCACAAGTCGAAGGGCCTCGAATACGCGGTCGTCTTCTGTCCGTTCCTGAACGATGGCGCGTTGCGCGAGCCGCCCGCGTCGGGGTTGCCCGACGCGCGCGAATATCACGACGATGCGGGCGATGCGGTCCTGCATTACGGCTGCGACGACGCAGCCGCCGAGCATGCAGCGCGTCAGGCATTGCGGGAGCAGGCGGCGGAGCGCGCGCGGCTCGTCTACGTGGCGCTCACGCGTGCGGTCTATCGGTGCTATCTCGTCGCCGGGCCGTATCTGTCGTCGCGCTCGACCCGCGAGGCGCGGCGCAGCGTGCTGAACTGGCTCGTGGCCGGCGCCGGCCAGACGTTCGACGCGTGGCTCGACGAGCCGCCCGACGAAGCGGTGCTGGACGCGGCGTGGCAAGCGCTGGCCGGCGGGCCGGTGAGCGTCGCGCCGTTGCCGGTGCCGGTGCGCCGCGAACGGCTTGCGGCCGGCCACGATGCGTCGCAGACGCTCGCGGCGCGCCATGCGACACGCGTGCTGCGCGATGCGTGGCGGATGGCGAGCTTCAGTTCGCTGACCGCGTCGATGGCGCGCGAGGAGGCGGGCGTCGCGGTCGTGCCGGACGACGAATTGCGTCCCGATCACGATGCGCTCGCGGCGGTGACGCCCGACGGTGCGTTCGCGCTGGAAGATGCGGTTGCGACCGAGCCGCCCGACGACGACATCCTCGTGTTCCCGCGCGGCGCGGCGGCAGGCGAGTGCCTGCACCGCCTGTTCGAGCTCAGCCGGTTTGCGGAGCCCGATTCCTGGCATCAGGCCGCGCTCGGTGCACTGCATGACCGGCCGGTCGAGGCCGAGCCCGAACTCGCCGCGCGGCTGCCCGCGATGATGGCGCGGCTCGTCGGCGACGTCGTGCAAACGGAACTCGTGCCGGGCATGCGGCTTGCGGATCTCGATCCCGCGAAGCGTCTCGACGAAATGGGGTTCCTGTTTCCGGCGCCGTCGCTGGATCTGGGCGCGCTGCGCCGGCTGCTGGTCGCGTACGGCTATCCGGACGTTGCGCTGGACGCGGGCATGCTGGCCGGTTTCATCAAGGGTTTCATCGACATGATCGTCGAACATGACGGCCGGTTCTGGATCGTCGACTGGAAGTCGAACCACCTCGGCAATACGCCCGATGCGTACGGCCCGCGCGCGCTCGACGTCGCGATGGCCGATCATGCGTATCACTTGCAGGCACTGCTTTATACGGTCGCGCTGCATCGCTATCTGCGCGGGCGATTGCCCGACTACGACTACGACGCGCACATCGCGGGCTACCTGTATCTGTTCGTTCGCGGTGTGCGGCCCGACTGGCGCAGCGGCGGCGAGCCGGCCGGCGTGCACGCGCGGCGGCCCGCGCGCGAACTCGTCGACGCGCTCGACAGGATGATGGAAGGGGGCCGCGCATGAACGCGCCCGACGATACGCTCGAATTCGCCGGCGGCCTCGTCGCGCGTCTGCCCGAGCCCGCGGATTTCGGCATTGCGCTCGCGGAAGGATTTGCACGCCGTATCGGTGAACTGTCGCGCCGCGCGGGGGCGCCAGCCGCCGCCGCGCGTTGGGCGGCGCGTGCCGCGTTCGCGGCGAGCCGCGCGACCGCGGCTGGCCATGTGTGCGTATCGCTTGCCGCACTTGCGCAACGCTACGACGAATCGGTCGACAACGTGCGCGCGGCGCTTGCGGCGAGCGGGCTGGTGGCGTTCGGCGCGCTCGCGCGCGGCGACGAGCGGCCGCTGATCGTCGACCGGCACGATCATCTATACCTGTCGCGCTATTTCGACTACGAGCGGCGGCTCGCCGATGCGCTGGTCGCGCAGGCCGGCGTCGCCGCGCCGGCCGATGCGCTGGCGCCCGAACGGCTGCGCGACAGCCTCGAGCGTTATTTCGGGCCGGCGACGGGCGACGTGGACTGGCAACGCGTCGCGGCGATCGTTGCGCTGACGGGGCGTGTGACCATCGTCAGCGGCGGCCCCGGCACCGGCAAGACGACTACCGTCGTCGGCGTGCTCGCATGTCTGCTGGACGCGCATCCGGGCCTGCGCATCGCGCTGGCGGCGCCGACCGGCAAAGCTGCGCAGCGAATGCAGGAAGCGCTGCATGCGCGTGCGGGCGACCTGCCGCCGGAACTGGCCGCGCGGCTGCCCGACACGTCGTACACACTCCATCGCCTGCTCGGCGGCGGCGGGGCGGCGGGCTTCCGTCATCATCGCGACAATCCGCTGCCGTACGACTTGATCGTCGTTGACGAGGCGTCGATGATCGACGTCGCGCTCGCCGCGCATCTCCTCGACGCGCTCGCGCCGGGCGCGCGGCTCGTGCTGCTCGGCGACAAGGATCAGCTCGCCGCGGTCGAGGCCGGCGCGGTGTTCGCGGAACTCAGTGCGCGGCCGACGTTCACGCCCGCGGCGCGTGCCCGGATCGCGGAGGCGCTCGGGATCGACGAGGCGGCATTCGTTGCCGCGTTGCCAGTGCCTGACGGCGACACGGCAGGCGAGGTTGACGCCCGAATGCCGGCTTCGGCCTCCGCCCCGGCTTCGGCTTCGGCTTCGGCTTCAAATCCACCCACCGCATCGTTGCCCGCGACGGCCGCACGCAAGCCGGCAGCGCGGCGGCATGTGGATGCGCGCCAGGCGTCGCTGTTTGACGACGAGCCGTCGGACGAACCGCCGGGTCGTGCCGACATCGCGCCGCCCGCGGCTTCACCGCCACTCGCGCAGCCGACGCCGGCCGACACCGACACCGGGAACGGAGTTGCAGCGTCCGATCCCGCATGGATCGAGGCCGACGAACTTGCATGGCTCGATGCGGTCGAGCTTGCGCCGTTCGATCCTGCGCTCGCCCCGGCTGCCGCACCGCGAGCCGACGACATCGCCGCAGCGTCGCCCGCACCCGCACCCGCACCCGCACCGCTCGCGGACTGCGTCGTATGGCTCGAACGCAACTACCGCTTCGGGCTCGACTCGCCGATCGGCCGCCTGTCGCTTGCGATCCGTCGCGGCGACGTGCAGGCCGCGCTCGATGCACTGCCTGCCGACGATACCGCGGCCGCGTCGTTCCACGACGACGCGGGCGATACGCTGTCGGCGTCGACGGTCGAGCGGCTGGCGCGGCGGTTCGGCGCATATCTCGATGCATTGCGTACTGCGTTGTCCGAGCCGGTGCGCGATCCGTTGCCGTTGTTCGATGCGCTCAACCGCTTCCGGATCCTGTGCGCGACGCGCGCGGGTGCGCGAGGCGCCGAGCACGTCAATGCGCTGGTGGCGACGCACGTGCGGCATGTCGCACGCGTGCCGCTCGCGGTCGGCGCCCACTGGTTCGCCGGGCGGCCGGTCATGGTCACGCGCAACGACTACGCACTCGGCCTGTTCAACGGCGACATCGGCATTGCGTTGCCGGACGCGCACGGCGTGCTGCGCGTGTGGTTCCGGCGTGCCGACGGCACCGCGCGGGCGGTTTCGCCCGCCGCGCTGCCGCCGCACGAAACCGCATTCGCGCTGACGGTCCATAAATCGCAGGGCTCCGAATTCGACGAGGCTGCGCTCGTGCTGCCGGCATCGTTCGGCCGCGTGCTCACGCGCGAGCTCGTCTATACGGCCGTCACGCGCGCTCGTACGCGCGTGCAGGTGATCGGCCCGCGACGCGTGCTCGCACAGGCGGTCGCGACGCGCACACAACGCGATTCGGGCCTCGCCGCCCGTGTGGACGAGGCGCTCGCGCGGCGCCGCAGGGAGACGTCGCGATGATGATCCGCTATACGCTCGATCCGGCCGAAGTTGAGTGGACCGCCGTGCGCGCGCAGGGCGCCGGCGGCCAGAACGTCAACAAGGTGTCGAGCGCGATTCATCTGCGCTTCGACATCCGCGCGTCGTCGCTGCCGCCTGTCATCAAGGAGCGGCTTCTCGCGCTGTCCGACCAGCGCATCACGCGCGACGGGGTCGTCGTAATCAAGTCGCAGGAATACCGCACGCAGGAGAAAAACCGCGAGGCCGCGCTCGCGCGGCTCGATGCGCTGATCGGCGGCGTTGCGTTCACGCCGCGAGCGCGGGTCGCGACGCGGCCGACGCGCGCATCGAAGGAGCGGCGACTCGAGCACAAGTCGCGCCGCAGCATGGTGAAGTCGGGAAGGGGAAGGGTGATCGACTGACGCAATGCGGGCTCGGCGAGCGCAGTGCGCGAATGTCCGTCGCCAAGCGCTATCGCATCACGGTTCCCGCGCTGTCGAGTACGAAGTCGACGCAGAACACGACGAGACGCCCCTGCGCACGGATCGCGACCGCGGCGGTGTAGCAGTCGCGGCCTTCGGTCAGCGAGAAGTGCGGGCCCATCAATGCGACGCGCCCCGGCGCCGCGATCGCACGCTGGAAATATGGGCGTCGCGACCAGTTGCTGTGCGTTTCGGGAAACAGCGGTGCGAGTCGCGTGCCGCCTGCGAGGCTGTCTTCCGGATGTGCGCTGATCGACGGCAGGAACTGTTCGCCGATCTCGTCGGTAACGAACACGCGTCGCGCAGCCGGTACCGCGAATACGCGTCGCGCGGCGTCCTGCAGGTTGCCGCTTGCGGAAAATGCGGTCGCGCCGGCGAGCACGAGTCGCTCGATCGCATCGAAGCCGGGCTGCTCGGCGATCGCGGGCGTGTGCCGCCGCGCGATGAAGCGTTGCCATGCGGCGTCGAGCATCGCCGGTGCCGCGGCGCTCGCGTGCGCGATCGATGCGTCGGGCTGGCCGAACTGGAAGCCCTGCACGAAATCGATGTCGGCCTCCATGAGCGTCTGCAGCGCGTCGTCGCTTTCGACACCCTCGGCAAGCACCATCGCGCCGGCCTGATGCAGCATCGATACGAGGTGATGCATGATCCGGCGATCGTCGGCCGACGCGTTCGCCCGCTCGACGAGCGAGCGGTCGAGCTTGACGATATCGGGCCTTGCGCGCCACACGCGATCGAAATTCGAGAAGCCGGTGCCGAAATCATCGATCGCGATCAGGAAGTCGCGATGCTGGATCATGTCGATCGTGCGCGCGAGCGCGGCTTCGTCGCGCGACGGCTGCTCGACGACTTCAAGCACGATCCGGTTCGGCGGCAGCGCGAAATGCCGGCACAGCGCCTCGACGAATTCCCGCTGCACGAGGCCCGAATCGAGTACGCGCGGCGTCACGTTCAGGAACAGCCAGCCGTCGCCGATTCCTTGCGCGACGAAGTTGGCCGTGTGCAGACAGCGGGCGAGCCGGTCGAGCAGCAGCGCATCCGCGGCGGCGCGCGTCTTGTCGAACAGCGCGACGGGCGACACCAGCGTGCCGTTCGGATCGACGACGCGCAGCAATGCTTCGTACCCGACTACGCGCTTGTGCGTGATCGACAGCACGGGTTGAAACACGCTGCGCAGCGTCGTGTCGCGGTACGTGGCGATCCAGCCGCTGGGTGTCGGCGTGAGGCGTTCGAGCAGGGAATCGAGCGAGAGGTCGCGGGAGGGCTTCATGTCAACGGGCGCCCGGCGGCGAACGAAGGGGGATGTCGTGCCGCCACGCAAAAGCCGTCGCACGCGCAGGTGGACGCGAAAAAACGTGGTGCATCGTGACCGCCTTCTGCGGATGAGTGTCTCGAGTGTAACGGGAATGGCGCGGCGCGCGTATCAGGGTAACTCCAGACGCAAACGCTACACCGGCGTTCGCGCCACGCGGCCGGCGCCGGAATGCGGGACGGAAAGGCCGCCGTACCGCTCAGGCCGCTTCGCCGCCGCGCGAACCGAACCCGGGAATCCGCTTGATCACGCCAGTCGCGAGCGCGGTGCCGACCAGCACGATCGCGCAGCCTTCGATCATGACGACCGAAACGTGTTCGCCGAGAAACAGCGCACCCCACAGCAGGCCGAACACTGGGATCACGAACGTTACGGTGATCGCGCGGGCGGGGCCGACATGAGCAATCAGATAAAAGAAGATGAAGTAAGCGATGCCCGTACACGCGACGCCCAGCGCGAGCACGGCGCCCCACGCATGTGCGCCGACCGCGGTCGCCGGCCAGGTCGCAATCGCGAACGGGAGCAACAGCACGGTGGAGCCGATCATGCTGCCGGTCGCGTTGACGAGCGGATCGACGCCGCTAAGCTTGCGCTTCGTGTAGTTGGCCGCGATGCCGTACAGCAGCGTCGCGCCGAGCGCGGCGGCGGCCGCCAGCGCGGTCGCGCTCGCACCGGCGCTGCCATGCGCGTTCGCGATCTGATCCCATACGAGCGTAAGCACGCCGGCAAAACCGATCACGAGGCCGAGCGCACGCGGGAGCGACAGCTTGTCCTTGAGCCACAGATACGCGACGAGCGCGCCCCACAGCGGCGTCGTCGCGTTGATCACCGACGTCACGCCGGCCGACAGCGTCAGTTCGGCATATGCGAACAGGCAGAACGGCGCGCCCGAGTTCAGCACGCCGACGACGAACAATGGCCACGCGTGCCGGCGCAGCCGCGCACCGAGCTCCGCGGGTTTGAAGCGCGTCAGCGCGAGGCCGGTGAGGAACAGCGCGCCGATACCCACCCGCAGCGCCATCAACGGCGCGACGCCGAGTTCGGCGACGCCCACCCGGATGAACAGGAACGACGCGCCCCACAGGGCGGCGAGGACGGTCAGCAGAAATGCGTTCTTGGGCGACATCGGCGGGGCGGGCAGGGACGGGATGCGATGAATCTTACACCGCGTTACCGAGGCGTCGTTTCACGATCGGATGAAACGACAAGAAACGGACGATCCACGTCGTTCACGTGCCGCCGGCGCGAACCCGCCCGGCAGCCGAGCGCGGGCCGGCTCGTTCGCTCAATGATGGCGCCAGCCCCCGCGTCCGCCGAAGCCGAAGTTCAGCGACAGCGCCGGGCCCCAGTAACCGCCCCATGCCGGCGCATAGACGGGCGCCGGATAGTAGTACGCAGGGCCGGGGTCGACGTACACGGGCGCGGGCTGGACCGGCGCGGCCGTGTAATAGCCGGACGGATAGTAGCCGTAAGGGTAATAGCAGCCCGCGAGTGTCGCGCACGCGACCGCCGCGGCGACGAGGGTCCTGTTCATGATGTCTCTCCGGCGCGGCCGGCAATCGGCAGATGCTTAAGCTTAGGCCGTCGAACGATGACAGGGGGCGCAAAACGGTAACGGATCATTTCCGCACAGGATCGCGCGCCTCGCCGCCCCCGGCGCGCCGCGCGATGCAAAAACGGCGCTTCCGCATCGCGGAAACGCCGTCCGATGGAACCGCCTCGCGCCCGGAGCCGCGGGCGCGGCCCGGCTTACTTGCCGATCTGGTTGCCGATGAGGCCGCCTGCGGCCGCGCCGCCGAGCGTCGACAGCGCATTGCCACCGATCGCCGCGCCCGCTACACCGCCGACCCCGGCACCGATTGCCGTATCGCGCTGGCGCCGCGACATCGAATCGCAGGCCGACAGGCTGGCTACCGTCGCAACGAGCAGCGCGCATACCCCAAAACGCCGAATCGAATAGCTCATGATCGTTGTCCTTGTGGTAGTGAATGGGAGGTCGCGCGACCGGCTCGCGGCCGCGCATGAACCCAATCTACGCGCCGCCTCCTGCGGCTGCTGTAAGGACTTGTTAAGGCGCTTGCGGTTTCGTAATCAATTGTTTCGCGGGCCGTCACAGGCACGCCCGATGCGGGCGCGCCCGCAAAAAAGCCCGCTCGGAAGCGGGCTTCGTTCAGTGCGCGAAGACGCGGCCCGCATGGACCGCATCGCTCGCTCGCCGGATTACTGGCGGTGGTAGATCTCGGCGCCGGTCTTCACGAATTCGACGGCCTTGACCTCCATCCCCTTCTGCAGCGCCTCGCTTTCGGACACCCCTTGCTGCGCCGCGAACTCGCGCACGTCCTGCGTGATCTTCATCGAGCAGAAGTGCGGGCCGCACATCGAGCAGAAATGCGCGACCTTCGCCGAATCCTTCGGCAAGGTTTCGTCGTGGAATTCGCGCGCCTTGTCCGGATCGAGGCCGAGGTTGAACTGGTCTTCCCAACGGAACTCGAAGCGCGCCTTCGACAGGGCGTTGTCGCGCACCTGCGCACCGGGATGGCCCTTGGCGAGGTCGGCCGCATGCGCGGCGAGCTTGTACGTGATGATCCCTTCCTTCACGTCGTCCTTGTTCGGCAGCCCGAGGTGTTCCTTCGGCGTCACGTAGCACAGCATCGCGGTGCCGAACCAGCCGATCATCGCGGCGCCGATGCCCGACGTGATGTGGTCGTAGCCCGGCGCGATGTCGGTGGTCAGCGGCCCGAGCGTGTAGAACGGCGCTTCCTTGCACCAGTCGAGCTGGAGATCCATGTTCTCCTTGATCAGCTGCATCGGCACGTGGCCGGGGCCTTCGATCATCACCTGCACGTCGTGCTTCCACGCGATCTGCGTGAGCTCGCCGAGCGTCTTGAGCTCGCCGAGCTGTGCTTCGTCGTTCGCATCGTAGATCGAGCCGGGCCGCAGGCCGTCGCCGAGCGAGAAGCTCACGTCGTACGCCTTCATGATCTCGCAGATCTCTTCGAAGTGTTCGTACAGGAAGCTTTCCTTGTGATGCGCGAGACACCACTTCGCCATGATCGAGCCGCCGCGCGACACGATGCCCGTCATCCGGTTCGCGGTGAGCGGCACGTACTGCAGGCGCACGCCGGCATGGATCGTGAAGTAGTCGACGCCTTGTTCGGCTTGCTCGATCAGCGTGTCGCGGAAGATTTCCCACGTGAGGTCCTCGGCCTTGCCGTTGACCTTTTCGAGCGCCTGATAGATCGGCACCGTGCCGATCGGCACCGGGCTGTTGCGGATGATCCACTCGCGCGTTTCATGGATGTGCTTGCCGGTCGACAGGTCCATCACCGTGTCGCCGCCCCAGCGGATCGCCCACGTCATCTTGTCGACTTCCTCGCCGATCGACGACGTGACGGCCGAATTGCCGATGTTCGCGTTGATCTTTACGAGGAAGTTGCGGCCGATGATCATCGGCTCCGATTCCGGGTGATTGATGTTCGCGGGGATGATTGCGCGGCCGCGCGCGACTTCGTCGCGCACGAACTCGGGCGTGATCTCGGTCAGTGCGTTCGCGCCGAAGGCCGCGGCGCCGAACGCCTGGCCCGGGTGCTGACGGCCCATCATCGCGGCGAGCTTCGCGCCGTTCGGGCCGCTCGACTTCAGGCTCTCGATGTATTCGGCGCGGCGCTGGTTCTCGCGGATCGCGATGTATTCCATTTCCGGCGTGATGATGCCCTGACGCGCGTAGTGCATCTGCGTGACGTTCTTGCCGGGCTGCGCGCGGCGCGGGTTGCGGTGCAGGCCCGGGAAACGCAGGTCGGCGGTGGCCGGGTCGGCAGCGCGCTCGCGGCCGTACCGGCTCGACAGGCCGTCGAGCACCTCGGTGTCACCGCGCGCTTCGATCCAGCGCTGGCGCAGCGCGGGCAAGCCCGCGCGAATGTCGATCTTCGCGTCCGGATCGGTGTACGGGCCCGACGTGTCGTATACGTAGATCGGCGGATTCTTTTCGCCGCCGAAGCCGGTCGGGGTGTCGGCCTGCGTGATCTCGCGCATCGGCACGCGGATGTCGGGCTGCGAGCCGGTTACATAAACCTTTCGCGAATTGGGCAGCGGGGCGACGGCAGCGGCGTCGACGTGAGCGTCGGCAGACAGAAACTTCGGATTGGCGTTCATGCAATCTCCTGTGCGGGCGCCGGACACGCGCGGCGGCGCTTGCCCGGAGCCCTTGACGAATTGGGGGGCTCGAGCTAAGCAGGAGACGAGGCTTGGTGAGGCGGCGGATTCGTCAGAAGAGTGGCGGCGGAATCCGTACGCTTCCCTGCGCTGGCATTATCCAGATCAGGTTCAAAGGGTATTTCTCACCCGCAATGCCGGTTGTTTGACCGAACGCATTGCAGGACCCCCGCGTTAGCAAGGGCACACGATACACCGGCTTGGCGGCGGTTTCAACCGGCGACGCCAGCATGCGCGGGCACCGGTCCGCGCATGCTGGCGTCGCGTGCCGACGGTGCGCCGCATCATCGATAGCCGTTGCCCGCGCCGGCCATGCGGCCGGCAGTGGCGTAGCAGTGCAGCATCGCGATGGCGTCCGGCCGGTCGAAAAATATTTTCGGACCGGCTGTCATTTCCTGCGACGTCGTCCGTCTATTGGGCTCCTCAAACCCATGTTTCGGAGAAATGTCATGAAAAACGTACTGGTCGCCGCCTGCGTCGCCGCTTTCGCCACCCTTGCAACGGGCGCGTATGCGCAGAACGACGCGATGTCGCAAAACGGTTCGTCGATGTCGAAGGATGCGATGGGCCACGACGCGATGGCGAAGGATGGCGCGATGAAGAAGGGCGCCATGAAGAAGCATGCGATGAAGAAGGACGCGATGTCGCACGACGCGATGGGCAAGTCGTCGGGCGACAAGATGGCGCCGTCCAACTGACGCCGCCGGCGCGGGCGGCCGGCGCGTGCTCGACGATCGCCGGCCGCGCGCGCCGCGTCTTGTCTCGTTGCGTTTGTTCGACCCGTTTCGGGAGTGTTCATCATGCAAACCGTCCCCGCCACGAACCGCGCGGCCGCCGCGCCGCCCGCGCGCCCGATTCATCCGCTATGGGTGCGCGTGAGCCACTGGCTCAACGCGCTCGCGGCGATCCTGATGGCGCTGTCGGGCTGGCGAATCTACGACGCATCGCCGATCTATCCGTCATTCACGTTTGCCCACGGCATCACGCTCGGCGGCTGGCTCGGCGGCGCGCTGCAATGGCATTTCGCGGCGATGTGGCTGCTCGTCGGCAACGGGCTGTTCTATCTGACGATGGCAATCGCGACCGGACGCCTCGCGCGCAAGATGCTGCCCGTCACGCCGGCGTCGGTGTGGCGAGACGTGCGCGCCGCGTTGCGCGGGCGCCTCGCGCACGACGATTTGAGCGTCTACAACGCCGTGCAGCGTGCCGCGTACCTGATCGCGATCGTCGATCTGATCGTACTGGTGCTGTCGGGGCTGACGATCTGGAAGTCGGTGCAGTTCCCGCTTCTGCGCGAACTGTTCGGCGGCTACGACAACGCACGCGTCGTGCATTTCTGGGCGATGTCGCTGCTGGTTGCGTTCTTCGTCGTGCACGTCGCGATGGCGCTGCTCGTGCCGCGCTCGCTGCTGGCGATGCTGCGCGGCCGCTGATCCGTCGAATCCCGGACGAAGGAAATCATCATGTCGGAATCCGAAATCAAGCGCGACGATTCGCGCTGGGCGCTCGACCGCCACTCGCTCGCGCTCGACGTGCGCCGCGAGCTGGAAATGCCGTCGCGGCGGCTGTTCAACCGGCGCATCCTGACGCTCGGCGGCCTGACGATGCTGACCGGCTGCACGCTGCATGACGATGCATCGGTCAACACGTTTCTGGAGCGCGTATCGCGGCTGAACGATCGCGTGCAGGCATGGCTCTTCAGCGGCGAGCGGCTCGCGCCGACTTACACCGAAGCCGACATCACGCGGCCGTTCCCGTTCAACGCGTACTACGGCATCGACGACGTGCCGCATGTCGACGCGTCGACGTACCGGCTCGTGCTGTCGGGCCGCGTGACCGGCAAGCGCGTGTGGACGCTCGACGAACTGTACGCGCTGCCGCACGCGGAGCAGATCACGCGGCATATCTGCGTCGAAGGATGGAGTGCGATCGGCCGCTGGGGCGGCACGCCGTTCGGTGCGTTTCTCGCACGCGCCGGCGCCGATACGCACGCGAAATACGTCGGCTTCAAATGCGCGGACGATTACTACGAAAGCATCGACATGCCAACCGCGCTGCATCCGCAAACGCTGCTCGCGTTCGAATACGACGGCCGTCGCTTGCCGCCGGAGTTCGGTTTTCCGATGAAGCTGCGAATGCCGACGAAGCTCGGCTACAAAAATCCGAAGCACATCATGGAAATCTTCGTGACCGACACCTATCCGGGCGGCTACTGGGTCGACCAGGGCTACAACTGGTTCGGCGGATCGTGAGCGGCGCACGCGCCGTGACGCGTGCGTTACGCGGATTCGCGCACCTTCAGCTCGACGCGCAGGCCGACCGCCGCGGCCATGTTCACGAGCGCGTCGAGCCCGAACAGGTTGATCTTGCCGCGCAGCAGATCGGACACGCGCGGCTGCGTGACGCCGAGCGGCTTCGCGGCCTGAGCCGGGCTGAGCTCGAGCGGCGCGATGCGCTGCTTGAGCGCGATCATCAGTTCGGAGCGCAGCTTCATGTTGCGGGCGTCGGCCGGCCGGCTTTCGATTGCGTGCCACACGCTCGCATGCCGTTCGTTGCTCATCGTTTCGTTTCCAACGTCAGTGCCCGGTAGCGCCGGGCGGCCGGCGCGATATCGGCCTGACAGGTGCGCGCCGACTGCGTGCGAGAGCGGTGCAGCACGTAGATCGCGTCGGCGAACGTCGCGACGTGGATGATCCGGAATGCGCCGCTTGCATCCCCCAGGCGGATTTCTCGTACGCCAGGCCCGACGTTGCGCATCGGCTTCCAGTCGGCGGGTGTCATCCCGGGCTGCACCGGGTCGAACTGGTGACCGGCTTCATGGCGTGCCGGCAACGGAAAGCCGCGAAGCGCGTCCAGCCCGCTGCCCAAGAAAACGACCGGTTTCGGCGGAAGGAGGGCGGCAGCATACAAAATTTTGTATGCGTAGTGTCGGTGGAATCGGCAGGACGCCGGCCGCCGAAAGGGCATGCCGCGCGTCACAACGGTCACGCCATAAACGCAATGCGGCCCGTGAACCGCATGACCGGCCGTCGGCCCGAGGTGTCGATCGCGATGCGTGGACGAGCGCGGGGCTGCCTGCGCGACGCGTGTTCGGCCGCGGCTTCAACGCGCGCGGTGGCCGCGAATGTCGCGCCGAAACATCAGTCGATATCCTTTCAGACAGGTCGGACGGTGCTTTCGAATCCTTGATGCCATAATGCCGAGCGTGTGCAACCGAAGCGGTTCACGCACGTTTTCTCGATCCTCTGCCGCCGCTCGCCGGTTTTCATTCGTCGCCGTTCGCACTGCCATGTCGTTCCGCACGTTCGCTTCCGCCTTCCTGGTCCCGTCGGGGCCGCTTGCCGGCCTCGCCGACGCCACCCAGCGGAGCACGCGACTCATCGTGCGGGCGGGCTGAACGATGACTCCGCTCGACCGCCTGCTCGATTTCCTCGCCCGCCTGCCGATCCGGATCCGTCTGCCGCAAAGCCGCGGCGGCCGCGTCGCGCTGGCCCTCGTGTTCATCTATTTCGTCTGGGGCTCGACGTACAGCGGGCTGCATTTCGCGCTGCAGTCGTTCCCGCCGCTGCTGCTGTCGGGGTTGCGCAACCTGCTCGGCGGCATCGGCCTGTTCATCTTCGCGCTGCGGCGCAAGCCCGAATGGCCGACGCTGCTGGAAATCCGCAACTCCGCGATCGTCGGCACGATGCTGGTCGCGCTGTCGTCGGGCACGATCGCGCTCGGGATGCGCACCGTCAGCAGCGGCTCGGCCGCGGTGATGGTCGCGACGGTGCCGCTGTTCGCGACCGTGATCGCGGCGGTCGCCGGGCGGCCGGTGACGAAGGGCGAGTGGGCGGCCGTCGCGCTCGGGATGGTCGGCATCGTCGTGCTGAACTCGGGCGGCGCGGCGGCCGCGAACTCGGCGCTCGGCACGATTTGCGTGCTGGCCGGCGCATTGTTCTGGGCGGGCGGCGCGCATCTTGCGACGCGGCTCAAGCTGCCGTCGGACCTGTTCCTGTCGACGTCGCTGCAGATCGGGCTTGGCGGCCTGATGTCCACGCTCGCCGCATGGCTGATGGGCGAGCGCATCGAGCAGGTCGCGGCGGCGCCGGTGTTCGCGTTCCTTTACCTGATGGTGTTCTGCACGATGGCCGCGTATGTCGCGTATGGCTACCTGATCCGCCATACGAGCCCGATCATCGCGAGCAGTTGCATGTACGTGAACCCGATCGTCGCGGTCGCGCTGGGCGCGCTGATGCTCGGCGAGCCGGTGACGACGGCGACGGTGGTCGCGACCGTCGCGATTCTGGGCAGCGTCGGGTTGTCGTTCGTGTTCGATCCCGCGCGCCGGCCTGCGGCGCACGCATCGGCCGACGTTTCGTCGGGCGCGGGCGCCGCCGCCGCCGAGTCGGCAGCGGTGCCGGCAGCTGCCCCGGATCAGCCCGCAATGTCCGATCCGGCGCCGATCCTCGCGCCTTCGGCGGTACCGCTCGCCGTGCCGGCGCCCGGCGCCGTCGTCGACCCGGCCGCCGTCATGGATCCCGCGCCGGCATTCACGCCGCCGCCGGACGGCGAACCGGCCGCGTCGCGCGCCGACGCGTGACGCCGGCGCGTCCGGCGAGGTTCAGCCGCGCCGTGCGCCCCGGGAATGACACCAGCCCGCGAGCGCGGTGAAGAGCAGGCCGGCCGTGCACATGCCGATCCAGCCGAATGCATGCCACGCGGCGACGCCGGCCGACGAGCCGAGCGCGCCGCCGATGAAGTAGCACACCATGTACACGGTGTTCACGCGGCTGCGCGCTTCGGGCTTCAGCGCGTAGATGCGCGACTGGTTCGAGATCTGCGCGGCCTGCACGCCGACGTCCAGCACGATCACGCCGATCACGAGCCCGATGAGGCTCGTCCCCGACAGCGCAAAAATCACGAACGATGCCGCGAGCAGCGCGATCGCGAGCGAGATGATCGCGCGCGGGCCGCGCTTGTCGGCGAAACGGCCCGCGTAAGGCGCGGCTAGCGCACCGGCCGCGCCGACGATGCCGAACAGTCCGGCGGCCTGCGGGCCTAGATGGAACGGCGCGCCGGCCAGCAGCAGCGTGAGCACCGGCCAGAAGGCGCTGAATGCGGCGAACAGCGCGGCGCCCGTCAGCGACGCCTCGCGCAGCCCGCGCAGTTCGATCGCCAGATGCCACATCGAGCCGAGCAACTTGCCGTACGACAGCGTCGATGTCGGCGTGCTGCGCGGCAGCCGCAGCACGATCACCGCGGCCAGCGCGACGAGCGCCGCAACGGATGCGCCGAACACGGCCCGCCAGCCGAAATATTCGGCGACGAAGCCGGCTGCGGTGCGGGCCAGCAGAATCCCGAGCAGCAGGCCGCTCATCACGGTCCCGACTGCCTGTCCGCGTTCGGCCGGCGGCGCGATCTCGGCCGCGAACGGCACGGCTTGCTGCGCGATCGTCGCGAGCACGCCGATCGCGAGGCTCGCGACCGCAAGCACCGCGAGCGAAGGGGCGCTCGCGGCGGCGATCAGCGCGAGCGACAGGCCCGCGATCTGCAGCAGGATCAGCCCGCGGCGGTCGAAGCGGTCCCCGAGCGGCGCGAGCAGGAACATCCCGGCCGCGTAGCCGAGCTGTGTCGCGGTCGGCACCGCGCCGATCCACGACGCGCGGTCGGGAAAGGCCGAGCGGAAGCTGTCGAGCAGCGGCTGGTTGTAGTAGATGTTCGCGACCGACACACCGGCGATCGTCGCGAGCAGCAACAGCAGGCTGCGCGAGTAATGGGGCGAGACGGCGTCGGTCGGACGGTCGGTGGAGGCGGAGGACATGGCTGCGACGGAACGGAGTGGGGCGGCGCGCGGGCGTGCGGCGCGACTGCGGTTGCGCGGGCGGCCGTAGTGCCGGTCGAGGCTGCCGATCATACCGGAGCAGCGGAAATTCTGCGTTGCCGGGCGGATGCGGAGCCGGGCGGTTGGACCGCCTGAAGGCGGACGTCGGTGGCCGGAAGGCGGCAGGCGGCAGGCGGCAGGCGGCAGGCGGCAGGCGAAGGCGGAAGGCGGAAGCCTGAAGGCGGACAGAAAGCCGACTGCCCGCCCGGCGCGCTGGCGGCTCGACGGCGTGCGTGAGCGCCCACAATCGTCCGCAGTCGCAATCCGCCGCAACGCATCGCGACGGACATCACCCGCCGTCACGCGGGAGCGATGCACGGTCAGTCGACCAGTTCCCCATTCGGTTCATAGAACGGATACGGTCCGTCGCCTTCGTCCACATACACATGATGGGACGTCATTCCCGCGTCCGGCGTATGGAGGTGCACCGCGAACGCCGGCGGTTCGAGCCGGAACGCGGATGGCGCATCCGCGCGCACGTCGAAGGCGACCTGATGCGCGGGCGCCGGCACGGCCGACGCGAGCGTGCCGCCGAAGCGCGTGAACATCGTCCGATGCACGTGCCCGCACAGCACCCGTTCGACGTTCGGGTAGCCGCGTAGCAGCGCATCGAGTTTCGCGGCAGCGGCGGGTGCGAGACGCAGTGCGTCCATATGGCCGATTCCCGATACGAACGGCGGGTGATGCAGCGCGACGATCACCGCCCGGTCGCGCGCTGCGTCCAGCTGCGCGGCGAGCCACGCAAGCCGTGCGTCGCACAGGTCGCCGTGGCTCGTGCCGGGCACCTGCGAATCGAGCGCGAGCACACGCACGTCGCCCACGTCGAGCGCGTACTGCACGAACTTGCCGCCGTGCAGTTCGGGACGATCGGCGAACGCGCGGCGCAGTCCCGCACGATCGTCGTGGTTGCCGACCATCAGGTAATACGGAATTTCGAGCGGCGCGAGCAGCTCGCGCAGATGGCGGTATTCGTCGTCGTGACCGAAATCGGTCAAGTCGCCCGTGATGAGCACCGCGTCGGGCCGCGGCACCAGCGCGTTCAGCTTCGAGATGCAGCGCGCGAGCGCGGCGGCCGTGTCGACGCGCCGGTACGCGAGCTGGCCCGGACGCTTGATATGAAGATCGCTGATTTGAGCAAGCAGCATCGTCGTTCCTCGGAATGTCTGGTTATCGTGGGGCAGTACTACGCGGCAAGCGCGATCAGCCCTTCCGCCGCGATTGCGACCCCGACCGCCGTGCCGCGCGCAAGCTCGATGCGGCCCGGCACGTCGACTACGAGCGCGTCGGGCGCCGCGTGCTCGATCGTGAGTCGCGTGCGCTCGCCCAGGAACGCGCACGCACCGATTGCGCCGCGCAGCGGCGCATGCGCGGGATCGGCGAGCTGCGCGTCTTCCGGCCGGAAGAACCACTCGTCGGCGGCGTACGGCGTCGCGATCGAACCGCCCGTCGTCACGAGTGCGCCGTCGCGCCATTGTCCCGCAAGCCGGTTCAGCGTGCCGATGAACTGCGCGACCGTGCGGTTCGCCGGCCGATAGTAGATGTCGCGCGGCGTACCGATCTGCTCGATACGGCCTGCGCCCATCACGACGATCCGGTCGCCGAGCTCCATCGCCTCGGCCTGGTCATGCGTCACGTAGACGGTCGTCACGCCCAGCTCGCGCAGCAGCGCATTCATGTCGCGGCGCAGCACGTCGCGCAGCTTCGCGTCGAGCGCGGTCAGCGGCTCGTCGAGCAGCAGCACGCGCGGGCGCACCGCGAGCGCGCGCGCCAGCGCGACCCGCTGGCGCTGGCCGCCGGACAGTTGATCGACCGGTTTATCCGCATGCGCGTCGAGCCGCATCATCGCGAGCAGTTCGTCGACGCGCTCGCGCAGCGCGCGCGGATCGGTCTTGCGGATCTTGAGTCCGTAGCCCACGTTGCCGCGCACCGTCAGGTTCGGAAACAGCGCGTAGTTCTGGAACACCATGCCAACCTGGCGGCGTTCGATCGGCAGCGCGGTGACGTCGTCGTTGCCGAACGCGATCGTGCCGCCGGCGTCCGGCGTGTCGAGGCCCGCGATCAGGCGCAGCGTCGTCGTCTTGCCGCAGCCCGACGGGCCGAGCAGCACGAGCGTTTCGCCCGCGCCGATCGACAGGTCGAGCGGTTCGAGCACGCGCGTGCCGCGGAACGTTTTCGCGCAGCGGGTCAGGGTGATCGGAGTGGAATCGAGTTTCATGGGAGCGAGAAGTTCTGCACGGGTTCAGCGCGGGCGGCGCTTCACCGCGCGCGTGCCGGACGGATCGACGCCGAGCCACTGCATCGCGACGAGCAGCGGCAGCGTCATCAGCAGGAACACGATCGTGTAAGCGCTGCCGACTTCGAGACGCAGCGACGCATATGTATCGGCGAGCCCGACGGGCAGCGTTTTGGTGTCGGGCGTATGCAGCATCCACGTCAGGTTGAATTCGCCGATCGACAGCGTGAGCACCGCGAGCGCGCCCGCGACGATCCCGGGGCGCAGGTTCGGCAGCACGATCGTGACGAAGCGCGTGACGAACGACGCGCCGAGGCTCGCCGCGCCTTCCTCGAGCGTGCGCAGGTCGGCGCCGGCCGCGACCGCTGCGACTGCGCGCACCATGAACGGCAGCGTGAACACGACGTGGCCGACGACGATGAACCACAGGCTCATCCGGAACGCGGTGAAGCCGCCGTAGACGACCAGCAGCGCGAGCGCCGACGCGAGTCCGGGCAGCGCGACGGGCAGCACGAGCGCCTCCTCGATCGCGCGGGCCGCGCGACTCTTGCTGCGCGCGAGCGCATAGCCGGCCGGCACGCCGATCGCGAGCACGATCGCGAGCGTCGCGAACGCGACGCCGAGCGACAGCGCGACCGAACCCTGGTATTGCTGCCACACCTGTTCGAGCCAGCGCAGCGTCAGGCCGCTAGACAGTCCGCGGAAATAGTTGACGGTGAGGCCCGCGAGCACCGACATCACGACGGGCACGATCAGGAATGCGCACAACAGCAGCGTGATGCTCCATTGCAGCGCGGCGATCGCGCGCGCGCCGGACACGCGCGGCGCACGCCGTGCGACGCTGCTCGCATGCGACGACGCTGGCGCCGGCGACGGCGAGGACGAACCGGAAAGCGATTGCATGAAGGATTCCTCAGGCCGCGGCAGCGGCGGTGTGTCCGGTGAAGCGGCGTGCGAGCGCGAGCACGGCCCACGTCACGATGCCGAGCACGATCGACAGTCCGGCCGCCGTCGCGATGTTCGCGTTCAGCGTGAACTCGGTATAGATCGTCATCGGCAGAACGTTCAGGTCGGTAGCGAGCGTAAACGCGGTGCCGAACGCGCCCATCGCGGTTGCGAAGCAGATCGCGCCGGCCGCGATCAGGCCAGGCGCGAGCGCCGGCAGCACGATGTCGACGAAGATGCGCCACGGCGACGCGCCGAGCGAGCGCGCGGCTTCCTCGAGCGACGCGTCGAGCTTCGACGCGGCCGCGATCACGGTGACGATCACGCGTGGAATCGAGAAGTACAGGTAGCCGACGAACAGCCCCGCCACCGAATACGCGAACACCCATTTGTCGCCGGTCAGCTTCGCGGACAGCATCCCGATCAGCCCCTGCCGGCCGGCGAGCATGATCACCATGAAGCCGACCACGACGCCGGGGAACGCGAGCGGGAAGGTGAGCAGCGCGAGCAGCACGCGTTTGCCGGCGAATTCGCGGCGCGCGAGCAGCAGCCCGGAGATCGTCGACAGCGCGAGCGTCGCGAGCGTGACGCCGGCCGACAGCGCGACCGTTTCGCCGAGGCTTTTCATGTAGCGCGCGTTGCCGAGCAGCGCCGCGTACTGCGTGAAGAATGCGCCGTCGGCGGACACCCGCACGAGCGACACCATCGGCAGCAGCCAGAACGCGGCGAACACCGCCAGGGCTGGCGCGACGAGCACGACGCGCCAGCGCAACGGGAAAGTCAGGTCGAGCATGACGTCGTCCGGCTGCTTACTGCATCACCTGCAGATACTGCTGGCCGAACGTCTGCTGGCCGGCCGCCATCTTGCCGAAGTCGACCGGCTTGGCACGCGCGTATTCGCTCGCCGGCAGGAACTTGGCTGCGACGTCGGCGCCGAGCGTCTGCGCGCGCACCGGACGCAGGTACGCGTTCGCCCACAGCTTCTGGCCTTCGTCGGACAGCACGAAGTCGAGCACCTTCCTGCCGTTCGCGTCGTGCGGGGCGCCCTTCACGAGGCTCATCACGTACGGCACCGCGATCGTGCCCTCCGCGGGAATGACGAACTCCACGTTCGCATGATCCTTGTACTTCGCGCGATACGCGTCGAAGTCGTAGTCGAGCAGGATCGGAATCTCGCCGGACAGCACGCGTGCATACGCGGTCTGCTTCGGCACGATCGGCGCGTTCGCCTTCAGCTTGCGGAACCAGTCGAGGCCCGGCTTGAAGTTGTCGAGGCTGCCGCCGAGCGCCTGGTTGACGGCGACCGCGCCCGCATAGCCGACGAACGCACTCGACGGATCGAGGTAGCCGACCATCCCCTTGTATTCCGGCTTCAGCAAATCGGCCCACGAGCGCGGCACCGGCTTGCCGTCGAGTGCGTCCTTGTTCACGAAGAAGCCGAGCGTGCCCGAGTGGATCGCGAACCAGTAGCCTTGCGGATCCTTCAGGTTCGCGGGAACGTCGTTCCAGTGCGCGGGCTTGTACGGCGCGATCACGCCCTTGTCCTTCGCCTGGAACGCCGACGACACGCCGAGGTAGACGACGTCGGCCACCGGGCTCTTCTGCTCGGCGATCAGCTGCGCGATCGCCTGGCCCGAATTCTTGTTGTCGAACGGCACGCGGATGCCCGTCTTCTGCTTGATCGCCGCGATTTGCGCGGCCCAGTCTGCCCATTCCGGCGGGCAGTTGTAGCAGATCGCGGTGTCGTCGGCATGGGCCGCGGGTGCGAACGCGACGAGGGCGGCGCAGGCAACGGGTGCTGCGAGCATGCGCAGCAGCGAGGTGAGGCGAATGGACACGGTGGGTCTCCGGGCGGGTAGTGGGGGCATACGTGGGGTATCTCGCCGCGCATTGCGCGACGCCGCGCGCGATGGCGCGGCGCGCGCGTTCACGCGTGACGAAACTGCAGATTGGCGGCCGGCGGCGCGATCGTCGCACCGTCGCGCACCGTGTGCGGCAGGATCAGCGACGTGCGCTCGATCGTCGCGCCGCCGATGCATTCGACGAGACGTTGCCAGGCGTGGCGGCCGATGTCGTGGTTCGGCGTCGCGACGCTTGCGAGCGGCGGCGCGAGCAGCTCGCCGATCGCGATTCCGTCGAAGCCGAGCACCGACAGGTCGTCGGGAATCGAGAAGCCCGCACGGCGCAGGCCGCGCATCACGACCATCGCGAGCAGGTCGTTGCTGCAGAAAAGGGCCGTCGGGCGCGTGGCTTGCGCGGTGAGGTGCGCGAGCACCGCGTCAGGCAGCTCCGCGGCGTTGAAGTCGACTTCGACCGGCGGCAGCGGCGCGACGCCGGCTTCCTCGAGCGCTTGCGCATAGCCGAGATGACGCTGGCGGGCGCGATCGGAAGCGGCGAGCGAGCCGGCGAGCATCAGCACGCGGCGATGGCCGCGCGCGGTCAGCAGCTGCACGCCGTCGTACGCGGCGCGCCGGTTGTCGACCGACACCGACGGGCGGCGATGCGTGTCGTTGTGCATCAGCACGTAGTGCGGGCCGTCGCGATCGAGCATGTCGAGCAGCGGATGCGTGTCCGCGTCGGCCACGGTCAGGATCAGCCCTTCGACGCGCTGCTCGCGCAGCGTCTCGATCGCGTGGCGCTCGCGCGCGGCATCGTATTCCGTCGTCATCAGGATCAGCTTGAAGCCGGCGGCCGTCGCGAGTTCGTCGAGGCCGTGCAGGCAGTCGGCGAACACGGGGTTCGAGAGCGTCGGCAGCACGACGCCGACCAGTCGCGTGCGCTCGCCGCGCAGTTGCCGGCCGAGCGGGCTCGGGCGAAACTGCATCGTGTCGATCGCGGAGCGGATCGTCGCGAGCGTTGCGGGGCTGACGGTATGCGGCGCGTTGATCGCACGCGAGACGGTGGCGATCGAGAAGCCCGCGAGGGCGGCGACATCCTTGATGGTGGGCGGCATGGCGTGACGCGATGTAAACGTTTTCGACGGGGAAATTATCGAAAACGTTTGTGACTTCGCGATGACGCGCGGGAGGTCTGTTTCGCAAAAATTACGATACAAACATCAGACGTTTGATGGCCGGTGAGCGCGGCGGATGCGATTGTATCGGCGGTTGTTGCGGCGCGGGGAGAAATCGCTGGAGGTGTCGTATCGATGTCGGCGGCGGGCCATCGATTCGGGCGCCGATGGGGCGGACGAACGTGCTGCATCGCGCTACTCCGCGCGCGAATCAGCTAACGCATGTGCAAGCAATGGTAGAATCGCGTCCGCCCTTTTGCCGGGGTGATGAAATTGGTAAACATAGCGGACTTAAACGATTGAGTGCCCGGCCGGAAACGACCGGTGCAGAACCCTTCAAATTCGGCGAAACCCCTGATGCGTGCGCGCGTCGAGGCAACGCCGAGCCAAGCCTCGCGGTACAGCTCAAGCGAGGAAGGTGTAGAGACTAGACGGGGGGCACCTAAGGCGCATGGGCGGCAATCCCGCCCGCGCGCGACGGTGAAGGCATAGTCCAGCGCACGAACGGTCCGCGCACGCGACGCCGGCTTTGAAAGAAGCAGTGTGACGAAAATCCGCCGCCTTAACTGGCTTGCCGGTTCGAGTCCGGTCCCCGGCACCATCCAATTCTGTAGCGCAAGCTATCCTGCCTGTAGCAAACCCAATCCCAACAAGGCTTTCCGTGCTATCTTCCCGATCCGGGAAGGTAGCCGCGTTGTAGCGAAAACAAGCCGTTTTTGCACCCGCGTGCACCAGAAATGCACCACGATTTGCACCAGGGGGCAGGATGGCGACATACACGAAGCGCGGCGGCGTGTGGCGCGCGCAGGTACGCCGCAAGGGCATCAGCATGTCCGAGACGTTCGCGAGCAAGGCAGATGCTGTCGCATGGGCGACGCGGATCGAGCACGAGATCAACGTCGGCAAGCTGACGCCGGGCACGAAGCACACGCTCGCGGATGCTCTGCGCGAGTACGAGAAACGCGTCAGCCCGACGAAGCGCACCGCGCGGTGGGAAGCGATCCGCTTCGCTGCATTCGTCCGCGATTTCCCGGACCTCGCCGCGATGCCGCTCGCCGATGTGACGGCCGAACACATGGGGCGGTGGCGCGACGCGCGGCTCGCCGGCGATGAGGAAACCGGCCGCGGGAAGGTCGGCACGGCGACGGTGCTGCGCGAGATCAACCTGCTGTCGCACGTGTTCACGACCGCGCGTGACGAGTGGAAGTGGATCGCCGAGAGCCCGCTGACTGGCATGCGCCGACCGACCGAGCCGGAGCCGCGCAAGCGGCGTATTACCGACGAAGAGGTCGAGCTGCTGCTCGAGCGCCTCGGCTACCGTGCGGACGAGACGCCGGTCACGAAGTCGGCGCGCATTGGCGCAATGCTCGTGTTCGCGATCGAAACGGCGATGCGCGCCGGCGAGATCGAGGGAATGACGTGGGACGAGGTCGACTTGAAGAAGCGCTACGTGCACCTGCCGCGCACGAAAACAGGCGTGGCGCGCGACGTTCCGCTGTCGCCGCGGGCGCTCGCGATCCTGAACCAAGTCGCGCCGCTGAAGAAGGAATTCGAGGGAAATGTGTTCGGCGTCGATGCGGCCGCGCGCGACGCGCTATTTCGGAAAGCGAAGACAGCCGCAGCACTGAGCGATCTGCATTTCCATGACGCGCGCCGAGAGGCACTCACCCGTCTGTCGAAAATCTTCAATGTGATGGAGCTGGCGAAGATCAGCGGCCATCGCGACCTGCGCATCCTGCAGGCCGTGTATTACGCGCCGCATGCCGCTGATCTTGCCGATAAGCTCCATCAGGCTTCGACGTGAGATTCGGCCCACGCGATCACGTCCTTCGCGCGCCAGAGCGGCCGGGCGCGCTCGGTTGCGCTCTTGCCTGACGGGATACGGATCGGGCGCGGGAAGCCCTCCTGCGTGATGATCCACTGCCGCGTGTGTTGTTCGCTGCGGTGCAGGTATTTCGCCAGTTCGGCGAGATCCCAAAGCGCGTGCGGTGTCAGGCGCGCGGCGATTTCCTGAGCCAGTTCGGTGATTTCGGTCATTTTCCCCTCGTGGTCATGGCGAGCTCGACGCGGCGGCTGATCTCGCGATCGTAGCCGGCGAGCGTGGATTGCAGGTTGGGTGCGAGACGCGGGCCGGCGGCCGGCGTATCGAGTGGCATGCGCGGCAATGCGGCCGGCGTCACCTCGTACGCCGTATCCGTGTGCACGCGTCGATCGATCCGGATGCGCCCGGCATGAAACAGCGTGTCGATCAAGCTCTGTACGAACGCCGTCGACGTCTCGAGCTTCTTCGCGATCTCGCGCGCGGTGTGCGTTCCGGTGAGCAGCACATTGAAGACAGCGGTGCTGTTGATGCGGCGGCTGCTCATGATTCGCTCTCCTTGGCAACGATCAGCATTCCACAACGCTCTATGGGGCAGATTGTGTTTGGCTCCCCGACGCGAGCGATTTGGAATGGGCAGTCATCTTTGTGGCATGGAATCCTATCTCCCTCACTAGCAGGGGTGCGGCGGTTCCATGCGGAGTCAGCCTCTTCCTGAGATGAATAACCGAATGTATTCATCGGGCAATCGCGACGACTTCCCCCAAATAAGGTGAATCGATCGCCGCTGCACATAACGGAATATCCTTCCATGTCACCGTCCGGATAGCGCATCGCGGCACTCCCGCAAAACGGACACGGCTTCAGTTCGCTCACGATCCTTCTCCCTGTCGTTGCGCGAGGGCGATCCCGTCGTCGCACAGTTCATCAAGATCAGCTCCGCCCTTTATGCAAGCTTCTTCGGGCGCATATGCGTTATCGTCACGCAACCACCGATACCGATCCGCATCCCGCTTATCAGCTGCAGCGGCTTCCAGCTCGGCGCGGAGTGTAGCTACGACGGCCTTCACGTAGATCGGCACTGCGCCGGGATCACCAATCGCTTGCATCAACTCTGCATCGCACGAGTCACGATGCGGCATAGCTTCGCGGCATTCGGCCAGTGCGCTCATCAGCGAATCGCTTTCTTTCCTAGCGGATTCCAACAAAACCGTCCCGTACTGGCTCGGCTGATTCTCGGGGTCGAGGATGGCTTGCTCGATGGCCTCCACCTCTGCCAGTAGGGCGTCGATGGCGTCGGCGGCTTCGTCGCATGTAGTCAGTTGCATGGCTCGGAGGCGCGTTGCCATGAATCGCATCGTGTCTTGGTCGATCATCAGACTGCCTCCCAAAGTGATTTCTGTCCGCGCAGGTGCGCAGCGGTATCGACGCGCGGCCGAGCCGGCGTATTCCAGTTACCGCCGCCACGCTGACCTACCAGACGCCACCCGGCACCTCTAAGACTCGCCCCACCTTCCTCTGGAAGCGTGTAAGTAATCAGGCGCGCATAACCGAGTGCGCGGGCCGCACGCCATGTCGCACCGTACAAAACCGAACATGCATTGCGGGTGCCGTCCGTGCAGCAGCGCGTGACTTCGAGCGTCCAGCCGTCGTCATTGCCGCGCGCGATCGGCCGGCCGACGATCGCAACCCCACAAATGCCAGTGCAGTCGTCTCGGCCCATCAGCATGTCGTCTGCGACGGCGATGCTGAACTTGTGTCCAACCACGGGCGCGTGGTGACGATGGTGCTCAGCGACGAATACATTCGCCTCTTCCAGCGAGATCGGCACGACGACCAAACTCATCACGCACCTCCCTTATCGCTAGTGGGGGCGGTCTTGAGGGCGCGGATGGCATATGCGCACGTCAGAGCGCCTTGCATCGCAGCTGCTGTCATGCGAGTCCTGCGCTTTCCCGGCTCACTGAATCCAGCCGACAATTCCTCGCACACCTTCGCGCACTCCTCGATGATCGCCTCCCTGTCGGGCGTGGTGCGGCGGGCGGCGTCGGCCAACCTCTCACAGGATTCGTCGACGATGGCGCGATACTTCTTGTACGTATCGTCCGACCGACGGTTATCGGATGCGAACTCGCTGTCTGCCTGACGCCAGTACGTTTGCCCGAGATTCCAAACGTCCGACAGCAGTTTGCGGAGGCACTCCTCAGTCAACATCTCGCGCTCATCCATGATGCTTCTCCTTCAGGCCTTTCCAGTACTTGAACTGGATGCCCGGGAGGAATCGCTTTGCGAACTTCGAGGCTTCTTCTGCCGTGTCTTTCACATTGCTCCACTGCCTGCCGTTCCAATATGAGAAGCCCCGTTTAACAAGGCCGCATATGATGAGTTCGGTTTTATAGACGCCTCGGTGAACCGGTTTGGTATCCGGATCAAACCACTCCGTCAGCATGTCATCGGTGATCTTCATGATTGGCTCTCTTTGGTTGCTCGGATAAACCGACGCACGATAGGCTCAAGCGGCCATGCAACCGTGTAGTGCTCGGGTGCTTCAATGCGATCAAATACGCATTGCCACTGACCGTTCTTCGTCTTGATCTGCAAGACTTGGAAGTCCCCGCGTCCGGGGCGATGCTCGATCCCATAAGAGTCCATCCATGCTTTGAAGGGCTTCAACTTGGTTTTGTGCAGAAGATTTCTACTCATAGATCGCTCCGGTTGAGGGCGTAGAGCGGAACGATCTTGCCGTCGCCGTGCTCGTCCGATAATTTTTGCGCTGCCGATTTGCTGCGCACGATCGGCGCAAAATCGTCGTCGGACGAACACACGAACGCCACTGGCTCCCCGCACAGCTTCTCCAGAATGGCGGCTTCGATTCTTGCGGTGTAGTCGCGAAGCTGTTGCAGGTTGATGTACGTGCCAGGCCACGTTTCACTGTCGTCCGGAACGAAGAACGTGATGTCACATTTGCGCTGGATCTCTTGTACTTCCTCGCGCGACAGAATCGGCTCTTTCATGATTGGCCTTCCTTGTCTACAGCAGCAATCGCCAGAATCAGACTTGTGATGAGTAACGTTCCCGTCAGAACCCAAGCTGAATTTGCGGCGAACGATCCAACCAGCCCGGCAACGTTGAACACATGCCCTGAGACGATCCACAGCGCGTTCGGCATCGTATCTTTCATGATGAGGCTCCGGTGCGGGCGGCAAGAGATTCCACCGCATTGCGTGTCGCCAATTCGAGAGCACCAGAATCAGCGTCTTTGGCGATAGTCAGGACGACCATTCCCTCGGCCGAGCCATCCACGATGACGGCATGCTGCGCCACATATCGCCAGAGCGACGCATCGTCGTCCGTCACCTCGGCGCGCGGCTCCGGTTGCGGTGTCGCGAGAAGGACACGGGCATGTGTCAACACCGCTGAAATCTCAGAGGCCGTCACATTCCATTTCTGCTCGATGAGAGATTCGCGGAAACAGGCCATCGCGGCATCTACCGTCAGCTCGACCCGAGCGTCTGCCTGCGCGGGCTGCGGGGCGGCGTAAAGCGGGACGATGTTGGACTGCGCATAGCTTGGCAGCAGGCCGCGTTTAAAGTGGCGCTCTCCGTCCATGTCCGCAAACTCGTGACCGTAAGGGATGGCAGCCCCTTCCGCCCCCGTCTCGTTGGCAGATGCGGCGCGGGCTGCAAGCTCCTCGATCATTGCCGCAGCAGCGTGCAGCAGATCGCCAGCCTTTGTCCCGGCGACCCCCGCGCAACGCAGGTCATGTGCCATCTTCGCCGCCCGCTCGTCCGCCTGCTCGTCCGCCGGCGAGGGTGCGGGTAGATAGACGCGCACCTGTCCTGCGAGGCGCTCATCAATCACCGCGCTCGGGAAGCTGGCCGCCACTTCCACGAACGAATCGAGCAAGCCATGCAGGATTATTGCTGCGTTGGCTTCAGTCGCAATCGTGTGCGTCACCTGAATTTGGTTGTCGCCGATCGGCGCTGCTGCGGGTTGCGAGACAGGGGATGCGGTGAGCATTGCAGAAAGTGTGCGGATTGCAGCCGTAGCTCTGCCGTCTGAGAATTTCTCAAGCATTCGTGCGGCGTAGCCGATAGCGTTACGCTGTTCGTCCGTCAGCGCATCAGCGCGGCTATTGTCGGTGGTCATGGTGGTGTCCTCAGTGGGTCAGGCGAGATCAAGCCCGGCTTGCTCGGGCTTTCTCGCGGGAGGTTCGAACAGGGTTTCTTGGCGTTGGGCGTCTTCGATGCGGCGGCATGCGATTTCGAAGTACTTCGGTTCGCGCTCGATACCTATGAACGAACGACCCTGCTGGACGGCAGCAACGCCAGTCGTGCCACTCCCCATGTATGGGTCAAAGATCGTTCTCGCGTCCGGCACAAACGCCACGCACCACGCCATCAAAGAAAGCGGTTTCTGGGTCGGGTGCTGTTTATTTGGCGTTCCACGCGTCGCGCTTTCCTTGAAGATGGCTGCTGGCCGAGATAGGTTCGACCACGCGAGTTCGACTTGAGAAAAGTTCTCCCACGGCTGCTCCTTATCCCACACCAGGATCGCGCGCGCGGGCGGAAGTGCAAAGTAATTGCCGCCCCAGATAATCTGCCAGCTCGACATGTTGCGCAGCGCATCGAAAGTTTCCGGGGCTATCCGGTTTTCCGTGTGGAAGTCTTGCGATGAGCAATAACCTTCTCCGTGTTGAAACGCGCCTCGCAAACCTCGCAGACCAGGGCGCGCTTCGCACGCTGTCCGCGAGTCACTGGCGGCAACGTCACGAGGTGCATATCCTCAGCTCTGCACGGCAGCCCGCAGTTCGCGCATGGGTTCCCGTCGTCCTTCAGCAGGAACTCGAAAAAGAGCGGTGTCTTCGCCGGGTCGCCGTAGTTCGCAAGGATGCGGGCGCGCAACACCTCGAAGCTGTACCCGCGCCCAGCCTTGACGATGTGCTTGGTCAGATTGTTCAGAGACTCGGTGAAGGCGTTCGTGTACTTATGGTCGAAGACAGCCAGAATCTCGCTGCGCCAGTTCCGCATGGCCGTCAGCAACGGCTTGAACTCCGGCTTGACAGACGACTCGACCAAAGCAGCAAAACCGTCGAAGGCACGGATGGCCTCGTCCTTCGGCAGGTCGAACAGGCTGTAAAACGCTTCCTTGGCACGATAGGCCGCCGCAATCTCGGGTTCGTTGTCCAGCCACATTTCCAGATTGAAGCGCTGCTTCTCGGTCAGGTTGTGCGGTCGCTTGTTGAGCATCACCTTGGAACGAACCCAGTGCCGCCGCACCTCCGGCTGTTTGACCTTGGCCAGCCGAATGCGTACGCGGTCCATTGCCTCGCCAGCCATTCGCATGATGTGGAACTTGTCCACAACCACGACGGCGTTTGGCAGCAGTTCGGCGGCGAGACGCTGGTACGGGCGCCACATGTCAATGGTTACGACCTTGACGGCGTTGCGGTCCTTGAACTGCCACAACCAGGCAGCCAGGGTGTCCTTGTCTCGGGATGGGAGCATGTCCAGCAGGCGACGGCCTTCCACGTCCGTCAGAACAAGCCGAAGCTCGCCTGCAATCTTCGTCTCATCGATGCCAAGCACCCTCGGCAGCCGTGGCTTGTGCTGGGCCTCAAGTTCGCCCATGCGTTCGGTGGCCACGGCCCGTACCGTCTTCTCGTCGATGCCGACCTCGCGGGCGACATGGACGAAGGTATGTTTCAGCGCCTGCCGGGCGATGAACTCCGCGCACCGTATCGTCATGCGACGCTCGTCCAGAACGCCGCCCAACGGTTGCAGGAACGTCTCACCGCAGTCCCGGCACCGGTAGCGGCGCACCGTCGCTTCCAGCTTGGCTGCAAAGCCGCGCAGCGGCGCGTCCGCGTACGTCGTCTTCTTGGTTCCATGCCGGTACAGCTTGATGCCGCCGCACTTGGAGCAGGCGATGGGCTCGTGCACGTATTCCGCCGAGAAGGTCTCTACCAACCCCTCGGTCCTTTTGTCGGTCAGTGTCCAACCGTCCATATCCAGAATGTCTCTCATCCCCGGATTTTAGTGTGGAAATCCGTTTTGTCAGTTGGATTCCTTCTTTTCGACGAGCGTGTACTCATCCGGCGGACTGAATCCAAGGATGTCGGTTACGGCATCGTCAAAGCGCCGACACCAATCCGCGGAATGAATCACACGCCCGCCAGGGTATGCGCAGATGCGCCATGCGGCATCAATGCTTTCTTTCTGCTCTTTTGTCACTTCGAGGCGAAGCACCCGCCGGCCATGGAACTGTCGGAAGCGTTCTGCGCCTTCCTTCTCGTAAAGCGCCTGCGCTTCAGGCGAAAGTTCCATGCCATCAGTGAGCGTCTTGGCATAGGCGAGCTCCGCTGCCGCATCAGCAGGGAACAACTCAAGATTGGTAGATTCAAGGCGAGCGTTCATGGTTTCCTTCCACACGAAATTCCGTTCCATGAGTATACTTCAGCATCATGGTTTCCACACGTTATTCCGATTACCCGTTTCCGGAGAGGGCGCAATATCCCATTCGACGTTCGACTGATTCAGCAATCGGTTCTTCAGTGTTCCGGAGCCCAGTTGTCGCGGAGACTTACGCACCACCGCGCCCGCGACGTTGCCAGCGAGATTGAGAATCCCATACGGCGGATCAGTAATCACCGCATCCACGCGCGGCAGCGTCGGCAGGATGTTCCGGCAGTCGCCGAGAAAAAGCGTAGCGTCACCGATCTGCACCTTCTCTGTCGTCATGGTGTTTGGTCCTCAGGTGGTCAGGTTTCGACGACGTGGCCGAGCCGGCTGCCGAGCAGTGCGATCGTGTTCGCACGCCCATAGGCGACAAGGCAAATCGGCGCACCAGAGTTGAACGGCGCGCGCCGGCCGTCGACGTAGTGGAAGTGCGGCCGGCCGCGGACGAAGCACACCGAGTCGGCGCGGGACCATACACTCTCGTAGAACATCGCCGTCTCGGTGCGGGCCGGGATAAGCGCGATACCGTTGTTGTGGTCCGCCATACGCTTGAGCCACTTCGCGGCCTCGCGACCGAACGGCGGGTTACACCAGACGCGGCCGAGCCATTCCCGAGCGAGCCCGTTGTCCTCAACGGTGAAATGGAGTCGAGCCGTATTCCACGGGCGAACGACTGGGGCGCATGGATCAAGCTCGAATGGCCCAAGCGCCTGGATCCACTCCGGCGGCGTCAGCCATTCGTCGTTTTTCATTCGCGCGCTTTGGTGTGACGACAGTCCCATCGCATCCTCTAAATCAGTAGATCAAGCCTCAATGGCGGGTGCTCGGCTAGCATGTGGCAGCTGGTTGCATGAAAGCGCCGCGCTGCAGAACCTGTGGCGTTGTGACGGCGCCCACCCGTCACTCCGAGCACCCACCGTTGAGGCCGGTGGTTGCCGCGCGACGGATGCCGCGCGGCTGGCGGTTCATCGATCCCGCCACTCGCTGCCGCGGACCATGCGTCCGATCGGCTCGAGCACCAGAACCTCCGATTCCCGCTCCGACCGAATGAGCGCCGACGCGCGGCGCTGAGCCTTCTCGATCGTCGCGTGGCGCATGGGCTTCGTGGCCCGGCCCATGGTGACGAACATCGAACCCGGCAGACGCACGTCGCCACTGAGCGAGTCGATGCGCTTTTCGAGGTCGGCGTTGTTGGCCTTCAGGCGCTCGTTCATTTCCTTCAGAGATTCGATTTCGGCGCGAAGCGCTTCAAGAAGGGGAGCCTCGATCGCGACAGAGAACGACGTTTTGTACGGCTTCTCCGTGGCGTCCGCTGGCTCGATCGCCTTCGTCTCCGGATCCACCGACCGCTCCACGATCGCGACTGCCGTCGGCACGTTCTCAGCCGCTGCCGGGGGCACCTTCTCGCCACGCGTAAGCCAGTACGCATACTCGTTGCCGTTGCGCTTCTCGCGCTCGACGACGCCATCGGCGTGCATCCGGTTCAGCTCTTTCGCGACGTCGAGCTGGTCGAGGCCGACGTTCGCCGCGATCTTCTTCGCGGTCGAGTCGACGACCTTGCCGAGGTAGGTTTCGATGTCGGATCTCATGCAGCCCTCGCAGCAATCACGTTGTCTTCGAACACGCGCACGCCATCGAGCGGGCAATTCGCCTTGAGCGCGAGCGCGATCTTGTTGATGGCCGGCATGTTCGCGTCTAGCAGGTCGACGTACTCGGGGTGCGTGGCGATGAAGCGAATCAGCGCCAGTTTGTCGCTGACCTCCGCCCTCCAGACCTTGCGCGTCGAGACGCCAGCGGTGCGCACCGGCGCGGCCACCGTCGGCGCGGTAACGAGCGTCGCGGTGGTCTGCAACGTGGCAACCTCGGCCGCGCCTTGCTCGACCCGGCTTTCTGCTTCTGCATTCAGACGCGCGGCCGCTTCGACATCGCCGGCGGCCGCTGCTTGCTCGGCTTGCCGCTGAATCGCCTGCGCTTCGGCTTGCGCCGCCGCTTCACGCGCGGCCGCCTCCTGTTCGAGACGCGCGCGCTCCTGCCGCGCCGCCTCCTCGAGACGCGCCTGCTCGGCGATGCGCAAACGCTCCTGCTCGCGATCGTAGGTCTGGATCGCCTTCTTCAGCAGCGCCTCGGCCTGGTCGAGGTAATCGGTCGGCGCGCGGAACAGGTCCATGACCGCCTTTTTTGCGGCGTCGATCGGCTGCGTGATGCCCTTGCGTTTCGCTTCGAGCTCCTTCTGCAACCCCTTGACCTTCGTCAGATCCTGCACCGCCAGATCGCGCACTTCGTCGCAATCCACTTCGAACACCTTCGCGCTCGCGAGCGCGCGCTCGGCGCCTTTGAACAATGCATCTTCAGGGCGCGGCACCTGCAAATTCACCAGAGGGGTCGATTGCGTGTCCATGTTTTTCCTTCCAGTTTCGGAGAGTGAGAAGCGACAGGAACGTGGGCCAGTCGCTTTTGTCGGTGTACGGCACGAGCCGGTACGTGCCGTCGGCGCGCAGGCCGAGGCCGTAGCGGTCCTCGATGACGGTGCCATTCTTCGCGAATAGTTCGCTGTAGGCGGCGAGCTGCAGGCCGATCACCGGCCCGAGCGTCAGCATCTTTTTGATGTCGACTACCGCGCGGCGGCCGCTGATCAACCCGGATCGGTCCGGCGTGCCGGCGAAGCGCAGAGCAGGGTGGAACATGCGCTGCTCGATCGTTTCCGGCACGAACCCGGTTTCCGCGCGGAATTTGATCCATGCCGCGAGATACGGCCGGAGCTCGTCCGCGAGGCTGTCCATGTCGAGGTCGTCGAGGTCGTAAAGCTCGGTCATGCGGTGAACTGCCGATCCGAGCTGCCGCGCGCGTTCCAGCGTGTCGCGCGGCACCTTCGAATAGTCGACGAGCGGCGCGAGCACCTGCGTCACGCTTGGCACGCGCCGCCCCTCGACGGTGTAGGCGTGTTCGGCCGGATCGAATTGCAGCGCGGCCATCACGCCTCCATCGGGTTCTCGATCCAGGCGACGACATCGTTATAGTTCGCCTTCGTCACACCGTCGTAGCCGAACTGGAAGCGCTTGCGCATGTCCGCCTCGCCGAGCGCGGCTTGTTCCATCTTCGTCTTGAGGATGCGCAGCACGCTTTCGCTGACGGGTTCGCCAATCAGATCGCCCTGATCGTCATCGCCGCCCGGTTCGCGCGCGGCGGACGGTTGCGTGTTGTCGGCGGCGGCGCGGCGCGCCGATCGCGCCTGCTGCACCGGCTCGGGCTGTTTCTGCGTTGCCGCCATTTCGATGACGCCATCCGAATCAGCCTGCGCGATTGCCGGCGTCTCGGCGGCGCGCTCGCTTTTCGACTTCGGCTGCGGCACTTCGACAGCGGCCGGCGCGCGCGTGCTGCCTTCCTCGACGCCGCCGAACGACACGGTGCCGTCCGGCCGCACGTCGATGATGTCGTGCAGTTCTTCCTGCGTCGGCAGACCCATCGAGATTTCCGGCGCGGCCGTGTTGATCATCCAGCCGGCGCTGCGGTACATCAACATCAGCTGTGGGATCGTCTTCCACTTCGAGCCGTTCTTGCCGTACCAGCCTTCGTCCTTCGCCATCTTGATCGTCACATCGGGGCCAACGATCTTTTCACCGCTCGCGATTTCCGTCGACGATGCGCGGCAACCCCATTCGTCGGTGTTCGGCTGGCCGAAAAACTCGTACTTCACGGCAGTGAAGCGGCCGCAGTGATTGAACGTCGCGATCAGGAACTTCGCCGACCATCCCGGCCGGCCATGCACGATGTACAGGTTCTGCATCACCATTAATGCGTCGGCCTTCAGGCGCTCGGCGAGGTTCAGCGCGATCATGCAGTTGGCCATGTTCCCTTGAAATTGCTGGGGAACCAGCGTCGACGATGCGAACGCTTTCGCGACGCGCTGCAGCAGTTCGAAACCTTCGAGGTCGAAGAAGCCGGCGCGGACCGGGACGGACGCGCGCGGTTGCTCGATAACGGCGGGTGTGGACATGGAATCCTCTGGAAATGGGTGAAAGGGGAAAGCGGGCGTTACGCAGTCATCAGAACGATCGGCGCCGGGATCGGCATCTTCTCGATGCACACGTACGGGAAGCGCTCGGGGAACGGCTTGATGAACTTGTAGAAGTGCGAGCCGATCGACTCGGCGTTCTTGAACGCGTCGAAGTTCGCTTGCGTGACCTGCGAGTAGTGGTAAAGCGACGACGGATCGTTCGCCTTGTTCTTGAACCGAATCGCCAGCGTCTCGCTCGCCGCGTCATACCCGATGCTGTGGATCTGCGACGATTCGACCGGCTGCATTTCGATGGTGCTCATTTCGTGAATCCTCTCGATGGTTGAGTGGGGCGTTACTGGATGCCGAATGCCTTCGTGACGCTGTCGATCGCGTAGGCGAGAAGGGCGACGAGCACGAGAACGGCCAGCGCCACCACGCGCGCCGCGCGCGGATGCTGAATCTCGAACCGCTCGGTGTGATCGGTGAATCGGCTCATGAAGGCCTCGTAGAAACGGTGACGGGCGCGTCATCCGGTGCGCTGATCAGCTTCGGCACGACGAGCCAGACGAAGACGAACAGGATCGTCGCGACGACGACCCACAGGCCGACCAGCTCGCCGACCTTGCGCAGGAGGGACTTCATCCGAGACTCCGCAGATAGGGACCGGCGATCAGCGCGCCGTACCAGAGAAAGCCAATGGCGACGCCGTATGCTGCGGCCCACGCCGAGCCTTCGAGGACGTAGCGCAGGCGCGATACAGGCGCTGGCTTGTATGCGCGCAATACAGGCGATAGGCTGTTGAGGGGGGCGCGCATCATGCCTCCCTCGCGCGGTTCTTGAACGCGTTCTCTGCTGCGATGAGCGCCTCGACAGTGGATACATCGTGGAAAGCGCAGTCGCGGATCAGCTTCATGTAGCCGGCGCGTACATCGACACGCTCACGCGGCGCACAGTCACGTACCGACAGAATCAGCTTCGTCCCGTCCGTGTAGGCGATCGAAAACGTGCGCTCGGCCCACTCGCGCAGCTTCTTTTCTGCACCGCCGTGAACCGACCGATGTACGACGCGGTCTTGGCTCGACCGATAGCCGGCCCACGTGCCTTCGATGACGTAGCGGGGCGCTTTCATCGATCCACCCCCGCGATCGTCACGTGCCGCACCGGCGTAGGTGCAGCCTTGCGGCCGGCCTTGATCAGCGCAGCGTCGAGGGCCATGCGGATGCCCGAGGTCAGCAGGATCTCGCCAGCGTCTGCGTCTGCTGCGATGATTTCGAGGATCTCGGCCATGCCGGGGGCGGCGGCGATCAACCGAGCGTTGGCTTCGCGTTCTCGTCCGCGGACAAGACAATTCTCGAAAACTTCACATATCCGGCCACCCGGCGTATCGCCATACTGCTGCGCGACATAAAGTCTGCCGGAGTCGCAGTGATCCAAAATCCAGACCCCACCCGTATGCTTGATCTCGTTCATGTGGTCCCTCGGTGTGGTGTGATTGCCCGCCGTAGCGGGCGCGGTTGGTCAGAACTCGATGGGAGCGCGGAAGTGTTCGAAGCCATACGAAAGCGCGGCCACGATGCTTTCAGCGGTCCAGCCCAACCGTCTTGCGCGCTTCGCGAACACTTTGGCGCGGCGCGATCCGTGGCGCTCGATGTTGCGCAGCTTGCGCAACGCCGCATGCGCGTAACGGGATTGGCGGCGGATTTTCGAATTGCTCACGGTCTTTCTCCTGTAACGTGCGCGGTTATTAGGCGAGCCACTTCGCGCCGAGCGCGATCAGGTTCTTCGGTTGCCACGTCGCCCAGCTCTTGAGCTGATCGCGAAGCGTCTTCGGCGTGACTTTCATTTCCGCTGCCTTGCGATTGAGCAACTCGACATCAGCGACGAGTCGCGCGAGGATGGGCGCCGCGGCTTCCTTGTCCTGCTTCAGCTGCGCGGCCCGCGCTTTGCGCGCAGCTTTCTCGGCCGCCGCTTGGTCGCGCTTGTACGCATCAATCTGGGCGTCGATGTCGCCGCGCTTTGCAAGCGGCAGATTGAGCAGACCGTGATCGAGTGCCATCGTCTCTCTCCTTCGTGTTGCGTTGGTCAGTCGGCGAGCGCCCGGCGGCCAATGTGGTCGGCGCAGCTCGAGAACCCGGCATTGCCCGCCCCGAACTTCCGGCCGCATGACGAGCAGAACGTCGTCGCGAAGCGCGGCCGCTCGTTGTCGAGCGATTCCTCGGCCTCCAGCTCCGCGTCCTCGCGCATCGCGTGAACGACGATCGACATGACCAGATCGCCAAGCGCCTCCGGCGATTCAAGCCATGCGGCGCGCAGTGCGCGGCCGTGCTTTTCCTTCGTGACGCTGTGCATGCCGCTGATCAGGTCTTGCTCGGTCAGCGCGGCGATCTTCGCTTTCAAGCGCTCCAGCGCCATCGCAGTGATTGTTTCAGCGCGTTCCGCTTCGGCGTCGGCCGCATCGTTGAACTGCTGATGCTGGCGATCCGTCAAGAATTCGGCGGCGCGCTCGGTTAATTGAAGATTGAGCATATGCACTCCTAACAGGTTTGCCGGAAGACATTCCGGCGATACTCACTGCACTGGTGGACGGATACGCGACACTCGCATAAGGCAGCGTTTTCGCGAGGCAAGCGTGTCTTCAGACTCATCAAAAACAGGGTTTGTGACGGGGCCCAGCCGTCACTGCCGCATACCCGTCCATCAGGGCAGTGCTGCCGGGTACTCTCGTCCGGCGACGCGCTCAGGCGCCAGGTGGACCGTGCTTTCCGGCCCGTCAGGTCAACGCGTGTGCACGCGCCGACCGTTCGGCTCTGTCGCGTCCCCGGCTCCTTCGCCGGTTCATCCGGTCCACCCAGTTACAGCCTGGGCTAGGCATTCCCTTCTCACGCGGGCAGGCTTCACGGGCGATTTGTTCTGCGCGGCCACGCGCATTGCTTCTGTTGCTTCCCGGATTGGCCGCCGGGGCGGTGGCGCAGCGCGTTGTGTGCTGCGTTGATTGGAATTCTACTTTAAGTAGGCGGGAAGTCAACAACTAAAAGTAGAACACGTTCACTCGAAAGTAGAAGTGCCTGGCGGCGGACGTAAAAAAACCCGCCGAAGCGGGTTTGTCGGGCCGGCGGCGGCGCGCTATTGCAGCGGCTCGGCGGTCTGTCGCGGGAACATGCAGTCATGCGAGACGACCGCGTAGATGCGGCGGGCCGGCCATCGGGAAAGATCAGGATCGAAGTAGACCAGATTGATGATTTCCTTCAGCGCGCCGTCAGGAAGGTCGCGGCGGAAGGCCGGTGCCTTCATATGGGCGAGGGTGTCCTGCGGCGAGATCCCGGTATCGCGGAAGGTCGCGGCGAAACTGAAAGCGGACGCGGAGTCAGTGCATTTCGCCGCGACATCATCGGGGACCGGCGCGGCCCGCGCGCCGAGAATCCAGAAGGCCATAGCGAAGCAGGCAAAGCGCTTCATGGCGAATCAGTTGCCTCCGGCCCAGCCCGAGCCGGATCGATAGATCACTTCACCCATGATCGAGACGGAATCGAGATGCTCCGGGTTGATGGTCTTGTCCGGGTATTTTCCTGAATTGATCGAATGCAGCGTAATCGCGCCGCCCGCCATCTTGAAGATCTGCTTCACGAGCGGCTCGTCGGCGAAGTAGATCGCATACACCTTGCCGTCGCGAATGTTCGTCTTGGCAGTGTCGACCATGATCATGTCGCGATCGAAAAGGTAAGGTTCCATGCTGTCGCCGTGGACCCTCACCAGCCTGCAATCCTTGGGTTTCGAACCAAGTGCGCGGAAAAAGCCAATATCGAATGGCAGGGCCTTCTTCTGCCGAATTTCCCACTGAATCAAACCAGTCCCCGCGCTGAACCTGTAATCGTATGTATCCAACCAGACGCGATTTTCGTCTGGGGGCAGGTCGTCCGGATGCTCCCACACCAGGACATTTCCCTGATCTTCGGGAAGCGTGTGCTTCCCTGGCTTCGTTTCGCTGGCGCCATAGACCAGCTCGGATGCGCTGCGCCCAACCGCCTCGGCGATCAGGTTCAACTTCTCCTGGCGCGGCATGGCCTGTCCAAGCGTGTAGCGGCGGACCATCTCGTAGGTGATCTTTTCGCCGCGCGCTTTGAAAAAGTCGACGATCCCCTGAACCTCGATCGGGACGGCCGCCATTGCTTGCGACAGGCGGGACGCGAATTCGGGGTATCGGATCGGGAGTTGTTTGCTTTCTACCATGGGTAGAAGTCTATCAATCGCAGTGTCGGTCGTCATTTCTACTTTCTGTCCTTGCGGAAATCTACTTTAAGTAGTACTCTGCGGCGCATGGACACGCTCAATCACACCCCCAATCCGAACGTCGCCGAGGCGCTTGACTTGCTCGGCGGCGACAGCGCAGTCGCGCGCCTTCTCAACGTTCGCCCGTGGGCGATCAGCAAGTGGCGCAAGAGCATCCCGCCGGGTCGGGTTCTGTGGCTGGCTGAGCAAACCGGGTGGCGCAAGACGCCGCACCAGCTTTGTCCGGAAATCTACCCGAACGAGCTCGACGGTTTGCCGCCCGCGCTCCAATTTGCTCAGGTGCCCGCATGAGTACCGTTGAAATAGTCTCGCCGGACGAGATCGAAAACACACGCATGCTCGGTGCACGCAATGAATCCGAGATCTTGCGCGCGGTTGCGCGCGTCACGCAGGCGCATGTAGCCGATTGCATGAGCGTCTCGGCCAGCACCATCAGCCGCACGCTGGAAGACCTGAACCGCTGGGCGACGCTGCTCGCGGCCGCCGGCCTGCAGGTCGTTCCGGTCGATTCCATGGTCGTCGACGCGCACGAGCTGACCGCGCTCGAGAGCATGGCGTTCAAGTATCTGGAGACGCGGCAGCAGCAGCGCGTCAAGGAAGGGCGGTCATGAACTGCAAACCTGGAGATTTGGCGATCATCATCGGAGCCTCATGGCCGTGGACTGTCCCGAACATCGGAAGGATTTGTATTGTGGTTGGCGCTTCCGGAGATTCCGAATGGTCATGGCTGTGTAAGGGCGATCGTCCGTTCATGGACGGGTCGGGAGCCATTACCGAAGTGATCATGGTCCGCGATGCTGACTTGCGTCCGATCTCCGGCCTTCCCATCACCGACGACCTCAAAGACGAGGTGACGGCATGAGCCCGCTCGTGATCGCATTGCTCGCCTATATCGCGCTCCTCGCAATCCTGACAGGGCTGCTCGCTTGGCTCATGCGGAGGTAGGCGTGGCCCGTATTCGCACCATCAAACCCGACTTCTGGACGGATGAGAAGATCGTCGAGCTTTCATTCGAAGCTCGGCTGTTCTTCATCGGCTCATGGAATTTCGCAGACGACAACGGAAACCTGCAGCGCTCGGCCAAGAAACTGAAGATGCAAATCTTTCCGGCCGACGCCATCGACTGCGAACCCATCATTCAATCATTGATTGCTCACGGAATGCTCAGTGAGTATGACGTGAATGGCGAGAAGTACTTGCACATCAAGGGTTTCCGCAAGCATCAGGTGATCAATCGCCCGTCAAAAACAGGCCTTCCCATGCCGGATTCCGGTAGTACTCCTACAACACTCACTGAGCCCTCATTGACGGAAAGGAAGGGAAAGGAAGGGAAAGGAAAGGAAGAAAACCATCTTTCTAACAACGACGGCGGTATACCTGGCACGCACGACGATTCGAGTTTGGATTCGCCGGTCGTTTCCGGAGCGAAATTTTCGACTTTGCTCATCCGCTGGGAGCGTGAGCGGAAAAAGCTGATTCGTTGCAATCCCAGCGAACAAACCTTCGTCGAATGGCTGAACCTCGGCATCACCGACGAGCAGCTCCGTTTGGCATACGAGATGGCGGTCGCGCGCCGCGAAGCTGACGGCGATTCATCGCCCGTCAACGTCGGGCTCGTCAATTCCTGCCTGCAGCAGGTGCTCAATCCGCCGAAGCCGCGGCCGCCGCGCGAGGACAACTCGTGGAAGCGGTCGAACGCCGGCATAGAGCGAAAAGCATCTGAGCTGGGCATTGCGTGTCCGGCAGGCCGCGACCATGCGTGGTTGCTCGAGAAGTGCGAAAGCGTGATGCGCCAGCGGGCGCGGGAGATTGCAGCATGAGCGATTCCGGACAGGCTTGGGGTATGTGCTCCGCGTATGGGTGCCCGCTGCTCGGCACGATGGGCGGCGACAAGTGGTACTGCTTTTGCCATGCGAACCGCTCCAATGGGTCGAACGACGACATCACGAGCATTCTGCGTAGCGATGCTGCATGGGCGATCGTGCAGGCGACGCTCGACATCCGGCGACACTTCGGCTCATTTGTCGATGCGCCGGACGCGTACCGACGCATTCAGCAACGGCTCATCGAGGCTGATCGGCGCGACCTGCTGCTCGGCAAGGCGGACGAATCGCCGCACAAGCCCGGCAAGCCGATCGTGCGCGCATGGCTCGCGCGCCTCGAATCGGAGCTGATCAAGCTCACGGCGTCCGCCGGACGGCAGCAAGGTCCGAGCGGAATTGTGAAGACGGGGACGGTCATCGGGCCGACGCACGCCTCGGGGTTCAGCCCATACGCGAACGACGATCAGGAGGCGGCATGAAGCGCATCACGAAAGACATGATCAAGGCCGGCGGCCACCGTTACTGCTGCGAATGCTCAGCGCACGGGCCGCGCGTGAAAGCGCACTGGACGCACAAGGGGCGGGATTACTGCAACATGCACAAGCCGACGGAGACGGCGGTGCAGCACGCGCGCGAGGTGCGGGCATGACGCAGCAATCGCTCATCGGCGCGCCGGTCGTCGCCAGCCGCGTCGAGTTCGTCATTCCCGGTACGCCAGTCGCGAAGGGGCGCCCGAAATTCGCGCGCCGCGGCGCGCATGTGACGACGTACACCCCCGAGAAGACCGAACGGTACGAGAACCTCGTGAAGATGGCCGCGCGCGCGGCGATGCGCGATGACGAGCCATACGCCGGCCCGATCCGCCTGATCGTGCACATCGGCCTGCCGATTCCGTCGAGCTGGTCGATGAAGAAGCAGGAAGCGGCCGCGGCCGGCGCGATCGGCGCGACGAAGAAGCCGGATGCCGACAACGTCGTGAAGGCGCTGAAGGACGGAATGAACGGCGTGGTGTACGTCGACGACGGACAGGTGGTCGATCTATGGATCTCGAAGCGGTACGCACGCACGCCGGGCGTTCGCATCGAGGCCATCGAACTGAATTTGCAACGAGCGTGAGGGCGCATGGACAACATCGAATTCAAATCGGCATTCGACGCAGTGCGGTTCGCACTTTGCTATTCGGCCCAGCAGTACGGGGAAACGCTCATGGCAAAGCGACTGCGGCCACCGAGCAGCGGCGGGATCGGGCTGGTCGGGCTCGAGGGGGCGGCGCAGGCCGGGATGATCCGGCGCGAGCTCGAGGAATTGCCTGAGCTGCACCTGTCGGCGATTGTGGCGAATGCGGCGCCGCATGATCTGCCGTGCTCCTGCGGCTCGTCATGTTGCAGCGGCCGCACGCCGAATCTCGAATGGCAAGCGGCGATTGGCTGGCTCACGGGCGCATCCGCGGCTTACTGCTCGGGCTTCTCGCATTACCGGGTGCGTCGCGCAATCGTCGAGCGCGTCTTCGGCGTGAAATCCGATCTGGTCGAGATCGCGAAGGACTGCGAGGCGCACGTGAACACGGTTAGCAAGCAGAACGCTGCGGTGCGGAAATGGCTTGAGGGTGATCGCAAAGCCAAACCGGAAACGCCGGGCGTGATTCAGGTCGCTTGGATGGCGGTCGAGCGGCGTCTTTCGATGGCCGGATTGCTGGTCGAAAGCGAAACTGCTTGACAATGTGTGTTTGACCCACAATAATCCGCGTCATTCGATACACGTCGAAAGTGTCTCCAAAGCCCGCTGAGCCAAAAGCCAGCGGGCTTTTTCGTTTCCTCGATGTCTCCACCACGCGCCCCCGCGTGATTCAGCCCGGCTCGTCCGGGCTTTTTCTTTTCCACCGCCGCAATGGCAAGCGCAAGCGGGCCAGTGCGCAAAAACACCCGCAGTCCGCGATGTGGCGATCCGATGGCAACGTCCTCTCCGTCGTGAAACCGGCAGGCGCGGGCAACCATGACGAGAGAACGGGCCGCATGCCCTTGATGGGGCACGGACATGGCAAAGAAGACAGGACGCCCGACTGCCTACACCCACAAGCTCGCGAAAGCGATTTGCGCTGCGATCATCGACGGGATGACGCTGCGCCAGGTGTGCGCGCTGCCGGGTATGCCGGCGAAAAGCACGATCCTGCGGTGGCTGCAGGACGAGGATAAGGCCGAGTTTCAGGCCCAATACGTGCGCGCGCGGGAAATCCAGGCCGAGGACATGGCCGACGAGATCCTGGAAATCGCGGACGACGGCCGCAACGATTGGATGGAACAGCACGATCGTGACGGTAACGCGGTCGGGTGGCGCGAGAACGGCGAGGCAATCCGCCGCTCCGCGCTGCGCGTCGAGGCGCGGAAATGGCTGCTGTCGAAGCGAGCTCCGAAGAAATACGGTGTGCCTGACCGCGACCGCGGCCCGGCCGATTCAACCGATCCGGATGGCGGGAAAACGGTCGTCGTGATCAACGGCGGACTGCCAGATGCCCCGAATCGAGATTAACCTGCCGACGCTTCATAGCGGTCAGATGGCCGCGTGGAACAAGCGCAAGCGCTTCAACGCGCTGCGCTGCGGGCGACGGTGGGGCAAGACGCAGATGGCGATCGCGATCGCCGGCACTCAAGCGACGCATGGCGAGTACATCGGCATCTTCGCGCCCGACTACAAGATCATGTCGGAGACGTACCGAGAGCTCGAGGAAGCCCTCGCTCCGGTCACTGCGCACTCGAACAAGACCGATGGTCTGATCCGCCTGATCTCTGGCGGGCGCATCGACTTCTGGACGCTGAATAACCCGAAGGCGGGCCGGTCGCGGAAATACCACGGCGTGCTGGTCGACGAAGCGGCATTCGCTGGCGACGACATGTCGGACATCTGGGCGAAAGCGATCGCGCCGACGCTGTTCGACTTTCGCGGCTGGGCGTGGGCGATGTCGACGCCGAACGGTTCGGACCCGGACAACTGGTTCTACCAGGTCTGCACGAACCCAGCGCTCGGCTGGACGGAGTATCACGCGCCGTCGAACACGAACCCGCATCTGCCGCAGGACGAGTTCGAGCGCATCCGCGCATCGAACATGCCGCTGGTGTTCCAGCAGGAATACCTCGCCGACTTCGTCGATTGGAACGGCGCCGCTTTCTTCAGCGAGGAATCGCTGCTTGTCGACGGCGAGCCGGTCGATTACCCGGCGCGCTGCGATCAAGTTTTCGCAGTGGTCGACACCGCGCTGAAGGACGGCCTCGAGCACGACGGCACGGCCGTCACATACTTCGCGCGCAACGTCATCACCGGCACGCCGCTGACGATCCTCGATTGGGACGTGCTGCAGATCGAGGGCGCGTTGCTCGAATCGTGGCTTCCGACGGTGGCCCAGCGCTGCGAAGAACTGGCCGCGCAGGTCGGCGCCCGGCAGGGCAGCCTCGGCGGCTGGATCGAAGACAAGGCGAGCGGCATCGTGCTGCTGCAGCAGGCCAGGCGGCGCAGCCTGCCGTTCCACCCGATCGAGGAAAAGCTGGTCGACCTCGGCAAGGAGGGGCGTGCGCTGTCGGTGAGCGGCTACGTGCACCGCGGCGAGGTGAAGATCAGCCGCTACGCGCACGACAAGGTCACGAACTACAAGGGCCAGACGCGGAATCACCTGATTTCGCAGGTGTGCGGCTTTCGTCTCGGCACGAAGACGCCGCACCACATGGACTTGCTGGACACATTCACCTACGGCGTGGCGATTAGCCTCGGCGACTCAGAGGGCTACTAGATGGGCGGTTACTACGGCGACGCGGACGACAGCTCGCAAGCGAGCCTGAACGTCGGCACGGCCATGTCCGCCGAGCTCATGCGTCTGTTAGGCGCTGACGATCTGCAGCCTGGCTCGCCGCCGTCGTACGAGATGTGCAAGGTCATCTACAGCTACCACCCGCTGGGCGCGAAGATGGCCGAGGCGCCGTATGAGGAAGCGCTGTCGCAGGAGCGTGAGATCACGATCCCCGGCGCGCCCGAGGATGATCTTGTGCAGGCGTTCCGGAAGGAATGGAAGAAGCTGGGCGGCGTTGGCGCGGACGAGATCATCAAGAATTTCATGACGCTCAAGCGCGTCTACGGCATTGCCTCGCTGATCGTCGGCGCGCGTGACTTTCCGACAGATGAGCCGCTGCCGATCGAGCGCATGCACGAGCTCGACCTGTACTTCAACATCCTCGACCCGCTGAACACGGCCGGCTCGCTGGTGCTGAACCAGAACCCGAACGCGCCGGACTTCCAGAAGCCGCAGTTCCTGCGGGTGGCGAACCACGATTACCACCCGTCGCGCGCGGTGATCGCGCTGAACGAGGCGCCGATCTACATCGAGTGGACGAACAGCGCCTTCGGCTTCGTCGGCCGCTCGGTCTACCAGCGCGCGCTGTACCCGCTAAAGTCGTATGTGCAGGCGATGATCACGGACAACGCGATCATCGAGAAGTCGGGGCTGCTCGTCTACAAGATGAAGTCGCCGGGCGCGGTGCTCGACAAGGTCGCGCTCGCGTGGGGCAGCTTGAAGCGCCGCATGCTGAAGGGCGCGAAGACGGGCAACGTGATGTCGATCGGCCTCGAGGAAAGCATCGAGTCGATTGACCTGAAGAACATTCGTGACGCCGCGGAGTTCGCGCGCATGAACGTGATCAAGAACATCGCGACGTCGGCGAAGATGCCGGCCGTGATGCTCGCGCAGGACACGCTGACCGAAGGGTTCGGCGAGGGCACCGAGGACGCGAAGCTGATCGCGCGCTTCATCGACCGCGTGCGGATCGAGATGGGCCCGGCGTACGACTTCCTCGACCCGATCGTGATGCGCCGCGCGTGGAGCCCCGAGTTTTACGCGTCGATGCAGCGCAAGCATCCGAGCCTGTACGGCAACATGCCGTACGCAACGGCGTTCATGGAGTGGAAAAACGCCTTCACCGCGACGTGGCCGAATCTGCTCGTCGAGCCGGACAGCGAGAAGATCAAGACCGACGACGTGATCACGAAGGCGGCGATTGCATGCATCGAGGTGATGCTCCCCGAGCTGGATCCGGAGAACAAGGCGATGGCGATCGGATGGCTGGCCGAGGTGATGAACGAGCGCAAGCTCATGTTCTCGGCGCCGCTCGAGATTGATCTCGAAGCGCTGAAGTCGTACGAGCCGCCGCAACCCCCGACGGAGCCGCATCCGATCGTTGAATCGTCGCACGAGTAACCGATGAGCGTCCGCCCCGCAATCAACCGCACGTTTCACGACGTGCTGACCGAGGCCATCCGCGACATCACCGAACACGGTTACGACGATCCGGCCCGGCTGCAGGAATGGCTGCGCCGGCTGCGCTTCGCTGCGATGGCCGATCTGCCGACCGACGCCGAGATGCGCAACCGGATGCAGGTCGCGATGGACGCGGTGTTCCGCCGCACGCTGTCGAAGACCGGCGCGCTGCGGTATCACCCCGGCGTGCCGCGATTCACGATCGAGAGGATCACGCCGTCGCTGCGCCCTGAGCTCGACAAGCGCGTGCGCGCGAGCGTCGACCTGATCAAGCTGAACCGCGAGCGCGCGGTCGAGCAGTCGCTGCAGCGTCTCGCCGGCTGGGTGTCGTCGGTGCCCGCCGGCGGCTCGCGCGCGGTCGAGAAGGCCGACGTGCGCGAGAGCATTGCCAAGCCGATCCGGCAACTGCGCTACGAGGAACGCCGCGTCTCGATCGACCAAGGGCACAAGCTCATGTCGTCGATCAACGCGGTCATCGCCGAGCAGACGCAGGCGATCGCGATGATGTGGCGCTCGCACTGGCGGCAGGCCGGCTACGACTATCGGCCTGACCACAAGGAGCGCGACAAGCGCTTCTACGTGGTGCGCGGCTCGTGGGCGCTTCAGCAGGGGCTGATCACGAAGGGCGACGGATACCTCGACGAGATCACGCAGCCGGCCGAGGAACCTTTCTGCCGTTGCTATGGCGTGTACGTGAACAACCTGCGCGACCTGCCGCCCGAGATGCTGACCGAGAAGGGGCGGCGGGCGCTCGAAGAAACCCGAATCCGGAAACCCTGAAATGCCATCTGTGAGCGAACGTCAGCACCGTGCCATGGAGAGCGCGGCACACGGCCACAGCACGCTCGGCATTCCGAAGTCGGTCGGCGAGGAATTCGTGAACGCCGACAAGCGTGCGGATTCCGCCGAGGGCGGCACGACCGAGCTTGACGTGGCCAAGGCGATCCGCGATGGCGAACTGAGCAGCCCGCAACAGTACGAGAACGTCTGGCTGTTCGACCTGCGCATCACCGGTACCGGCACCAGCTATCGAACCGAGCACGACGAGTTCGTGTATCGGCCGCCCGAGAACTTCCTGACCGAGGAATTCCGGGAGCGCTGCTATGGCCTGCCGGTCATCTTCGAGCATCCCGAGAAATCGATTCTCAGCACCGAGGAATATCGCGCGCGAGCAATCGGCACGATCGTCCTCCCGTACATCAAGGGCGATGAGGTTTGGGGCATCGCCAAGATATTCGACGTGGACGCGGCGGCACTGATGTGCACGTCGCACGCGTCGACCAGTCCCGCGGTGATCTTCCGCGACGCGGGCTCAGCCGAAGCCGTCGAGGTCGACGGTAAATCGGTCCTCATCGAAGGCAAGCCGTCCTATCTCGACCACCTCGCAATCTGCGAAGAGGGCGTGTGGGACAAAGGCGGCGAGCCCAGCGGAGTCAACACAGGAGATCCTGAAATGGATGGTATGGAAGAACAGGCCCCGGCATGGGCCGATGCGCTGATGAAGCGCATGGACAGCGTCTGCTCGCGCATGGACGCCATCGAGAACAAGGGTGGCGACAAGATGCCGGCAGAGCCGCTCGCGGCCGATGCAGCGGAAGGCGCGGCCGAGCGCGAAGGCGAGAAGGAAATGGAGCACGAGCACGCTGCCGCGCGCGAACTGGCGGAAGCAGAACGTGCTGGTGCTGCCGAGCACCGCGACGAGGAACGTGCTGACTCGGCCGAGAAGAAGGACGAGGAAGAGAAGGAGCGTGCGGATTCCGCTGCGCGCGCCGACTCGCAGCGTCTTGCCCGCGAGAACGCCGAGCTGCGCGCCCAGATCCAGCGCATGGACGGCACACTGTCGACGCTGACGAAGCCGCTGTCGGCCGAAGACCGCGACGCGCTCGCGACCGCCCAGATGCGCGCCGACTCGGTGATGCAGATGTTCGGCCAGAACGCGACCGCGCCGCTGCATGGCGAAAGCCCGATCGACTATCGCCGGCGCCTCGCCTCGAAGCTCGCGTCGCACAGCCCGGAAATGAAGGGTGTGAAGCTCGACGCGCTCGACGGCGCCGCGTTCAAGCTGGTCGAGGACCGCATCTACGCGGACGCCCAGACCGCTGCGATGAACCCGGCCGCGGCACCCGCCGGCCGCCTTATCCCGATCGTCTCGCGCGACGAGGCGGGCCGCCAGATCACCCGCTTCACGGGCGACATCGCATCGTGGATGCAGCACTTCACTGCACCCGGCGTCGTCTGCAAGCTCAACCGCCAAGCCAAGGGGGCATAAGCCATGTCGATTTCGTTCAACCCGATGGTGACGAGCTCGCCGACTGGCACCTTCCGCGTCGATACGGAAGGCTATGTCCAGGGCGCCGTCATGGACGATCCGTCGTCAAACATGTGGCTCGCGAGCGCGATTATCGCCGCGTCGGTCACCAGCCCGGTCTGGGGCGGCATGGCCGTCACCGAGAACATTGCCGTGCCGGATCAAAACGGCCTCGGCAACTCGCTGGTGATCGCCGCGAACAACGCTGGCGTGACGGGCTTCACCGTCATCAACCGGTCGTACAACGCGATCCTGACGCCGGGCAACAACGTGCCGCAGCTGATGGCGGGCATGACGGCGATGTTCTATCGCCTCGGCTCGAACGCGCGCATCGCGGTGCAATGCGATGCGACGCTGGCCGGCAACCTCAATCCGGGCGCGATCAATCAGCAGGTCTCGTGGGACTTCACGAACCAGAAACTGATTACGTACAGCTCGGGCGTCGGCGCACTCGCGTGCAAGGTGCTCTCCGTCAACACGAAAAGCAAGATCGTCAGCTACAACTCGGGGACCGGTGCGCTCACCTGGACCCAGGGTCCGGCAGCGATCATCCAGATCTAAGGAGCCTCCGAAATGGCAAATTACTTCCCGGCTCAGGCCAAGGTCGCGCCGAGCTTCTCGGAGCCCGAGCTGATCGTCACCTACGCGCAGCCTTCTGGCGCGTTCAACGCGCTTCCGGGCGGCAAGCCGCGCGTGAAGATCGGTAGCGAAGACCTCTTCGTCTACATCAACACGCTCGACCTGCGCACCGAAATGCAGGCATCGCAGGGTGCGCCGAACCTGCTGCCGTCGGCAACTCTGACTGCGAATTTCTATGGTACGGCGACGTATCTGATCCGCACGCGTGCGCAGTGGGACCACCACGATACGGCCGCTGCGGCCGCGTACTCGGTCGGCCTGCCGGCCGCGCAGGATCTCGCGCAGCGTCAGGGCATCTTCCAGCAGATGCGCACGGGCCTGCTGTACGGCTTCAACCCGGCGAACGGTGAAGGCCTGATGAACACGGTCGGTGCCACCGCCGTGACGCTGCCGCCGGACAGCTACGGCAACACGTCGGTGTCGACCTACGACAACGGCGAGATGTCGCTGTGGATCCTCGCGCAGATCGTGTCGCTGAAGACCCGCATGTTCCAGTCGGGCGGCAACATCCACAGCAAGATCCGCATCGTCAGCCCGCAGCGCGTGTTCCTGCAGCTCAACTACGGCTCGATCGTGCAGGTCGTGCAGTATCAGCGTCCCGGCGCCGGTACGGCCACGGTCGGCCAGGTCGTGAAGAATGTCGTCGACGAAATGGGCGACGAGATCGAGTGGTACTTCGACGACACGCTGATCGGCAAGGGTGCAGGCGGCTCGGACGCGGTGATCCTCACGATCCCCGAGATCGAGAAGCCGGACATCCCGGGCATCAACACCAACGTGGCGGCGGACATCACGCCGAACATGAAGGCGGTGAACCTGATGTACGCGGACGCCGCGGCGCCGATCAAGATTCCGACGCCGATCCCGGACGGTGGCATCACCGAAGTGCAGGAGCTGCGCGTTACGTCCGGCTGGGGCGTTCGCCCCGAGGGCATCACGATCCTGTCGATGCCGCACTGAGCACCACCGCAGTAAGAGTCAGCATCACCACCCTGAAGGGGCACCCGCGCGGTGCCCCTTTCTTTTTCCCGAGGACGACATGTCGATTTTCATCGCCAACTGCACGAAGCAGCATCTTGATCATCACTTCCGCTCGCCCGAACACGCCGGCAAGGCTCAGGTCGTGCACATCCCGTCGGGCCAGCAGCGGGAGATCGCGTGCGGCGCGTCGAGCGCTGCCATCGAGGCACTAGTGCGACACCTCGAGCAGTTTGGCTTCCGCAACGCGGCCGAGGTGAACGGCAAGATCAGCGAGTTCTCGGGCTACCTCTACCGCGTCGGCAAGCCCGTAACGGAAACGCACATCGTCACCGCGCACGACCAGCTCGTCGACACGCAGGAGCATCGCTCCGCGCAGGAAGCGACGCGCAGCGCGCTCGCCTTCGACAGCGCCACGCGCGACAAGAAGGGTGGCGGCAAGGGCCGGCGCATGGCGAGCGTGACCTCGGTCGAAGTGAAGCAGGACGTCCCGCCCGGCCAGAAGCCGACCGGTGACGAAGTGAATTTCTCGCTGTCGGTGGCGCCGGACGGCCGCACCGACACCAAGCTGCCGGTCTGAGCATGGACTGCGTCCAGCATATTCCGTGGGGAACGGCGATTCTCATGAGCATCGCCATCCTCGCGATCCCGATCGTTGCCGCAATCCTGGACGTCTGATATGGCTTTCGTCGACCCGACCCAGCCGAATCTCGCGGACTTCACGACGTTCGTCTACAACCAGGGCGTTCCGCAGACTGACCTGCCGACGGACTCGCAGTACCTGCAGTGGGCGTACACGATGGCGCTGAACCTCGCGCTCGTGCCGCCGTGCAGCGTGCCGTCAATCGTCTACGTACTGGCCGTGTACAACCTCGGCATGCACCGGCTGCTGAAGGTCGCGCAGGACACCCCGCCGGCGACGTTCTTCACGACGCAGCGCACGGCGTTCAAGCTGATGGCGTTCGTCGGCGGCGTCGTGCAGTCGTCGGCGGACAACGGCACGTCGAACAGCCTCGTCGTGCCCGACTTCATGAAGAACCTGACGATGCAGGACCTCGACCTGCTGAAAACGCCGTGGGGCCGCGAATATCTGGCCTACGCGCAGCAGTACGGCCCGGACGTTGTCGGAGTTTCCTGATGCCCACTCTGCACCTCGGCGTGATCGACGTTGCCTATACCGGGCCGGACGCAAAGCCCGGCGTCACCACGGGCGACGTCGCGACGTTCATCGAGGACGAGTACCACGTGATGCGCGTGTTCCTCGAGATGTACGAGGAAGAGATCGGCGAGCTGCTGGCGAACGACATCGCCGGCGAGATCGAAAGCATCGCGCACGGCAAGCCGGTCGGGCGCCTGTCGGTCGACGTGTCGACGGGGAAGATCGGTGAGCTGTTTCGGGACTTCCTTGATGCGCGCGAGTGGAAGCAGGCAAGCGCGCAGACAGTCGCGGCCGCCGACGAAGGCGTGAATCATCGGAAGAAGCGGCCATACGCCGCGGAGAACCCGGCGCGGCCGGAATTCGTCGACACGGGCCTCTACCAGGCGTCGTTTCGTGCATGGGTGACTGACTGATGGGACTGATCGATGAAGCAGCGGCCGCGCCGGGCGATCTCGCCGCGGCACTTGAGGCCGGCGTCGAGCAGCTCTCGCGCAACCAGTCCGTCACGTTCCAGCAGTACACGAAGTCGACGCTTCCCACGGACGGATACGTGTTCTGGGTGGCGACCGGCACCGCGCAGCAGTTCAGCGGCTCGCTGCACATCCTGACCGACCGTCGGCAGGAAGAAGACCAGACGATCGCCGCGAACAAGCTGCTGTTCACGGCTGAGCAGGAGATTTCGCAGCTCAACACGATCGCGCCGGGAACGATGTGGATCGGCACGTGGCAGGTCGACGGGGCGACTCTGCAGGTCGCGTTCGCCGAGACGGGGCTGAACTATCAGCAGGCCGGACTCTGGCATTACCGCGGCTTCGCCGTCTACCCGGCGCTGGCGTCGCAGCTCGTTGCGAGCGCGGCCGATCTGCCGGTCGAGCCGATCGTCTCGAACAGCCTGCCGATCTGGCTATCGCTGGCGAGCCTTGCCGGCGCGCCGGTCTATCCGTCGTTCCTCGTGCCGGACAACGTCGAGCCGCCGTATGTCACGGCGCATATCGAACCGGGCGAGACGATCGCGCTGCAGGCGTTCCCGACGTACACATGGCCCGGCACGCCGACGCCGCCCACGGCGCTGCAGCAGATGGCGAGCGCGCAGCTGATGCGCGACACCGTGCGGCTCACGTTCTACGGATTCACGAATCAGCGCGCGATCCAGTTCTACGCGTCGCTGATCGACTACTCGCTGAACACCGACGATTTCGGCTTCTGCAATTCGCCGGCGATCCGCGACGAGAAGCGCATGCAGGTTGAGATCGCTGCGCTCGCGATGAAGAAGACCCTGACGATCCTCGCGTCGTACTACCAGGGAACCGCCGACGCGATCGCGCGGCGGCTGATCCTGTCGGCCAGCATCACCACCACCATCCAGGAGTAATCGAAATGTCCCAGAACCCCATCGTTCCGCGCCCGGGCGGCGCGCTGTCCGCGCTCAACATTTCGGCCGCTGATGTTGTCAAGGCAGCACCGGGAACGCTTTGGCGCGTGAGCGTGACGACGGCCGGCTCGGCCGCAGGCGCCGCTTACGACGCCTCCGCTACGAGCGGCAATACGGCCGCAAACCTGATCGCTGCGATCCCGAACACCGTCGGCATCTACTACCTCGAATGGCCGTGCGCGAACGGCATTCTCATCGTGCCGGGCACGGGGCAAGTCGTCTCGGTGTCGTACGCGTAACTTCAGGAGCCGCCCACCATGGCGCAAACCATCACCTCGACGATCGTCAATCTGAACGTCACCGTCACCCGGGCGCCCGTGCCGTCGCAGCTTCAGCGCAGCGGTGCGATCGTCTCGGTGGGCGGCACGACGCTTACCCCCGGCACGTACCAGTACTGCGGACTCGTCAGCGATCTCACGTCCATTCTCAGCGGGTCGGGCAACTCGACCGAGCTGGCGAACATGGCGAACACGCACTTCGCGCAGGGTTCGGCTATCGGCTTCTACGTGCTCGAGCTCGGCGCCGAAACCGGCGTCGATCAAGGCATCGGCCTGCTGCAAACGTGGATCTCGAACAACCCGAACGTGTTCTACGCGTACCTCGTGCCGGCGGCATGGGACTATTCGAAGGACGAGGTCGGCAGCGTCATCGTGACGAATGGCGGCTCGGGCTACACGTCCGCGCCGACGGTCACGTTCTCCGCGCCGACGTCGGGCACGACCGCGACCGGCACGGCCGTCATCCAGAACGGCAAGGTCGTGGCCGTCACGATCACGAATCCGGGCTCTGGCTACACCGCGGCGCCGACCGTCTCGTTCTCGGGCGGCGGCGGCACGGGCGCGGTCGCAACGGCGAACTTGGCATCGGCACTGAACATTCTCGCCAGCCTGTACTCGTCGCCGACCAGCAAGACGTATTTCTTCGTCACGACGAGCTCGACGAACCTCGCGAACTACTCGACGCTGAAATCGGTGTTCGCGGTGGTGCCGAGCCCGCTTGCGCCGTCGACGGAGTTCACGGCGGCCGCGTTCTTCTACCAGTGGCTCGTCAACCAGCCCGGCGCGGCGAACAAGCTCGCGCCGATGGCTTACCGCTACCTGTATGGCGTCACGGCGTGGCCGGCGCAAGGCTACAACGCGCAGATCACGACGATCCTGAGCGGCCACGGGAACATCGTGCTCACGGGCGCCGAAGGCGGCATTTCGACGGCATGCGTGTTCAAGGGCATGCTGATGAGCGGCGATCAGGCGAGCTGGTGGTATGGGATCGACTGGTTCCAGATCCAGTCGAAGCAGGCGATCGCCGCGGCCATCATCAATGGTTCAAACAGCAACCCGCCGCTGCTCTATGACCAGCCCGGCATCAACTCGATCGAGGCCGTCGCCGAGAACACGGGTTCGAGCGCCGTCAGCTTCGGCTGCGCGCAGTCGGTGTCGATCTCGGCCACGAGCTTCCTGCAGTACACCACGCAGAACCCGGGCGATTACGCCGCCGGCATCTACAACGGCCTCGCCGCGACGGTGGTCGGACAGAACGGGTTCCTGACCGTGACCTTCAACATCGACGCAGTGCAGTTCTAAGGAGAGCCTCAGATGGCAACCAATCCGCTTGTCAGCCAGGGCACCCTGAACCGCGTCCGGTGCTCGGTCATCGTGCCGGCCTTCACGTCGCTGAACATCACGGCGCCGTACATGGGAAAGTCGTTCGCGCGCATCGCGTTCGAGGGCGACTTCACTGATCAGACCGGCACCGGGACGGGCCTCGTGAACTCGCCGGCACCGTACGTGCCGGCGACGATCACCGTCGGCATTCTGCGCACGCAGGCGCTGTCGATGGCATGGCGCGCGCAGTGGGAATCGAACAGCGTGCTCGGCCAGGTCAAGGTCAACAGTGATTCGGCCGCGTTCGATTCGTTCACGCTGTACGACACCGCGATCCGCCACTTCGACCCGAATGCGTTCGACGGCATGGATGCGGTCTGCATGCTGGTGCTGCGCGGCACGTACTACACCAACAATGACCTGTGGAGCATGACGTGATCCAGATCAACGAGGCGATGAACCTCGTCGTGCCGGTCGTCGCCGATGAGGCCGGCGTGAAGGTATGGGCCTATCACACGCCGATCTCGCGGCAGGTGTTCGAGGCGAACTACCGCGTGCTCGCGGCGACGAAAGCGTCGCTAATGAGCCGCGGCGGCATCTACATGATGGATTCGGGCCCGCGCATCGCAGCACTCACGCTGCTTGACGAGGGCATGCGCGAGGCTGAGGCGCGCGGCAGCTACGCGAAGGACGGAAAGACCGTTCTCGACGAGGCGACGCCGGCGCTGATGGCCGAGATTCGCCGCCTGACGATGGTGCTGGTGCCGGGTCCGGGCGGCTGGGATCTCCTGCCGATCGATGGCGCGGTCGCGGCCGGAAAGATCGATGAAGAGGACCAGGCCGAAACGGAGTCGGCGATCGTTTTTTTTACCTGCATCTGCTCGCTCGCGAGCAAGGCGGAACGGAAGAAACAGGCGAACAGCACGGCTTACCTGCTGAAGGGGTCGATTACCTCCTTGCCACCTATGGAATTTGCCGATTCCTTGCCGAACTCGACGAAGGCCGCACCTTCGGCACAACAGGCGGTGTCGTCGGTTCCATCCTGAGGTTCGTCGCCGGCGAGGGCTTCGCGGAAACAGTGCAGCGTCACGGCTTCGAATACCGCAGCGCGCGTGATTTCCGCGATCGCAACATCCTCGAACTGATCCGAACCCTGAGAGGCGCAAGTGGCTAATAAGCCGATCATCAGCATCGACGTGAATGCCGAGCAGTTCAAGGCGTTCTACGAGCTGTACGAGCAGTTCGAGGCCAAGGTCGCGAGCATGCCGAAGGAGTGGCAGCAGATCGACACATCGATGCGCCGCAGCGCGGCGACAGCGAAGTCGCTCACAAGCGGTATTCAGTCGTCGACCGAGGCGCAGCGCCAGTTCAACATCATGGCGCGCGAAGGCCTGCACACGATGTCGAAGATGGCGAAGGAGGCCAGCAACGTCGGCAAGGCGGTGTTCGACATCGGCAAGTGGCTGCTGAAGATCGGCGCCATCGGCGGCGGTATAGCGGGGCTGGGGGGCATCCTCGGCGCGATCAGCCTGCGTGATCTCGCGCATTCGGCCGTGACCGAGCAGCGCGGTGCGCGCGGCGTCGGCCTGACGCCGGGTCAGTACAAGGCGTTCGGGATGGATTTCGGGCGCTTCCTCGACCCGAGCATCCTGTCGCATGTCGCGGACGCGCAGAACAGCTATCAGGGCCGCGTGTGGCTGGGCCTTGCGACCGGCCTCGGCGCGCAGGCTGTTGCGAACCAAGGTCCAGACCAACTCGCGATGCGCCTCGCCACGCGCGCGCACGACTGGTGGACGAAGACGCCATCGTCGCAGCGCACGGCCGAGAATCTGGCCGCCGCCGGCTTCACGCAGTCGGGCCTAACGCTCGAGGACGTGCGCCGGCTCGGCAATACGCCGCTGTCGGAACTGCAATCCGCGCGCGCGCAGTACGGCAGTGATCAGCGCTCGCTGAACGTCAGCAACGGGACGACGCAGGCCTGGTATGAGTTCGATCGACAGATCTCGCTCGCGGGCCGCACGCTCGAGACATCGCTGACGAATCGGCTGGTCGAGCTCGCGCCGTCGCTGCGCAGTTTCGTGACGACGCTGACGAAGGACGCGGACCAGCTGATCAACGACATCTTCACGCCGAAGAACCTGAAAGCGGTCGAGGATGGAATCACCGGGCTGACGAACTATCTCGGGTCGCCGACGTTCCAGCAGGACATGCGGGACTTCGCCGGTCTGATCGGATTGGTCGCCGGCGCGATTCGCAAGGCCGCTCGCTTCTTCGGAATCGACACGTCGTCGACGTCGAACGCCGATGTCGGGAATTTCGATCTCGGCAGCGGCGCGAACGACTGGAGTACCGGCGGCATCTCGTCGACCGAGAAAGCGCTTGGCTATACGCGGCACGCGCTGACGATGCCGGGCGACCCGGCAGGCTATCTCGCGAACATCGAAAAGCAGCGCGGGCTGCCGCCCGGAACGCTGTCGCGCATGTGGCAGGTTGAGTCGAAGTCCGGGAAGAATCTGGTCGGCCCGCTTCTGAAGAACGGCGATCAGGCGATCGGTGACTTCCAGTTCACCTCGGGCACGTGGAACGATTGGGGCAACGGCGGCGACCGGTTCAGCTTCAAGGATCAAGCCGGCGCGTCCGGGCGCTACATGCAGTCGCTCATGCGCAAGTACGGCGGCGATATCCGCAAGGCGCTCGCCGCGTACAACTGGGGTCCGGGCAACCTTGACAAAGACATCGCGAAGAACGGCGGCCAGTGGGATTCGCATCTTCCCACCGAGACGCGCAATTACATCGCGCAGATCGCCGGTGAGGTCGCCAAGCGTAGCGCCGTGAAGGTGCAGGTCCAGGTGAGCAACAACACGTCCGCCCGCGTCGCCGTGCAGGCTAACGCGGCGGCGCCGAGGTAATCGATATGGCGGGACTCGACCTTTCTTCAGGCTTCCGATCGGCGTACGACCTGTCTTTTCAGGTTTCGCCGATCATCCTGAACGGCGGGATCGTCGCGAACACGCTCGGCGGCATGATGCCGATCATCGGTCTTGTGGGGCAACTCGGCGCGCTCGCGCAGAGCGTCCTGTCGAGCGGCAGCATCGGCCTCGACAACTTCTTCGCGCGGTTCGTGGTGCTGCCTGGCGGGACGATCATCAACAACGCGGTCGGCACGTATCCGTTCGCGAACCAGCAGGTTGCCGGCAACGCGATCGTGATGCAGCCGAAAAACGTTTCGCTGCTGATGATCGCGCCCGTGAAGGACACGGGCGGCTATCTTACGAAGACCGCGATCTTCACGTCGCTGCAAAGCTCGCTCGAGGCGCACTGCGCCGCCGGCGGCACGTTTCATGTGGCAACGCCCGCGCGCATCTACACGAACTGCATCCTGACATCGATGACCGACGTCACGAGCGGCGAGGGCAAGCAACAACAGATCCAGTGGCAGCTCGACTTCGTGCAGCCGCTGTTGACGCAACAGGCGGCGAGCAGCGCATTCAGCGCGCTCATGAGCAAGCTCGCCGGTGGCCAGCAGGTGACGTCGCCAGCATGGTCCGGCGCGGTGGCCGCGGCCGGCTCGGCAGTGCAGGGCGCGCTCGAAGGCGTCGGCAATATGGCCGGCGTCGTGAATCAGTTCCTCTCGCAGCCGGCACTATGACGACGCTCGTTCCTTTCCTGCCGTCCAACGCGACAACGCCGCCGTTTCAGGCGACTGTCACGCTCGACGGGGTCGCCTATTCGCTGTCGGTGACGTGGAACATCGCGGGCATGCGCTGGTACGTCACGCTGACCGACCAGAACGGAAACGTCACGTGGTGCGGCGCGATGGCTGGATCGCCGCTCGATTTCGACATCCTGCTCGCGCCGGGCATCTTTTCGACCTCGACGCTGCTGTATCGCGAGGACACGGGCAATTTCGAGATCACGCCGTAATCGATGCGCTACTACGACATCACCATCACGCCGGAAGGCGGCACGAAGCCGATCCGGCGCTGGACGTCGCACCCGAATGGCGCGTTCGATCCGGGCGCGCTGAACATCGAATTCGATATTCCGGTAGCCACGTATGGGACGCCGATCGGCGGCCAGTCGCTGCTGATCGAAGGCGTGCCGCTCGGGGATTTGCTGGAAGCGCAGCAGTTCGCCGGCATGAACCTGACGATGAAGGGCGGCATGCAGGCGGGGCTTCCGCTGGCGAATCCGAAGCAGGCTGGGCTGATTGCGGCCGGCCAGATTTGGCAGTCGTTCGGCAACTGGGAAGGCACCGAGATGACGCTCGATCTCGTGCTGAATCCAGCGGTCTATACGCTCGACCAGCCCGGCAACATCGTGCTGAACTGGAAGGCGGGCGCGACGCTCACGAGCGCGCTCGCACAGACGCTGTCGACCGCCTATCCGACGATGCCTGCGCTGATCAACATCAGCTCGTCGCTCGTGCAGTCGCATGATGAGGTGCATCGCTGCTCGACGCTCGAGCAGCTCGCGCAGCTGCTCACGGAGATCACGCAGGGAAACTTCCTCGGCACCGATTATGCGGGCGTGCAGATGACGATTCAGGCCGGCCAGATCGTCGTCTACGACAGCACGTACAAGCCGAATACCGTGCAGCTCGCGTTCACGGATTTCGTCGGTCAGCCGACGTGGATTGCGCCGAATGTGATGCAGGTCAAGCTTGTGATGCGCGCCGACATTCAGCTCGGATCGGAGCTGCTGATGCCGCAGGGGTTGCAGAACACGCCCGGCATCGTTCTGACATCGTCGTCATCGCTGCCATCGAGCCTGAAATACAAGAGTGCGTTTCAGGGCAAGTTCTCGGTGATCGAGCTGCGCCATATCGGCAACTTCCGCGCGCTCGATGGCGCGTCGTGGGCGACGGTCGCAAATTGCGCGGTGATGAGCAATGGCTGACAACTATTCGAAGCTGCCGCTTCAGCGATCGCTGAATCGCATGGCGATCGCGCGCGCGGCGCAGGCGATCGAGGATACGGGCAACGCGCTGCCGTGCAGCGTCGTGGCGGTATCCGGGGCGGTCGTGACTGTGAAGTTCGAGATGGAAGGCACGTGGACGTTGCCGGAAGTCACGATCCCGAAAGCGGAAAGCCCGTGGATCCGCATGCCGACGCAGATCGGCGATAAAGGCGTGACGATGCCAGCCGACGCGTATCTCGGCGGCATCTCCGGCCTCGGCGGCGGAACCGCCGATTTCCGGCGCCGCGGCAACCTGACTGCGCTCGTGTTCGTGCCAGTGAGCAACGCGGGCGCGCCGCCGGATGACCCGAACGCAGCGCAGGTATGCGGCCCGAACGGCATGATCGCGCGCACCACGCAGGGCACGACACCGTCGTCGTGCGTCGTGAACCAGAGCGGCGTATCGATGACGTATGGCGGCGCGTCGCTTTCGCTGACGGCGGCCGGCATCGTCATGAGCTTCGGTGGTCACACGATTACGCTCGATGCATCGGGCCTGTCGATCGACGGCAACAGCTACGAGAACCACACGCACGGGTACTTTCCGGGCACCGGATCGAAGACGCAGACCGATCCGCCCATCAATTGAGGGAGCGACAGCGTGCGCACATGGGGCAGGCTCTATAACGAGGACGGCTCGTATCGGTGGGTTCAGGTGTCGACCGACGCCAACGGCTACAACGACAACGTGTATCTGACGACGCTCTGTCAGGTGTTGCGTCTGAACCTCGGCGAGTCGCCGTTTTACGCGAACTACGGAATCCCGGCGCAGCAGACCGTCGTCACGCAGGTGTTCCCCGATTTTTATGCAATGGCGACGCAGCAGCAGTTCGCGCCGTATTTCGCATCGCTCGCGATCGTGCGCGTGCCCGGCAGTTTCCCGCCCGTCTACAACATCCAGGCCGTCGCGCATAGCGGCGCGATCCTGACCGCGACCGTAGCGATATGAGCCAGATTCCTCTCGTGATGACCACCGCCGGCCCGGTGCCGACGCCGCCGACCACGATCCGCCAGACCCTCGTCGACGGCGTGGCCGCGACGAACCCGGACTATACGGCGAACCTGCCGGGCGGCCTGATCGAAGACGTCGCATCGACATCGGTCGGCGCGATCGCGACGATGGATCAGGCGCGCGTCGATTCGCTGAACAACGTCACGCCCAACGGTGCAAATGCGTTTGTGCTGGCGCAGCTCGGCCAGCAGTTCGGCATCCCGCAAGGGGTGAGCGCGAACGGCAGCGTGTACGTGCAGTTCTCCGGGCCGGCCGGTTACGTGTTCCAGAAAGGCTTTCTGGTCGGTGATGGCACGCATCAGTATGCGTTGCAGGATGGCACCGTGATTCAGTCGAGCGGCGTCTCGCCACTCGCTTTCGCGGTGTCGACGACGAGCGGCACATTCGCGATTCCGCCCGGGACCGTGACGCAGCTCGTCACGTCTGTGCCGAGCGCATACAGCAGCATCACGGTCACGAATCCGCAGGCCGGGACGCCAGCAACTTCAGCCGAGAGCGTGCCGGGCTATCGCGCGCGCGTAATGCAAGCAGGCGTCGTTGCCGCGACCGGCACGCCGGCGTATCTGAAAACGCTGCTCGAGAAGATTACGGGTGTGCAAGCGCGCCTTGTATCGATCCAGCAAGCGACGGGCGGCTGGCGCGTGATCTGCGGGGGCGGCGACGCGTATTCGGTGGCGAACGCCATCCTGCAAGGCGTCGGCGACATCGCGACGCTGCAGGGGTCGCAGCTCGGCATCACCGGCATGACCGCGGCTAATCCGGTCGTCATCTCAACGAACCTGGCGAGCGGGTACGCACCGGGGCAGACGTTCACGATCGCCAACGCGACGCCGTCGGCTTACAACGGGACGTACACCGTCGGCTCGATATCGGGCACGACCATCACGACTACGCGGAACGGCAGCGGTTTCGGCGCGTACACGGGCGGCGCGATTTTCTCGCCAAACCCGCGCAACGTCTCGGTATCGCTGTTCCAGAATCCCGATCAGTATCTGATCCCGTTCGTGAATCCGCCGCAGCAGGTCGTCACGCTCGCCGTGACATGGAACACGACGCTGCCGAGCTTCACGGCCGGCGAATCGGTGAACCAGCTCGCGGCGCCGGCGCTGCAGTCCTATCTGAATTCGATTTACGTCGGTCAGCCGATCAACGAATTGGCGATGGATGCCGTGTTCCAGGATGCGGTCGCCTCGGTGATCAGCGCGGACAACATCACCACGCTCCAATATGCTGTGACGATCAACGGCGTTCCGGCGACGCCGACCGCCGGGACCAGCATCATCCCTGGTGATCCGGAAGGGTATTTCTTCGCGAGTTCGACGGCCGTCACGGTCACGCAAGGTTGACGATGGGCGCGATTGAATCATTCTCGACGCTGCCGCTGCAGCAGATCATTCCTGCCTACCTGTATCAGGAATACGCGGACGATCCGGACCTTCAGGCGTTCATCGCCTCGGCGAACTCGATCGCGCAAGGATACCTCGACTGGTTCAACAACACGCCGCTCGCGGTGTACACGTCGCCTTCGATCTTCGGTCCGCTGCTGGACTGGATCGGCAACGGGATCTACGGGATTCCGCGCCCGGTACTGTCGACGCAGACCTCAACGATCACGGCCGGCTATAACAGCGTGCCGTACAACACGCTGCCGTATAACGGCATGCAATTCACGTCGTCGGGCACCGCGGAGATCGCAACCGACGACATTTACAAGCGCGCGATGACGTGGAACCTGTACCGCGGAGACGGGCAGGTATTCACGATGGGATGGCTGAAGAACCGCGTGAATCGGTTCATCAACGGTGCGGGCGGGACTGATTACCCGGTGCTGAACAACCCTCCCTCGATCACGGTATCCGGCACGACGTTCACGATCACGTCGTTCGAAGATTCAGTGTTCACCGCGCTGCAGGAGTGCATCGCGAACGGCGTGCTTTCGGTGCCGTTCCAGTACTCATTCGCTTTCGTCGGAGTCAGCTTCCTGAATGATGGCGGTGTGCTTTGGATGACCGCGCCACTGAACTATCCGACGAGTCCTGTTGGCTTGGCGGCGGGTGCCGTTTGGTACAACGGCGGCACGATCGGCGTGATTCCGGGCGGTTCCGGCGCGGGCACGCCGCGATATTTCGGCGCGATCACTGCGGCCGAGCTGCTGTCGATCGGCGGAGGCGGACTGCCGACGAGCAACCCGCACAACTTGAACCAGCTGTGGAATAACGGCGGCCTCATCTGCATCTCGGACGGGACATGACAACCAATTTCATTTTCGCCAACGACGTCACGACGACGTTGGCCGGCGCCGTCTCGAACAGCGCGACCACAATCACGCTCGCGAGCACCGCGAATCTGCCGACATCGATCCCGGCCGGCTATGTCCTCCCGATTACGCTGCGCGACGCGGCGACGCGACAGAACACCGAGATCGTCTATGCGACGGCCGTCTCGGGCGCGACCTTGACGGTTACGCGCGGCCAAGAGGGCACGTCGCCGCTCGCATGGCTCGTCGGCGATTACGCATACTGCGGGCCGACGGCCGGACAAGAGCGTTCATTCGGTCAGCTCGGTGCAGCGAATATCTGGAGCGGCACGAATGCGTTCACAGGGGAGGTTACGATCCCCGATGCTGTGAATCCGAATGATCCGGTCGCGCTGGGGCAGTTCGTGAATTCGCTGACGGGAAACGGGTATGCCAAGATTCCAGGCGGCTTCATTGTGCAGTTTGCGTCCTACAGCATTCCGGCCGCCAGTTGGGCGGGCAGTGTCGCGCCTAATCAAAACTTCCCGATCCCGTTCCCGAATGCATGCCTTCAGGCAGTGATCGTCGAGGCCGGCGCCGGAACTTGGGTAACAGGAAATGCCACGATCTACGCCATCAAATCGTTCACGGCAACACAGTTCGTCGCGGCCGGTCTTTACTGGACCGGCTCAGGGTGGGTCGGGCCGGCGAGCGCAACGGGCACATTCGGTTTTCGTGTAATCGCAGTGGGGTATTAATGGAAATTTACGGTCTTCCTCAACCGCTGACAGGTGATGAACTGGTGACGATCACGCAAAAGCAGGGCGATTTGCTCGCGACGTGCTCGATGCCTCTGTCGGCGCTTGCTTCTCTTTTCGGGCCGGCTTCATGGGCCGCGCACCTTTCCACCGATGAACCGACGGCTCCAGGTATTCCCTGGAACAACAACGGCGTCGTCTCGATTTCCTGAAGGCATCCCCATCGTGCAACAGGCCCTCTCCGGAGGGCCTTTTTCATTTCCGCTCATGAAAAAAATCATCGCACTGACCGCTGCTGCTGCGCTGCTCGCGTGCGGGCTGTCGCCGACTTTGGTCAACGCCCAGAGTTACCCCTCGCCGACCTTCAACAGCCTGACGCTGATCAATCCGTTGACCGCGGCGAACGGCGGGACGGGTTCGACGAGCTCGACGGGTACGGGCTCTGCCGTTCTGTCGAATTCCCCGACGCTCACCACGCCGAATCTCGGCACGCCCTCCGCCGTCACTTTGACGAACGGCACGGGCCTCCCCCTCTCAACCGGCATCACTGGATTCGGTACGGGTGTCGCCGCCGGACTCGCGAATGCGGCAACCGGTTCGGGTTCGCCGGTGTTCTCCACGTCGCCGACCATCGCGTCGCCGACGCTGACGTCACCGAACCTTGGCACGCCGACTTCGCTGACGCTGACAAACGCTACCGGACTGCCGATCTCTACCGGCGTATCGGGACTCGGCGCCGGCGTCGCGGCGGGGCTTGCGAACGCCGCGACCGGCAGCGGTGCTCCCGTGCTCGCCACATCGCCCACACTCACGACGCCGAACCTCGGCACACCGTCGGCGGCGGTGCTCACGAACGCGACGGGTTTGCCCGTGTCGACCGGGCTGGCCGGCACCGGCACCGGTGTGACTGCCGCGCTCGGTAATGCCGTGACCGGCTCTGGCGGCATGGTGCTTGCCACGTCGCCCACAATCGCAACCGCGACGCTCACGTCGCCGACGGCGAGCAATCCCACGCTCAACGGCACGTTCTCGGGGACGATGACGATCCCGTCGACGAGCCTCACGTACACGGCAAGCGGCACGGGCGGCACGTCGCAAGCGCTCTCGACGGTGCTCGGTCGGACGGTCAGCATCGACGATTACAACGCCGCCGGCAACGGCACGAGCGATGACAGCACGCCGCTGACGAACGCGATGGCCGCGCTCGGCACGGCCGGCGGCACGGTGATGCTGTCGTGCGCAAAGAACTACGCGATCCTGTCGAACGTGACGATCCCCGCGAACGTCACCGTGCAGCACTGCCGACAAGGGGCGCCGTGGGGCAACCCGGGCGTGGACTGGGCGTCGTCGCCGATCGCGAACAACCCGCACATCAACCTGTCGAGCAGCGCATCGATCACGCTGTCGAGCAACTCGGGCTTTACCGGCACGATTTTGCGCAGCGGCATGACGATCCCGGTGCAAACGCCGTCGGCATACGCCGGCACGGCGCTGAAGCTCGCAACGGGCGGCGGCGCCAACGACATCCAGATCAATGCGCTGATCGTCGGGTTTGCGACCTGCGTTGACGGGACAAATGGCGGCGATCGCCAGCGATGGGTCATCGAATGCGACGGCAATCCGTCGGCGGGCGTCGGCTCCGTCATCGTCGGACCGTCCTTCGACACGTCGCGCATCATCGTGCGCACGTACCCGTGGGGGACGGTGGGCTACCCGACGTCGCCGCAGCTCACGCGCACCGGCATCGGCACGCAAATCCTGTCGAGCAACCAGGACGACACGCAGTTCGACATCATGGACTTCGGCCATGCGACGGCGCTGTCGTCGACCGCGAACGGGAACATGCACTTCCGTCGCATTTGGGCCGACAACAACTCCGGCAGCAGCGTCGTTTTCACGAACGGCGGCGGCACGATCATCGATTCGATGTGGGTCTACTCGGGCGGCGGCGCGGTGTTCAACGGCCCTGGCAGCTTCGACATCAACTCGTACTTCTGCAACACGAACGGCGTCGCTTCGGCGCAGTGCTTGGCGCTCGGCAGCGGAACGAATGCTATTTGGATGAACATCGCGAACCTGGATATCGAAGGTTCGACCAGCTACGGCATCAACGTCGGCACCGTGTACGCGCGCGTATCGGTGGGTAACGCGATTCTCCGCGGCATCGGTTCGGGAGCGTATATCGCAGCCGCGTCGGGCGGAACAAGCGATCAGATTCAGATCGGACGCATCACGTCAACCGACCTTGCGTCGGCTGGCTCGATCATCGGCGGCAACACGAACACGTTGCCGACCGTCGCGAGCGCGGCATCACTTTCGCTACCGCCTGGCTATGACCATTTCCTCGTTACCGGAACGACAAACATCACGTCGATCCTGGGTACTTGGAACGATCGTCGCATCATCCTGACGTTCAACCAAGCATTGACCGTGACGAACGGAACGGGCCTTCAGCTCACAGGCGGCGCCAACTTCTCAACGTCTCAGGGTTCGACGTTGGCCTTGTGGTATTGGCAAGCGACAAATACGTGGTACGAAATGTGGCGCCATTAACTGGCCGCTTCAACGCGCTCGCGAATGGGCGCGTTTTTCTTCACGCGATGCGTCAGCCAATGCCCGAAAGCGTTGGTTGGCGCTTCGACCCACCGGAACATCGCCCACGACATAAGCAGTGTCGCTCCGAGCGAAATCGCGATATAGACGGGCATCGGATAACCCGTTTTGCCGTAGTGCTGCGCCGCCCAAAATACGATGTAGAGCGGGACAGGATGCAGCAGATAAATCGAGTAGCTGATGCGACCGATCCATTGCATGACGCCGGAATGGATCTTCAGGATCGTCGCGCCAAGCGCGAACATGCCGATCGACGCCACTTGCACCAGCGCTACGCGTGCATTCTCGATATCCCCATGTCGAAACTTGTGAAGCGACATCAGGAGAATGGCGGCGACTGCGCATGCCCCGACTTTCCAGACGACGGGCCGATATTCGGGGTCGTCATAGCCGTAACGAAAGCACGCGCCCCAAAACATGACGAGCAGATTCACGTATAGGTCGTTGTCGCCCGGCGCGAACTCCATGTGAAGGATCGGGATGGCGCCGGCGACGTACCAGATCGACAGCCATACTGCGATTGCGGCAATGCATTTGCGGCTGAGCATTCCGCTCACGAACAGGTAGACGCACAGCAGATAGAAGGTCAGCTCGAGCTGAAGCGTCCAGTATTGCCCCTGAATGGCGGGCGAACCGATCTTCAACGGGATCATGGTCAAGTTCTGCCACCAGATCGTGAAGTCAATGGGGCGGTCAAACAGGTACCAGAGCGCGAAATATCCGAGCGGCATCGACAACCAATACGCCGGGTAGAGCCGGAAAAATCGCTTGATGATGAAGGAAATGGTTCCCGTGCGCCGCGACCCTTTCAGGCTGCTCGGGATGAGCATTCCGCTGATGCAGAAGAAGATGGTCACGCCGATCACGCCGAACCGAAATTCAGCTTGAACGGTATTCAGAAAATTCCAAGAGCTCGATATGCGACTGAATATTTCAGCGTAATGAGCCCATATCACGAAAAGAACCGCCACGGCCCGCAGCGAATCCAGATGTTGCAATCGGTTGGCGTTTTCTTTCATGGTTCTCTCAATCTTCATCTTATAGCCGGGCGAATCTTACATCAGATCAGAAAAGCCTGACGAACCGTCCAGCCGCCTTAGAGCGGCTTTTTCTTTCTCGGGGCCCATGAACCATCAACACACACCAGCGGAAAGCGTAACGCCGAGCCGCATCTCGGATCTGGAGATTCGCATGAGCACTCTCGAGCAACAGGTCGCCTCCTACCACGACGAACTTTCGCGGAATACACAGGTGACGCAACGGGTCGAATCAAACACGGCCGAGCTGATCGCGCTGATGCAGTTCGCGAGCAGCGGCATCAGTTTCTTCGCCGGCCTCGGGCGGTTCCTGCGCAAGCTGGTGATTTGGCTCGGGCCGTTCATCACGATCGGCACGGCGCTCTGGGCATTGCTGCACGGGAAGTGGCCGGAATGGCCGGGGCAGTCGTGAACCTGACCGCCGCGATCGTCGCCGCCGGGTGCGGCGCCGCGCCGGCGCGCGCGGCGCAGTGGGTCGCGCCGCTGCAGGCCGCATGCGATGCGCAGAAGATCAGCACGCCGTTGCGCGCGGCCGCGTTTCTGGCGCAGGTCGGTGTCGAGAGCGCGCGCCTGTCCGCTGTCGCCGAGAACCTGAATTACAGCGCGGAAGGGCTGCTCGCGACGTTCCCGAAGTACTTCAGCGAGGACGAGGCGCAGCAGTACGCGCGGCGGCCGCCGGCCATTGCGAACCGCGTCTATGCCGGCCGGTACGGGAATGGCGACGAGGCGAGTGGCGACGGCTGGCGGTACCGCGGCCGCGGCCTCATGCAGATCACGTTCCACGACAACTACCAGCTCTGCGGCGTGGCGCTTGGCCTGCCGCTGGTGCAGCAACCGGACCTGCTCGTCGACCCGGCGAACGCCGCCATGTCGGCCGCTTGGTGGTGGAAGGCGCACGGCCTGAATGCGCTGGCCGACGCCGGCCAGTTCCAGCAGATCACCCGCGCGATCAACGGCGGCCTGAACGGCTATTCGCAGCGCCTCTTCCTGTACGGCGCGGCGAAGCGCGCGCTCGGCATCGCCTGACGCGCGCGCATCTCAATCCCGCCCGGCCGCGCGCCGGGCTTTTTCGTTTCTGGAAGCAGACATGACCCGATGCAGCCATGACGTGCCCCTCGAGCATCCGTGCGAGCACTGCACAGCCGAGGGGCTCGCGAGCCTACCGAAGATCGCCGGCGAGCACGCCGTTCGTGCGACCGAAGTCGAGATCGAGTATTACCCCGACCATCCGCCGCGCACCGAGTCGGCGACATTCCGGCGCACGAAGAAGGAGGGGCACGCGGCCGGCCTGCGATGCGCGATCAGCGGCCAGCCGGATCCCGAGTATCACCACCTGTTCTGCGAGTGGGCCTATTCCGATGCGATTGACTGGGCGGCCGTGCGCGGCATCGCGCTGGGCGAGGTCAAGCAGATTCCGGTACTCGATCCGGCGACCGACAAGCCGACGGCCGAACTGTATCCGGTTGAGGAATCGTTCATCTGGCTCGTCTGCAAGCTGGTCGAGCTGCGCGGCTTTGACTGGCACGCGTTCGATCCGGCCAAGCCCGAGACCTTCGTCGACGCGATGACGAACATGCTGCCGCTGTCGGCGAAGTTCCATCGCTCGCCGACTCACGGAATCCATCACCGCTCGTTCCCGACCTTCGTGTTCCAGGCGTTCCCGCGCAAGGCCGGGTTCGTCTTCACCCCGGACGAGCTCGTCCAACCCGCAAAGGAGTAGCCATGCCCATGAAATCCAGCCTCGTCAGCGGCGGCATCACGCTCGGCGTTACCGACCTCATCCCGACCGTCGATTGGGCGCTCGGCGGCTTCCACGGCCCCGTGCCGACAAGCGCGTCGTCGCTCGTCGCGACTCTGATCGTCGCCGGCCTGCATGCCGCTTACAACGCGCTCGTCGCGCGCGCGGCCGCCAAGGCCGCCCAGCAGTAACCCTCCCGCCGCGCGCCGCGGCACCACTCCAGAAGGATCACCCATGAAGAAGCTCATGCTGCTCGCGGCAGGCGTTGTCGCGTCCGTTTCTATCCTCGCCGGCTGCGGCGCCGCGCCATCGCTTACGTTCCCGCAACAGGTCGCGATCGCGTGCGGCGCGGCGAACGGCGAGATCGCCATCCTGAAAGCTGATGGCGTATTCACCGGCGGCGCGGCTGCCACGCTGAACGACACCGTTCAGCCGGCCATTGCGAAAGTGTGCGCCGTCGGCGCGACTGTGACGTCGCTCGACCTTCAGACGATCGTCGACAGCACGCTGCCGGCCGTCAAAGCGCTGATCGATGCATCGTCGCTCCCGAACAAGGCGGCGGCTGACGCGGCGATCGACACGGCGATCCTTGCATTCAACGTGGCGATTTCGATGCACCAGGCGGCCGCAACGCCGCCGGCCGCCGCCTCGACGCCGCTCGCGGGCGCGCCGTTGCAATGACCGCGCGCGACTTCGCGCTGCTCGCGCAAGAGGCGTATTCGGCCAAGCCCGATATCGGCAAAGCGGACAGCGCCTCGCGCGCGATCGTGCGGCAGATAGCCGCCGGCCTGGTCGTCGCCTTTCCGGGCACCGACAACCTCGACTGCGTCGCCGCGGATCTCGACGCGCATCCGATTGACGTGATCGGCATCGGGCAGGTGCACCACGGGTTCTGGAAGGCGTGGGGCGCGATCGCCGTCGACGTACTCGCCGCGATCGACGGCCGGCCGGTGACGTTCGTCGGGCACTCGCTCGGCGCCGCGATCGCGATCATGGGCGCCGCGGCGATGGTGGTCGGCGGGAATCCACCAGCGGCCGTCTATGGCTTCGAGCCGCCAAGGGTGAGTACAAACGGGAGCGTGGCGGCGGTTCTGGCGAAGGTGCCGCTGAACCTGTTCAAGAACGGGAACGATATCGTTCCGGACCTTCCGCTTGACTGGAAGCATGCCGGGCCAATCCAGCAAATCGGCAAGCCGTCGCTGCCGTTTCCGAATATCGCGGATCATGCGATTGCGCGTGTGATTGCAGCTTTCCCGAAAGACGCCATCACCGGATCTGACGTTTCGGCGTTACCACTGCCGCGCCAATAAATTCCCGTATTCCCATCCGGCGCTCCAGGCGTGCCATTCGAGAGATCCTTTCCGGTGTGGATTTTTCTTGGGATCGCCATCTTCTGAGGCGCGCAATCCGGCATCGAAGGCAGGCGAAGCCTGAAGTTCATCCTCGCCCCATGGACAAGCAGGGCCGCACAAGCGCGCAGCAAGTGTTGTAAGCGAGCGCATGGCACCGTTCAGGCGAATCATGGGCGTCAGATTCTTAATTTTCAGCATCATGATCCCCGAAATTACGGATGTCCGTCGACGTGTCGTACTATACCCGCCCTCTGGATGCCAAGTCAGTCGATGACTCTGTTCGTCTGCTATCGTCGCTTCTTGGCGGCGGGGATCGCGAGACAGACATCCCCGTCCCACCCCGCAGTTGGCGTCGCTTCCATGCTCCTGCTACAAATCCGCACCATGCTGCCGCAACCGCTTGATTCGGCACGCTTCTAGTTTCCGGTCCCCGGCACCATCGATCGCTTCGCTGCGATTCGACCAGGGTCTGAAAACCCGCGAGAAGCCATGCGCTCGCGGGTTTTTTATTGGCTCGGGTTCATGCTTCGGTACGCCGGCGCGTACGGGTCTGCGCGAGGCACTTCGCTGCGACGAAAGCTGCGCCATGTGATACTTGATGCACATGCCACACCGATCGCCTTTGCCGCGATCGGTTCGCCTGTCACCGACGCAATCAAACGCAGTCCGCCTCTCGCACGACCACCCGCCCATGCCCGACTCAACCCACCACTATTACGAACCCGCGCAAGGCCACGGCCTGCCGCACGACCCGTTGAACGCGATCATCGGTCCGCGGCCGATCGGCTGGATCTCCTCGCGCGGCAGCGACGGCACGGTCAACCTCGCGCCGTACAGCTTCTTCAACGCGTTCAACTATCATCCGCCGATCATCGGCTTTTCGAGCGTCGCCGCGAAGGACAGCCTGCGCAACGTGCAGGAGACCGGCGAATTCGTGTGGAACCTCGCGACGCGCGATCTCGCCGACCGGATGAACCAGACTTGCGCCGCGGTGCCGTACGGCGTGAACGAGTTCGAGCTTGGCGGCCTCACCGCAATTCCGTCGCGTCTCGTCGACGTGCCGCGCGTCGCGGAAAGCGGCGTCAATTTCGAATGCAAGGTGACCGACGTGGTCCGGCTGCGCGATCATCGCGGCGTCGACACGCCGGCCACGCTGGTGCTCGGCGAAGTCATCGCGGTGCATATCCGCCATGACCTGCTGAAGGACGGCATCTTCGATACCTTCGGCGCGGGAATCATTCTCCGTGCGGGCGGGCCGACCGCGTACGCGCATATCCAGCCCGACAGCCGCTTCGACATCGCGCGCCCCGACGCGTGATGCGTCGCCGTGCCTGAAACCACTGGCACGCTGACCCTGACGCCGCCGCTTCCGCAAAAAGACCCCGCTGAAATCACGGATTTCGCGGGGTTTTCTGTTTCCGGACCCCGACATGATCCCGCCCGGTGCGCCTTGCCGGCCTGCGATCTCGCTGTCCACGCGCTCCAACCGCTCACGCGGCGCAGCCAATGCGGCGTCCGCACGCCGCGTCGTCAGCACCGGTCCCGCATCGGCGCCCGTCATGGCAAATCTGCTCACGGCAAACGAGCGGCTTGGTCATCGACGTCCGGCGCGGCAACGCATAGATTTCCAAAGTTGGCGCGCTTATCCGTGCGCCAGCCCGCGCGCGAGCCGGCAACCGGCCGCGCGTCCATATCAGCGTGAGACACAATCGAGCGTGGAGACGACACGATGAGCCTGTCAGAGCCATTGCGTCTGCATGTGCCGGAGCCCACCGGGCGTCCGGGCTGCAAGACGGATTTTTCCTATCTGCATCTATCGCCGGCAGGCGCGGTTCGCCGCCCGCCGATCGACGTTGCGCCGGCGGACACCGCCCATCTCGCCCGCAGCCTCGTGCGCGTGCTCGACGACCACGGCGAAGCCGTCGGCCCGTGGGCACCGTACCTCGACGACGCGCGCCTGATCGCCGGGATGCGTGCGATGCTGAAGACCCGCATCTTCGACGCGCGAATGATGATCGCGCAGCGCCAGAAGAAAATCTCGTTCTACATGCTCAGCCTCGGCGAAGAGGCGATCGGCACCGCGCATGCAATGGCGCTGCGCCACGGCGACATGTGCTTTCCGACCTACCGCCAGCAGAGCATCCTGATCACGCGCGACGTGCCGCTCGAGCGGATGATCTGCCAGCTGATGTCGAACGAAGGCGATCCGCTGAAAGGCCGTCAGCTCCCGGTGATGTATTCGGACCGCGAAGCCGGCTTCTTCTCGATCTCCGGCAATCTCGCGACGCAGTTCATCCAGGCGGTCGGCTGGGCGATGGCGTCGGCGATCAAGGGCGACACGAAGATCGCGTCCGCCTGGATCGGCGACGGCGCGACCGCGGAAGCCGACTTCCACACCGCGCTGACGTTCGCGCACGTGTACCGCGCGCCGGTCGTGCTGAACGTCGTCAACAACCAGTGGGCGATCTCGACGTTCCAGGCGATCGCCGGCGGCGAGGGCACGACGTTCGCCGGGCGCGGCGTCGGCTGCGGCATCGCTTCGTTGCGCGTCGACGGCAACGACTTCCTTGCGATCTACGCGGCGTCGACGTGGGCCGCCGAACGCGCACGCCGCAATCTCGGCCCGACGCTGATCGAGTGGGTGACGTACCGCGCGGGCGCGCATTCGACGTCGGACGATCCGACCAAATACCGGCCGAGCGACGACTGGGCGCATTTTCCGCTCGGCGATCCGATCGCGCGCTTCAAGCAGCACCTGATCGCGAAGGGCATCTGGTCGGACAGCGCGCACGACGCGCTGACGGCCGAGCTCGAAGCCGAGGTGATCGCCGCGCAGAAGGAAGCGGAAAAGTTCGGGACGCTGGCCGACGATCGCATTCCGTCGCCTGCATCGATGTTCGACGACGTGTACAAGGAGCTGCCCGCGCATCTGCGGCGTCAGCGCCAGGAACTGGGGGCGTGATCATGGCGCAACATGAAACGACGACGGCATCGGCGCAGCCGATGACGATGATCCAGGCGCTGCGCTCCGCGATGGACGTGATGCTCGGCCGCGACGACGACGTGGTGGTGTTCGGGCAGGACGTCGGCTACTTCGGCGGCGTGTTCCGCTGCACCGAAGGGCTGCAGGCGAAGTACGGCAAGTCGCGCGTGTTCGACGCGCCAATCTCGGAAGGTGGGATCGTCGGCGCGGCGGTGGGGATGGGCGCGTACGGCTTGCGGCCCGTCTGCGAGATCCAGTTCGCCGACTACTTCTACCCGGCGTCCGACCAGATCGTGTCGGAAGGCGCGCGGCTGCGCTATCGGTCCGCGGGGCAGTTCACCGCGCCGATGACGATCCGCATGCCGTGCGGCGGCGGCATCTACGGCGGCCAGACGCACAGCCAGAGCCCGGAGGCGATGTTCACGCAGGTCTGCGGTTTGCGCACGGTGATGCCGTCGAATCCGTACGACGCGAAAGGGCTGCTGATCGCATCGATCGAGAACGACGATCCGGTGATCTTCCTCGAGCCGAAACGCCTGTACAACGGGCCGTTCGACGGCCATCACGAGCGCCCGGTCACGTCGTGGCTCAAGCATCCGGGCAGTGCGGTGCCGGAAGGCTATTACACGGTGCCGCTCGATACGGCTGCGATCGCGCGGCCCGGCAACGACGTGACGGTGCTGACGTACGGCACGACCGTGCACGTGTCGCTCGCCGCGGCGGAGGAAACCGGCATCGATGCGGAAGTGATCGACCTTCGCACGCTGTGGCCGGTCGATCTCGACACGATCGTCGCGTCGGTGCGCAAGACCGGCCGCTGCGTGGTCGTGCACGAAGCGACGCGCACGTGCGGCTACGGCGCGGAACTGGTGTCGCTCGTGCAGGAGCACTGCTTCTACCACCTGGAGGCGCCGGTCGAGCGGACGACGGGTTGGGACACGCCTTATCCGCACGCGCAGGAATGGGCGTATTTCCCCGGCCCGGCCCGGGTTGGCGAAGCACTGCGACGCGTGATGGAGGCGTGAGATGGGGATTCATGTGATCAAGATGCCGGACATCGGCGAAGGGATTGCCGAGGTCGAGCTGGTGGCGTGGCACGTGCAGCCCGGGCAGGTGATCGCCGAAGATCAGCCGCTCGCCGACGTGATGACCGACAAGGCGGCGGTCGAGATTCCGTCGCCGGTCGCGGGGAAGGTGCTGGAGCTCGGCGGCCGGATCGGTGAAATGATGGCGGTTGGCAGCGAGCTGATTCGTCTCGAAGTCGAAGGCGACGGTAATCTGAAGCCGGGCGCGAAGGGGCGTGATGCTGCAGCGCAGGCCGCGCCGCGCCCGGCACACACCGACGCGCCTGCCGGATCGTCGGCTGTCGAAGAGGAATCCCGAACGCATGCGCCGTCGCACGCAAAGACGCACGCATCGCCGCCTGCCGCGAACCGCACACCGGCCGAGCCGCGTCGTGCGGAACGTGCGTCCGAACCGCACGCGGCACGCGCGCCCGGCGAGCGCCCGCTCGCGTCGCCGGCGGTGCGCCAGCGCGCGTGGGACATGGGTATCGAATTGCGCTACGTGCGCGGCACCGGCGAAGCCGGACGAATCCTGCACGCGGACCTCGATGCGTATGCGCGCAGCGGCGGTGCGGCGCACGCGACCCACGCGCACGGCTACGCGGAGCGAAACGACGAAACCGAAGTGCCGGTGATCGGCCTGCGGCGTGCGATCGCGCGCAAGATGCAGGAAGCGAAGCGGCGCATTCCGCACTTCAGCTACGTCGAGGAGATCGACGTCACGGAGCTCGAGTCGCTGCGCGCGGAACTGAACCGCCGCTACGGCGATGCGCGCGGCCGCATTACGCCGCTGCCGCTGCTGGTTCGCGCGATGGTAATCGCGCTGCGCGACTTCCCGCAGATCAATGCGCGCTACGACGACGAGGCCGGTGTCGTCACGCAATACGGTGCGGTGCACATGGGCGTCGCGACGCAGACGGACGGCGGCCTCACGGTGCCGGTGCTGCGGCACGCGGAAGCGCGCGACGTGTGGTCGATCTCGGCGGAAATCGCGCGGCTCGCCGACGCGGTGCGTGCGAACCGCGCGCAGCGCGACGAGTTGTCCGGGTCGACGATCACGATCTCGAGCCTCGGTGCGCTCGGCGGCATCGTGTCGACGCCGGTCATCAACCATCCGGAGGTCGGTATCGTCGGCGTAAACCGGATCGTCGAGCGGCCGATGATCCGCGATGGCGCGATCGTCGCGCGCAAGATGATGAACCTGTCGTCGTCGTTCGACCATCGCGTCGTCGATGGCGCGGACGCGGCCGAATTCATCCAGGCGGTGCGCGGACTGCTCGAGCGCCCGGCGCTGTTGTTCGTGGAGTGAGCGCGATGCCGAACGAACACACCACATTGCTCGTGATCGGCGGCGGCCCGGGCGGGTACGTCGCCGCGATTCGCGCGGGGCAGCTCGGCATCCCGACCGTGCTCGTCGAACGCGAACGGCTCGGCGGCACCTGCCTGAACATCGGCTGCATTCCGTCGAAGGCGCTGATCCATGTCGCCGACGCGTTCGAGCAGGCGTGCGGGCAGGCCGGCGAGGGCATGCTCGGCATTCGCGTGCGCACGCCGGAAATCGACATCGCGACAAGCGTCGCGTGGAAGGACGGCATCGTCGAGCGGCTCACGCGCGGCGTCGGCGCCCTGCTGAAGAAGCACGGCGTGCGCGTGCTGCATGGCGACGCGCGCGTCGTCGACGGCAAGACCGTCGACGTCGTCGCCGGCGACCACACGACGCGCATCGCCTGCGAGCACCTGCTGCTCGCGACGGGATCGGAACCGGTCGCGCTGCCGTCGATGCCGTTCGGCGGCCATGTCGTGTCGTCGACAGAAGCGCTGTCGCCGACGTCGCTGCCGAAGCGGCTGATCGTCGTCGGCGCCGGGTACATCGGGCTGGAACTCGGCACCGTCTATCGCAAGCTCGGCGTTGACGTCAGCATCGTCGAGGCCGCGGAGCGCGTGCTGCCCGCATACGACGCGGAACTTGCGAAGCCGGTTGCCGATTCGCTCGCGCGGCTCGGCGTCGGCTTGCTGCTCGGTCACCAGGTGCTGGGCCTTGCCCGCGATGGCGCGGTGCGCGTGCAAGCGCCCGACGGTGCGGAGAAGACGCTGGCGGCCGATCGCGTGCTGGTTGCGGTGGGCCGCCGGCCGCGCGTCGACGGCTTCGGCCTCGAATCGCTGCCGCTCGATCGCAACGGGCGAGCGCTGCGCATCGACGACGAATGCCGGACGTCGATGCGCAACGTCTGGGCGATCGGCGACGTTGCCGGCGAACCGATGCTCGCGCATCGCGCGATGGCGCAGGGCGAGATGGTGGCCGAGCTGATCGCCGGACGCCGCCGCAAGTTCATGCCCGCGTCGATTCCGGCCGTGTGCTTCACCGATCCGGAGGTCGTCACGTCCGGGTGGTCGCCGGACGATGCGAAGGCGGCCGGTGTCGACTGCATCAGTGCATCGTTCCCGTTCGCGGCGAACGGGCGCGCGATGACGCTGCAGGCGACCGACGGTTTCGTGCGCGTGGTCGCGCGGCGCGACACGCACCTGATCGTCGGCTGGCAAGCGGTCGGGCGCGGCGTGTCGGAACTGGCCGCGGCGTTTTCGCAGTCGCTCGAGATGGGTGCGCGGCTCGAGGACATCGGCGGCACGATCCACGCACACCCGACGCTAGGCGAAGCGATGCAGGAGGCGGCGCTGCGCGCGCTGGGGCATGCGTTGCACGTGTAAGCAGCGTGCCGGCGTGAACGGTGGAACGGAGCCCCGCTACGGCGGGGCTTCTCGCTCGCGGGAATAGCAGCGGCGGCGCCACCCGATCGATGCGGTCGTTGACCGTCGCGTGCGAACCGTTCATCGTGTCGACATTCCGCGCGATTCAACGCGCACCGGCCGCTTCGCCGAGGCGCGGCATCGCGAGGCCCGAATGTGTAGGCTGAAGCGCGCGGCCCGCGTGCACGGGATTTACACGGAACGAACTGCCATGAAACTGTTGCTCGTCGGCGCGACCGGGCTCGTCGGCCGCCACGTCCTCGACATCGCGCTGGCGGATGCGCGGGTCGACGAAGTCGTCGTGCTCGCGCGCCGGCCATTGTCGCCGCATCCGAAGATGCGCGCGCTCGAAGTCGATTTTGACAACCTGCCCGAATCCGCCGACTGGTGGCAGGCCGACGCGGTGATCTGCACACTCGGCACCACGATGCGCGTCGCGGGCTCGCAGCCCGCATTTCGCCGCGTCGATCACGACTATCCGCTCGCAGTCGCGCGGCGCGCGCACCGGTCGGGCACGCCGACCTGCGTGCTGAATTCGGCGCTCGGTGCGGATCCCGATTCACGGATCTTCTACAACCGCGTGAAGGGCGAGGTCGAGCGTGCGCTCGCAAGCATCGGATTCGCGTCGCTCACGTTCGTGCGGCCAGGGCTGATCGCCGGCAGCCGCGATGAATTCCGCTTCGCCGAGCGCATGCTGGTGCTGATGCTCGGTGCCGCCGGGCCGGTGTTGCCGCGCAAGTGGCGGGTGAATCCGGCGCCGCACATTGCGCGCGCGCTCGTCGACGCCGCGCTCGATGCGCGCCCGGGTGTGCACGTGATCGGCTCCGAACGTCTCGCCTAACGCCGAACCCGAATCTGCATCGCGCTCGCGACATGGCCGACCGGGCGCGATGAACGAACCCGATGCGCCGGATTTTTGCGCACGACACCGTCAAGCTCCGGACACTGTTCGGCGAACGCATCGCGAAATGCGTGCAGGGCTTCGCTCGCGGCGCGGTTGCGCGGGGCCGTGGAGCCGGAATCCGGTCGTGTGGCCCGGCTTGCTTGCGCGCAAGCGCCGGATCTTGTCAGCCGAAGCTCACGGCGCCGCGACATGGCCGGGCAGGGAACCGACGTGCGCGCACCGGCGCCACGCACGACGACGGGCCGCACGGTCGCAAGACCGTTTCGTCATACCGACCGATAACCGGACGCGCGGCGCTTGCTGACCTACGATAAGAGCATCGTGTCCGTCGTCTGCGGAGCCCCACCGTGTGCACCCATTACCGCGCGCCCGATGAAGACCCCGGGATCAGCGAACTCAGGATCGGCATCGGCGACCTGTTTCGCCGCGAGCCGTGGGCGCCCGACGTGTATCCGGACTACGCGGCGCCCATTGCGCGCGCCGACGGCGACGGCCTCGCGGTCGTCAGTGCGGTGTTCGGCTTCTGGCCGAGATTCATGCAGCCCGAGCGTATCGACGAGAACGGACGCAAACGCAGGAAGCTCGATACGATGAATGCGCGTGCGGAAACGGTCGGTTCGTCGCGGCTTTACGGCAACGCGTGGCGCAACGGCCAGCGCTGCCTGATTCCGGTGCGCTGGATCGTCGAGCCGTGCTACGAGACGGGCCGCAACGTGTGGCACCGGATCGGCGCCGCCGGCTGGCAGCCATGCTGCGTCGCTGGCATCTGGCGGCGTTACGAGGCGGCCGACGGCCGCGAACACATCGGCATGGCGATGCTGACCGTCAATGCCGACGATCATCCGGTGTTCGCGCGCATGCATCGGCCTGGCGACGAGAAGCGCGGCGTCGTGATGCTGCGCCGCGCCGACCACGACGAATGGCTGCACGCGCGCGACAGCGAAGCTGCGCGCCGCATGCTGAACCTCCTTCCGGCAGCGGCTATGGTCGCCGAGCCCGAGCCTGCATCTGCGCCACGCACCGGCGCCTGAGCTTTCGCGTTGCTTTCGGCAAGCGGGCGGCAATTGCTTCGTTGCACGCATCCCGTTGGCGCGGCGATTTCGGCAATCGCCGGATATCGGGTAATCACCGATATTCGGCGAGTTGTATATACAAGATTATCCGCGGACAGTGCCGGCGCCCATCCGCCGGCGGCCCGCCCGCGTGCGCGCCATGCGTGACGCATGCCGGCGGTACGCGGCGCGCCGCCCGATGAATCGAGAAGGGCTGCCTGGCACGTTTTCCGTCTCGTCCAGACCATTTGTGATCCTCAGTATCTTGGAGAGTTATCCGTGTCAACGAATCCCAGTGGAAAAGCCGGCGGTCTGATCGAAGTACGCTCGATCGATTTCATCCCCGACGCCGAACGCCACGGCGGCCTGCTGAGCCAGTTCACGCTGTGGCTGTCGGCGAACATGCAGATCACGGCCATCGTCACCGGCGCGCTGGCGGTCGTGCTGGGCGGCGACGTGTTCTGGTCGCTGGTTGCGCTGCTGCTCGGCCAGCTCGTCGGCGGCGCGGTGATGGCGCTGCACGGCGCGCAAGGGCCGCAGCTCGGATTGCCGCAGATGATCTCGAGCCGCGTGCAGTTCGGCGTTTATGGCGCGATGATCCCGATCGTGCTCGTGTGCCTGATGTACATCGGCTTCTCCGCGAGCGGGTCGGTGCTCGCCGGGCAGGCGGTCGCGCAGCTGCTGCATGTCGACGACGCGGCCGGCATCCTGCTGTTCGCCGCCGTGATCGTCGTGCTGACGGTGTTCGGCTATCGCGCGATCCACTTCGTTGGCCGGATCGCGAGCGTGGTCGGCATCGTCGCCTTCGTCTACATGTTCGCGCAGCTGTTCGCGAACCACGACGTCGGCGCGCTGCTCGCGAACAAGCACTTCTCGCTCGCGAGCTTCCTGCTGTCGATGTCGCTGTCCGCGTCGTGGCAAATCGCGTTCGGTCCGTACGTCGCCGATTATTCGCGCTACCTGCCGCGCTCCACGTCGTCGGTGGCCACGTTTGTCGCGGTCGGCCTCGGCTCGGTGATCGGCGCGCAGGCGGCGATGGTGTTCGGCGTGTTCGCTGCCGCGCTGGCCGGCGGCCAGTTTGCGCACCATGAAGTGTCGTACATCGTGGGCCTCGGCTCGACGGGCGCCGTGGCCGCGCTGCTGTACTTCAGCATCGCGTTCGGCAAGGTGACGGTCACCACGCTCAACGCATACGGCAGCTTCATGTCGATGGCGACGATCGTCAGCGGCTTTCGCGGCAAGCATGCGGTGTCGTCGACGAGCCGGCTCGTCTACATCTTGGGGATGATCTGCGTGTCGACGCTGATCGCGCTCGCCGGCCGCCATTCGTTCCTGAAGGAATTCACCGCGTTCATCCTGTTCCTGCTTGCGTTCTTCACGCCGTGGAGCGCGATCAACCTGGTCGACTACTACTGCTTCACGCGTTCGCGCTACGACGTGCCGGCACTGTCGGATCCGGACGGCCGCTATGGCCGCTGGAACGTGATGGCGATCACGATCTACGTGGTCGGCATCCTGGTGCAGTTGCCGTTCATGTCGACGCACATCTACACCGGGCCGCTCGTCGACGCGCTCGGCGGCACCGACATCTCGTGGATCCTCGGCCTCGCAGTGCCGGCCGTGCTGTATTACATCGGCGCGCGCGCGTCGCGGCGCAGCATCCCGGAACGCCTGATCCTGCCGCTCGAACGCGGCGAGGTTCAACACTGACGCAAATGTCTGACGGCGCCCGGCCGTTCAGGCGGCCCAGGCTTTCTGCGCGCCGCGGCTGCGTGGCGGCGCGCAGTCGCGATGCGCGCGCTCACATCCCGAGCCGCTCGGCGAGCGAGTGCCGCTGCATGCAGCGCTCCATCGCGTCGAGGAACGCCTGCTCGGCTGCGTTCATCTTGCGGTCGCGATGCCACAGCAGGAACACGTCGACGTCGACGAGGCCTTCGTCGGGCGGCAGCCGCCACAGCCGCTGCTGCGCGATGTCGTCGCGCACGATGTGTTCGGGCAGGCAGCCGATGCCATAACCGGCGAAGATCAGCCGACGCACCTCGTCGAGGCTCGGAGACGACGCGACGATCCGGCCGGTGAAACCCTTCTGGTCGCGGAACACGGTGAGCGGCGACAGGCTGTCGCCGATCTGGTCGCTCGTGAACGACACGAAGTTCTCCGCGAGCAGGTCGTCCATCCGCAATTGCGTCTGTCCGAACAACCGGTGATGGCGGCCGCAGTAGATCGCGTAGCGCTGGCGTAAAAAACAGCGCATCTGCAGCTTGTCGTGCGGCGTGCGGCACAGGCCGAGCCCGGCGGTGGCCGTCTTTTGCAGCAGCGACGACAGGATGTCGGACGAGCGCATCACTTCGATCTGCAGATCGATGCGCGGGTACGCGCGATGGAAGTCCGCGAGAAATTCGTCGTAGACGGGCGACTCGATGCGGCTGACCGTCAGCAGCCGTATCGAGCCGGTGAGGTCGGCCGTGCTGTCGTCCAGTTCGGTTTCGAGCCGCGACACGCCGCCGTAGATGTCGCTGGCGATCCGGTACACCGCTTCGCCCGCCGGCGTGGGCGCGAAGTGCGCACCGCGCCGCTCGATCAGCTTGCGCTCGAGCGTGTCTTCCAGCCGGCGCAGCGCCTGGCTGACGGCCGGCTGCGTCACGTGCAGCCGCGCGGCCGCGCGGCTCACGCTGCGCTCCTGCACGATCACGAGATACGTGCGCAGCAGGTTCCAGTCGAGGCGGTCGTTCAGGAAAGGGGCGAGGTCGGCACGCATCGGGTCTCCGGACAAAGCGTCGGGTGCGAAATTAGTGAAATTTATACGCCGAATAATAACGTGAAATTTGACTAATGATTAGCGGTCGCCGATAAAGGAGGGGCGCCGCACCGGGCGGCGCGAGGCCGCGACAGACGGCCGGCCACCACGATATTGCGCGTGCCGCCCGCACGCGCCAGGAGCGAGCATGACCGAATCCCTTCCTTCCGCCCGCCAGCCCGCGCGTGCCGCGACGGCCGCGTTCATCGGCACGATGATCGAGTGGTACGACTTCTACATCTACGCGACCGCCGCCGCGCTCGTGTTCGGCGAGCTGTATTTTCCGTCGCACGACCGCTTCGTCAGCACGATGGCGTCGTTCGCGACGTTCGCGGTCGGCTTCTTCGCGCGGCCGCTCGGCGGCATCGTGTTCGGCCACCTGGGAGACCGCATCGGCCGCAAGAAGGCGCTGATGACGACGCTGATGATGATGGGTGTCGCGACCGTGTGCGTCGGGTTGCTGCCCGACTACTCGAAAGTCGGCATGCTGGCGCCGGTGCTGTTGATCCTGCTGCGCATCGTGCAGGGGATCGCAGTCGGCGGCGAATGGGGCGGCGCGGTGCTGATGGCAGGCGAACACGCGCCGCAGGGCCGTCGCACGTTCTTCGCGTCCTTCGCCCAACTCGGCAGTCCGGCCGGGCTGATCCTGTCGCTGGTCGCGTTCCGCGCGGTCACGTCGATGGACAAGGCGGACTTCCTCGCGTGGGGCTGGCGGCTGCCGTTTCTCGCGAGCTCGGTGCTGCTCGTCGTCGGCATCCTGATCCGGCTCGGCGTGAACGAGTCTCCGGAATTCGCGCGCGTGAAGGAAGCAAACCGTACCGTGAAGCTGCCGGTCGCCGAAGTGTTCCGCTCGGCGTCGGGCCTGGTGTTGCTCTGCATCGGCGCGAACACGATCGGGATCGCGGGCGTCTATTTCACGAATACGTTCATGATCGCGTACACGACCCAGTACGTCGGCGTGTCGCGCTCGCTGATTCTCGACAGCCTGTTCGCGGTCGCGATCATCCAGTTCGTCGCACAGCCGATCGCCGCATGGATTGCCGAGCGCATCGGCGGTGCGCGCTTCCTGAAGATCGCCGCGCTGCTCGCGATGCTGTCGCCGTACCCGATGTTCATGCTCGTGCAGGGTGGCACATCCGCGTCGCTGGTCGCGGGCATCGCGCTCGCGGTCGTATGCATGGCCGGCTTCTATTCGGTGATCGCGGGCTTCGTCAGCGGCGTGTTCCCCGCTCACGTGCGCTATTCGGCGATCTCGCTCGCGTACCAGATCTGCGGCGCGCTCGCCGGCGGCCTGACACCGCTCGTCGGCACGTGGCTCGCGCATCGCTTCGCCGGACAGTGGTGGCCGCTTGCCGTGTTCTACACCGGTCTCGCCGGCCTGTCGCTGCTCTGCATCGTCGCGCTCGACGCGCGCCGCGCGGCCCGGCCGGCCGCCGCCGAAGCGCTCGGCTCGCATTGAGCCGCTGCTACGCATGAATCGATCGGAGTTCGAATGAAAGACCTATTGGAAATCGACGGCGCCCGCTTGTGGCAGAGCCTGGCGGACATGGCGCGCATCGGCGCGACGGCGCGCGGCGGCGTGCGCCGGCTCGCGCTGACCGACGACGACCGGCGCGGGCGCGACCTGTTCGCGCGGTGGTGCCGCGACGCGGGCATGACGGTGAGCGTCGACGCAGTCGGCAACCTGTTCGCACGGCGCGGGGGCGCCGATGCACACGCCGCTCCGGTGCTGATCGGCAGCCATCTCGACACGCAGCCGGAAGGCGGCCGTTTCGATGGCGTCTATGGCGTGCTCGCCGCGCTGGAGGTCGTGCGCACGCTGAACGATGCGGGCATCGCGACCGGCAAACCGATCGAGATCGTCTCGTGGACCAACGAGGAGGGCGCGCGTTTCGCGCCGGCGATGCTCGGCTCGGCAGTGTTCACCGGTGCGTTGCCGCTCGACGAAGCGCTCGCGAAGCGGGACGCCGACGGCATCGCGCTCGGCGCCGCGCTCGACGCATGCGGTTATCGCGGCGCGCGCGCGCCGGGCGGCGACGTCGACGCGTATTTCGAAGCCCATATCGAACAGGGTCCCGTGCTGGAGGCGAACGGCACGACGATCGGCATCGTCACGGGCGGGCAGGCGATCCGCTGGCTCGACGTGCGCGTGACGGGCGTGGCCGCGCATGCGGGCACGACGCCGATGCCATATCGGAAGGACGCGTATTTCGCGAGCGCGCAGATCGCACTCGAGCTCGAGCGGATCGTCGCCGGCCATACGCCGCGCGGGCTCGCGACGATCGGGCAGGTCGGGATCCGCAACGCGTCGCGCAACACGATCGCCGGCGACGTGACGTTGACCGTCGACCTGCGTCATCACGACGATGCGCAAGTCGATGCAATGGAGCGCGAGCTGCGCGACGCGGCTGCACGCATCGCCGCCGCGCGCGGCGTGCAGGTGTCGGTCGATACCTGCTGGCGCAGCCCCGCGACGCCGTTCGACGCCGCTTGCGTCGAACTCGTCGCGCAGGCTGCCGATGCATTCGGCTATACGAACGAGCGGATCGTCAGCGGCGCCGGCCATGACGCGATCCTGCTGGCGCGCCGCGTGCCGACCGCGATGGTGTTCATCCCGTGCGTCGGCGGGCTGTCGCACAACGAGGCAGAGGATGCGCTGCCCGACGACGTGACGCGCGGCACGAACGTGCTGCTCCATGCGGTGCTTGCGCGTGCCGGCGTCACCGCGCGCACCCGCCACGCGACGGCTGCGGCTGCAGCGGCGCACGACGCTGACGCATGACGCGATAAACCGACGAGAAACGAACGATGAAGACCTATTTCCACCCCGAACAGTTGCTGCACCATCCGCGCACCTACCTGTCACGCGGCAAGATGCGCGAGCCGCAGGAAGTGCCCGAGCGCGCCGCGCGGCTGGTCGCGGCCGTGCGCGCGCTCGACTTCGACGTGCGCGAGCCGGCCGATCGCGGCATCGCACCGATCGCGGCCGTGCACGACATGAATTACCTGCGGTTTCTGGAGGAGGCGCACCGGGACTGGAAGCGGATGCCCGACGACTGGGGCGACGAAGTGATGTCGAACGTGTTCGTGCGCGATCCGAATCCGTTGCGCGGTGTGCTCGCGAAGGCCGCGCGTTATCTCGCTGACGGCAGTTGCCCGGTCGGTGCGAATACGTGGCGCGCTGCGTATTGGTCCGCGCAGAGCGCACTCGCGGCCGCGGCGGACGTCAACGACGGCGCGCGCGACGCCTATGCGTTGTGCCGGCCGCCCGGCCATCATGCGCGGCGCGATGCGGCCGGCGGCTTCTGCTATCTGAACAATGCGGCGATCGCCGCGCACGCGCTGCGCGGCCGCCATCGCCGCGTTGCGATCCTCGACACCGACATGCATCACGGGCAAGGCGTGCAGGAAATCTTCTACGGCCGCGACGACGTACTCTACGTATCGATCCATGGCGATCCGACCAATTTCTATCCGGTCGTCGCCGGGTACGAAGAGGAGACCGGCGCCGGCGCCGGCGACGGCTACAACCTCAATCTGCCGATGCCGCACGGTGCGCCCGAATCGGCGTTCTTCGACCGGCTCGACGACGCGCTGCGTGCGCTCGCGCGGTTCCAGCCCGAAGCGCTCGTGCTTGCGCTCGGCTTCGACATCTACAAGGACGATCCGCAATCGCAGGTGGCCGTCACCACCGACGGATTCGGACGGCTCGGCGGCGCGATCGGCGCGCTTGGTTTGCCGACGGTGATCGTGCAGGAGGGCGGGTACCACCTCGACAGCCTTGATGCGAACGCACGCGCGTTCTTCGGCGGATTCGCGGCCGCGCGCTGATACGCCGGTCGTCGGCACACCGGACGCACCGCAGGATTCGTCAACGAAATGGCCCCGCGTCGGCATTCCGACACGGGGCTGTTTCGATTGCGGTGCCGTGTATCGGCACCGTCCGGATGGTCGCGCGGTTACGAATTCGCGGCGACCGGCGCGCGTCGGCGCTGCATGATCTGCAATGCGACCAGCGCCAGCCCGGCCGCGGCGATCAGACCGCCGACGAGCGGCACGGCTGCGTAGCCGAACCCCGCCGAAATCGCGGCGCCGCCGGCTGCCGCGCCCAGCGCGTTCCCGAGGTTGAACGCGCCGATGTTGACCGCCGATGCGAGGCCGGGTGCTTCGTGCGCGGCACGCATCACGCGCATCTGCAACGGCGGCACGACGGCGAACGTCGCGACGCCCCAGACCAGCAGCGTGACCGCGGCACCGGCATGCGTGCGGGCGAGCAGCGGAAACGCGGCCATCGTCACGATCAGCAGCACGAGGAACCCGATCAGCGTGCCGTCGAGCGAGCGATCGGCGAGGCGGCCGCCGGCGATGTTGCCGATCGAGAAGCCGACGCCGATCAGCACGAGCATCGCGGTCACGAAGCCGGGCGTCGCGCCGGTCAGGTGTTCGAGCGTCGGCGCGACATACGTGTAAAGCGTGAACATCGCGCCGGCGCCGAGCACGGTGGTCGCGAGCGCGCCGAGCACGACCGGGCGCGTCAGCACCGCGAGTTCGGCCCGCAGGTTCGGCATCTTGCCGGCGTCGCCCTTCGGCAGCGCGGAGAACAGGCCGGCGATCGCGATCAAGCCGAGCGCCGCAGTCGCCGCGAACGACATGCGCCAGCCGATCATCTGCCCGAGCCACGTCGCGGCGGGCACGCCGCCGACGTTCGCGATAGTGAGACCCATGAACATCGTTGCGACCGCGCTCGCCTGCTTGTCGCGCGGCACGAGGCTGGCCGCGACCACCGACCCGAGTCCGAAGAACGCGCCGTGGTTGAGGCTCGTGACGAGCCGGGCGAGCAAGAGCGTCGTGTAATCCGGCGCGACGGCCGACAGCAGGTTGCCGATCGTGAAGATCGACATCAGCGCGATCAGCGCCGAGCGGCGCGACCAGCGTGCGAGCAGCAGCGTCATCAGCGGTGCGCCGGCCATCACGCCGATCGCGTACGCGCTGATCAGCATGCCGGCCTGCGGAATCGACACGTGCACGCCGTCGGCGATCACCGGCAGCAGGCCCATCGGCGAGAACTCGGTCGTGCCGATGCCGAATGCGCCGGCCGCGAGCGCCAGCAGCGGTAGCGTCGCGCTGCCGCCCGGACGAGGAGAAGAAGAAGTCGTGGTGTTCACGCGATGCGCTCCTGAAAGCATGGGCAACGGCATCGAGCCGTTGCGGACAGGCTGAAGTGTGCCGGGTTTACTTTTGCGGAAAAAGCCGGTTCCGGGCGAAATTATCTTGATTTCATGTCAACAATGCGCCAGAGCGTGCGAGGCCCGCGTTTCGGGCGTGTGGCTGCGGCGTGCCGGCCGGTCCGGGCCAGGTGAGTGCGGCCTGCGCCCGCCGATACGCGAGGCGGTTGCACGTCGCGCCCGATCGGTGCGGTTCTCGTCATGCTGCCGGCCCGCGGCGGGGCCGCGACTGCGCGACACGCGAAAAAATGCCCCGGTCACAGGGGGGCCGTGACCGGGGCGCAAAGGCATCCTCTCTTTGGCACGAGGGTGGATGCGGGCGCAGTATATTTCGCGGGGTAACGTTTCGAATTCACGTTAAACGACCGTTTTTGGTGCCAATTTAAAAATACCCGGGGCGCAGCGAGGCTCGTTATGAATTTGAAAGAATTTTCGTTCGTTTGATGCGGATGTTTAGTTCGCACTGGCAGCGGCGCCGCACGTCGCATCGGGTGATGCGGTAAGACGCCCGAGTTCGACGCTGCCGGACCGCGCCGGGTCGCAAACGCGCGCGTGCCGGTCGATCAATCCTCATGGCCGGCCGCGCCGCGCACGGCCTCCAGAAACCGCGCGACGACAGGCGACGCCGGTGCCGCCGCGGCGTCGAACACGAACTCGATGTCGAAGCGGCTCGCGAGTTCGTCGAGCGCGACCAGCCGGACCGTGCGCGGGCACGTCGGCGACGCGCTTTCCGGGATGAATGCGCAGCCCATGCCGGCCGCGACGAGTCCGATCAGCGTCGGGATGTCGCTGCCGACCTGCGCGATGCGCGGCGTGAAGCCGGCGCGCTCGCACTGCGTCATCAGGAAGCGGTGGTGTGCGGCGGAGCGCAGCGCGTCGAACCACACAAACGGCTCATGCGCGACGTCGGCGAGCGTGCGCGGCGCGTGAAAGCGTCCGCCCGGCGGCGCGGGCATCGCGAGCACGAAGCGGTCGCTCAACAGCCGCACGCCCGCGAGATGCGGCGCCTCGTCGCGCCGCCACGCCATGATCCCGCCATCGAGCTGACCGCGCGTGAGCGCCGCGGCCTGTTCCGCCGACAGCATCGGCGCGATCGACAGTTTCACGTCCGGACACGCATCGCGAAAGGCCTTCAGCACATTCGCGACGACCGGCAGCGGCAGGCAGTTCGGCAGCGCGCCGAGCCGCAACTCGCCGAGCTGGCCGGCCGCGCAGCGCAGCGCGCGTTCGCGGCTGTCATGCAGCGCCGCGAGCAGTGCGGTCGCGTCGTTGACGAAGCTCGCACCGGCCGCCGTGAGCGTGACGCCGGTCGCGCGGCGAATCAGCAGCGGCGTGCCGATCGCGTCCTCGAGCTCGCGGATCTGGCGCGACAACGCGGGCTGCACGATTCCGGCCGCGCGGGCGCCGGCCATCACGCTGCCGGCTTGTGCGACCGCGACGAAGTAGCGAAGGTGACGCAGTTCTATCTGGCGCATGTGATGTCGGTCCCGGTTTCGATTCGATGGATATGCCTGATAAGCATAGCAACCACCAATGGATGGTATTGGAAAGCATGTCCGGCGTGCCGTACGATGATCGCCGTTGCCGTTGCCGTTGCCGTTGCCGTTGCCGTTGCCGTTGCCGTTGCCGTTGCCGCGGCCTGGGCGCAGGCCACGTGCGTTCCCGTCCGCCTTCATTCGTATCCCGTGCCATGCCGCTTCATATCCAGACTCCCTATCTCCGTTCGCAGATCGCGTCGCGCCGTTTCGGCACGAACGTCTGGCTGAAGCTCGACGCGCTGCAGCCGTCCGGTTCGTTCAAGCTGCGCGGCATCGGCGCGGCGTGCGAGGCCCACCATGCGGCGGGCGCGCGCCGGTTCGTGTCATCGTCGGGCGGCAACGCGGGCATCGCCGTCGCGTATTGCGGCCGCATGCTCGGCGTGCCTGTGCTCGTCGTCGTGCCGGAGAGCACGTCGGCCCGCGCGCGCGAGCTGATTCGCGTCGAAGGCGCGGAGGTCGTCGTGCACGGCGCGAGCTGGGCCGAGGCAAATGCGTTCGCGGTGGCGGCGGCCGGCGCGCACGATGCATTCGTGCATCCTTTCGACGACCCGGTTCTGTGGCAGGGACATGCGACGATGATCGACGAGATGGCGGCGAGCGGCCCGAAGCCCGACGCGATCGTGCTCGCAGTCGGCGGCGGCGGGTTGCTGTGCGGCGTGCTCGACGGGCTCGCGCGCAATGGCTGGGACGACGTGCCGGTCGTCGCGGTCGAGACCGCAGGTGCCGACAGCTACGCGCGCTCGATCGCGCATGGCCATCCGGTCGAATTGCCGGCGATCACCAGCGTCGCGACGTCGCTCGGCGCGAAGCGGCCGTGCGATGCGGCGCTCGATTGGGCGACGCGGCATGCGATCCATCCGGTCGTCGTGTCGGATGCGCAGGCGGTGGCCGCATCGCTGCGGTTTCTGGACGAGCACCGGATCGTCGTCGAGCCCGCGTGCGGTGCAGCGCTGGCCGCGCTCGAACAGGCGGTGCCGGTGCTGGCGTCGGCGTCCGATATCGCGGTGATCGTGTGCGGCGGAGTGACGGCGACGGTCGAACAGCTGCAAACGCTGAACGCGACGTTGCGGTAGCGCGGTAACGGGCGCTGCGACGCGCAGCGGCAGCCGCGATCGAGTGCGGGGCTGCGCTGCTGGCCGGCGGCGCTTGGGAAGGGTGAACGGGGCCGTGACGGCAGCCGGCGGCCAGAGGGCGGCCGCGCGCGTCCGTCAGCCAAATCGGACATCGGTGCTATTTGCTTGTGCAAACGGCCGCACTGAGCGCTCGCCGGTTCACCGCACGCGGTTGAGGTCGGCGGTACGGCTTCTGTAGCGACAATGCAAGGGAAGGGACATACCGCGCCGCACGCGACGAACGTGCGGCGCGGGACGGCGTTCTCGGTCAGTTTGCGCCTGGCGCGCTGGCGCCAGACGGTGCGGACGACGCGACGGGATCGGCGGCGGCAGGCGCCGAAGCCTTGTCCGCCGGTGCGGGAGTCGTATCCGACGGCGCCGGGTGAGCGGATGCAGCCGGCGCGGGCGACGGAGCGGTGGAGCCCGACGGGGCGATGGCGGATGCCGGAGCCACGGGCGTCGATGCAGCAGGCGCTGAAGCCGGCACCGAAGCAGAAGCCGCCGCCGGGGCGGAAGCGTGCGCCACAGCGGACGCAGGCATCGAAGCGGAAGCGGGGGCCGGCACTGCAGCAGGCGCAGCACCCGCGTCCGGCCCGGCCGCCGGCGCCGCGCCGCGCATCGTCCGCGGCGCGACCACGGCGGATGCCGCGGCAGGCGCGGCCGGCACGAGCGGCGTACCTGAAGCCGGTGCGACGCTCGGCACCGCGAGCGGCACTGGCGCGGCGGGCGGCGTCGGCACGACCGGCGTCGTCATCTTCATCGGTTCGCCCTGCGGCGTCGGCGCGGGCTCGGGCAGCGGCGCGACGTGCTCCTTCTCGGCGGCCTTCACGGTCGCGCGATCGCGGCGGGCAGGATCGATCTTCAGGAAATGCTCGACGAGGTTGAAGAAGCGCTCATAGAACACGCCGGCGGGAATCGTCTCGCTCGCGGTCTTTACCAGCGCGTCGTCGCTCGACCCGATCGGCAGCGACAGCGAGCCGAACACGCTGAGCCCGACGCTCGCCGACGTATTCGACTTCTTCAGCGTGTAGCGGTCCTGCACCGCGTTCACGTACGCGATGCTGGACGAGCCGTCGGCGGTCGCATCCGCGCACACGACGTGAAACTCGATCACGACGTGCATGTCGTTGCTCGGCTGGAAATTCTTGCTGCCGTCGACCGCATCGTTGCGCGACGACGACACCACGTAGCCCTGGCTCAGCAGCGCGCGGCGCGCGGCCTCGCAGGCCGCGTCGGATTTCGAGTGAAACGTGTGCGCATACGGGCTGCTCGTCGCGTCGAACTGTTCCTGCTGGTAGATCGGCTTGGGCGGCGACGAGCACGCCGTCAGCACGGTCGCGGCCGCGAACGCGCACGAAACGGAGAACAGGCGAAATCGGTTGTGCATGGCGTCTTTCAGAAGGCTCGGCGAGATGCCGCGCGGCGCGGCGGGGCGCACCGCATGGCCTGCGCGCAACGGCGGTGCCTGTGCGGTCCGTGCGGCAATCTCGTATGGCCGGGGCGTCATTATAGTTTCGTTTGATGTCGCGCTTGCTTCAGCCGCGCGGGGCCGCCTGCGCGGCGGCGAGCAATCTCGATACGAGCGGATGGTGTTCGCCGCGCCGCGACCGGATCGCATGGATCTCCTCGGTCACGTCGCCGGCCCGGCCGAGCCGTCGCAGCCCGCGCAGCAGCGACGCGTCGTTCGCGCCGAGCTCGCTGAGCGGAAACACGCCGAGCCCGCGTGCCGCGAACACGGCCATCAGCGCGCTGTCCTCGAATTCGCCGGCCACGCGGGGCACGATCCGCTCGCGCTCGAGCCACAGGTCCAGCCGCGCGCGCAGTGCCGAATGAGCGGTCGGCAGCAGCACCGGCAATTCGGCCAGGCATTGCGGGAAGCGCTGCCTCGCAGCGGCCGTGACGAGCGACGCGGGGCCATACCAGTCCACCGGCGACGCGACGAGGCGCTCGCTCGTCACGCGCAGGTTCGACCCCGACGGCGCGCCCTGGCCGGCCAGCACGAGGTCGAGGTGATGCAGCGCCAGTTCGGCAAGCAGCGCATCGTGCTCGCCTTCGTGGCACAGCAGCCGCAGCGTGGGCGTGTCGAGCACCGGCGCGAGGATCGCATGGGCGGCGAGCTTCGAAATCCCGTCCGCGAGGCCGACCGCGATGCGCACGGTCGGCTGGCTCGCCGCCGCACGCACTTCGTCCGGAATCAGCCGGCCCATCTCGAAGATGACTTCCGCGCGCGCATACGCGGCCTGCCCGGCATCGGTCATCGCGACGCCACGCCCGGCCGGGCGCAGCAACTGGTGACCGAGCGACTTCTCGAGCTCGCGCACCTGCGCGCTGATCGTCTGCACGGCCATGTCGAGCCGCTCGGCCGCGCGCGCAAAGCCGCCTTCCTTCACGACGACCCAGAAATAGTACAGATGGCGGAAATTGAGCATCGGATTGCAACTTCGTAAAAACCGAACCAAGTGTCAGATTGTCGCTGATTTTTACGAAGTCGAGGGCCGTCTATCATCGGGCTTTCCATCTTCGAATCGGCCCTTTTCATGGACTACCTGCTGACCCTTGCCGCCGACCCCGCCGTGTGGGCCGCGCTGCTCACGCTCGTCGTGATGGAAGTCGTGCTCGGCATCGACAACCTGATCTTCATCTCGATCCTCAGCAACAAGCTGCCCGAAGCGCAGCGTGCGCGCACGCAGCGCCTCGGCATCGGGCTCGCGCTCGTGATGCGTCTCGCGCTGCTCGGCAGCGTCGCCTGGATTGCAAGCCTGACCGAGCCGGTGTTCACGCTGTTCGGTCACGCGTTCTCGTGGCGCGACGTGATCCTGCTGTCGGGCGGCCTGTTCCTCGTATGGAAGGCGACGACCGAGATCCACCACCACGTGTCGCACGACGGCGATGGCGCAAGCGCTGCCGGCGGCGCGGCCGGCCTGACCGTGTGGGCCGCGATCGGCCAGATCGTGATGCTCGACATCGTGTTCTCGATCGACAGCATCGTGACCGCGATCGGGATGACCGAGCACATTCCGATCATGTTCGTCGCGGTGATCGTCGCGGTCAGCGTGATGCTGTTCGCCGCGCAGCCGCTCGCACGCTTCATCGACCGCAATCCGACTGTCGTGATGCTCGCGCTGTCGTTCCTCGTCGTGATCGGCATGACGCTGATCGCCGAAGGTTTCGGCTCGCACGTGCCGAAGGGCTATATCTATGCGGCAATGGCGTTCTCGGCATTCGTCGAGGGCATGAACATGCTCGCGCGGCGCGCGAAGGCGAAGCGCGCGGCGCGGGCCGAAGGTCGATGACGACGCGGGCGGCGAAGGTGCCGCCGTCGCTCCGGACGCTCAACGAAGGAGAAACGCGATGAAATGTCCTGTGTGCAAGACGCCCGACCTGCTGATGGCCGAGCGCCAGTCGATCGAGATCGACTACTGTCCGACGTGCCGCGGCGTATGGCTCGATCGTGGCGAACTCGACAAGCTGATCGCGCGCGAAACCGGCGATGCGCCGGTGCGCCGCGACGAACCGTCATTGCGCCACGACGCACAGGCGCCGCGCTCGCGTGGCGACGGCTGGGGGCGCGACGGCCGATCGCACGACGACCGTTACCGGCGCGACGGTCAGCGCCGCAAGAAGTCGGTGTTCGACCTGTTCGACTTCGATTGAAGGCCGGATGCCGGCTGCCGAACGCAAGGGCGCGCACGCATTGCGTCGCGCGTCGCAAAAAAGCCCCGCCACGCGCAATGCGTGGCGGGGCTTTGCTCATGCGCGGCGCTCGGCAACGTCGCGCGGGCGGTTACGCGCTGCCCGCCGTCACGTCGATGCGGCGCGGGCGCGTTTGCTCGCGGCGCGGAATCGTCAGCGTGAGCACGCCGTCGCGCAGGCTCGCATCGATCCGCGACGTATCGAGATCGGGGCTCAGCACGAACGTGCGCGCATAGCGCGGTGCGCGCACTTCCGCATGGCGCACGCGCAGATCGGCCGGCGTGTCGATGCGTGTGTCGGCTTCAAGCGTCAGCGTGTTGTCGTGCACTTTCACGTCGAGGTTTTCGCGCGGTACGCCGGGCAGGTCGGCGCGCAGAATCACCTGCTGCGCGTCCTCGACGATGTCGACGGCCGGGGCGATCGCGGGCCGGCGCGGCGCGTCCGCGGCCGCGGCCTGGAACGCGGCACCGTTCTGGCGTTCGGTCAGGGTCTGGTACGTGTTCATGGCGTTCTCCTGAAGGTTATTGAACGGTGATCGAACGCGGCTTCGATGCCTCGCGCCGTCCGATGCGAATCAGCAGGCAGCCGTTTTCGTAGCGTGCGGAGACGTTGTCCGCATCTGCGTCCTGCGGCAGCTCGACCACGCGGCGGAACGCGCCATGAAAACGCTCCTGCGCATAGGTGCGCGCGGTGTCGCCCGCGTCGTGCGGCGCCGGCTTGCGCTCGCCGCTGATGGTCAGCAGGTCCTTGTCGATCGACACGTCGAAGTCGGCCGCGGCCATGCCCGGCGCGAACGCGACGATCTCGATCGCGTCGTCGGTCGCGCCGACGTTCAGCGCGGGGAACGCGCCTGGCCGCACCGCGCGAATGCCGGCCGGATGCTCGCCGAACAGGCTGGCCATCTGCCGCTGCACGCGGGCGAATTCGTCGAACAGGTCCTGGCCGAAATGGATACCGCTCATGAAGTTCCTCCGGAACATGAAGCGCGGCAGATGCGACGACGCGATGCCCAATGGCGGTCGCGGCGCGCAATGCTCCGCTGAGTCGAAAACGGAGGCGGTGCGTATGACGGACACCGCCTGGCAACCGGTAATTAGAGGCTGCCGCGGCGGTTTTCAAGAGCGGCCGTGCGACGCGCGTGCGCGTGTGATGCGGCGATTCGATGCGACAATCGTCGCGCACCTACACACCACGGAGACGGAACGGACATGGACATTCAACGCATCGCGATCGTCGGCGCCGGCGTGATCGGCGCGAGCTGGGCAGCTTTCTATCTGTCGAAGGGCTTCGACGTCGTCGCGACTGATCCCGCACCGGAGGCCGACACGCGGCTGCGCGACGCGCTCGCCGCGTTCCTTGGCGAACGGGCGAGCGAACTGTCCACGCGGTTGTCGTTCGACGCGGATCTCGTGCGCGCGCTCGATGGCGTCGATTTCGTGCAGGAGAACGGCCCCGAGCGGCTCGATCTGAAGCGCGCGCTGTACCGGCAGATGGACGACGCGCTCTCCGCGCGCGTGCCGATCGCATCGAGTTCGTCGGGCCTGAAGATGTCAGCGATCCAGACCGCATGCGACAAGCATCCTGAGCGCTGCCTGATCGCACATCCGTTCAATCCGCCGCATCTGATTCCGCTCGTCGAACTGGTCGGCGGCGACGCAACCGACGCGGCCGTGATCGCGCGCGTGAAGGACTTCTACGATGCGCTCGGCAAGCAGACCATCGTACTCAACAAGGAGATGACGGGTCACGTCGCGAACCGGCTCGCGGCCGCGCTGTTTCGCGAGGTGTATCACCTCGTCGGCGAAGGCGTGGTGAGCGTCGCCGATGCGGACAGGGCGGTCGCGTGGGGCCCGGGCTTGCGCTGGGGGCTGATGGGGCAGTGCCTGACCTATCACCTCGGCGGCGGTGCGGGCGGAATCGCGCACTTTCTCGAGCACCTGTCGGGGCCGATTTCGACTTGGTGGGACGATCTCGGTACGCCGTCGTTCGATCCGGCCGTCGATCGCAAGCTCCAGGACGAACTGCGCGCGATCCAGGGCGCGCGCTCGATGCAGGAGCTGGCGGCCCAGCGCGACCGGTTGCTCGTCGAACTGATCGACGCGCGGCGCCGCAGCTTCCTGCCCTGAGCGCTTGCACGCGATGCCCGTTTGCCGCGGCGGGAAAGGCTATTGCTGCACGCTCGCGTGCGGTGCCTGCAGCGGTGCGTGCGCGAGCCACGACGGCTGCACGGCCTGCACGAGTTCGCGATTGCGCGCGCGCGTCGCGGCGTTCGGCGGATAGTTGCCGTCGTTGGTCGGCAGTTCGCCATCGAGATAGGCCTGCTTCAATTGCGCGATGACTTCCGCGCGGGTGAGGCCCGGTGCGGGTGCGGCGGCATCGGTTTGCGCGAACGCGGGTGACACCAGCGCGGCTGTCGCGGCCGCGACGGCGAATCGCAAGACGTTCATGTTGGGCTCCGGTCGAGGGGACGGGTCGGCGGATTCACGGCGTGCTGCCGTGGACGCCGATGTGCCGCATTGTCGCGGGCGGGTGCTGCGCGGACGCTGACATGTTCCGGGCAACGCCGTCAGCCGCATGCGTACGCCGCGGCAGGGCGGCGCCGGCGCGATGGACGGCCGAAACGAGCGGCGGACGGCGGACGAAGACGTTACAGCTCGGCCGCCGCCGCGATAAGCGTCGCTTCGAGCGCGAGCGTCGAGCGCGACGCGGCCGCCGGCCGGTCGATCACGTATTCCAGCTCGCCGAGTTCGGGCAGCCCCGCGTCGAGCCGCGCGAGCCCGGCCGGAATCACGTAGCCGGCGAACGCGCTAACGCCCAGGCCCGCGCTCGCGGCCGCGCGCAGCACGGCGATGCTGCTGCTCACGACCGCGATCCGATACGGCCGGCCGATCGCCTCGAGCGATTCGAGCACGCGGCGCCGCGACACGCTCGGCTCCGGATGCAACGCGAGCGGCAGCACGGCCTCGTGGCCGGTGATCCGCGAATCGGGGCCGGTGCACCAGTACAACGGCTCGCTGCGGATCACGCGCCCGCGGCGGCTGCCGGCCACACGCTTCGCGAACACGAGGTCGTGCCGGCCGTCGTCGAGCGCATCGAACAGGTCGCCCGACAGCCCGGTCGAGATCGCGAGTTCGACGTCCGGATTGCGCTGCACGAAGCTCGCGAGCGCCGCTGTCAGATGGGCGGACGCGAAATCCTCCGACATCGCGAGCCGCACCTTGCCCGACAGCGGCGGCCCGCACACCGACGTGACCGCTTCGTCCATCAGTTCGAGGATCCGCACCGCGTAGCGGAACAGTGCATCGCCGTGCTGCGACAGGTGCACGTTGCGCGTGTCACGCTCGAACAGCGGCCGGTCCAGCAGTTCCTCGAGACGGCGGATGTGCTGACTGACGGTCGACTGCGACAGGCTCACACGCTCCGACGCGGCGGTGAAACTGCCGGACTGGGCGACGGCGACGAAGCTGCGCAGCAACTCGGGCGGTAACGGACGCATTGCTAAATCCACTGAATCGGTTTCGACAACTTCATAAATGGCCGGATTTTGCGGCGCTAGTATCGGATCACGCGCCGGTGCGGCCCCTGCGAACGGGCTGCACCGGACGCGCCGCCCGTGTCGCGCCGCCGGCTGCATCGATCAGTCTAAGCCATCCGGCGTCCGGCCCGAAACCGCATCATCCCATCGACCCCGAGAACGCGCTCGCACGACGAGCCGCCGGGTCGCGGCGCACCGCCGCAGGAGACAGACAGTCCGCCCGGGATCGGCGCGCGGACCCGGCTCCCGCACGCGTCAGGCGCCCGTCAGAAGAGACTGGAGACGACTCATGATCATCTACGGAACCGCGCTGCTGGCGTTCTGCCATCTGGCCGGACTGTTTCTCGGCGATCTGCTCGGCGCCGCAATCGGCGTGAAGACCAACGTCGGCGGCGTCGGCATCGCGATGCTGCTGCTCATCTGTCTGCGCCTGTGGTTGCATCGCCGCGGCTGGCTGCCGAAGGAAACCGAGGCGGGCGTCGGTTTCTGGGGCGCGATGTACATCCCCGTGGTCGTCGCGATGGCAGCGAACCAGAACGTCGTCGCCGCGCTGAAGGGCGGTCCGGTCGCGCTGCTCGCCGCGCTCGGCGCCGTCGCGATCTGCGCGTGCTGCATCGCGGTACTCGCGCGCACGGGGCGCGACGACACGGCCTTCGCGGGCGTGCCGACATTCGAAGAACAGTGACGGAGGCCGCCATGCTGCAGATGCTCGAAAAAACCGTCGCCCACAACGGGCTCGTCGCGTCGTTCGCGCTGGTCGGCCTCATCATGTGGCTGTCGTCGATCGCGTCGCGCAAGCTCACGTTCGGCCGCGTGCACGGCTCCGCGATCGCGATCGTGATCGGCCTCGTGCTCGCATACGTCGGCGGCGCGTTCACCGGTGGCGAGAAGGGTTTGGCCGACGTCAAGCTGTTCGCCGGCATCGGCCTGATGGGCGGCGCGATGCTGCGCGATTTCGCGATCGTCGCGACCGCGTTCGAAGTGCAGCCGGCCGAGGCGCGCAAGGCCGGCCTCGTCGGCGTCGTGTCGCTGCTGCTCGGCACCGTGCTGCCGTTCATCGTCGGCGCATCCGTCGCGCGCGCGTTCGGCTATACCGATGCGGTCAGCATGACGACCATCGGCGCGGGCGCCGTCACCTACATCGTCGGGCCCGTCACGGGCGCGGCGATCGGTGCGAGTTCCGACGTGATCGCGCTCAGCATCGCGACCGGGCTCGTGAAGGCGATCATCGTGATGGTCGGCACGCCCGTCGCGGCCAGCTTCATGGGCCTGAAGACGCCGCGCTCGGCGATGATCTTCGGCGGCCTTGCCGGCACCGTGAGCGGCGTGAGCGCCGGGCTCGCCGCGACCGACCGGCGGCTCGTGCCGTACGGAGCGCTGGTCGCGACGTTTCATACCGGCGTCGGCTGCCTGCTCGGGCCGTCGCTGCTGTTCTTCACGACGCGCGCGCTCGTCGGCGCATAGCGAACGCATACGATCCGGGGGCGCCGCCCGAACCGCCCGGCCCGCGGCCGCGGCGGCGCGCATCCATCGCGGCGTCCTCTGAGTCGCATTCATCAACATCATCAATCGGCGGCGGCGCCAGGCTTAGAATGCCGCTGAACCACCGAAGCGGGAGAACTGTTCATGACCGGATGGAATCACGCGCGGCACGCGCGCGATGCACGCATCGCGGCCGCCGCGCCCTTCGCGCGCGGCAAGCGGGTCGATGCGCGCGACACCGTCGCGTTGCTCGAAGCGGTGCTGCGCCCCGGCGATCGCGTGTGCCTCGAAGGCGACAACCAGAAGCAGGCAGATTTGCTCGCGACCGCGCTTGCCGACGTCGACAGCGCGAAGGTCCATGACCTGCACATGGTGCAGTCGGGCGTCGTGCTGCCCGAGCATCTCGACGTGTTCGAGCGCGGGATCGCAAAGCGGCTCGACTTCGCGTATTCGGGCCCGCAGTCGCAGCGGATCGCGAAGCTGCTGTTCGGCGGCAAGATCGCGCTCGGCGCGGTGCACACGTATCTCGAACTGTTCGCACGCTACTTCATCGATCTCACGCCGCACGTCGCGCTGATCGCAGCAGTGAGCGCGGACGCCGACGGCAACCTGTACACCGGCCCGAACACCGAAGACACGCCGACCGTCGTCGAGGCCACCGCGTTCAAGGACGGCATCGTGATCGCGCAGGTCGACCGCATCGTCGACAAGGTGCCGCGCGTCGACATTCCGGGCGACCGCGTGCATTTCGTCGTCGAGGCCGGCCGGCCGTTCTACGTCGAGCCGCTGTTCACGCGCGATCCGGCCGCCATCACCGAGACGCAGATCCTGACCGCGATGCTTGCGATCAAGGGCATCTACGAACCGTACGGAATCAAGCGCCTGAACCACGGCATCGGCTTCAACACGGCCGCGATCGAGCTGCTGCTGCCGACCTACGGCGCGAAGCTCGGGCTGAAGGGCAAGGTATGCACGCACTGGGCGCTCAACCCGCATCCGACGCTGATTCCTGCAATCGAGTCCGGGTGGGTCGAGCAGATCCATTGCTTCGGCTCCGAAGTCGGGATGGACGACTACATCCGTGCGCGTTCCGACGTCTGGTTCACCGGCCCCGACGGGTCGCTGCGCTCGAACCGCGCGTTCTGCCAGACGGCCGGACTCTATGCGTGCGACATGTTCATCGGCTCGACGCTGCAGATCGACCTGGCCGGCCATTCGTCGACGGTTACCGCCGAGCGGATCGCCGGCTTCGGCGGCGCGCCGAACATGGGCAGCGACGCGCGCGGCCGCCGCCATCCGAGCGAACCCTGGCTGAAGGCGGGCGCCGAGGCCGACCCCGACACGCCGGCGGCGCTCAGGCGCGGCCGCAAGCTGGTCGTGCAGATCGGCGAGACGTTCGGCGACAAGAACGTGCCGATGTTCGTCGAGAAGCTCGACGCGCTGAAGCTCGCCGACAAGCTGCAGCTCGATCTCGCGCCGATCATGGTGTACGGCGACGACGTCACGCACATCGTTACCGAGGAGGGGATCGCGAACCTGCTGATGTGCCGCGACAAGGACGAACGCGAACACGCGATCCGCGGCGTGGCCGGCTATACGGAGATCGGTCGCGGCCGCGACCGCAAGATGGTCGAGCGGCTGCGCGAGCGCGGCGTGATCCGTCGCCCGGAGGATCTCGGCATCGATCCGCTCGACGCCGATCGCCGCTGGCTCGCCGCGCGCTCGATCAAGGATCTCGTGCACTGGTCGGGCGGCCTCTATGCGCCGCCGGCGCGGTTCCGCAACTGGTGAGGAAGAGGGCATGGAACAGTTGAACTATCGCTTCACCGCGCGCGGACGCGCGAAGGGCGAACTGGCCGCCGCGCTCGTCGGCGTGGTCGCATCCGGCAATCTCGAGGTGCTCGTCGAGCGCGTACTGCCGGGCAATGAATGCGAGATCGACATCCGCACCGCGGCGGTCGGTTTCGGCGCGGTATGGCAGGCCGTCGTGTCGGACTTCGTCGAACGTCGCACACCGGGCGGCCTGAAGCTGTCGATCAACGACGGCGGCGCGCGGCCCGACATGGTGTCGTTGCGGCTCGCGCAGGCAGTACGCGCGATCGAGGGGGGCGCATGACGAACGAAGTCATTCACGACGCGCCCGCGTTCGTCGCGAACGGCGCGAGCTGGTATGAAGCGTCGGCGCGCCAGCGCGTCGACGGGCTGCTCGACGCGGGCAGCTTTACGGAATTTCTGGGGCCGGCCGAACGCGTGACGAGCCCGCACCTGCCGCTGTTCGACCTGCCGCAACAGTTCGACGACGGGATGGTGGTCGGTCGCGGCCGGCTCGACGGCAAGCCGGTGTTCGTTGCCGCGCAGGAAGGCCGCTTCATGGGCGGCGCGTTCGGCGAAGTGCACGGCGCGAAGCTCACCGGGCTGTTGCGTGCCGTGCGCGATCTCGGCACGCCGGTGCTGATCCTGTTCGATACGGGCGGCGTGCGGCTGCAGGAAGCGAATGCAGGCGAGCTCGCGATCGCCGAGATCATGCGGGCGCTCGTCGAAGCGCGTGCGGCCGGCGTGCCGGTGATCGGGCTGATCGGCGGGCGTGCCGGCTGCTACGGCGGCGGCGGGCTGCTCGCCGCGTGCTGTTCGGCGCTCGCGGTGTCGGAGCAGGGGCGCATCAGCGTGTCGGGGCCGGAGGTGATCGAGACCAATCGCGGCGTCGACGAGTTCGATGCGAAGGACCGCGCGCTGATCTGGCGCACGATGGGCGGCAAGCACCGCCGGCTGATCGGCGCGGCGGACCGTTACGTCGCCGACACGCCCGACGCGTTTCGCGCGGCCGCGCTCGAACTGCTCGGTCGCGCGCCGAAGTTCGATGCGGCGATGCTGCGCGCGGAGCAGATGCGTCTCGAAGCACGCGTCGAACGGTTCGGCGAATGCAACGATGCACTCGACGTGTGGCGCGCGCTCGGCGCGGACCGGCCCGAAGCGATCCCCGGCATGCCGGACGACGCATTCACGACGCTCGCCGACCAGCTACAGGAGCCGCAGCATGACGCTCGATGAACTACTGACCTCGCTGTTCCCGCACGGCCATTCGATCGCGCGAACCGGCGGCCTGCTGGCCGGCCACGCGGAACTGGCCGGCACGCGCGTCGACGTGATCGGCGTCGCCGACCGTCTCCCATTCGGCATCGACGAAGCGCTGACGCTCGCGTCGCACGTGCTCGACACGATCGAGCGCGGCGGCGGTACGCCGGTTCTCGTGCTCGTCGACAGCGACAGCCAGCGGATGAGCAAACGCGACGAACTGCTCGGCCTGAACGAAGGCTTGTCGCATCTCGCGAAATGCCTGATGCACGCGGAGCTTGTCGGGCACCGTACGATCGGCGTGCTGTACGGCCATACGGCAGCCGGTGCGTTCATTGCGACCGCGCTCGCGACGCGCACGTTGCTCGCGGTGCCGGGGGCCGAGCCGGAGGTGATGGACCTGCCGTCGATGTCGCGCGTGACGAAGCTGCCGATCGACGTGCTGAAGGAAATGGCGCGCTCGACGCCGGTGTTCGCGCCGGGGCTCGACAATCTCGTGAAGATGGGCGCCGTCGACGCCGTGCTGGATCCGGCACGCGCGCTCGATACGCAGGTGGCCGAATGGCTCGGCCAGCCGGCCGATCGCAACGATGGCCGCGCCGCGCGCGGCCGGCCCGTCGCGGCGGACGTCGCGCGGCGCGTCGAGGCGCTTGCGCGTGCCGCACGCTGACATACCGCTGCGCCGCCACACGCTCGTCACGCTGACGGCGGCGGGGTGGGGCGCGGCTTGCGCGCGCGATCCCGCGCTGGCGGCCGATCCGTTCGTGCAGGCATGGGCCGTGCATGGGTGGCCGCTGATCGTGCGCCGCGCATCGCCCGACGAAGCCGACGCGCAGCGCGTGCCGCTCGGCTTGCCGCTGCCGTCATCGGCGGGCAAGCGGCGCGTTGCGCTGAACGTGGCTGCCGACGCGCTTGCGTCGGTTCGTCCGTTGCCTGCACCGGCCGACGTGCTTGCCGCCGCGCCCAACGCATGGCATCCGACGCTGCGCGATCTGGATGCGCTCGGCACGCGCTGCGGCGTGCAGGGCCGCGTGTTCGGCAGCCTTGCGTGGCAGGCGCTGACGGGCGAGCGCTATCTGAGCGACGCTTCCGACCTCGACATCGTGTTTCCGCTGCCGGACGCCGCATCCGTCGCCGCGCTGCTCGACGGGCTGGCCGCGCTCGACGCGCGCGCGCCGATGCGCATCGACGGCGAACTGCTGCGCGTCGACGGCGCGGGCGCGAACTGGCGCGAGCTGCATGCGCGGGTGCCGGAGATCGCGGTGAAGACGGCTAGCGCCGTCGAACTGATGTCTGCCGACGCCTTTACCGGAGGCGCACGATGAGCGCATCGGCCGCCTGCCGCGCGTCGGCGCCGCCAACGGCGCCATCCGATGCCGAGCGCATCGCCGAACTGGCCAAGCGCAGCCTCGTGCTCGAAATCGATACGTATCCGAAGCCGGGGCTCGTGAGTCACGTCGATACCGGCAGCCATGCCGACATGGACGCCGCGACGTTCATGCGCAGCGCGGCCGTGTTGCGGCCGTACTTCGCGGAACTCGCCGCCGCCGGCGCGCGCGATGCCGACATGGCCGTGCTGCGCAAGATCGGCCTGCGCGCGGAACACGCGATGCTTGCGGCGACCGGCGGCGTCAACACGCATCGCGGCGCGATATTCGGGCTTGGTTTGCTGTGTGCGGCGGCCGGCCGCCGCATCGCGCCGGGCGCGATCGCGGCGATCCGGTCGATGACGCTCGGCGAACTCGTCTCGCGGCGCTGGGGCGCCGACATCCTCGGCGGCCCGCGGCTGCCGGACAGCCACGGCGAACGGGCGAGCCGCCGCTACGGTGTCGGCGGCGCGCGGCGCGAGGCGGCCGACGGGTTTACGACCGTGTACCGCGTCGGCTTGCCGGCGCTGCGTCGCGCACGGCGCTGCGTGCCGGACGATGCGCACGCGGCGCGGGTGGATGCGTGCTTCGCGCTGATCGCCGCGCTCGACGATACGAATCTGCTGCACCGCGGCGGTCGGACGGGGCTCGACTTTGCACGCGCGACCGCCCGCGCCTTCGTCGCCCGCGGCGGCATACGCGCGCCCGACTGGCGGCTGCGTGCGGCGGCTGCGCATCGTGCATTTGTCGCGCGCCGGCTGAGTCCGGGCGGTGCGGCCGATCTGCTCGCGATGAGCGTGTTCGTCGATGCGCTCGAAGCGGACGAGGAGCGCCGATGACGCTCGCGATCCTGTGTTCGGGGCAGGGCGCACAGCGCGCGGACATGTTCGGGCTGACCGGTGCGGCACCGCAGGCGGCCGCGCTGTTCGCGCATGCGGGCCGGCTCCTCGGCGACGATCCGCGCAACTGGGTGCAAACGGCGGAGCCGGACGCGCTGCATGAGAATCGCGCCGCGCAGATGCTCTGCACGCTGCAGGCGCTCGCGGCGGCCGCGCTGCTCGATGCGGTGTTGCCGCGACGTCGCTGTGTTGCCGGATACAGCGTCGGCGAAGTCGCGTCGTGGAGCGTCGCAGGGATGCTCGATCCGCACGACGCGCTCGATCTCGCCGACGCGCGGGCGCGTGCGATGGATGCCGCAAGCGGCGGTGACGAACGCATGGCGTTCGTGCGCGGATTGACGCGCGCCCGGCTCTCGCAGCTATGCGCCGGCCGCGACGCGGCGATCGCAATCGCGAATCCCGGCGACGCGTTCGTGGTTGCAGGGCGGCAGGCCGACGTTGCGGCCGTGGCGGACGACGCGGCCCGCGACGGCGCATCGCGCGTCGCTCCCGTGTGCGTGCGGATCGCGTCGCACACGCGCCGGCTCGCGTCGGCCGTACCGGCGTTTCGTGCGTCGCTGGCTGCCGTGACGGTGCGCCGGCCGCTGCCTGGTGCGCGTCTGTTTTCCGGAATCGACGGCGCGTCGGTGCTCGATGTCGACGCGGGGCTCGACAAGCTGGCGCGGCAGATCGCGGAGCCGGTCGAGTGGGCCGCGTGTCTCGCCGCCTGTGTGGAGGCCGGCGCGACCGCGTTTCTCGAACTCGGCCCGGGCCGCGCGCTTGCCGAGATGGCCGGCGGCGCGTATCCCGCGTTGCCGGCGCGCAGCGTCGAGGATTTCCGCTCGGTCGACGGTATCGCGAACTGGCTCGAGCGCGTCGAGGGCTGACCCACGTGGCCGCACACGGCCGCAACGCGGCGCTGTAAAGGGCGGGAAAGCCGGCTCTAAAGCGCACGCAAGCAGCCGCGAAATCGTGTCACGAACGCGGTCGCCGGGCCGCCGTTCCGCGCCGGGTGTTGCGCCGGCGCAGCACCGTTTCGGCAGGCGCTTGCCACGCGAATTGGCATCGCTACAATTGCGCCCGCCATGAGACCAGCCGCCTTCCTTCTCGCCGCGTTCAGCTACGCGACGACTGCCCACGCAAGCCATATTCCGTCCGATGCCGCGTCGGTCGGCGCGTACTTTTCGTACGACAATGCGGCGTCGGACGCGACGGTCGGTCTGATCGGCGGCGCGCAGCGCCGTGTGCTGCTGGCCGGCTACGACTATGTGCCGCCCGCGGTCGCCGCGGCGCTGCGTGAAGCGCGCTCGCGCGGGGTCGAAGTGCGGGTTCTGCTGGTGCGTTCGGTGCGCGCCGGCAGGTACAGCGGCGCCGGCTATCTGAAATCGGGCGGCATCGACGTCGCGATCGATTCGCGGCATGGCGAGCCGGCACCGCGCTTCGTGATCGTCGACGACAGCGTCGCGCTCAGCACGCTGTCCGACGGCACGGCCGCGCGCGCGGAGACGATGAACGTATTCGAGCGCGCGCCGGAATTGGCGCAGTCGTACACGCAATCGTTCTGGCGGCGGTACCGGCAGGCCGCCGGGCTCTGACCGACGGCTCGCGCGGGCGAGCGCTACCTGTCTCGGTTCCTCGCGATCCCGATCCGCCTGCGGCTCGCGCCGGTGTGACCCCGCTTGCATCGGCGCGGCCGATGAACCATGCTCGTTGAACAGGCGCCGGCGCGCATGTCGCGCATCCGGCGTAACGCAGGGAGCCGATCGTGACCGAGTATTTTGCCGATCGCGCCGACGCGGGCCGGAAGCTGGCCGGCGCGCTGCAGGAATATGCGGGGCGGCGCGACGTCGTCGTACTCGCGTTGCCGCGCGGCGGCGTGCCGGTTGCGTATCCGGTCGCGATAGGGCTACCCGCGCCGCTCGACGTGCTGGTCGTGCGCAAGCTCGCGATGCCGTCCGATCCCGAATTCGCGATCGGCGCGATTGCGAGCGGCGGGGCAATTCACCTGCAGCATGCGGCGATCCGCTCGGTGGGCGTGGCCGATGCGCAGCTCGCCGACATCGTCGCGCGTGAAACCGCCGAACTCCAGCGACGCGATGCGCTGTATCGCGGCACGCGGCCGCCATTGCCGGTCGAAGGCCGGATCGCGATCGTCGTCGACGACGGCGTCGCCACCGGCGCGTCGATGCGCGTGGCGCTGCAGGCGCTGCGCGAGCGCCATCCGGCGCAGATCGTGGCCGCCGCGCCCGTCGCACCGGCTGCTGCCCGCCACGCGTTCGACGACCTGGCCGACGCGTTCGTGACCGTGTCGCAGCCGATGCCGTTCTTCGGGATCAGCCAGTTCTACGCGCGTTTCGATCAGACCGGCGACGACGAAGTCCGCGCGCTGCTCGAGGCGGCTCGCGCGCGTGGCGACGGCCTCACGTCCGCCTGACCGGACGCCGGCGCGCGCGCGGCCGCTTGGCCTCGGCTTGCGCGAACGCGCGCTGCAGCGCCGGATGGACGTCGGCGAGCCAGCGCTCGCCGGTAAACAGCCCGTAGTGGTCGCAATCGTCGATATCGATGCGGTGGCGTTCACGGGCCGTGAGCCCGCCGCACATGTCGAGCGCCGCATGGGTCTGGCCTGCGCCGGTCACCGCATCGCGGCCGCCTTCGATCGTCAGCAGCGCGACGCCGCGCAGCGCGGCGGGGTCCACGCGCTGGCCGCCCACGCGCCACGTGCCGTTCGCCAGGCACATCCGCTGGAACACGATGTCGACGGTATCCAGGAAATACTCTGCCGGCATGTCGAGCAGCGCCGTGTATTCGCGCAGCGCGCGCCGCGCGTCGGCCAGCGCAGTCAGGTCGAAGCGCGTTGCGGCGCGCGCGTAGTCCTCGATCAGCGCGACGAACCGCTGCGGGTACAGCAACGCGATCTCGCCTTGCTGAAGATAGGTTGGGAACACGTGCCGCCCCTGGCCGGGGAAGCCGGGCGGCACGATGTCGATCAGGTGGCGGCGGCACCACGTGAGCGAGCGCGACGCGGCGGTGGTGCCGAGCGTCGTCGGATTGACGCGCGCATCGAGCGGGCCGCCGACCAGCGTGACGCTCGCGGGCGGCGGCAGGCCGCGCGCCGCGCGCAGCGCGAGCGCACCCAGCGCCGGAACGGTTGCCTGGCACACCGCGACGACGTGCAGCGGCCGATCGGCGCGCACGAGCGCGTCGACGAAGCCGTCGAGTGTCGCCACGTACTCGTCGAGCCCGAAGCGGCCGGCCGCGAGCGGCACGTCGCGTGCGTTGATCCAGTCGGTCACGCAGACGTCGCCATCGGCGAGCAGCGCCTCGACGGTCTCCCGCATCATCACGGCTGCATGGCCAGCGAGCGGCGCGCACAACAGTACCGTGCGCCGCGCGTCGTTGCGCGCGAAGCGCCGCAACTGGCAGAACGGCGTACGTGCGACGACCTGCTCGTCTACGGCCGGTCGCCGGATCTCGAAGCGCGGCGGCCCGACAGCCGGGCCGAGCAGCGGCTCGAACAGGTCGTCGTAGCACGATGACGCGGCGTACGGCAGCGTGGCGACAGGCCAGACGTCGAACGCGTGACGCGTCGCCGCGCGCCAGGCGCGCATCCATTCCCGCTGCTGCTCGACGACGGCGTACCACATGGCGAACCTTGGGGCGGAAGGAGCGTGAATCTGCATTATGGTCATTCCGGCTGCGGCGCGGGGTATCGGAAACGCCGCTGGCAGATGCAAGTCAACGATGCGACGCGCTAGGCGGCGACACACTGCGCTGCTACAGTCGTTGGTCCCACCATTTCGCCATACTTACTCAAGCGGAGCGTTTGCGATGAAGCTGATCGGCATGCTGGATTCCCCGTTCGTGCGCCGCGTCGCCATTTCGGCGAAGCTGCTCGACCTGCCGTTCGAGCACGAGTCGGTGTCGGTGTTCAGGCAATTCGAGCAGTTCCAGACATTCAACCCGGTCGTGAAGGCGCCGACGCTCGTGACCGACGACGGCGCGACGCTGATCGATTCGTCGCTGATCGTCGACTACCTCGACCACTGCGTCGCGCCGGAGCGGCGGCTGCTGCCCGACGCCGCCGACGCACGGCTGCGCGCGCTCGTGCCGGTCGGCTTCGCGCTGGCGGCGGCCGAGAAGACGGTGCAGGTCGTGTACGAGCACGCGCTGCGGCCGGCCGACAAGCAGCACGCACCGTGGCTCGAGCGCGTGCTGAGCCAGCTCGATGCCGCATATGGCCAGCTCGAGCCGCTCGTTGCGGCCGCGAACGGCTGGCTCGGCGGCGCGCGGCCGCTACAGTCCGATGTGACCGTGGCCGTCGCGTGGCGCTTCACGCAGTTCATGGCAGCCGATTACCCGGCACTCGCGCGAATCGATCCGGCCCGTTATCCGGCGCTTGCCGCGCATTCCGCACGGGCGGAGGCGCTGCCGGCATTCGTGCAGACGCCGCTCGCCTGACGCGCGGATGTTTGCGCCGGCGTGACGGGGAGGGCCGGGTATGACCGGCGGGCCGGCTGCGTTCCCAGGCGCGTTCGGCTCTCCGGCACGGTATGGGGTGACCGCTATTGGCGGGTGTTGCCGGCCGCGCGCTTGCCTCGGGCGCGATAGCCGGTAAGCCCGATCGCGTCCGTCGGTTCGCTCGCTCGCGCCGCTGGCCTGCGCCCGCTCAGCTCCGACGGGCAAGCATGAGCCGATTGTTCTCGCGCGCTGACAAGTGACTTCGCATTCGCGCCGTTTATCCGCAGGCGGCCCCTCCCTAGAATTCATTCCATCGAATACGCATTGCCAGATGGAGCCGATGATGAGAGCGCTGATCGAATCGAGTCTGTACCACCCGTCCGTCGTGTTGCCGCTTGCCGCGTTGACGCAGCTGATGGTCGAGCGCGACTTCAATCTCGGCCAGGTTGGGCTGATCGTCGCTGCGCGGGGCGCGCAAGCAGCGGTGTCGCGTTCGCGCGCACTGATTTTCTGCCGCGACTGCGAAGCGCACGCTTGAACGCGCATTCGTCGCATGGATAAAGAAATGCCCGGCCGGCGCGAGCCGGTCGGGCAGTTCGGATTCGATCGGGCCCCGGCTTCGGCCGGGGCTTTTTCATGGACGACCGAGGTGGCGCTTACGCGCGCGCGGTCCGCACCACGCCATAGATCTCCGTATCTTCTTCGTCGCGCAGCTCGCGTACCAGCTGGTGCGCTTCGCGGTGCGTCGCGACGGCCGGCGGCGAGCCCTTGAGCGGCTGACGCGCGGTTTCGGCGAGCGCGACCACCGACACGATGCCGATCACGGCGGCGCCCATCATGTAGTACGCGGGCATCATCAGGTTATGGGTGACATCGACGAGCCACGCGGTGACGAGCGGCGTCGTGCCGCCGAACAGCGACACCGACACGTTGAAGCCGATCGCGAGCGCGCCGTAGCGGATTTCGGTCGGGAACAGCGCCGGCAGCGCCGACGGCATCACGCCGGTGAAGCACGACAGCAGCACGCCGAGGATCAGCAGCCCGCCGAACACCGACGCGGTGGTGCCCGCATGGATCAGCAGCAGCGACGGGATCGACAGCACGAGCAGACCGACGCAGCCGGCCAGCATCACGGGCTTGCGGCCGATCGTGTCGGACAGGCGGCCCGCGGCGAGCGTCAGCGGCATCATCAGCACCATCACGATCAGCACCAGCACGAGGCTGTGCGATTCGTCGAAGTGCAGCGTCGACGACATGAAGCTCGGCAGGTACGACAGCACCATGTAGTCAGTCACGTTGAAGATCAGCACGAGGCCCACGCAGAGCAGCAGCGCGCGCCAGTTGCGCATCAGCGTTTCGCGAAAGCGCGCCTTCGGCACGGCCTTGTCCTGCGCTTCGCGCTCTTCAGCCTGCCGCTTGAACGCCGGCGTTTCTTCGAGCTTCATCCGGATGTACAGGCCGATCAGGCCGAGCGGGCCCGCAATCAGGAACGGCACGCGCCAGCCCCACGACAGCAGCGCTTCTTCCGACAGCGACGCGGTCAGCAGCGCGACGACGCCGGCGCCCATCACGTAGCCGATCAGCGTGCCGAACTCGAGGAAGCTGCCCATGAAGCCGCGGCGCTTGTCGGTGGAGAACTCGGCGATGAAGGTGGCGGCGCCGCCGTATTCGCCGCCGGTCGAGAAGCCCTGCACGAGGCGGGCGACGAGCAGCAGGATCGGGGCCATGATGCCGATCGACGCGTAGCTTGGGATCAGGCCGATCGCGAACGTGCCGACGGCCATCATGATCATCGTTGCGGCGAGCACGCGCTGGCGGCCGATGCGATCGCCGAGCGGGCCGAACACCATGCCGCCGAGCGGACGCACGAGGAACGCGGCCGCGAACGTGCCGAAGGTCGCGAGCAGCTGCGCGGACGGGCTGCTCGACGGGAAGAACACCTTGCCGAGCGTGACGGCGATATAGCTGTAGACGCCGAAATCGAACCATTCCATCGCGTTGCCGATGGCCATCGCGCTGACGGCGCGCTTGAGCAGGCTCTGGTCGACGACGGTGATGTCGTCCGCGGCGAGCGAGGCTGCGCCGGACGACGGGGTGGAAGAAGCAGCGGTCGGGCTGACGTGTGTTGCGGTCAAGGTCATGCACTCCTTTGACTGCGCCGGAACGGGCGGGCCGTCCGACACGGTTTGCCGGCAAGCGCTCGGTCGTGCGCTACGCGTCGGGGCAGGCCTTTAAGCGCTTACTGCACGGTTGGCGGCAAGAAGACGCAAGGGACTGCTTCGACGCGGGCCCGATGGGCCGTCGCGACGGTGCGCTCATGAAGAATGGGCCGCGTGATGCGAGCGGCGGAATGCCGGTGCGGACGGAGTCCTGCGCGCCGGCAAGCGCCCCGAAGGGGCAGCGAAACGAGAAAAGCGGGCCTGTCGGGCGGGCTTTTCTGTGATTTGCGATTTCGGTCGAAGCGCCAGCCCGCGGGGCGGGGACGGATTTCTTGCGAAATCGAATAGACAGAGATTGAATGTTGAAACAGGCGATATGGTAGCACGATGGCAGATGATCGTGCAAATTGCGTCGAAACCCCCGCCGGCTGGCGGTTTCGGCGGCGCATGCTCCGGTATGATCGGCGGCGCGCGGAGAGGCCGCGCCGTGCGCCGGATGCGGCGGCGAATCTGCGAGGAACCGGATGACCGAACTGATCAGGATCGCGGCGCTGTTCGCCGTTACCGCGTTGGCGGAAATCGTCGGCTGCTACCTGCCGTGGCTCGTGCTGAAGGCCGGGCGCCCTGTCTGGCTGCTGGCGCCGGCCGCGCTGTCGCTCGCACTGTTCGCGTGGCTGCTGACGCTGCACCCGAGCGCAGCCGGGCGCACGTACGCGGCGTACGGTGGCATGTATATCGCGGTGGCGCTGATCTGGTTGCGGGCGGTCGACGGCGTCGCGCTGACACGCTGGGATGCGGCGGGCGCGCTGCTCGCGCTCGGCGGGATGGCGCTGATCGCGCTGCAGCCGCGCGCATAGGCCCGGCCCGCGCGCGGCGCGGCGGGATTGCGCGTCAGGCAGCCTTCGCGGTGTCCGCGTCGGCGGACTGGCGCCACACGCAGGTGCCCTTGACCGACTTGTCGAGCTCGTCGAGTTGGGTCTGGTGCGCGGCGAGTTCGTCGTCGCTTGCCGCGATGACGGGCAGCTCAAGTGCCGCGAGCGATACGCGCTGGCCGTTCGCCGCGTTGCCGTCGCCGCCGACGTCGTCGATCATGTCGATGACGAGGCTGTCCTGGCCGCGCGTCATCGCGAGATAGACCTCGGCGAGCAGTTCCGAGTCGAGCAGTGCGCCGTGCAGCGTACGGTGCGCGTTACTGATGCCGAAGCGGTCGCACAGCGCGTCGAGCGAGTTCCGCTTGCCCGGGAACATCTGCTTGGCTTGCACGAGCGTGTCGATCACGCCGCCGCAATGCTCGGTGAAAGGCGGCAGGCCGAGCCGCGCGAATTCGGCATCGAGGAACGCGAGGTCGAACGGCGCGTTGTGGATGATCAACTCCGCGTCCTTCACGAAGTCACGGATCTGGTCGACGACTTCTGCGAACTTCGGCTTGTCGCTCAGGAACTCGGTCGTGAGGCCGTGCACGGCGAGCGCCCCCGGGTCGCTGTCGCGCTCCGGGTTCACGTAAATGTGCAGGTTGTTGCCGGTGAGCCGCCGGTTCAGCAGCTCGACGCAGCCGATTTCGATCAGGCGGTCGCCCGTGCGTGGGTTCAGGCCGGTGGTTTCGGTATCGAGAATGATCTGGCGCATGTCGGATAAATCGGGAAAAAAGGAGGGCGGCCCGGATTCAGGCCGCGAGCGATTCGACGCCGCGATTCGCGAGCGCGTCGGCGCGTTCGTTTTCGGGGTGGCCCGCGTGACCCTTCACCCAACGCCATTCGACGTCGTGCTGGACGACGAGCGCATCGAGCCGCTTCCACAGGTCGGCATTCTTCACCGGCGTTTTCGCCGCGGTGACCCAGCCTTTTTTCTTCCAGCCGTGAATCCACTCGCTGATGCCTTTCTGCACGTATTGCGAGTCGGTATGGACGATCACGCGGCACGGCCGCTTCAGCGCCTCGAGCGCGGCGATCACGCCCATCAGTTCCATGCGGTTGTTGGTCGTGTTGGGCTCGCCGCCGAACAGCTCTTTTTCGCGGTCGCCGTAGCGCAGCAATGCGCCCCAGCCGCCGGGGCCGGGATTGCCCTTGCAGGCGCCGTCGGTATAGATGTCGATGGTGTCGGTGGTCATGAACTTTCTTGATGGGTGGTCGGGGTGGCGGCCGGCGTCAGGCCCGGCGCGAGCACGGGCTTTTTCATCCGGATCGGGCCGACGAGGCGCATGCCGCGCACGCGCTTGACGGCCGTCACCATGTAGACCGCGCCGAAGATCGGCCACCAGCGGTCGCCGGCGGCTTCCATGAAGCCGTAGCGGGCCAGCCACTTGTCGGTGACGAGCGGCGGCCGGTAGCAGCCGAAGCGGCCGCGCTCGAGATCGAAGCCGAGCAGCTTGATCCAGTCCTTCAGCCGGATGAACGCGATCTGGTCGCGCGCGGCCGGTACGAACGGGCGGTTCGCCATGCGTCCGAACGATTGCCGCATTCCCCACAGGCTCAGCGAGTTGAAGCCGGTGATCACGAGCTGGCCTTCCGGCATCAGCACGCGCTCCGCCTCGCGCAGCAGCCGGTGAGGGTCCGACGTGAATTCAAGGGTGTGCGGCATCACGATCAGGTCGACGCTCTGCGACTCGAACGGCAGGTCGAGCAGGTCGCACCACGTCGTGCTGCGATCGGCCGGCGCATGGGTGCTCGCGTGCGCGTCGCCTGCCCACGGATACTGGTACGGTGCGCTCGCGCCGCTCGCCGGGTCGAGGACGAGGCCGCGATACGGCATGCGGTTCTCGCGCAGCGCATCGAGCTGCGGCAGCCCGAGCTGCAGCGCGTGAAAGCCGAACACGTCGGACACGATCCGGTCGAGCTGGGCTTGCTCCCAGCCGAGCACGTAGCGGCCGGGCGGCGAGTCGGTCCAGGCGGGCCAGTCTATAATTTGACGATCGGACATAACGATGATTGCGCGCCCATGAACGAGCTGGAATACGTGCCGGTGCCGGCATTCGAAGACAACTACATCTGGCTTGTCTCCGACGGCCGCGATGCGATCGCCGTCGACCCGGGTGAAGCCGCTCCGGTACGCCGTGTTCTTGCGGAGCGCGGCTGGCGGTTGACCGCTATTTTACTCACGCACCATCACGCCGACCACGTCGGCGGTGTCGCGGCACTGCGCGATAGCCAACCGGACAATGTGCCGCTCGCCGTATACGGCCCGTCGGCCGAGGCGATCGGCGTGGTCACGCAGCCGCTTGCGGGCGGCGATCGCGTGACGCTCGACGCCCCTGCGCTCGCATTCGACGTGCTCGACGTGCCGGGCCATACGCGCGGCCATATTGCCTACTTTCAGGCGGCCGGCCGCGGCGCCGCGACGCCTCACGTGTTCTGCGGCGACACGCTGTTCTCGTGCGGCTGCGGCCGTTTGTTCGAAGGCACGCCCGCGCAGATGCTCGCGTCGCTCGATGCATTGGCGGCGCTGCCCGGCGACACGCGCGTGCATTGCGCACACGAATACACGCTGTCGAACATCCGCTTCGCGCTTGCGTGCGAGCCCGGCAACGCGGCGCTCGCCGCTTGGCGCGACGACGCGCACGCGCTGCGCGCCCGCGGCGAGCCGACGCTGCCCACCACGATCGCGCACGAGCGCGCCGTCAATCCGTTCATGCGCTCGGACAGCGCTGCCATTCGCGCAACGCTCGAGGCCGAGCTGCATGAACCGGTGCCGGATCGCCTCGCGGCGTTCACGCTGATGCGCGAGTGGAAAAACCGATTCCGATGACGCTTTCCGGAGGAGTCCAAACCTCAGGTGGCGTCTGTAAAAATTGCTGCAAATGTAGGATTTCGCTGAGTTTTCGGTGTTTTTATTGACGTGAAGCACGCACTTCCGTAGTATCGCCTGCAATTTCCAGCCGTCGGAAGCCGAGATTTTCATGCGACTTATATTGAGTGCGATGGTGGTGCTGCTGCTCGCCGCGTGTGCGAGCCAGGCCCCTGTCGCCAACAACGCCGCCGATTCGCAGGCGACGTCCGCCTACCTCCGTAAATCAGCCACCGCCAAAGAAACCGTCGACGTCGACAAGCAATCGGTCGGCGAACTGACCAGTGCCGACTCCGATCTGTGGGCGCGCATCCGTCGCGGCTTCCAGATGCCCGACCTGCAAAGCGACCTCGTCGACATGCAGACGACCTGGTACACGCAGCGGCCCGATTACGTGCAACGCATGACCGAGCGCTCGCAGAAGTACCTGTATCACATCGTCGAGGAGCTCGAGGCGCGTCACATGCCGACCGAGCTTGCGCTGCTGCCGTTCATCGAATCCGCATACAACCCGCAGGCGCTGTCGGTCGCGAAGGCGGCGGGCATGTGGCAGTTCATGCCGGGCACGGGCCGCACGTACAACCTGAAACGCAACATGTGGCAGGACGAGCGCCGCGACGTGCTGGCGTCGACCAGCGCCGCGCTCGATTACCTGTCGCGCCTGCATGACATGTTCGGCGACTGGTATCTGGCGCTCGCCGCGTACAACTGGGGCGAAGGCAACGTGCAGCGCGCGATCGCGCGCAATCAGGCGGCCGGCCTGCCGACCGACTACCAGAACCTGCGGATGCCGAACGAGACGCGCAACTACGTGCCGAAGCTGCAGGCGGTGAAGAACATCATCGCGAATCCGCAGCAGTTCGGCCTCGCGTTGCCGGACATCCCGAACCACCCGTATTTCGTGACGGTCACGACATCCCGCGACATCGATGTGGCGGTGGCTGCCAAGCTCGCCAATCTGTCGCTCGACGAGTTCCGCTCGCTGAACCCGTCGTTTTCGAAGCCGGTGATCCTCGGCGCGACCGAGCCGCAGATCCTGCTGCCGTTCGACAACGCGGCGGCGTTCGAGAAGAACCTGAAGGCGTACAACGGCCAGCTGTCGTCGTGGACTACCTACACGGTCAGCGAGCGTGCGCGTCCGGCTGCGATCGCCGAGAAGATCGGCGTCGACGCCGATACGCTGATGTCGGTCAACAAGATTCCGGCCGGCATGCGCCTGAAGCCGGGCTCGACGATCGTCGTGCCGCGTGGCGATGACGACGACGAGGACATCAGCGCGGACGTCGCGGAAAACGGCGTGCTCGCGATGGAGCCCGACGTGCCCGACACGCGCAAGATGCTGATCCGCGTGCGCCGCAAGCAGTCGATGGCTGCACTGGCGGGCCGCTACGGCGTCTCGGTCGCGCAGTTGAAGGCGTGGAACCGCACGCACCGCGATATGGCGATGCCGGGCCAGGCGCTCGTGCTGCACGTGCCGGTGGGCCGTGCGGTGCCGGCCGAACCGGGTCCGGAGCGGATTGCGACGTCGGCCGGCGGTGCGCACATCGAGCGTGCGAGCTTGTCCGTAGGCGGCAAGTCCCGCGGTGCAAAGCAGTCGGCCGCGAAGCCGGCGGCGCGCGCGGCGAAGGCCGCTCCTGCGAAGGCCGCGCCGGCGAAGGCGGCGCCGAAGGCCGCCGCGCACAAGGGCAAGAAAAAGTAACGACCCGGCGCAGTCGAGAGCGCAGCTTGATGGCCGGCGTCGGCCGCTCGGCTGCGATATCATCCGACGAAACGCGAAGCAACGCCGTCACCGAGGTGACGGCGTTTTCGTTTATGCGCGGCAGCGGGAAGCGGGGCGCCGCTGCCTCGCCCAGGTCCCGATAACGAGGAGGAGCGATGACGTCGGTGCAACTGAGGGTGCTCGCGCTGTTTGCGGCCGGCTATTTCGTGTCGTACGTGTTCCGGGGTGTCAATCTCGGCTTCGCACCGTTCGTCACGCACGAGCTCGGGCTGTCGGCCGCCGATCTCGGGCTGCTCACCAGCCTTTATTTCCTTGGCTTCGCCGGCGCGCAGATTCCTGCCGGCGTGCTGCTCGACCATTTCGGCCCGCGCCGCGTGGCGGCCGGGATGCTGCTGTTCGCGGCGGCTGGCGCCGCGGTGTTCGGCGTCGCGCACGACCTCGGCGCGATGATGGTCGGGCGGCTGCTGATCGGTGCAGGTGTGTCGGTGTGCCTCGGCGCTGCGTTCAAGGCACTCGCGCAGCATTTCCCGGTCGGCCGGCTGCCGCTCGTCAACGGTCTGGTGATGGCCGTCGGCGGCCTCGGCGGCGTCGCGGTCGGCTCGCCGCTGACCTGGCTGCTCGGCGTGACGACCTGGCGCGCAATCTGTGGCGGCCTCGCGGCGCTGACGATCGTCGTCGCGGCCGCGATCGGCTTCGGCGCGCCGGAAGCCGCGCAGCCGCGCCATCAGGGCGGGCTCGCGAGCCAGTTCAAGGGCACGTGGCACATCCTGAGCAGCCGCGCATTCTGGAAGATCTCGTCGTTCTCGGTCGTCACGCAAGGCGTGTTCTACGCGATGCAGTCGCTGTGGGTCGGGCCGTACCTGCGCGACGTCGCGGGCTTCGATGCGCCGCACGCCGCGCGGCTCGTATCGGTGCTCGGCTTCGCGATGATGGCCGGCTGCGTCGGCTTCGGGGCGGCCGCCCGCATGCTCGAGCGGCGCGGCGTGTCCGTGCAGGCATTCTGCGGCGCCGGCATGGCGCTGTTCGTGCTCACGCAAGCGGCGATCGTCATGCGCGTGCCGCTGCCGCCCGCGGTGCTGTGGGCAGCGTACGGGATGTTCGGCGGCGTCGGGATTCTGACCTACGCGGTGCTGGCCGGGCACTTTCCGGCCCAGTTGATCGGCCGCGCGAATACGACGCTCACGCTCGTGATCTTCGTGCTGATCTTTGCGTTCCAGATCGGTATCGGCGCGGTGCTGTCGCACTGGCCGGCCACCGACGGCCATTATCCGGTTGCAGCGCACGTCACCGCGTGGACCGCGCTGCTCGCGCTGCAGTGCGCGAGTGCGGTGTGGTACGTGTGGCCCGCGCGCGGTGCTGGCAAGCCGGCCGATCCGGCGGTACGCTGACGGGCAGGGCGGTCGCGCAAACGGGGCCGCACCGTGCATGCCGCGCAAGGTTGCGGTGGCGGCGCGCGCGTCGTACGCGATCGGGCGGCCATATCAATTGAAGATAGGGCCATTTTCGGGCTATAATTTGAAAGTTTGTGCTGATCAACCTCGCACCCTAGCGCCTACCTCACTCATCCCGTTCATCCGCCGCACGCCGCCTGTCGGGCGATGCCGCGCAGCCTCGTGCGCCACGCGCCGGGTTCGCGTGCCGACAACGCAGGTCGCGTCCAGCTAGCGTCCGACGCGCGCATACGCAGCGCGGCGCTCGCGCGGCAGGGTAAACAGGTCGGCAGCAGGGTGTTCCCCAAGGAGCCTCCCGTGTTGCCGTCTTTTTCTCCCGCCTTGCTTGCACTTGCCGACGGCACGGTCTTTCGTGGTTATTCGATCGGGGCCGAAGGCCATACGATCGGTGAAGTCGTGTTCAACACCGCGATTACCGGCTATCAGGAAATCCTGACTGATCCGAGTTACGCGCGCCAGATCGTCACGCTTACCTATCCGCATATCGGCAACTACGGCGTGAACGCCGAAGATGTCGAAGCCACGAAAGTCCATGCCGCCGGCCTGATCATTCGTGATCTGCCCACGCTCGCATCGAACTTCCGCATGGACCGCACGCTCGGCGATTACCTGCGCGACGAAGGCGTCGTCGCGATCGCCGGCATCGACACCCGCAAGCTGACCCGCATCCTGCGCGACAAGGGCGCGCAAAACGGCTGCATCCTGGCCGGCTCCGACGACGCGGAAAAAGCGATCGAACTCGCGCGCTCGTTCCCGGGCCTCGCCGGCATGGACCTCGCAAAGGTCGTGTCGACCACGAAGCCGTTCGAATGGAAGCAGACCGAATGGCGCCTCGAAGGCGGCTACGGGATGCAGGAAGCCCCGAAGTACCGCGTCGTCGCGTATGACTTCGGCGTCAAGTACAACATCCTGCGCATGCTCGCGGAGCGCGGCTGCCACGTGACGGTGCTGCCGGCCGAGGCAAGCGCGGCCGACGCGCTCGCGTTGAATCCGGACGGCATCTTCCTGTCGAACGGCCCCGGCGACCCGGAGCCGTGCGACTACGCGATCGCGGCGACCAAGGAATTCATCGAGCGCGGCGTGCCGACCTTCGGCATCTGCCTCGGCCACCAGATCATGGGCCTCGCGGTTGGCGCGAAGACGCTGAAGATGAAAACGGGCCACCACGGCGCGAACCATCCGGTGAAGGATCTCGGCGATGGGCGCGTGGTGATCACGTCGCAGAACCACGGCTTCGCGGTCGACGCGGACTCGCTGCCGGCCAACGCGCGCGTGACGCACGTGTCGCTGTTCGACGGCACGCTGCAGGGTTTCGAACTGACCGACAAGCCGGCATTCTGCTTCCAGGGCCACCCGGAAGCGTCGCCCGGCCCGCACGATATCGGCTATCTGTTCGACCGTTTCACTGCACTGATGGACGCGGCGAAGCAGCGCACCGCCTGACGCAACCGAAGTCATCGAAGAACGGGAGATTCACATCATGTTCGGCCACGCACTCGGCATCACGGATATCTGGACCTACGTGTTCGGCGTGGTCTTCATCATCCTGCTGCCGGGGCCGAACTCGATGTACGTGCTGTCGCTTGCCGCGCAGCGCGGCGTGAAGGCCGGCTATCGCGCGGCCTGCGGCGTATTCGTCGGCGACACGGTGCTGATGGTGCTGTCCGCCGCGGGCGTCGCGTCGCTGCTGAAGGCGAATCCGCTGCTGTTCTCCGTCGTCAAGTACGGCGGCGCCGCGTACCTGCTGTACGTCGGCGCCGGGATGCTGCGCGGCGCGTGGAGCAAGCTGCGCGCGCGCGGCGACGCACCGGCCGAGGTGCCGCAAGCGGTCGACGGCGAACGGTCTTTCGACAGGCCGTTCCGCAAGGCGCTGCTCGTGAGCCTCCTGAATCCGAAGGCGATCCTGTTCTTCATCTCGTTCTTCATCCAGTTCGTCGACCCGGCATTCCCGCATCCCGCGCTGTCGTTCGCCGTGCTCGGGGCGATCGCGCAATGCGCGAGCTTCCTGTACCTGAGCGCGCTGATCTTCGCGGGCGCGCGCCTCGCCGAGCATTTCCGGCGCCGCCGCAAGCTCGCGGCGGCCGCGGCGAGCAGCGTGGGCGGCCTGTTCATCGGGTTCTCGGTGAAGCTTGCGCTCGCAACGATGAGCTGAGCGCGGCCGGCCGACCCACGACAACGCCACGACAAAGATTACTTACTGAATTCACAAGCCATGCCAAAACGCACAGACATCAATAGCATCCTCATCATCGGCGCCGGCCCGATCATCATCGGCCAGGCTTGCGAGTTCGACTATTCGGGCGCGCAGGCTTGCAAGGCGCTGCGTGAAGAGGGCTACAAGGTCATCCTCGTGAACAGCAACCCGGCGACGATCATGACCGACCCGAATACGGCCGACGTCACGTACATCGAGCCGATCACGTGGGAAGTCGTCGCGCGCATCATCGAGAAGGAGCGCCCCGACGCGATCCTGCCGACGATGGGCGGCCAGACCGCGCTGAACTGCGCGCTCGACCTGCACCACCACGGCGTGCTCGAGAAGTTCGGCGTCGAACTGATCGGCGCGTCGCCGGAAGCGATCGACAAGGCGGAAGACCGCCAGAAGTTCAAGGACGCGATGACCAAGATCGGTCTCGGCTCCGCGAAGTCGGGCATTGCGCACTCGATGGAAGAAGCGACGAAGGTGCACGCCGAGATCATGGCGGCCACCGGCGGCAGCGGCTATCCGGTCGTGATCCGTCCGTCGTTCACGCTTGGCGGCTCGGGTGGCGGCATCGCGTACAACCGCGAGGAGTTCGAGGAGATCTGCAAGCGCGGCCTCGACCTGTCCCCGACGCGCGAACTGCTGATCGAGGAATCGCTGCTCGGCTGGAAGGAATACGAGATGGAAGTCGTGCGCGACCGCGCCGACAACTGCATCATCGTGTGCTCGATCGAAAACCTGGACCCGATGGGCGTGCACACCGGCGACTCGATCACCGTCGCTCCGGCGCAGACGCTGACCGACAAGGAATACCAGATCCTGCGCAACGCATCGCTGGCGGTGCTGCGCGAGATCGGCGTCGACACCGGCGGCTCGAACGTGCAGTTCTCGATCAACCCGAAGGACGGCCGCATGGTCGTCATCGAAATGAACCCGCGCGTGTCGCGTTCGTCGGCGCTCGCGTCGAAGGCGACCGGCTTCCCGATCGCGAAGGTCGCGGCGAAGCTGGCGGTCGGCTACACGCTCGACGAGCTGAAGAACGAAATCACCGGCGGCCAGACGCCGGCCTCGTTCGAGCCGACGATCGACTACGTCGTCACGAAGATTCCGCGTTTCGCGTTCGAGAAATTCCGTGAAGCCGATTCGCGCCTGACCACGCAGATGAAGTCGGTCGGCGAAGTGATGGCGATCGGCCGCACGTTCCAGGAGTCGTTCCAGAAGGCGCTGCGCGGCCTCGAAGTCGGCGTCGACGGCCTCGACGAGAAGTCCACCGACCGCGACGAGATCGCGATCGAGATCCACGAGCCGGGCCCGGACCGCATCTGGTACGTCGGCGATGCATTCCGCATCGGCATGACGGCCGAAGAGATCTTCGCGGAAACCGCGATCGATCCGTGGTTCCTCGCGCAGATCGAGCAGATCATCCTGAAGGAAAAGGCGCTGTCGGGTCGCACGCTCGCGTCGCTGACGTTCGACGAACTGCGCTTCCTGAAGCAGAGCGGCTTCTCGGACCGCCGCCTCGCGAAGCTGCTCGGCGCGACGCCGGAAGACGTCCGCAAGCGTCGCGTAGAGCTTAACGTGCGCCCCGTCTACAAGCGCGTCGACACCTGCGCGGCCGAGTTCGCGACGAAGACGGCGTACATGTACTCGACCTACGAGGAAGAGTGCGAGGCGCAGCCGACCACGAACAAGAAGATCATGGTGCTCGGCGGCGGCCCGAACCGGATCGGCCAGGGTATCGAGTTCGACTACTGCTGCGTGCATGCCGCGCTTGCGATGCGCGAGGACGGCTATGAGACGATCATGGTCAACTGCAACCCGGAAACGGTGTCGACCGACTACGACACGTCCGATCGCCTGTACTTCGAGCCGCTGACGCTCGAAGACGTGCTCGAAATCGTCGACAAGGAAAAGCCGGTCGGCGTCATCGTCCAGTACGGCGGCCAGACGCCGCTGAAGCTCGCGCTCGATCTCGAGGCGCACGGCGTGCCGATCATCGGTACGTCGCCGGACATGATCGACGCGGCGGAAGACCGCGAACGCTTCCAGAAGCTGCTGCAGGACCTCGGCCTGCGCCAGCCGCCGAACCGCACCGCGCGCACCGAAGACGAAGCGCTCGCGCTGGCGGCCGAAATCGGCTATCCGCTCGTCGTGCGCCCGTCGTACGTGCTGGGCGGCCGCGCGATGGAAATCGTCCACGAGCCGCGCGACCTCGAACGCTACATGCGCGAGGCCGTGAAGGTGTCGAACGATTCGCCGGTGCTGCTCGACCGCTTCCTGAACGACGCGATCGAGTGCGACGTCGACTGCATCTGCGACGGCGACGCGGTGTTCATCGGCGGCGTGATGGAGCACATCGAGCAGGCGGGCGTCCACTCGGGCGACTCGGCATGCTCGCTGCCGCCGTACTCGCTGTCGAAGGAAACCGTGGCCGAGCTGAAGCGTCAGACGGGTGCGATGGCGAAGGCGCTGAACGTGGTCGGCCTGATGAACGTGCAGTTCGCGATCCAGCAGGTTCCGCAGCCGGACGGCTCGAAGCAGGACATCATCTACGTGCTCGAGGTGAACCCGCGTGCATCGCGTACGGTGCCGTACGTATCGAAGGCGACCAGCCTGCCGCTCGCGAAGATCGCGGCGCGCGCGATGGTCGGCCAGAAGCTCGCGCAGCAGGGCGTGACGAAGGAAGTGGAGCCGCCGTACTTCAGCGTGAAGGAAGCGGTGTTCCCGTTCGTCAAGTTCCCGACCGTCGATCCAGTCCTCGGGCCTGAAATGCGTTCGACCGGCGAAGTGATGGGCGTCGGCCGCACGTTCGGCGAAGCGCTGTTCAAGTCGCAGCTCGCGGCCGGTTCGCGTCTGCCCGAATCGGGCACGGTGCTGCTGACGGTGATGGACGCCGACAAGCCGAAGGCGGTCGAAGTCGCGCGCATGCTGCACGACCTCGGCTACCCGATCGTCGCGACCAAGGGCACGGCTGCCGCGATCGAAGCGGCCGGCGTGCCGGTGAAGGTCGTGAACAAGGTGAAGGACGGCCGTCCGCACATCGTCGACATGATCAAGAACGGCGAGATCGCGCTCGTGTTCACGACGGTCGACGAGACGCGCCAGGCGATCGCCGATTCGCGTTCGATCCGGATGAGCGCGCAGGCGCACAAGGTCACGTACTACACGACGATGTCGGGCGCGCGTGCGGCCGTCGAAGGCCTGCGCTATCTGAAGGATCTGGAAGTCTATGATTTACAAGGTCTTCACGCTCGCCTAAACTAAGCAGTCAGTTACCTGTCGAAGCAACACGTGCCGCGGTTAAGCGGTGTTTCCGGTCCGCCGGAAATGCGCTTAATCGCGGTGATTTTTTTTATAGCCGTTTTTAGCGATTGAGCCGTTTATGAGCACCATTCCGTTGACAAAGCGTGGCGCAGAACAACTGCGCGATGAATTGCAGCGCCTCAAGTCCGTCGAGCGGCCGGCCGTGATCAACGCGATCGCGGAGGCCCGCGCACAGGGCGATCTGTCCGAAAACGCCGAATACGACGCAGCGAAAGAAAAGCAGGGCTTTATCGAGGGCCGTATCGCGGAACTCGAATCGAAGCTGTCCGCCGCGCAAATCATCGATCCGACCGTGCTCGACGCGGATGGCCGCGTGGTGTTCGCCGCGACGGTCGAACTCGAGGATCTCGAGTCGGGCGACACCGTCAAGTACCAGATCGTCGGCGACGACGAAGCCGACATCGATCACGGCCTGATTTCGGTCAGCTCGCCGATCGCGCGCGCGCTGATCGGCAAGTCCGAAGGCGACGTCGCGGCCGTGCAGGCGCCGAGCGGCGTGCGCGAATACGAAATCATCTCGGTCAGCTACATCTGAAGCGGGGCGACGTGATGCCGCATCGCGTGTTCCGTCTGCTGTCGGCCGTATGGGTCGGCAGCCTGCTGACGATCGGGTATGCGGTCGCGCCCGTGCTGTTCAAGACGCTGGAGCGGATGACGGCCGGTTCGGTCGCCGCCCAGCTGTTTCGCATCGAGGCGATCCTCGGTGTGGTGTGCGGCGTGCTGCTGCTCGCGCTGTCGAATCAGCAGGTGCGGCGCGGCAGCGGCGACTACCGGCGCGTGCGCTGGATCGTCGCGGCGATGGTCGCGTGCGTGCTGGTCGGGTATTTTGCGCTGCAGCCGTTCATGAACGCGCTGCGGGTGGCCGCGATGGAAGCGGGCACCGATATCGCGAACTCGCCGTATGCGAGCCGCTTCGGGATGCTGCACGGCGTCTCGAGCGTGTTCTACCTCGTCGAGAGCGTGCTGGGGCTGATGCTGATCTGGCGCCTGCCGGCACGCGACGCCTGAATGGGCGGTGCGGCCTGCGTGGCGGCAGCGTCGCGCGGCCCGGGGCGTCCCGTGCCGCGCCGGCGGCCTTACTTGTCCTGATGCGGCCGCTTCGTGCTGGCCTGACGCTTTTTCGCCCGCTTGACGGTGCCGCCCGCGGTTACGCGCTCGTTGCCGCGCACGACGACCTTGGTCGGCTTCGGGCGGCGCACGGGGCTTGCGTTCGGCGATACCTTGATGACCTTCACCGTGCGCGGTGCACGACCTTTGCGGTCGTCGGCGGCTTCGGCCGCGCTCGGCAGCGCGCCGGCGCGACGGCCGCGGGCCGGGGCCGCCGCAGGCGCCTCGGGCTTCCAGATCACCAGCAGCTTGCCGATGTGCTGGATCGGCGCCGCGTTGAGGCGGTCGCAGATCTCGTCGTAAATCGCGACGCGCTCGTCGCGTTCGTCGCCGAACACGCGGATCTTGATCAACTGGTGCGCGGCGAGGTGCACCTTGATTTCCTTGAGCACGGCGTCGGTCAGCCCTTCGGCGCCGATCAGCACGACGGGCTTGAGCGCATGGGCCTGGGAACGCAGCGCGGAGCGCTCGGCGGGGGAAAGCGAAAGGGCGGGCATGGAAATGTCGAAATCTAAATAAGGGCGCGCTGCATCAGAAGCGAATCGCGGGAAGTTACCGCGTCAGCCGCGCGCCGAAACCACGTAAAATCGCGGCTTGGGTCTCAAAAGGGGCCGCAGCCGCGCGAAGAAGACGCGTATTATCCGCCAAAAGCACGGCTTCACGAAGCAAATAGCAGCAATCTCTCTCTCGAATGGCAAAAAACCGCTTTAACCAGCACTGGCTGCACGATCACATCAACGACCCGTACGTCAAAATGGCGCAGCGGGAGGGCTATCGCGCGCGTGCCGCGTACAAGCTGAAGGAAATCGACGAGCAGGACAAGCTGATCCGTCCGGGCCAGGTGATCGTCGATCTCGGCGCGGCTCCCGGCAGCTGGAGCCAGTATGCCCGCAACAAGCTCGCGCAGGGCAAGAAGCGCGACACGCAGCGCGAAGGCGGCATCGACGGCACGATCATCGCGCTCGACATCCTGCCGATGGAGCCGATCGCCGACGTCCACTTCCTGCAGGGCGACTTCCGCGAGGACGACGTGCTGCACCAGCTGGAGGAAGTACTGGAAGGGCGCCCGGTGGACCTTGTTATTTCCGACATGGCCCCCAACCTGTCCGGGGTGGCGTCGGCAGACGCCGCGCGCATCGAGCACATCTGCGATCTGGCGCTCGAGTTCGCGCAGAATCACCTGAAACCGGACGGCGCGCTGCTGGTGAAGTGCTTCCATGGCAGCGGCTACAGCCAGATCGTCGAAAAGTTCAAACAGCAGTTTAAGGTCGTCGCACCACGCAAGCCCAAGGCGTCCCGCGACAAATCGTCCGAAACGTTCATCTTGGGGCGGCAACTCAAGCATCCGCGGTGACGCGGAGCCGGATGCCGCAAACGGGCTCCGGCCCTTGCCAGACAGGCGAAGCGCTATCGCGGCGGTTGTCAATGCTTATGGCAGGGGTGGTCGGACTGGATTAGAATGACCGAGGAGCGCCGCAAGGAAAATGTAGGCGCTCGTCTACGAGTGAAGGAGTGGTGCTTTGAACAACAATATGTTTTCGAAGGCAGCAGTGTGGCTGGTGATCGCACTGGTGCTGTTTACGGTGTTCAAGCAGTTCGACAAGCCCCGCGTCCAGGAAGGTGTGTCCTATTCGCAGTTCATGGACGACGCCAAGAACGGCAAGGTCAAGAACGTCGTCGTGCAGGGGCGCAACCTCACCGTCACTCCGGCTGATGGCCAGAAATACCAGATCGTGTCGCCGGGCGACATCTGGATGGTCGGCGATCTGATGAAGTACGGCGTGCAGGTCAGCGGCAAGGCCGATGACGAGCCGAACGCGCTGATGTCCGCGCTGTACTACCTGGGGCCGACGATTCTGATCATCGTGTTCTGGTTCTACATGATGCGGCAGATGCAGGGAGGCGGCAAAGGCGGCGCATTCTCGTTCGGGAAGTCGCGCGCGCGGCTGATCGACGAGAACAACAACGCGGTCAACTTCTCCGACGTCGCCGGCTGCGACGAAGCGAAGGAAGAGGTATCCGAGCTCGTCGACTTCCTGCGCGACCCGCAGAAATTCCAGAAGCTGGGCGGTCGCATTCCGCGCGGCGTGCTGCTCGTCGGCCCGCCGGGTACCGGCAAGACGCTGCTCGCCCGCGCGATCGCCGGTGAAGCGAAGGTGCCGTTCTTCAGCATCTCGGGTTCGGACTTCGTCGAAATGTTCGTCGGTGTCGGTGCGGCCCGTGTGCGCGACATGTTCGAGCAGGCGAAGAAGCACGCGCCGTGCATCGTGTTCATCGACGAAATCGACGCGGTCGGCCGCCATCGCGGCGCCGGCATGGGCGGCGGCAACGACGAGCGCGAGCAGACGCTGAACCAGATGCTCGTCGAAATGGACGGCTTCGAAGCGAACTCGGGCGTGATCGTGATCGCCGCGACCAACCGTTCCGACGTGCTCGACAAAGCGCTGCTGCGTCCGGGCCGTTTCGACCGCCAGGTCTACGTCGGCCTGCCGGACATTCGCGGCCGCGAGCAGATCATGCGCGTGCACCTGCGCAAGGTGCCGATCGCGAACGACGTCGACGCAGCGGTCATCGCACGCGGCACGCCGGGCTTCTCGGGCGCCGATCTCGCGAACCTCGTGAACGAAGCGGCGCTGTTCGCCGCCCGCCGCGGCAAGCGCATCGTCGAGATGCAGGATTTCGAGGACGCGAAGGACAAGATCTTCATGGGTCCGGAGCGCAAGTCGGCAGTCATTCGCGAGGAAGCGAAGCGCGCGACGGCTTACCACGAGTCGGGCCACGCGGTGATCGCGAAGCTGCTGCCGAAGGCCGACCCGGTGCACAAGGTCACGATCATCCCGCGCGGTCGCGCGCTGGGCGTCACGTGGCAGTTGCCGGAGCATGACAACGAGACGTATTCGAAGGACTATCTGCTCGACCGCCTGGCGATCCTGTTCGGCGGCCGCGTGGCCGAGGAGCTGTTCCTGAACCTGATCAGCACCGGCGCGTCGGACGACTTCAACAAGGCGACGCAGACGGCGCGCGCGATGGTGGCGCGCTTCGGCATGACCGACGCGCTCGGGCCGATGGTCTACGTCGACGACGAGAGCGACAACGGTCCGTTCGGCCGCGGCTTCACGCGCACGATTTCGGAAGCGACGCAGCAGAAGGTCGACGGCGAGATCCGCCGCGTGCTCGACGAACAGTACAACCTTGCACGCCGACTGCTCGAAGAGAACCGCGACAAGGTCGAAGCAATGACGGCCGCGCTGATGGAGTGGGAGACGATCGACGCCGATCAGATCAACGACATCATGGAAGGGCGTCCGCCGCGTTCGCCGAAGAGCTCGCCGGCCATCGGCGGCGATTCGTCGGGCGGCGGCACGACCGCCGAAGTGAAGCCCGGCAACGCGCCGGCGCCCGCTTCGCCGGCCTGACCTCCGCTGTAGTACCGTTCACGGGCTGGTGTGGCTTCACACCGGCCCGTTTTGCATTCATCAACGCCTCCCGCCCGTGTCCAATTCCGCTGTTCCCGCGTACATTCCCGCGCCGCTGCAGTGCGGCCGCTTTTCGCTGACGTTCGAACGCCCGCTCGTAATGGGCATCCTCAACGCAACGCCCGATTCGTTTTCCGATGGCGGCCGCTTCCTCGCGCGCGACGATGCGCTGCGCCAGGCGGAGCGCATGATTGCCGAAGGCGTCGACCTGATCGACATCGGTGGCGAATCGACGCGCCCCGGTGCGCCGCCCGTGCCGCTCGACGAAGAACTCGCGCGCGTGATTCCGCTCGTCGAAGCGCTGCGGCCGCTGAACGTGCCGCTGTCGATCGACACGTACAAGCCGGCGGTGATGCGGGCAGCGCTCGCCGCGGGCGCGGATCTGATCAACGACATCTGGGGGTTCCGTCAGCCGGGCGCGATCGACGCCGTGCGCGACGGCAACAGCGGGCTGTGCGCGATGCACATGCTCGGCGAGCCGCAGACGATGCAGGTCGGCGAACCCGACTACGGCGACGTCGTAACCGACGTGCGCGATTTCCTCGCGGCGCGTGCGCAGGCGCTGTGCGACGCGGGCGTCGCGCCGGAGCGGATTTGCGTCGATCCGGGCTTCGGATTCGGCAAGGCGGTGGTCGACGACAATTACGCGCTGCTGGCCGCGCTGCCGGATACGGCGCCCGTGCGACCGGACGGGCGCGCTTATCCGATTCTTGCGGGCATGTCGCGCAAGTCGATGCTTGGCGCGGTGATCGGCGGCAAGCCGCCGTTGGAGCGCGTCGCCGCGAGCGTGGCGGCCGCGCTGTGCGCGGTCGAGCGGGGCGCCGCGATCGTGCGTGTGCACGACGTCGCGGCGACGGTCGATGCGCTGAAAGTATGGAATGCCGTGCGCGAAGCCGCGCGGCAACGATAAGCAAGTCAGAAAGACGAAGGAGGAAGGTTCGCCATGGGACGTCGATATTTCGGCACGGACGGCATTCGCGGCACGGTGGGCGACGCGCCCATCACGCCTGATTTCGTGTTGCGTCTCGGCTATGCAGCCGGCAAGGTACTGGCCGGCTCCGCCGACGTCGCGCCGGGTGCGCGACCGACGGTGCTGATCGGCAAGGACACGCGCGTGTCCGGCTACATGCTCGAGGCCGCGCTCGAAGCCGGCTTCTCGGCGGCAGGCGTCGACGTGATGCTCGCCGGCCCGATGCCGACGCCGGGCGTCGCGTACCTGACACGCGCGCTGCGTCTGTCGGCTGGTGTCGTGATCAGCGCATCGCACAACCCGTATCAGGACAACGGGATCAAGTTCTTCTCCGCCGACGGCAACAAGCTGCCTGACGATACCGAGGCCGAGATCGAAGCATGGCTCGACAAGCCGCTCGAATGCGCGTCGTCGGACCGACTCGGCAAGGCCCGCCGCCTCGACGACGCGGCCGGCCGCTACATCGAGTTCTGCAAGAGCACGTTCCCGGCCGCGTACGACCTGCGCGGCCTGAAGCTCGTGATCGACTGCGCGCATGGCGCCGCATACCAGATCGCGCCGCACGTGTTCCACGAGCTTGGCGCGGACGTGATCCCGATCGGCGTCGCGCCGAACGGCTTCAACATCAACGACGGCGTCGGCGCGACGGCGCCGGATGCGTTGATGCGCGCGGTGCGTGCGAACCATGCGGATCTGGGCATCGCGCTCGACGGCGACGCGGATCGCCTGCAGGTCGTCGATTCGACCGGCCGGCTGTTCAACGGCGACGAGCTGCTCTATGTGCTCGTGAAGGACCGGATCGCGACCGACGGCAAGGTCGACGGTGCTGTCGGCACGCTGATGACGAACCTCGCGGTCGAAGTCGCGCTGCAGCGCGAGGGCGTGCAATTCGTGCGGGCGGCAGTCGGCGACCGCTACGTGCTCGAACAGCTGCGCGAGCGCGGCTGGCAGCTCGGCGCGGAAGGGTCGGGGCACATCCTGTCGCTCGACCGCCATTCGACCGGCGACGGCATCGTGTCGGCGCTGCTCGCGCTCGCCGCGCTCAAACGCAGCGGCCGCACGCTCGCGCAGATGCTCGACGGCGTCACGCTGTTCCCGCAGAAGCTGATCAACGTGCGGATGAAGCCGGGCGCCGACTGGAAGGGCGATGCGTCGATTCGCGCGGCGATCGCCGCAGCCGAAAGCGCGCTCGCCGACCGTGGCCGCGTGCTGATCCGTGCGTCGGGCACCGAGCCGGTGCTGCGCGTGATGGTCGAGGCGCAGCATGCGGCCGACGCGACCCGCCATGCGGAAGCGATTGCCGAAGCGGTGCGCGTGGCGACGGCCTGACCGGCACGACAGGCGGCCCGCGCGTCGATCCCGCCGCGTGCGCGCCGGCCGTCCGCCGCATCAAGATGACGGCGCCTGCGGGCGCCGTCATTGTTCATACGCAAAGGTTTGCGCGCACAATTGGGGAGCAGTTCGGCGTGGAAATTCGTCCATGGCAACGATGCCTCCGGCGGCGGCCGATCCCGATTCCCCCACCAAGCGGGTATCCCGCAAACTGCCATCTGCATACGTTCCGTCCGGTCGCCCGCGCGTGCGGCGGATGCATCGTCCGACCGGCAATTCTTGCCGGTCATTCCCGCCTGACGTGGCCGCGCGGCGGTCCGCACGAGGCCGGATATACCCTTTCAACCAGTCATGTTACTGTCACGCCAGTTTCATCGATTGTCACATTATCGTCATGAGCAGCCCCTAACCTTCGCGGTGCCGTAGTCATCCGCTCACACACTGGAGGTCTCATGAAATTGATGCAAACCGCGATTGCCGGCCTGGCTGGCGCGCTTTTCGCAGTCGCCGCGCAAGCTGCCGACATCACGGGCGCAGGCAGCACGTTCGCGATGCCGATCTATACGAAATGGGCTGCCGACTACCAGCAGTCCGGCGGCGCGAAGGTGAACTACCAGGGTATCGGTTCGTCGGGCGGCCTGAAGCAGATCGTCGCGAAGACGGTCGATTTTGCCGGTTCGGACGCTCCGCTGAAGGACGACGAACTCGCGAAGGAAGGCCTGTTCCAGTTTCCGACGGTGGTCGGCGGCGTGGTGCCGGTCGTCAACGTGCCGGGCGTGAAGGCCGGCGAACTGACGCTGTCGGGCCCGGTGCTCGGCGACATCTACCTCGGCAAGATCAAGAAGTGGAACGACCCGGCGATCGCCGCGCTGAACCCGAAGGTCAAGCTGCCGGATACGGACATCGCGGTCGTTCGCCGCGCCGACGGTTCGGGCACGAGCTTCATCTGGACGAACTACCTGTCGAAGGTCAACGACGAGTGGAAGTCGAAGATCGGCGAAGGCACGACGGTCAACTGGCCGACGGGCACGGGCGGCAAGGGCAACGACGGCGTCGCGGCCTTCGTGCAGCGCCTGCCGGGCGCGATCGGCTACGTCGAATGGGCGTACGCGAAGAAGAACAACATGGTCTACACGGCGCTGAAGAATTCGTCGGGCACGGTGGTCGAGCCGAAGACCGAAACGTTCAAGGCCGCTGCTGCAGGCGCGAACTGGTCGAAGTCGTTCTACCAGATCCTGACGAACCAGCCGGGCAAGGAAGCATGGCCGGTCGTCGGTGCGACGTTCGTGCTGCTGCACGCGAAGCAGGACAAGCCGGAGCAGGGCGCGGAAACGCTGAAGTTCTTCAGCTGGGCGTTCAAGAACGGCGAAAAGGCAGCCGACAGCCTCGACTACATCTCGCTGCCGGCGTCGGTCGAGACGGAAATCCGCAAGCAGTGGAAGACGAAGGTGACGGACGCATCGGGCAAGCCGGTGGCCGCCGAGTAAGCAGTAGTGCGGTTCGCTGCCCGGCCGTGCCGGCCGGGCAGTGTGTGCGGTAAGGCGGGGCGTTACGGCGCCCGGCGATCCAAGACAGGCACCCATGTCTGAAATTTCCTATACGTCATCCCGGTCCGCCGGCGCCGCGTCGCAACGCGCGCCGGGCCGCCTCGGCGACGTCCTCTTTGGCGGCCTCGCGCGGCTCGCCGCGATCGTGACCCTGCTGCTGCTGGGCGGGATCATCGTTTCCCTGATCATTGCGTCGATGCCGACGATCCAGAAGTTCGGCCTCGGCTTCCTGTGGCAATCCGAGTGGGATCCCAACTCGGACATCTACGGCGCACTCGTGCCGATCTACGGCACGATCGTCACGTCGCTGATCGCGCTCGTGATCGCAGTGCCCGTCAGCTTCGGCATCGCGCTGTTTCTCACCGAACTGTCGCCCGTGTGGCTGCGCCGCCCGCTCGGCATCGCAATCGAGCTGCTCGCCGCGATTCCGTCGATCGTGTACGGCATGTGGGGCCTGCTCGTGTTCGCGCCGATCTTCGCCGAATACTTCCAGAAGCCGATCGGCCGCATCTTCAAGGATGTGTGGGTCATCGGTCCGCTGACGTCCGGCGCGCCGATCGGCATCGGCATTCTCGCCGCCGGCGTGATCCTCGCGATCATGATCATCCCGTACATCGCATCGGTGATGCGCGACGTGTTCGAAGTCACGCCCGTGCTGTTGAAGGAGTCGGCGTACGGAATCGGCTGCACGACGTGGGAAGTGATGTGGAAGGTCGTGTTGCCCTATACGAAGACCGGCGTGATCGGCGGCGTGATGCTCGGCCTCGGCCGCGCGCTTGGCGAGACGATGGCCGTGACGTTCGTGATCGGCAACACGAACCTGCTCGACAGCGTGTCGCTGTTCGCGCCCGGCAACAGCATCACTTCGGCGCTCGCGAACGAATTCGCGGAAGCGCAGCCGGGCCTGCATACGTCCGCGCTGATGGAGCTGGGCCTGATCCTGTTCGTGATCACGTTCATCGTGCTGTCGATCTCCAAACTGTTGCTGCTTCGTCTCGAGAAGGGAGAGGGCAAGAAATGAGCGAGCCCGTCATGAATTTCCCGGGGCCGAACGGCGCCGCGCTCGACGCGATGCGCAACCGGCTGCAGCGCAAGCGCAAGGTGACCAACGCGATCGCGCTGACCGCGTCGCTCGCCGCAATGGCATTCGGCCTGCTGTGGCTCGTGTGGATCCTGTACACGACCGTGCATCTCGGCGTAGGCGGCCTGTCGGTGCAGCTGTTCACCGAATCGACGCCCGCGCCGAACACGGAAGGCGGCGGTCTCGCGAACGCGATCGTCGGCAGCCTGCTGCTGTGCGGCTTCGGCACGCTGGTCGGCACGCCGATCGGCATCCTCGCGGGCGTCTATCTCGCCGAATACGGCCAGAAGAACCTGCTCGCGAGCACGATCCGCTTCATCAACGACATCCTGCTGTCGGCGCCTTCGATCGTCATCGGCCTGTTCGTGTACGCGATCGTCGTCGCGAAGTCGGGGCGCTTCTCGGGCTGGGCCGGCGTCATTGCGCTCGCGCTGCTGCAGATCCCGATCGTGATTCGCACGACCGAGAACATGCTGAAGCTCGTGCCGAACGCGCTGCGTGAAGCGGCGGTCGCGCTGGGCACGCCGAAGTGGCGCATGGTGCTGAAGATCACGCTGCGCGCGTCGGTCGGCGGCATCGTGACGGGCGTGCTGCTCGCGGTCGCGCGGATTGCCGGCGAAACGGCGCCGCTGCTGTTCACGGCGCTGTCGAACCAGTTCTTCTCGTGGGACATGAGCCAGCCGATGGCGAACCTGCCCGTGACGATCTACAAGTTCGCGATGAGCCCGTTCGCCGAATGGCAGTCGCTCGCATGGGCGGGCGTGTTCCTGATCACGCTCGGGGTGCTCGGACTGAACATCCTGGCGCGCTCGATCTTCTCGAAAAAGTAACGGCGGAGCAATCCGATGAATATGGCAGAAAGCCACCTGAATCCCGTCGAGCGCACCGTCGCGCCCGCCGGCACGCAAGACGCGGCAAACGGCCGTCCGCTGGCGCCGCTGAACGCGAAGATCGAGGTCAACAACCTCAACTTCTTCTACAACAAGTTTCACGCGCTGAAGAACATCAACCTGCGCATTCCCGAAGGGAAGGTGACGGCGTTCATCGGCCCGTCGGGCTGCGGCAAGTCGACGCTGCTGCGCACGTTCAACAAGATGTTCGCGCTCTATCCGGAGCAGCGCGCCGAAGGCGAAATCCTGATGGACGGCGAGAACCTGTTGACCACCAAGCGCGACATCTCGCTGCTGCGTGCGCGGATCGGCATGGTGTTCCAGAAGCCGACCCCGTTCCCGATGTCGATCTACGACAACATCGCGTTCGGCGTGAAGATGTTCGAGAAGCTCACGCGCTCGGAAATGGACGATCGCGTCGAATGGGCGCTGACGAAGGCCGCACTGTGGAACGAAGTGAAGGACAAGCTGAACCAGAGCGGCTACGGGCTGTCAGGCGGCCAGCAGCAGCGTCTGTGCATCGCACGCGGCATCGCGATCCGACCTGAAGTGCTGCTGCTCGACGAACCGTGCTCCGCGCTCGACCCGATCTCTACGGGCCGCATCGAAGAGCTGATCGCGGAGCTGAAGAGCGACTACACGGTCGTGATCGTCACGCACAACATGCAGCAGGCCGCGCGCTGCTCGGACTTCACGGCCTACATGTACCTGGGCGAGCTGATCGAATTCGGCGAAACCGAAAAGATCTTCATCAAGCCGGTGCGCAAGGAAACGGAAGACTACATCACCGGCCGCTTCGGCTGATGACGGAGAACAACAGTCATGTCGGATAAACATCTGTCGAGCCAGTTCGATGCGGACCTGAACGCCGTGTCGTCGAAAGTGCTGGAAATGGGCGGGCTGGTCGAGTCGCAGATCGTCGGCGCGATGCATGCGCTGAACGAGTTCGACCGCGACGCGGCCGAGAAGGTGATCGCGGCCGAGGAAACGCTGAACGCGATGGAAGTCGACATCGACCAGGAGTGCGGCAACATCATCGCGCGGAGGCAGCCGGCCGCGCGCGACCTGCGCCTTCTGATGTCGATTTCGAAAACGATTACGAACCTCGAGCGCGCGGGCGACGAGGCCGAGAAGATCGCGAAGCGCGTGCGCCGCCTGGTCGACGAGCCGGCCGCGCGTGCGGTGAACATCGCGGAGATCAAGGTGTCGGGCGAGATGGCCGTGACGATCCTGCGCCGCGCGCTCGACGCGTTCGCGCGCCTCGACACGGTGGCGGCAGCGCAGATCGTCAGGGACGATAAGGAAATCGACCTCGAATTCCGCGCGTTCGTGCGCAAGCTCGTGTCGTACATGCAGGAAGATCCGCGCACGATCTCGGTCGGCCTGGAGTACCTGTTCATCGCGAAGGCGATCGAGCGGATCGGCGACCACGCGAAGAACATCGCCGAATTCATCATCTACATCGTGAAGGGCACGGACGTGCGGCACCAGCCGCGCGACATGCTCGATCGCGAAGCCAACAGTTAATCGACTCCGTAAGGAAGAACAGAGGTGCCGATGCCCAGCAACATTCTCGTCGTTGAAGATGAGCCCGCGATTTCCGAACTGATCTCGGTGAATCTCCAGCATGCCGGTCACTGTCCGATTCGCGCGTACAACGCGGAGCAGGCGCAGAACCTGATCAGCGACGTGCTGCCCGATCTCGTGCTGCTCGACTGGATGCTGCCGGGCAAGTCCGGCATTGCGTTCGCGCGCGACCTGCGCAACAACGAACGGACCAAGCACATCCCGATCATCATGCTGACCGCGCGCGGCGACGAGCAGGACAAGGTGCTCGGCCTCGAGATCGGCGCGGACGACTACGTGACGAAGCCGTTCTCGCCGAAGGAGCTGATGGCGCGCATCAAGGCCGTGCTGCGCCGCCGCGCGCCGCAGCTGACCGAGGACGTCGTGTCGATCAACGGGCTGCGCCTCGATCCGGCCACGCACCGGGTCGCCGCGCACGGCGACGGCAGCGAGATCAAGCTCGATCTCGGCCCGACCGAATTCCGCCTGCTGCATTTCTTCATGACGCATCCGGAGCGCGTGCACAGCCGCACGCAACTGCTCGACCAGGTGTGGGGCGATCACGTGTTCGTCGAAGAGCGCACCGTAGACGTGCACATCAAACGATTGCGCGCGGCCTTGAAACCGGCCGGCTGCGATGCGATGATCGAGACCGTGCGCGGCAGCGGCTACCGGCTCGCGAAGCACGCGTAAACGTATCCGGATATGCCGTGTGCCACGGCATGCCGTTCAAACTTTCGGGCGCTGAATCATGAACATCATCTGGGCGCGCTTTCTCGTGTCGCTCGTGCTGCTCGTGCTGATCAGCGTATTGGTCGGCGTGTTCGCCGGCCCGCCCGCGGCCCTCGGGTTCGCGGTTGTGATGCTGGTCGCGCAGGGCTTTTTCAGTACCTTTCATACGCAACGTCTTTGGCGTCTGCTCGATGCACCGGTGTACGGCGAGGTGCCGAGCGCGCCGGGCATCTGGGGCGAGATCTATTACCGGCTGCACAAGCTCGCGAAACAGTGGCACGCGCAGGTGCGTCAAGTCGAGCAGCAGCATTCGCGCTTCATCCAGGCGATCCAGGCGTCGCCGAACGGTGTCGCGATGCTCGACGATCATGACCAGATCGAATGGTGCAACGCGATCGCCGAGGTGCACTTCGGCCTCGATGCAAAGCGCGACCTGCGCCAACACATCACGAATCTCGTGCGTCATCCGGAGTTCGTCCGCTACCTGAATGCGCAGCATTACGAAGAGACGCTCGTGATGCGCGGAATGGGCGCTTCGCGGCAGAACGTGCTCGAAGTGCAGGTGTTCCCGTACGGCGAGAACCGCAAGCTGCTGCTCACGCAGGACATCACCGAGCTCGAGCGGACCGACGCGATGCGGCGCGACTTCGTCGCGAACGTTTCGCATGAACTGAAGACGCCGCTGACCGTGCTGTCGGGCTTTCTCGAGACGATGCGCGAGCTGCCGCTGAACGATGAAGACCGCGCGCGCTATCTCGACATGATGGAGCAGCAGGCATCGCGGATGCGTCACATCGTCACCGACCTGCTCGTGCTCGCGAAGCTCGAGGGCGAAAGCAAGCCGCCGATGGATCACGCTGTCGACATGCGCGCCGTGTTCGACCATCTGAAGGAGGATGCGCAGACGCTGTCGAACGGGCATCACGAGATCACATTCGCGATCGACGAGACGCTCGGCGTGACCGGCGCGCAAACCGAAGTGTTCAGCGCGTTCGCGAATCTTGTCACCAACGCGATTCGCTATACGCCGGACGGCGGCAAGATCGTCGTCTCGTGGCGGCGTGAGGGCGGGCAGGGCGTGTTTTCCGTCACCGACAGCGGTTTCGGCATTCCTGCGGCCGATCTGCCGCGGCTGACCGAGCGGTTCTACCGCGTCGACCGCAGCCGTTCGCGCGATACGGGCGGCACCGGGCTCGGCCTCGCGATCGTCAAGCATGTGCTGCAGCGGCACGACTCGCACCTGTACGTGCAGAGCGAAGAAGGGCGCGGCAGCACGTTCACCGCACGTTTTCCGGCGTCGCGGGTCATCGCGATCCGGCCGGCCGCGTTCGAAGCGTGAGCATCGCAACATGAACGGCGCGCTGCGGCGCTTGCCCTGAAACGAAAAAGCGCAGCCCGCGGGCTGTGCTTTTTGCTTTCCGTGCCGCGCGCGATACGTGCGCGCGGCCGGTTACGAACAGAATTTCGCAAGCAGCCCGAGCTGCGCGTTGCGGACCGTCTTGCCCGTGCGGCGCCGGCGGTAGTGGCCGTCGCTGTGCATCTGCCATGCCGACTGGTTGTCGCCGAGGCATACCGACAGCCCTTCGGCGATCACGCGGCGCTTCAGCTTGCGCTCGCGGATCGGGAACGCGACTTCGACGCGGCGGAACAGGTTGCGGTCCATCCAGTCGGCGCTCGACAGATAGACGTCCTCGGCGCCGCCCGCATGGAAATAGTAGATGCGGTGATGTTCGAGGAAGCGACCGACGATCGAGCGCACCGTGATGTTCTCCGACAGGCCTGGCACGCCGGGCTTGAGCGCGCACACGCCGCGCACGATCAGGTCGACCTTCACGCCGGCCTGCGATGCTTCGTACAACGCGGCGATCACCGACGGCTCGAGCAGCGCGTTCATCTTCGCGACGATGCGCGCGCGCTTGCCGGCGCGTGCATTGTCGATCTCCGCGTTGATCGATTCGATGATGCGCGGATGCAGCGTGAACGGCGACTGCCACAGCTCGTGCAGCGTGAGCTCGCCGCCGATCCCCGTCAGCTGCTGGAACACGTGGTGGACGTCTTCGCAGATCTTCTGGTCGGCCGTCATCAATCCGAAGTCGGTGTAGAGCCGGGCGGTGCGCGGATGATAGTTGCCGGTGCCGAGGTGCACGTAGCGCCGCAGCACCGCCTTGCCCTCGTGTACGACGCGCCGCACGATCAGCATCATCTTCGCGTGGCACTTGTGACCGACCACGCCGTACACGACGTGCGCGCCTACCGCCTCCAGCTGGGACGCCCAGTTGATGTTGGTTTCCTCGTCGAAGCGCGCGAGCAGCTCGACGACGACGGTCACTTCCTTGCCGTTGCGCGCGGCTTCCATCAGCGCGTCCATCAGCGGCGAATCGGTGCCGGTGCGGTAGATCGTCTGCTTGATCGCGACGACGCTCGGATCCTTCGCGGCCTGCTGCAGCAGTTCGAGCACCGGCTGGAAGCTCTCGTACGGGTGGTGCAGCAGGATGTCGCCGTCGTCGATCGCGTCGAACATCGTCGGTGCCCCCGCGATCGCGGGCGGAATCGACGCGACGAACGGCGCGAACTTCAGATCGGGCCGATCGACGAGATCGGGAATCTGCATCAGCCGCACGAGATTCACGGACCCTGCGACGCGATAGCAGTCCTTGTCGTCGAGCAGGCTTTCGTCGAGAAGCCGCCGCACGATGTGCTGCGGCGTGTCGGCCGACACTTCGAGCCGCACCGCGTTGCCGAGGTGGCGCGCCGGCAGTTCGCCCTGCAGTGCGACACGCAGGTTCGTGATTTCGTCTTCATCGACGAAGAGTTCGCTGTTGCGCGTGATGCGGAACTGGTTGCAGCTCTTCACGACGAGCTGCGGGAACAGCTCGCCGACGAAGCGCTGCATGAACGAGCTGAGCAGCACGAAGCCGTGCTCGAAGCCCGACAGCGCCTGCGGCATGCGCACGACGCGCGGTAGCGCGCGCGGCGCCTGCACGATGCCCATCACCGCCTGGCGGCCGAACGCGTCCCGACCTTCGAGCTCGACGACAAAGTTCAGGCTCTTGTTCAGCACGCGCGGGAACGGGTGCGCGGGGTCGAGGCCGATCGGCGTCAGCACCGGCAGCAGCTCGTCGAGGAAATAGCGGCGCGCCCATTCGAGCTGCTCGTCGTTCCACGAGTCGCTCGCGTGGAAGTAGATGCCTTCCTGCTCGAGCGCCGGCAGCACGGTTTCATGCAGCATTGTGTACTGGCGGTGCACGAGCCGCTGCGCGCGTTCGACGACGAGATCGTAAGCGTGCTGCAGCGACATGCCGTCGGGCGTCAGCGCGCCGGGATTGTCGCGGATCTGTTCCTGAAGGCCCGCCATCCGAACTTCGAAGAATTCGTCGAGGTTGCTGCTCGTGATGCAGATGAAGCGCAGGCGTTCGAGTAGCGGGATTTGCGGGTCAGCGGCCTGGGCAAGCACGCGCTCGTTGAAACCGAGGATGCCGAGTTCACGATTGAGAAGCGGATAACGGGCGGACATCGGCAGAGTAGGCGGTAATTCAGGCGATGATTCGAAAGGACGCTCGGAAACTCTCACGGTGCGATGACGTGCTGATGACAATGATCTATTTATATCGGGAAATTCTACGCCGGAACCGATTTGTCTCATAAATATGTTTCGGCCATATACAAACTACTCGGGTACATGCCCGTGAAGCGTGGCAATCGCAAGCGTTCCACGCTTAAAATGTCGCCTTTGACAGATCGTCCGGCGGTGCCCGATCGGCCGCCGTGGGCGAATGCGCACGGAGCCTCCTTCTGATGGTTACATCCCCCCACTTGCTGGCTGCCGTCGATCTCGGCTCGAACAGCTTCCGGCTGATCGTCGGGCGCGTCGAGGAAACGCCGGCGGGCAGCCAGATCTATCCCGTCGATGCGCTGCGCGAACCCGTTCGGCTGGCCGCCGGCCTGTCGAGCGACAAAATGCTCGATCGCGCGTCGCAGGAGCGTGGCTGGGAAGCGCTGAAGCGGTTTGGCGAGCGCCTGCGCGATTTCCACCCCGATCACGTGCGCGCGGTTGCGACCAATACGCTGCGTGTCGCGAAGAATGCGGGGGAATTTCTCGGCGAGGCCGAAGCGGCACTCGGTTTCCCGATCGAAGTGATCGCCGGCCGCGAAGAAGCGCGCCTGATCTATGCGGGCGCCGCGCATTCGGTGCCGGCGAGTGCCGGCAAGCGGCTCGTCGTCGACATCGGCGGCGGCTCGACCGAATTCATCATCGGTGCGCATTACACGCCGATCGTGATGGAGAGCCTCTACATCGGCTGCGTCAGCCATAGCCGTGCGTTTTTCCCGGTCGGCAACGTCGACGAGTACACGATGCGGCAGGCCGAACTCGCGGCCAAGCGCGAGATCCAGATCATTTCCAGCGAGTACAAGAAGGCGGGCTGGGACCAGGCGATCGGGTCGTCCGGCACCGCGCGCGCGCTCGCGGAGCTCGTCGAGGCGAACGGCTTCAACGATGCGGGCATCACGCACGGCATTTCGCGTGGCGGCCTCGAGCGCCTGAAGCGCGCGCTGATCAAGGCCGAGAACGTGAACCGGCTGAAGCTGATCGCGCTGAAGCCCGATCGCGTGCCGGTGCTGGCCGGTGGCCTGGCGATCATGCTCGCCGTATTCGAGGAGCTCGGCGTCGACTATGTCGACACGACCGACGGCGCGCTGCGTCTCGGCGTGCTGTACGATCTGCTCGGGCGGACGCAGCACGAGGACATGCGCGCGGTGACGGTCGAGGGTTTCACGCGCCGCTACGGCGTCGATCGCGCGCAAGCCGAGCGTATCGGTGCGCTCGCGGTGCGGTTCTACGACGAGCTCGACGAGTCCGACGAGGAGGAGCGCGAGGAAGGCAGGATGTTCCTTGGCTGGGCTGCCGCATTGCATGAGATCGGCTTGTCCATTTCGCACAGCTCGTATCACAAGCATTCCGCGTATATCGCGAGCAATGCCGACATGCCGGGTTTCTCGCGCACGGACCAGGCGCGCCTGGCCGCGCTCGTGCTCGGTCATGCGGGCAAGCTCGGCAAGCTGTCGCAGGCGCGCGACGTCGAATGGCCGCTCCTGTTCTGCCTGCGGCTCGCGGCGCTGCTGTGCCGGCGCCGGACCGACGCGGGGCTGCCGGACATTTCCGTGTCGCAGATGAAGAAGGGCGGATATGAAGTGCGTCTGCCGAGCGCGTGGGTCGAGCAGAATCCGCTGACCGACTACAGCCTCAGCCAGGAAGCGGCCGAGTGGGAGAAGGTCGGCATTCCATATCGCGTGGTTTATACCGGCGCATGACGCGCTGGCGCCGCCGCGCACGCGCGGCGCGTCCGTTTCAGCATAGGCTCACTCCGAGCACACGATCGCGGTCAGGAACGGGAACGCCTGCTTGACGGTGGCGTCGCTGCCGGCCTTGCGCACGGCCTGTTCGACCGCGCTTTTCGTGCCGCGCACGACGACGCCGTAGGCCCATTCGCCGATCGGCGTGCCGTCGCCCGTCTGGAAGATCGGGTCGTTCGCCTGGTAGCCGAGCACGACGTACACGCCGAAACCATACGCGGTTAGCGCATGGTTCGTGCGGAATGCGTTCACCGAATTCGCTTCGACGTGCATCGGCTCCGACTGGATGTCGCCGGCCGCGAGCAATGGCGCGACGAACTTGTGGCCGTTGGAGTGGCAGTCGAGCGCGGCGTCGAGCGACTTCGCCGACGCGGCACCGGAGGCGCCAGCTGCGCCGAGTGCGAACAGCGCGCCGAGCAGGGCGGTCTTGAAAGCGTGGTTTTTCATGCGCGGTTGCGGGTTGGTCACGAACATTATCGCGTGGATCCGCAAAATTCGTGCGCGCGGTGCGAGGCGGGGCTAAAACGACGCGTAAAACGAAAAAGGGTTGCAAGCGCGATGGCTTGCAACCCTTGTCGTGTTCTCGTGGTCGGAGCGAAAGGATTCGAATCTTCTGATCCCAAATCGGTGCCCCGCTATTTTCGACTTCGCTGGCAATCGCTGAAAATCATAATCCATTGATTTATGTGAAATTTTAGCTCATTGCGATTTTGCGTATCGACCCGCAACCCTCATCTATGAAGATATCCGCGTCGTCCACGCTGCGACAAACCGACAAACTGCACATGGAGTTTGTTTGCGGGAGCACAGATGTTGCGCGCTCGCTTTCGCGGCTGAGAGCGCAAGTGGGCGCCCTTTAGCTCGATCCCCCGCATCGCTAGGCAGCAAGGCTTCAATTTGTGTCAAGCCGGCACATATTTCTCAGACTTTAGATAAAATCGCGCGAGCGACTTGCTGTCGCGAATGGCTGACCGTCTCTTTTCTTTGTGTCACTTTCCTGACGGTCGAACCTGAGAGAGATAACGAAAATGGATATCAGACCGTCCGCGCTCGGGGACCTGAAGTTTCGCGACCTCTACGAGGCGATCAGTAAGGGCGTTTTGCAGCAGGGGCGGTTGTTGATGCTGGATACGCCGCTTGGCAAGAATGCACTGGTACCGCTCCGCGCGCGTGGATCGGCCAGAATCGGGCGTGACTATTCGTACACGATCGACGTTGCGTCAACGCGCGACGATACCGCGCTGCTGTCGCTGATGCACCAGCCCGTTACCTTGCGGATTCAACAGGTCACGGCTCCCTTTGCGGTTCCTGTCTATCGTCCGGTGCACGGCTTCGTTCATCGGGTCGCCTATTTGGGCGGTAACGGCGGCCTTTCGACGTACCAGATCGAGTTTTCATCGGCGCTGGTCTTCCTTGGGAAAACCCACAACGAAGAGGGCTGGCTCGAGAAAGACGCCCGCGAGATCATTTCCGACGTGCTTGATCGGTATCCGCAGCTACGGGGACAGTACCGTTTCTCGCTGTGGTCTGATCCCGCCAAGCGTTCGTGGTGCAGGCAAAGCGAATCCGATCTTCACTTTGTGAACCGCTTGGCTGAGGCCGAGGGCTGGTATTTCTACTGGGTCCACGAAAACGTTAGCGAAGGTGACGCGCCCAAGACGACGCTCGTCATCGTTGACCGCGTCTCGACCCTTCCCGATGCCAAGTCAGTTGAGTTCATTCGAGCGAACGACAGCAACGAATCTGACGGTTTCGCGCATTGGGCTGCGGTGCAGACGATGCAGAGCACGCGCTACATGTCGCGTGCGTTTGACTTCAAGCGACCCGCGTCCAATTTCCAGGTAGAGAGCGAGCTTGTCGCGACGAGCTATGTCACGGAGGACCGCCGCCAGAAGGCCGAGCATAGCGTTCCCGATGCGCCGATGACGGTCTACGAATCGACGGCTTACGGCTACTCCAGCTCAGATGCGGGTGAGATGCGAGCGCGACGGCGAGTGGAGATATGGGATGCGCGTGCAAGCCGATATTTCGGCGTAGGCGGTGTGCGGTGGCTGGATGCCGGATTGCGGTTCGTCTTGAACGGTCATCCCCGCCACGAGGACGGCGATTCGAAGAAGCGCGAGTTTCTGGTGGTCGAGGCACGGTGGTTCATCGAGAACAATGTCCCGATCGGCCCGCAGACGGCCGAGTTTCCGCAAAGTCTTCGCGCAACGCTGGCCGAGCAGCAGGCGATTCACCGTGAGCGATTCAAGACGCTGGCGCATGAATCGGATGGTTCGGCCGGATTTTTCGTGCTCGAAGTCGAGGCGCAACCTACGGCTGTCGAATACCGTAGCCCGCTAGATCATCCGAAGCCGGTCATGTCGATTGAGCATGCGCTCGTCGTCACTCCGGACGGAGCTGAGGCGTGGACGAACGACCGCAACCAGATCAGGGTGCATTTCGCCTGGGATCACAAGAACCCACCGGACGCCTTCAATTCCTCACCGCTGCTGTCGACGCTTCAATCCGATACGGGTAACGGCTATGGAGCGGTTCATGTGCCGAGGGCACGGGAGTGGGTCATTGTCGGTTACTGGAACGGGGATTGTGACAAGCCGTTCGTGTTGGGGCGGATCAATGGCGGTACGACGCCTTCCCAATGGCATTCGAACGCATTACTGTCCGGGTTCAAGTCCGAAGGGTTCGGCAAAACGGGCGCCTACAACTCGTTCGTCCATGATGATTCCACGAATCAAAGCGGGACGCGGCTGGTCAGCTATACGGGCAAGAGTTATGCGGCACTGACGCAGGGCTACCTGATCAAGCATGACGGTAACACTCGAGGGCGATATCTGGGGGCCGGTTTCATCTTGCATGCCGACGAGTTCGGTGCGGTTCGTGCCAGCAAGGGGCTGTCGATCAGTGCTCACTCGAAGTCCTACGATGACGAGCAGATGGGCGTGGATGAGGCGCGATCGCAGTTGCAGCAGGCCGGGATGTTGGTCGAGTCGTTATCGAGCGCAAGCACCACTGCTCAGGCGGAATCGTTACAAACTGGACAGGATGCACTCAAGGCGCTTTCGAAGGACATCCAGCACCCGGTATCAGGCGATACGTCAGGCGGGGTGACGGCGGGCGGCGGTACGGGCAGCGCCAACGGATTTTCGCAACCGAACATATTGGTATCGACGCCGAAAGACATTGCACTGGTCGCGGACAGCTCGACGCATATCGTGGCTGAGAAAGAGGTCAATGTCGTTAGTAACGAAACCACATACGTTGCGACGGGCAAGTCGTTTGTCGTGGCGGCCGCGGAAAAGGTGAGCTTCTTCGCGCAGAAACTCGGCGCGTTCTTTGTGACGGCGAAAGGTCCGATCAAGCTGTCGGCCAACACGGATGACGTGAACATCAATGCGGGTAAAGACGTGACCGTGAAGGCCAAGCGCATTGTGCTCGACGCCGATGAAATCATCATCAAGGCGGGCGGCTCGTACACCCGTTGGGTGGCGGCTGGCATTGAAGACGGTACGCAAGGCCCGCGCACGATCAAATCGGCATCGCTCAGCCGTCAGGGGCCGAGCTCGATTGCGCAGCATATGAACAGCCTGCCGCAAGCCAAGTTTAACGATCCGTATGTGCTGCGCGATCGCATCACGGGCGAGGTGCTGAAAAATCACCCGTATGAATTGATCCGCGGGGACGGTACACGCTTGACCGGGATGACGAACGAGCTGGGGCACGTGGCCGAGCAGAAGAGCGAGGATATCGAGAAGCTAGCCGTCCGCGCATTGCGGCCGAAGCCGGCCGGTCCTGCGGCATGAATCCGATAACCGATGGTCGAATCTGAAGAACGACAATGAGCGAAAACACAGATCAATCCGGCGGCGGATCGCCGTTCAGTGACGATGCCGAGAACGAAGTTGTCCAGCAGGTTGGTCGCACGGACAAGGACGGAGCGTCGGTCGGGCATTTTACGTTGACGCCGGCGACTGATACGCGCTCCAAAGAACTGCTGTGCGATGTGCGGCCAATTATTCCGGTGATCTTCCTGCCAGGCGTGATGGGTTCGCCGTTGGTGAACGCCGAAACCGGTGACGAGATATTCTTTGCACCGGAGACGGATGGCCTGTTGGGGAAGGCGGGCGCGTTGCCAGCTCTGATTGGTATGTGGTTCAAGGGCGCGTCCACGCGGGAAAAGCTGTTCGATCCGACTCTGGCAGCCGTCACCCCCTTCGGGCCTGTCAGTGCTGGCAAGCACGAAAACGATGACGACCCGAGCCAGTACGTGGACGAGAAGGAGGCTGTTCGTAGAGGTTGGGGCTCAGTGTATCGGTCGAGCTATCAGCCGATGTTGGCGTGGCTGCAGGAGCAACTGAACGAGCCTATGCATCTGGGGAAGCATAAAGGGCCTTGGATTCAAGGCGACCCTGACGGCAAGAAATGGGCGCTCAAGCCACTGCTAGATACCGAGCCTTCCGACTATGGAGCGATCGATGCCGGCACGCAAGGCCGCGGGCATGCGATCGCGAAAGATTCTGAAGTGTTCAAGCACTTCATGAAATACCAGTATCGAGTGTACGCAATTGGGTACAACTGGCTGCAATCGAATGAAAAATCGGCGCAACAGGTGATTGACGGCACAGATTTCAAGGACAAGAAGACCGGCAAGACGACGCGCCTGATGGGCATCAAGGAGATCATTGAGGAGAACCATAGCGGCAAGGCGATCATTCTCACGCACTCGATGGGCGGGCTAGTCGCACGGATGGCGATCGCGATGCACGGTGGAGCGGACCTGATGCACGGCGTATTCCACAACGTGCTGCCGGCGACCGGCGCACCAATCGCGGCGAAGCGGTTCCGCACCGGAGGCGGCAGCGAGGGCGGGGTGAACGGTTTCATCAATGGTGCCCTGCTCGGGAGCGATGCAGATGAGTTCGTAGCGGTGGCTGCGAATGCGCCCGGACCGCTTGAGCTGTTGCCGATGCCGGATTACCACAACGGCGAACCGTGGTGGATATTTGCGCGACTCAACGGCGAACCGGTGATGAAGTTGCCGAAGGATGGAAATACTTACGACGATGTCTTCACTAACCCCAAGTGGTACGGCTTGGTGCCCGAGCAATCGGCTTCGTTACTCGATCCAGCCGGAATTATGAAAGAACGACTTGATAAAAGCCCTCAAAAGAAGTCGGTGGTTGATAACTTTAAGGATACAATTAAGAAAGTTGTCACAAATCAAAATAAAATAATTAACATCTATCACGACAAAACGTATGTTGCCTACGGGGATGGAGAGCTGAAACCAACGGCGGCGGCATCGGGCGAAAATCACGGCAAGGCCGCGATCGAGAAGGGCGAGAATCTGGCCGATCTGTTGGCATGGGGTACCGTGATTTGGAAGGGAGATGTGCCGGCGGGCGTGACGGAGGAAGAGCTGCGCGCGGCGCGGTTCCTGGGTGAGAAACACGACGATTCCCACACGGGAAAGCTGCGCGTGCACCTAGATTCGCGCAACGTCACGGTCGAGTTCGAGGTGCAAAAGGTGGCGAAGCTGCCGCCGGGTAGCGAAACGCCCGATCCGGAGAAGAATGGGATCGTGCCGGGTGATGGAACGGTGCCGGTCTGGTCCGCCGAAGCCCCCGCGCGCGGCGCGGAGGGAGGTGCAGCCCCCGGCGTACAAATGGTGTTTGACCAGGGAGGCTATGTGCATCAGGAAAGCTATAACCATCCGTGGACGCGCTGGGCGCTCCTCTACAGTGTCGTGCAAATCGCGCAGGATGCCCCGGAGCCGAAATGCTGACTCGAATTGGTCGATTTCTATTTTTAGTGACAGGCATATGCGCCTGTTCGATAACGTTTTCCGGTGAACCGATCATGACGAATCCCTTGTTGTCCAATCCACGGCCGTGGTGCATCGGCCGCTTCGTTTTTGAACGCCCAGTGGCAAGCGAAATTACCAATCAACGATATGAGTTTCAGGGGGAAAAACTGGAGACGCGGTACAACGTATCGTCTGCAACGTATCATGGAACAGTTGCCGCTCGGGAAAAAGAGTTGCGTACAAAAAAACGCATTAATCCTGGGCGCAGAAACGAAGAAACAAATCATGTATGGCTAGAGAAGGCATTTTCTCCTACAAAGGATTCCCGGGTTTTCGTATTCCAGGATGCGGTTTCCGCTAACGGGCTGCCTTTCGATACTGAGGGATATATTTACGAAAACAATACCTTGTTTCATACAACCAGTAGCGTCGGATCGGCAGCAATGGGTGATGTCGAGAATATTTATAATGGAATCTATCGTCGAATAAAGGCGCGCGATAACTGGTCGGTCCCAACCGAATCGGGGTTCTGTTTCGACGGTGGGATTGCCACAGGCTCGTCGACTTCTACCGAGGAGGTCAGCCAGTCACTTGCGCTGATGCCGGGTCGACCGGCGCTACTCGTCATCCAGATGCGGGATTCGGTGAACGCGGACCAGAAATCACCATTAACCAAAACCCTTCCCGAACTGCGCGCGAAGATGGATCAGGTTTCGAGCGGCAGCTACCGTATCCTGCGACAGGGCAAGCGCACCGTGGCTGGGATGGACGCTGAGGAAGTGCTGTTCGCACTGAAGGAAGGCGAGATCACGTCCTATCGTTTCTACCTGCTCGCGCCGGGCGATCCGAGCACGTTGGCGAAACCACATACCGCTATTCAGTTGCTGCTAGGGGCAAGCAGCCGCGATTTGAAGCCTGAGGAGGCAACGTCACCGGTCGATGAGGCTAGTGCACTGCAAACGTGGGACACGCTGTTGAACAGCCTGCGACTGCGGCCGGGCGCAGTCTGAGCGGAGGCGACATGCGACGCTACGACATCGTGAAGGGTGACACGACGACAGTCGGAGGCATCGTGCAGGGTGGTGACGGACAAGACATTCTGCACGACCGCGAACAAGCGTATGAACACGATCCGGTGTGGTGCCCAGTGTGCAAGACACTCGGCGTGATTGAGTGCGACGGGCCACGTTATTCAAGCGCCGGACCGGATGGTCGACAGGCGGCGCTGAGTGATGACCTCTGTCGGTGCGCATGTTCGACGCCGCCGAAGCTGGTGGCGTCGCAGTCGGTATCGTATGTCGAGGTCTGAACAGCTGATGATTCGAACGGAATATTGAAGGGCGTCATGTATCTCTCCGTTCCCGGTACTGGGTCGATATCGTGATACTGGACGTCCTATCCTTTGCTGCTTCATTGGTAGCGAGGCCCTGTTTTCGTGACAACCCGTGACGAGCAATTCACAACGCTTCAGGATTACCATCAAACCTCGCCTGCACTAGAACGGGTGCAGTAGGTCGAATTCCTGTGCATACTCGTCGCTTCGTCCCAGGAACTCCCAAGACCAGATGGATGGGTCAAGCAGATCGGTGCGAGGGTATTGGCTTTCGTCGCGCCAACCGACGCGGGCGACGAATACGGGATGCTGGACGCGGATCGGGGACGTCAGCCATCTTCACAGTTCCTCTATGGAAATCGTTACAGCTGGTAGGAAAATGGTAGCAATAGCCCGGCGACGTGCCAAAGAAAAAGGGGTTAGCATCAGCTAACCCCTTGATTTCCTTGGTCGGAGCGAAAGGATTCGAACCTTCGACCCTCTGATCCCAAATCAGATGCGCTACCAGGCTGCGCTACGCTCCGACGAGCCAGAGATTCTATCGCCTAATCGGGGCGCGGGTCAATCACGTTATTCATCCTGCATCGGTCATCACGAATTGCTCGCGATTGGCGACAATTCGGAGGATGACGTCCGGCACGCGGTATGCGCGACCGGACGGTCCGCCCCGACACATGGAGAGACATCATGATGAACCTGATTCTGTGGCGTCACGCCGAAGCCGAAGACTACGCGGCAAACGACCTCGCACGCCAGCTGACGGCGCGCGGGCGCAAGGAAGCACAGGCGATGGCCAAATGGCTGCGCGGCCGGCTCGAGTCGAGCGCCGTGATTCTCGCGAGCCCCGCCGCACGCACCGTACAGACCGTCGAAGCGCTGACCGACCAGTACCGGACGGTCGACGCACTCGCGCCCGACGCCAGCGCCGACGACGTGCTGACAGCCGCCGGCTGGCCCGACGGGATTGCCCCGACGGTCGTGATCGTCGGGCATCAGCCGACGCTCGGCAGCGTCGCGGCGCGGTTGATCGTCGGCAACGGCGACAGCTGGAGCATCAAGAAGGGCGGCATCGTATGGGTCGCCAGCCGTACGCGCGACGGCAACCGTCAGGCCGTGCTGCGCGCGGTGCTGACGCCAGACCTCGTCTGAAGCGGGTTGAAGGCATTGATCATACGGTTTCGCAAGCTTTCTGCTAAAGTCAATTCGGCGACACGTCATTGAATGGACACGGTCGTGCCACATAACGGTAACGACCGGTTACTACATTGGCTGGCATGTCGTCCTATTCCTTACGACCAGGAAAGCCTAATGCGAGAACTGCCGACGCCTACGCTCCCTTTTGCCTCGCTTCCCCTCGACACCACGCGGCGTCACCTGCCGCGCGCTGCTGAAACCGTCACATCCGAGTACCGTCTGCGCGCCGCGTGGGCACGCACGGAAGACGAACTGCGTGAGGCCCAGCGCCTTCGTTACACGGTGTTCGCCGAAGAAATGGGCGCGCAGGTCAGCGGCCCGTCCGGTCTCGATGTCGATCCATTCGATGCGTATTGCGACCACCTGCTGGTGCGCGATCTCGACACGCTGAAGGTGGTCGGCACGTACCGCGTGCTGCCGCCGCACCAGGCCGCACGTGTCGGCCGCCTGTATGCGGAAGGCGAGTTCGACCTGTCGCGCCTGACGCACCTGCGCGGCAAGATGGTCGAAGTTGGCCGCTCATGTGTGCACAGCGACTATCGCAGCGGTGCCGTGATCATGGCGCTGTGGGGCGGTCTCGGCGCGTACATGATGCAGAACGGCTACGAGACGATGCTCGGCTGCGCGAGCGTGTCGATGGCCGACGGCGGCCACTATGCGGCGAACCTGTACCAGTCGCTGCCCGCCAGCTCGCTGACGGCGCCGGAGTACCGCGCGTTCCCGCATACGGCATTGCCGGTCGACGAACTGCAGACGGGCACCGTCGTCGCGCCGCCGCCGCTGATCAAGGGCTATCTGCGCCTCGGTGCGAAGATTTGCGGGGCGCCGGCGTGGGATCCCGACTTCAACTGCGCGGACTTCCTGACGCTGTTCCGACTGTCGGACATCAACGCCCGCTACGCCCGCCATTTCCTGGGCTGAGCGAACCGGAACACGGCGCGCCTGCGACGGCGCGCACGTGAGCGAACGCCGTCGCGCGGCAATCGGCCTCGCGACGGCGTTTGTTCGTCGAGACGAGGGCGGTTTATCCGGCCCCGTTAATTTGAGCGACACGCAGCAGCCACCGTGCGCGTGCGCGCACGTTCGGGGCAGGCCGTGCGTGCAGCCGTGCCCTGGAACGGCGGAGCGGTCCGCTAGTGCTTGCGCCGCCAGTCGAGCAGGTGGTGTTCCGCCATCCAGTGATGAATCATTCCTTCGCCGCCGTGGCTTCGCTTGTATTCGCGCGACTCGAAGTACGACAGGGCGACCAGCACCATCAGGCCGATGAACAGGCCGATCAGGCCTGCAATTTCTTCAGACGTCATGGCAGCCTCCTTTCAACGGCACAGCGCCATGGCTACATAGTAGGACATGGCCGAGACGACCCCTAACCCGGATTTCCGTTAGACTCGGCGCGGTCCTGGCGCGCGATGGGCGCGCCGTTTTCCGGAGCCCTCCCGATGATGCGTTTCATGCTGGCCGTGCTGGCCGCATCCGTTCTTGCCGGCTGTTCGAGCGATCCCCGCAATGCGCATCGCGGGCCGCCGCAAGATCCGGCGGACTATCACGGCGTGCCGACCGACATGACACCGCCGTCGATGCTTGGCGAACCCGCGCCGGGGACGACAGCTGCGCCTGCGCAATAACGATTGCGGGTGGCGGCGCGGTACGGCCGTCAGGCGCCGGCCGCTGGTGCATCGGCGCCGATGCGCCGCGTGAGCGCCGGGAGGTAGCGCGCGAGCGTCGCGCCGCGCGCCGCCATGAACAGCAGCAGCGCGAACCACAACCCGTGATTGCCGAACGGGCCGACGGCGGCGAGCGTTGCGGCAATGAAGACGACGAGGGAAGCGACCATCGCGCGCATCAGCGATTGCGTCTGCGTTGCCCCGATGAATACGCCGTCGAGCAGGAAGCCCCACACGGAGACGATCGGCGAGATCGCCGCCCATGGCAGGTAGCGCAGCGCAACCGCGCGGATCTCGGCCTGGTCGGTCAGCCGTGCGACGATCCAGCCGCCGGTGGCCCAGTACACGAGCGCGAACAGCAGCGCGCCGAGCGCGGACCACAACAGCGTGACGCGCACGGCTTGCCGGAATGCGGTGCGGTCGCGCGCGCCGGCCGCCGCGCCGACGAGAGCCTCGGCCGCATGCGCGAAACCGTCGAGCCCGTACGCCATGAACGTCTGGAAATTCAACAGCAAAGCGTTCGCCGCGAGCGTCGCGTCGCCCTGTTTCGCGCCGAGGTGCGCGAACCAGCCGAACGCGCCGAGCAGGCACAGCGTGCGCAGGAAGATGTCGCGATTGAGGACGATCAGCCGTTTGAGTGCCACACGGTCCATCAGCGCGTGCGCGGCGAGCGGCGCGAGGCCGCGCGGCCGCAGCCGCCAGAGCATCCATGCGCCGAGCGCGAAGCCGCATGCGTCTGCGCTCGCCGTTGCCGCTCCGATGCCCGCGATACCCCAGCCGAAACCGTACACATACAGCAGCACGGCGCCGATGTTGACCGCATTGATGAAGACCTGCGCGACGAGGGCGAGCCGCACGCGCTGCACGCCGAGGAGGTAGCCGAGCACGACGTAATTCGCGAGCGCGAACGGCGCGCTCCAGATCCGAGCATGGGCGTATGCCAGTGCGGTGGCGCGCACGGCGTCGCTGCCGCCGAGCGCGGCCAGCGCGAACGACAACAGCGGTACTTGGAGCGCCAGCACGGCTCCCCCGAGCGCGAATGCGACGATCAGCGCGCGCAGCACGTTCAGGCGGATGCCGGCGGCGTCGCGTGCGCCGTGCGCCTGCGCGACGAGGCCCGTCGTGCCCATGCGCAGGAAGCCGAAGCCCCAGAACACGAAATTGAAGAACAGGCCGCCGAGCGCGACGCCGCCGAGATACTGCGTGCCGTCGAGGTGGCCGGCGACGGCAGTGTCCACCGCGCCGAGGATCGGCTGGGTCAGGTTCGCGAGGACGATCGGAAACGCGAGCGCGAGCACCCGCCGGTGCGAGACGGTAGCCGGCCCGGTGCCGGCTTCATGCGGTAATGCGGATTCGGACATGGCGAACGCGTCAGGCGCGTTCTTGCACGCAGACCCAAGGCGACACCACGACCGCCCACAGCTCCGGATTGCGCGCGGCGAAGTCGGCCGCTGTTTCCGCCGACATGCGTGAGACGAGCCCGGACGACAGCCAGCGCGTGACTTGCTGCGCATCGTCGCCCGCGATCGCCTCCGCGACGCTGACGAGATCGAGATCGCGCGCGACCGACAGCAGCTTGCCTTGCGCGAAGAAGCGTTCGAGATCGCACCAGTCGATCTTGGCGGTTTCGCCGAGGAGCTTGGCGTAGAGCGGGCTGTGCGACGCGCCCGCGGCGGATTCGTGTTGGTCGGAGGACATCGATGTGTGCTGAAAAGACTGCGTGGGCGCCACTATAAACCATCCGCGCGAACGACTAGCTGCGTGCTCGTTTGGGGGCCGCCTTACGCGTCGCGCAGCGCGCGGCGCACGATTTTGCCGGTCGCGGTCATCGGCAGCCCGTCGACGAACGCGATCGCGCGCGGGTATTCGTGTGCGGCCAGCCGCGTGCGAACGTGCGCCTGCAGTGCCTGGACGAGCGCGTCGTCGCCGACGTGCCCGGGATTCAGCACGACGAACGCCTTGACGATCTCGGTGCGCGTCGCGTCCGGCACGCCGACGACGGCCGCCATGCGCACCGCCGGATGCGTGAGCAGGCAGTCCTCGATCGGCCCCGGCCCGATCCGGTAGCCGGCGCTCGTGATCACGTCGTCGTCGCGGCCGACGAAGCGTATGAAACCGTCGGCATCGATCGTGCCGGTGTCGCCGGTGAGCAGGTAGTCGCCCGCGAACTTGTCGCGCGTTGCGGCGGGATTGCGCCAGTATTCGATGAACATCACCGGGTCGGGGCGGCGTACCGCGATGTGCCCCTCGACGCCGGGCGGCAGCGGCGTGCCGTGCGCGTCGACGATCGCGACCGTGTGGCCAGGCACGGCCTTGCCGATTGCGCCGGGCTGCGCGTCGAACAACGCGGCGCACGACGATAGCACCATGTTGCATTCCGTCTGCCCGTAGAACTCGTTGATCGTCACGCCGAGCGCGTCGCGCCCCCAGGACGTCAATTCGGTGCCGAGCGATTCGCCGCCGCTCGCGACGGATTTCAGCGCGAGCGTGTAGCGCTCGCGCGGCGCCGGGACCGCGCGCATCAGCTTGAGCGCGGTCGGCGGCAGGAACGCGTGGGTCACGCCGTGCCGCGCCATCAGCGCGAACGCGGCCTCGCCGTCGAATTTCTCGAAGCGGCGTGCGAGCACGGGTACGCCGTGATGCCACGACGGCAGCAGCACGTCGAGCAGCCCGCCGATCCATGCCCAGTCGGCCGGCGTCCAGAAGAGGCGCGCGTCGCGCGGAAAGCACTGCTGCGACATCTCGACGCCTGGCAGGTGGCCGAGCAGCACGCGATGCGCATGCAGCGCGCCTTTCGGCTTGCCGGTCGTCCCCGACGTATAGATGATCACGGCCGGATCGTCGGCGGCGGTGTCCGCCGGTGCGAATTCGGGCGATTCGGTCGCGACGGCGTCGTCGTAGCGCACTACGCCGGGCGCGTCGGGCGCCGCGTCGCCGATGCAGTAGCACGTGCGCAACGCCGGCAGCCGCGCGCGCAGCGGCGCGATCTTCGCGTAGCCGGCCGCATCGGTGACGAGTGCGGCGGCTTCGCTGTTCGCGAGCCGGTACTCGAGCGCGTCGGCGCCGAACAGCGTGAACAGCGGCACCGCGATCGCGCCGAGTTTGTATGCGGCGAGATGGGCGACCGCCGTTTCGGGGCCCTGTGCGAGGAAGATCGCGATGCGGTCGCCGCGTTGCAAACCCGCCCTCGCCAAACTGTTCGCGAAACGGTTAGAAGCATTCTTCAGATCGTCGAACGTGATGCGCGACACGTCGCCTTGCGCGGTTTCGTGGATCAGCGCGACGCGTCCGCTGCCGTCGGCCCATTTGTCGCAGACGTCCACGCCGATGTTGTACCGGGCCGGAATGTCCCATGTGAAGCGGGAGAGCAGGTCGTCGTAGCGGTCGGCGGGGGGCAGCATCGAATGTCTCCTGGGCGTCGATCGTCGTCGCGGCGATGGCTTACATCGGCATTTCACGCGACCGGAACCACAATGGCGTCCGGTGGATAGGGGAATGTTCCGACTCGTGCAACCGGTGCGGCTCAGTGCAGGATTCGACGATGACGCATAAGATCACGACAAAACAGTGATGTGACCATGGATTTGCTTCTGATAGCTGCGGGGTTCAGCCTGTTCGGAATCGGGGCACTGGTGGCGTTCGCCAGCCGTGTCGATCCGCTGTCCGGCCGTTTCACCGCCCGTTTGCGCAAGCGCTGACGCGACCATTCCGATCTTCTTCGCGACGACATGCGATGCATGCCGGCATCGCGTGTCGCCTGTCTATCGTCGCGCTCAGCGTGCCGGCAGGTAGCGTGCCGGATCGATCGAGCGCCCGCCGTAGCGCAGCTCGAAATGCAGCGCGGTGCGATCGCTGTCGCTGTTGCCCATCTCTGCGATCGTTTGCCCCTGCGTGACCGATTGCCCTTCCTTCACGAGCAACGCGCGGTTGTGCGCGTAGGCCGTCAGGTAATCCGCGTTGTGCTTGAGGATGATCAGATTGCCGTAGCCGCGCAGCCCGTTGCCCGCATAGACGACGGTGCCCGGCGCGGCGGCCATCACGGGCGTGCCTGCCGAATTCGCGATGTCGATGCCCTTGGACTTCGAACCGTCGAAGGTGCGCACCACGTTGCCGGCGGCCGGCCAGATCAACGCAATGCTCGTGGCCGGCTTGACGGCCGACTCAACCGGTGCGGACGGTGCAGGGCGGCTGCGGCCTGCGGTGCCGGTACCGGTCGTCGATGCGCTCGATGTGCCGGCCGGCGGCGCGACGCGCAGCACCTGGCCGACCTCGATCGCATCGGGATTCGCGATCTGGTTCCAGCGCACGATGTTCGCCATGGACGTGCGATTCTCGCGTGCGATCTTGTACAGCGTATCGCCGCGTTCGACGCGGTAGAACCCGGGGCCGACGGGTGCGGAGCCGCACGCGACCAGCAGCGCGGCGCAGGCGGCCGCGACCAGCCGCTTCGTTGTTGTTCCGAACATTGAACCTCGCAAAACCCTGCCGCGTGCAACGCGGCAGGCAACACAAAACGTCAGATTTTAACGGGTTCGACCCGCGCACCGCAGTTTGGGGCCGCGAGCGTGGCCGGCATGCCGTGCTGCGGAGGGTGCGCGGTCAGCCGGCGAGCGGGAGAACGCGAATTTGCAGCGTGGCCGTTTCGGTCGCCCCCGGTGCGAGCATGCGCAGGCCGAGGCCGTTGTGGATCGCGTCCGGCAGGCCGAGCCACGGCTCGACGCAGTAGAAGTCCGATTCCGGCTTTTCGGTCCAGGTCGTGACCGCGTACCACGGCACCGAGCCCGGCACGTCGAGTGCGATCTCGATCGTGCGGCGGCGGCCCGGCATCACGATGCGCACCGGCTTCGACGGCGCTCCGTCGAGGCAGTGGAAGCGATCGACGATATCCGGGTCGCCGAGGCTGTACGACGCTTCGCCCGGCTCGGGCGGGCTGATCGCGCCGTCGGCGAGTTGCATGCAGCGGTGCGTGGACGGCAGTTCGAGCGTGGTCTGCGCACGTTCGCCGTGTGGCAGCGCGAAATAGAAGTGGTGGCCAGCGTAGTACGGCAGCGGTGTGTCGCCGCGGTTCGTCGTGGTGAGCGCGACGTCGAGCGTGTGCGCGTCGGCAAGCCGATACGTCGCTTCGAAGCGGAAATCGAACGGGTAGCTGTCGCGCAGCGCGTCGGTCGCATCGAGCGTCATCGACAGGGCGGCGCCGTCGTCGGACGCATGCGCTGCGAACGGCAGGTCGCGCGCGAAGCCGTGCATCGGCAGGTCGCGAATCACCCCGGCAGTGTCGCGCCAGCGGCCCAGTTCGCCGTCGACGCGATGGCGGCCGAGGAACGGAAACAACAGCGGATTGCCGCCGCGCACGCGCGCGAGATTGCTCCAGTCGGCCGTGTCCGGCCAGAAGATGACCGGTTCGCCGTCGACGTGCCACGACAGCAGGCGGCCGCCGAATTGCGGAGCGACCCGGACGAGCGACGGGCCGGCGTGAAGTTCGTGAATGTCGTGCTGCTGGAAGATCGGCATGGCGAATCGGGATGAACGAGGTGGGCGGGATGCGCGATGGCGCGCTCCATTATCGGGCCGGGACCCGGTCCGGGAAAACCCTTCTCGGGAAATTGCGAGTTTTTCGGATCGCCGACGGTCCGGATAATGGCCTTAAACCGGTGATGTTGCCGGGTCATGACACTTTGTGGAGAGGCCATGGATCTGGCAATGGCAATGGGAATCGCACTGTTCGGCATGTTTACCGGCAGCACGGTACTATTTTTCTACCAGCTCGGCCGCTGACTGCAATTTGTGCCGGATTCCAAAGGCCCGCCATGCAAATGGCGGGCTTTTTGCTTTCGGTGCGCTTACATATTGCAAGCGTTTGTGTGCAGCGCCGCAATAAGCTGCCAAATGCCTTGGCGCGGTAATCCTTGCTCGGCATAATCGGGGCGCGTTTTTCGGACGTGCGAGGCGCCGTCCGCTTTCTTACCCGATTGATCACCACTAAAAGGACCGACGCGTGAGTCTCTGGTTTCTGGTATTCCTGAGCGTCCTGCAGGGCGTTACCGAACTCTTCCCCGTCAGCAGTCTCGGCCACACGTTGCTCGTGCCGGCGCTGTTCGGCATGCACATCGACAAGCACGCACCGCAATTGCTGCCGTTCCTCGTCGCGCTGCACCTTGGCACCGCGCTTGCGCTGTTGTGGTATTTCCGCGCGCGCTGGATCGCGCTGATCGGCGGCTTCTTTGCACAGCTCGGCGGTCGGAAGAACGACGACGGGCACCTGATGTGGGCGCTGATCATCGGCACGATTCCGACCGGGATCGTCGGGCTGCTGCTCGAAAAGCGCATCGAGCGCGTGTTCCACGATCTGCGCATCGTCGCGATTGCGCTAATCGTGAACGGCGTGCTGCTGTGGATCGGCGATCGCATCCAGCGCAGCCGCGCGCATCAGCCGCCGGAGAAGATGACGTTCAAGCAGGCGTTCTTCGTCGGCCTTGCGCAGATCGGCGCGCTGATTCCGGGTTTCTCGCGCAGCGGGCTGACGATGATTGCGGGCAACGCGGCCGGGCTGACGGCCGAGAAGGCGGCGGAGTTTTCGTTCCTGCTCGGCACGCCGATCATTTTCGCGGCGGGTGTGCTCGAATTGCCGAAGCTGTTTCATGCGCGGGATCAGCTCGCGGATGCGTTGCTGGGCGGCGTATTGACTGCGATCGCCGCTTATCTGAGCGTGCGGTTCCTGATGCGCTATTTCGAAGGGCGCGGTCGGCTCGCTTCGTTCGGCGTGTATTGCGTGATTGCGGGGCTGTTCTGCCTCGGATGGTTCATGCTGCATCCGCAGCCGGTTTGAGCCTGCCGCGCCGGTCGCGCGTCGCGCGTGATATGACGCGATGATCAGGTATAATTTTGGGCTCGGCTTCATGCCGGGCCCGTTTCGTTTCGGGGCTTTGAATGTCGCGGTCGTGTTTGCGTTGATCGAAGCCTCGTATGTCACATGCGGTCCGGGTCCCGTGGCCGCGTCTTCTCTCCGCGACCGCCCTTAGCTCAGTTGGATAGAGCAACGGCCTTCTAAGCCGTAGGCCGCAGGTTCGAATCCTGCAGGGCGGGCCAGTCAAATCAAGCGCTTGGCTGTAGTTCTCTATAGTCTCGACTGTCATGTTCGCGCTCGCGCAACCGTGGTGTACCGGATTTCGTCAATCGCGACTCCCCGCGTCACTGCAATCGTATACTCGACAGGTCGGAGAGGTTGCGCTGGCTACAGCCTGTGCGACCTCCTACGCACGGTCCAATGATTGGCCTTAGGCCATACCCGAGCGAGATGGCGCCAGGTGTTCATCGAGCGGGCGCGGCGTTCACTTTCTTCATCGGCAGCAAGACGCGGATTCGTGTGCAAGCGCGGCGCGCTCTTGAGAGGGAGGTGGGCCTGAAAGCCCACCGCTCCATCGGTCAACTCTTGGCGTCGATGCAAATGAAGTCGTTCGTTCTCGACGAATTGACATCTGAAGCGATTAGCCCCGAGCTGGAACTGACATCTGGTTTGCGCGTTCCTTTGCCTGACTGTCTTCAAGGCGCTTCAGTCGGAACTTGTAGATGCACGAGATCGTTAGCGCAAGCACGAGAACATTCTTTACGAGAACCTCGAAGTCGTGGACTTGGTCGCCCACCATCGCGATTGCACGCTTATCGATAGCTATCGATAAGATGAGTACTGCTACAGCCATCACGACAAGAATTATCGAAACAATCGCCATCGTATCTACTTTCTCGGCATCTTTGCTTTCCGATTGAAGGTAGACGGCACGGATTGAATCTCGAGACGCGTCAATGAACGCGATCACCGCGACGAACATGGCCTCTGAGCCACCGAATACGGACATCATGTCGCCACCGCCCAAAATCGCAGTGACGATGAACAGGATGACAAGCGGAACCGTCGTGTAAAACACTTGCACTATCGCCGAAAGTGCAGATTCGAAAACTTCTAGCAATTTCTTCGTGCCCTTGACGTGCACGGCAGGCGTCGAATTCATAGGCGGCTCGGTTTCCTCTATTGAAATGAGGGATAACGACAAAACATGGTCTGACTTGAATGACCGACGAGATTTAGCTGTTTGGGACGTAAATTTTCGAGCGCCGCTAGTTCTGGTTGACGGTGGATGGGTCATCGCGTTCTTCCATTCGTGCCGGTACGCGGCCCACCTAGCCACGACGTTGCGCGACGTCAGCCAGACTAGTTTTAGCGCGGCCTTGCCCGGCCGGAGGCAGCCGTCGAATCGATGACACCTCGAAACTGCACGGGCAGCGGCACGCCGCTTTGTCCGAGCATTGCTGCTTTCGAACGACCGTGCTAAATTCCCCGAGCACTGCAATCAACGATCGATCATCCGGCGCCGGTAATCGGCGTCGACGGGCGTGCAGCTGTATCGCCGGTAGCTGGCAGCCGTAATGGAACAAGCATTGATCGAGCATCCGCGCGTCGACAGTTCGCGCATCGATGACCGTCGGCTGCGCGGCGGCCGTCGCGACAGCTTGGCGACGTCCCGCGCTCGTTCGCGTTCCTGCTGTACGAACGGCCCGATGCCGATGCGCCGGCGGCGGTGTCGCGTGATGCGGAGCACGGCCGCAAGACGGTTGACCAGGTGCTCGACCCGAGGCAGCGTCCGACATCCGCTCCGTCAGCATCGCATGCGGCACGCGCCAACGCGACGCGCTGCACTTCGACGGCAACCGCACGCTAGCGATTGCCGATTGCCGATTGCCGATTGCCGATTGCCGATGTCGAGCACCGCCGTGCGTGCCTTCACGGAAGCCGGCCTGATCGCTGCGGGGCGCGTCCCGCTGACGCATCGCTGCGCGGGTGTTCCGCGCGAGGAGAGACGAACATGAAAGCCTTGTTGTGCACGGCATTCGGCCCGATCGACCGCTTGCGTATCGACGACGTCGCGCTTCCGGAACCGGCCGCGGGCCAGGTACGAATCCGCGTGAAAGCGGCGTCGCTCAATTTCCCCGATGCACTGATCGTGCAGGGGCTGTACCAGGTGAAGCCGGCACTGCCGTTCTCGCCCGGTGCGGAATTTGCCGGCGTGATCGACGCGGTCGGCGAAGGCGTAAGCGACTGGCGGCCTGGCGACGAGGTGGTCGCGTTCACCGGCCACGGCGGCTTCGCGCAGCAGTGCGTGGCCGATGTGCACCAGATCGCGGCGCTGCCGCCGGGAATGACGTTCGAGCAGGGGGCGGCACTCGTGCTCGCGTACGGCACGTCGCTGCATGCGCTGCAGCAGCGCGCGCGCCTGCAGGCCGGCGAGACGCTGCTGGTGCTCGGCGCGGCCGGCGGCGTCGGACTGGCCGCGATCGAGATCGCGAAGGCGCTCGGTGCGCGCGTGATCGCGGCCGCGTCGAGCGCGGAGAAACTCGCGTTGTGCCGCGAAGCCGGCGCCGACGATACGATCGACTACGCGACCGACGACCTGCGGCGCCGCGTCGACGAACTGACCGGCGGACGCGGCGCGGATGTCGTCTACGATCCGGTCGGCGGCGCGTACACCGACGCGGCGCTGCGCGCGACCGCGTGGCGCGGCCGGTTCCTCGTGGTCGGGTTCGCCGCCGGCGAGATTCCGAAGATCGCGCTGAATCTGGCCCTGCTCAAGGAGCGCGACATCCTCGGCGTGTTCTGGGGCGACGCAGTGCGGCGCGACCCGGCGCAGCACGCGGCGAACATGCGTCAGCTCGCGCAATGGTTCGCGCTCGGCAAGATCCGGCCTGCGATCACCGAGCGCGTGCCGCTGTCGGCCGCGGCCGACGCGATCGCGCGGATGGCGAACCGGCAGGTCAAGGGCAAGGTCGTGATCCTGCCGGACGCGTGATCGCGCCGTTTCCTGACGGTGCTGCCGTGCGACCCGGTCGGGCGCCGCGCGCGATCGTCGATTATTCATCGTGTGTCGTTATCGGAGTCGTTGAGCATGCAACCATTATCGAATCTGCCGCCGGCCATCGCCAAATCGCTCGACGCATGGCACGCGATGCTCGCGCGCAAGGATTTCGGCGAGCTTCACACGATTGTCCATCCGGACGCCGTGTTCCGCTCGCCGATGGCATTCAAGCCGTATGGACCGGCGCCCGCACTGCTGCTCGCATTGCGCACGGTCGTCACGATTCTCGAGAACTTCGAATACCATCGCCAGTTCGCCGATGACGACGGCACGAGCATCGTCCTCGAATTCAGCGCGACGATCGGCGACAAGCGGTTGAAGGGCATCGACATGATCCGTTTCGACACCGACGGCCGGATCGTCGAATTCGAGGTGATGATCCGTCCGTTCAATGCGCTGCAAGCGCTCGGCGCGGCAATGGGCGCGCGGCTCGGGCAGCAGTTGCCGGCGTTCAAGGTCGGCGAGTGAGCGCCGGTGATCGACGGCTGTGAGGCCGCGGAGCGTCGCGCGCCGCACCGTCATCAGGCGCGTGAGGTCGTAGTCGCGCGATCTTGAAGATCATCCATCAGCACGCGGGCGCGTCGTCGCGAAACGCCGGCAGCGTGCGCGACGGCAGCGTCATCACGAAGCGTGCACCGCCGAGCGGCGAATCCTCGAGCCGCACGCCACCGCCATGTACGAGCGCAACGCGCCGCACGATCGCGAGCCCCAAGCCGAACCCGCCGGTCTCCCGGTCGCGGCTCGAGTCGAGCCGCTGGAACGGCTCGAACACGCGCGCGCGGTCGGCAGCCGGAATACCCGGGCCGTCGTCGTCGACGCTCAGCACCAGCGCACCGGACGCATCTTGCGTCGCCGACAGCAGTACCGTGCGCGACGCATAACGCGCGGCGTTGCGGATCAGGTTCAACAGCGCACGCGCGACGAGTTTCGGATCGCAAACGTGAGTCGCGGGCGCGCCGGTTGTCGATACACCGAGCGTGAGACCGCGATCGGCGATGTCGTTCGCGACGTTCCCGGCCACGCTGTCGATCAGGGCGTCGATGACGACGTCCATCGGCGCGAGTTCGCTCGCGCCTTGTTCCAGCCGCCCGATCGTCAGCAACTCGGTGACGAGTTCGTCGAGTTCGCGCACGTCGCGCCGCAGTTCGTCGCGGCGTTCGCGCATCCGGCCGCTGTCGTCGGCGTCGGTGAGCAGCGCGAGACCGAATTCGAGGCGGGCGAGCGGCGTCTTCAGCTCGTGCGAGATGCCGTGCATCATCTCCCGCTGTTGCTTGATCGACGCCTCGATCCGATCGGCCATGTCGTTGAATTGCTGCGAGAGCTCGTAGATGTTCGACCGCCTGGACAGCTTCACGCGCGTCGACAGCTGGCCCGCGCCGAACGAATGCGCGGCGGCCTGAAGCTTGCGCAGGTCGCGCCAGTGATACGAAATCCACAGCGCGACGGCGAACAGCGCCGCGAGTGCGGTCATCCCGTATGCGTAGATCTGGATGTCGAGGTCGGCCGGCGCGATCGGGCGCGCATGCAGCACCGAGCCGTCCGCGAGCGGCATGTAGTAGTTTCTGCGGTCGTAGCTGATCGCGATCCGGCCGGCGTCCAGATCGCGCAGCGGCGCGCCGGTGAGTCGGGCGCGCGCGTAGGCCATCGTCACGAAACCGAATCGTTCGTTGCCGTGCTGCGCGAGTTCACGCAACGCAAGAGAGCGCTTCCCGCCAGGATGGCGTTCGAGGTAGTCGTTCAGAACGAACGCGTACGTAGTCAGCGCGTTGCGCTGCGCCTGTGCGACGCGCTCGTAGAAGATCCTGTTGAACGACCATTGGATGAATATGATTGCGGCCGCGCAGCACAGAATCACGATGAGGTACAGCTTGATCAGCGAGCGAAGCATTCAGTCATCCCACGCAGAAGGGCTGAACAGGTAGCCGCGGCCCCAGATCGTCTTGATCCGTTGCGGCTCCGACGAAGCGTCCTCGAAGCGGCGGCGCAGCTTCGAGATGCCCGAATCGACCGAGCGGTCGATGCCGTCGAATTCGATTCCGCGCAGCTGCTTCAGGATCGCGTCGCGACTGAGCACCGTGCCGGCCGCGCGAGCGAGGATCAGCAGCAGATTGAACTCGGTGGTTTTCAGCTCGACGGGTTCGCCGCGCCACGTGACCGTGCGGTTCGGCGGTGAAATCGCCAATTCGCCGAACACGAGCTCGTGCGCCGGCGTGTCGGCGTGCGGGTCCGGTACGGTGGGCTGCGCGCGACGCAGCAGTGCGCGGGCCCGCGCCACAAGCACGCGCGGCTCGATCGGTTTCGTCACGTAGTCGTCGGCGCCGATTTCGAGGCCGGCGACCTGATCGTAGACGTCGGCGCGCGCGGTCAGGATCAGCACCGGTACGTTGGTGAACGCGCGCATGCGCCGGCAGACTTCCATCCCGTCGAGATGCGGCAGCATCAGGTCGAGTATTACGAGTGCGGGCCGGTGTTCGCGTACCGCGGCGACGGCGAGATCGCCGCGGCGCACGACCGTCACGTCGAACTCGTAGCCGTCGAGGTATTCGCGCACGAGGCGCGCGAGGCGGTCGTCGTCCTCGATCAGCAGCACGCGATGTTTGAGCGGATTGTCGTTCATGTGTCTCCTCGGAATGCACGCGTGGTCCGTCGCCCTCCCGGGCGGCGCGGCGCGCGGCACGCGAATTCTATCCGCCGTTCGGAACGTGCGGGCAGACGCACGACAATCGGGAACACTCGAACACAATTGGGCACACATTTTCCGCAGATTCCGGACAGTCGGGCCGAGCGGCCGAACCTAGACTTCGGTCTCCTTCACTTCCTGTCCAGATATCGTGCGTCCATCCCTCCGCTCCCTGCGCTATTGCATGCCGCTTGCCGGCCTCACGCTTGCCGCCATCGCTCATGCCGAAAACCAGTATGCGATATCGCTCGGCGGCGGCTTCGCACCGCGCTACGAGGGAAGCAACCAGTATCGTGCGGTCGTCGGACCGTCGTTTTCGGCGATGTTCGGCAACGGCTTCTTCATCGATACCGGCGCAGGCGCCGGCTACCGTCTGAGCCTGCCCAACGGCGCGTTCGTGTCGGCGGCGCTGGGTTACGACGCGGGCCGCGCCGACGAAAACCGCTTCGGCCTGCCGGGCTCGGACCACCTGAAGGGTATGGGCCGGGTTCCGGGATCGGTGCTCTTCGGCTTGCGCGCCGGCGTGAAGCTGCTGGATGGCGGCGAGCTGACGATCGCGGTCGACGCGCCGGTCACGCATGCGTCGCGCGGCTTGTCCGGCCATGTCGATCTCGCGGTGCCGATATTCGAGGCCGGACGGCACGCGCTCGTCGCGACGGGCAGCGTACACGCAGGCACGGGGCGCTATATGCAGACGTTCTACGGTGTGACGGACGCGCAATCGCTGGCAAGCGGTTTCAGGCCGTATTCGACGAGCGGCGGCGTCGACAGCGCGACGCTGTCGCTCGCGTGGAACTGGGATGTGTCGCGTCATTGGGCGGTGCGCGCGACCGGCGGCTTCACTCGTCTGCTCGGGCGTTATGGCGACAGCCCGATCGTGCAGACGCGCAGCAATTACTACGGGATGGCCGGCGTGACGTACAAGTTCTGAACGGTACGCACGCGTGCATCGCGCAGGACGGACGCATGCGCCAGTGCCGCGGTTGAGGCGGATCGCGTACGGTAACATGCGTGCGGGTCCGGCGCGTCGCCAGTCCTGCGACACGCGTACGCCGGAATCGCGGGACCGCCTCGTGAAGCGCCGCCGTTCGCTGCCCGCACCCGCGAGCAGGCGGCTCGCGTCCCGCATGCAGCCGATGACGTACGAAATGACCGGCAGCCCGCATCATGCGTCGCATGAACGGCTGCGCAGGGCCACGGAGAAACCGATGAAGAACACGATCGCGATGATCGTTGCGCTCGTTGCAAGCGCAACCTTTGCAGGATGTGCGGATATGAACGCGAAGCACCGGAACGCCACCGCAGGCGGTGCGGTAACGAGTCCCGCGCCGTCGGGCGCCGCGGCGACGTGCGGCGCGGATGCCGCTCCGGACGACGCGCTGATCGGCAAGACCGAGGCCGACGCGGCGCAGCGGCTCGACGGCTGCCTGTGGCGCGTGCTCGAGCGTGACGGCAAGTCGTTGCCGGGCACGATGGATTACCGCGCGGAGCGCCGCGATCTAGGCATTCGGGACGGGAAGGTGATCTGGGTCCGGCGCGGGTGAGCGCGGCGGCCGGCATGCGCCGCGACGAGAATCGGGCCGTGTGAACGGGCGCGCGGGGCGTGAATTCGCAGATGTCGCGGAATTCCCGCGACGGTGCGCCGCTGTCCGGCGCAATGGGCGTGACGAATACGGGGCGATTGACGTCCCGCTGCCGGCGTGCGCACTTCAGCGTGAGTTGCTCGGACGACCGGCCATGCGTAGCAACATGAACGCGCGCGAACTCGCGCGGGCCTCGGCAAGATGATTGCCCCGCCGCGCATGCGCAACCGGAGTGCGTGTTACTTCGAGATATACCAGAGCGCGTCGGCGCTCGTGCGCGTGGACGGCGCAGCGGTTGCCGGCGTGGGTGCGGACGGCGGCGGTGTGGTCGACGTGACCGCAGTGGGCCATGTGGCAGGTGCGTTCGCCGAGGTCGATACGGGCGCCGTGTTCGCGGCGCCGGACGTCGATGCCGATCCCGACGTCGATGGCGTGTTCAGATACCACAGCGCATCGGCGGACGCCGTGCGCTTGGCCGGTGCGGATGCGGACGCATTCGCGGCTGCGGGCTTTGCAGCAGGTGTCGCGATCGCGCCCGAACGCTGTCCTCCCGTGCTCGCCCCGGCGCCCGCCTGCGCCGTCATCCCGGCGGCGCCGCGCTGCGCACGCGCTTCGAACGGCCCAAGCTGGAAGATTAACGTTTGCGCCGGACGGGTCAGGACGGCATACGGAAACTGCAGCTCCCACGACATCAGCACGCGGCCCGACGACGTTTCGGTGAAGATCGCCGGCACGTGTTTCATGTCGCTGAACTGCACGTAGATGCGCGCGCCGTCGTCGAACACCTGGGTCGGCTTCGCCTGGTCTGCACCGGTGATGGTCCAGCCGAAGTTGTACGTGCCGGCCGGACCGGCAGGTCCGCCTTGCGGCTGCGGCGGCGGGGCGGCCGGTGCGAGCGCGCGCGCACGCGCGACGGGCGGCGCCGACACGCTCAGGCTCGCGAACGGGTTGTACGCCTGCACCTGTTGCGGCGGCGTGAAGGAGGGCGGCAGGATGGGCATGGGAGTATCCGGCGAATCCGGCAGGGTCCGGATTGCATCATAGACCTTGCGGGCATACGCGAGGCGCTTGTCGGGCGACGCGGAGTTGTACGCGCCGATCGCGTTCCAGTTCGCGCCGAGCTGGCGGATGTTCTGCGACAGAATCCACGCGCCGACGTAAGCGTTCGTGCACGCGTCGAACAGGCTTTCGCGCGTGATTCCTTCGCGCGCGAGCGTCGGCAGCCACGTGCTGTTGATCTGCATCAGGCCGATGTCGACGGTGCCGTTCGTGTTGGTGTTGACCGCGTTCGGATTCATCCCCGATTCGACCTGCGCGATGCCGCGCAGCAGGCTCACGCTGACTTTCTGAAACGTGGCCGCATCGTCGAGGCAGTCGGCCCGCGCGAGCCCGTGCAGCGCGCACGACAGCGCGATCGTCGCGGCGAGCTTCGGCGTGGCGTGGCTGATCGAACGGATAGTCTGACGCGGCATGACAGGTTGGGGCGGGATCCGGCCGCCCGGTGCAAGGAAATTACGCAGACGCGAAGTGTGCCATAGCGAAAGGGCAAATGGCTCGCATCAAACTTTCCTTTGCAATTACAGCCGCATTTGTCGCGTATTTTTTCGCGCGGCGTTATTGCAGCGCAACGTAATGGAATCAGCAAGAATGGCGGCTTTTGCGAACCCCCGCGCGGCGTTGCTGTCGTGAACGTGACGCGACACGTCACTTATGCCGCGAATGCAGCAATGAAAAGAATGGCCGAAGCCGGACGACCGCCGCGCGCCCGTGACGGGCGGCGAAAACGAAAGCGGCGGCCGCAGCCGCCACGTCGATGCGTCGCGCCGCGCGCTCCGGCAGCGGGAATTCGCGCTGCGCTGTCGCGGCCGTCCGCGCGATATCGCGCGCAGCCGGCCGATGGCGGTCAGAAGCGGTGACGCAGGCCGAGATTGACCATCGTCTGCGAACTCGTGCCCGCATAGCCGTACGACCCGATCGACGCCTGCGCGGCCATCGATCCGCCGTTGCCGTCGCCGGTCTGGCCGCTCGCATGCTGGTACGCGGCGGTCAGATACACGTCGGTGCGCTTCGACAGCGTGTAGTCGGCGCCGGCCGACACCTGGTGATACGTCGCCGACGTATCGCCGCCGGAGCGCGTATAGCTGTAGCCGAGGCCGACCAGCAGCGCATTGGTCGCCTGGTAGTTCACGAAGCCTTGCCCGGTGTTGTAGTGCTCGTTCGAGCTGAACGCCGAGCTTGCGTCGCGGCGATATTGCGCGTTGCTGTAACCGACGCCGAACGTGAACGGGCCGGCGACGTACTGTCCCGCGATGCGTGCGATGCCGATCGAATGCGCGCTCGCATACCCGTTGTTGATCGGACCGTCGAAGGTGCCGTCCGACGAACTGGTCCAGCCGTTGCGCAGCCCGTTCGACGCAGGGCTGTTGGTCGCGTGGAAGTAGCCGCCCGCGACGCTGAACGGACCGTTGTTGTACGACACGGCGGCCGAATACGACTGCGCGGCGCCGGTGCTGCCGGCGATTCCGCCGAACGAGTACATCGCCGCGAACTGCAGGCCCGCATAGACGGCCGACGTGTACTTCACCGCATTGTCGACGCGGAAGCTGTTGTCGTAGTTGTCGACGTCGCCCGCCGTCGCGAACACGCTGCCGAGATAGTTGTCGGCGGTGATGCCCTGCACGAGATCGACGAGCGGATCGTACTGGCGACCGAACGTGAGCGTGCCGTAGCGCTCGCTCGTGAGTCCGACGAATGCTTGCCGGCCAAAGAGCCGATTGCCCTGGCCCTGCCGGCCGGTGCTTGGATCGAACCCGTTCTCGAGCTGGAACAGCGCCTTCAGCCCGCCGCCGAGATCCTCGGTGCCCTTCACGCCCCAGCGGCTGCCCGCGAGGTTGCCCGCGCTGCTGTTGCCGAGCATCCACGCGTTGTCCTTGCCCTGCGCGTGGTTCACGTACGTGAGCGACGTGTCGATCACGCCGTACAGCGTGACGCTCGACTGCGCATGCGCGACGGGCGTCGCCGCGACTGCTGCAAGCGATATCAGCGAGAAGGTCGTGCGTTTCATTTCATCTCCTTGCGTATTGATTGGCCGGGGTTGCTTGCCCGAACCGGAATGGCAGGAGACTACCGAGCCGTCGTCGAACGGCAAAAATGAAATTCTCCGATGTGACCTAAAGCAGACAGTCGCATGCTGCGACAAGCTCCATTGAGAGATGCGCACTATTGAGCGACGTGTATCAATCGGGCCGAATTTTGGAATGGTCCGGCCCGCGTATTGCCGGATTCGAGATAATTCGACGTGAATTCGTGTTGAACGGCACGGTCGGCGCGTTTGTCGTCGATTCGTCAATTAATTATTGAAGGAATTGGATCGCGCGCGGCGTGGCAGATATGTTATTTACGTGCGCGCCGCCTACCAGGAACCCATATGGACAGTCACATCGCACCGGTGGAGCTGAACAAGGCTTACCGTCTCCTCAACCACGGTCCGACCGTGCTCGTGTCGGCACGCCACGACGGCGTCGACAACGTGATGGCGGCCGCGTGGGCGTGCGCGCTCGATTTCCTGCCGCCGAAGCTGACCGTCGTGCTCGACAAATCCGCAAAGACGCGCGAACTCGTCGAGCGCAGCGGCGCGTTCGTGATCCAGATACCGACGGCCGCGCAGCTGCGGCTCACGCATGCGGTCGGCAGCCGCAGTCTCGCCGAGCAGCCGGACAAGCTGCGCGAGGCGGGCGTCATGCTGTTCGACGTCGAAGGGCACGACCTGCCGTTCGTCGCCGGCTGCTCGGGCTGGCTCGCGTGCAAGCTGATTCCCGAACCGCACAACCAGCAGACCTACGACCTGTTCATCGGCGAAGTGATCGGCGCGTGGTCCGACACGCGCGTGTTCCGCGATGGGCACTGGTATTTCGAATCGGCCGACCCGGCGCTGCGCAGCCTGCACTACATCGCGGGCGGCAACTTCTACGCGATCGGCGAATCGCTGCACGTCGACCCCGATCGGACGGACGCGCAGTAAGCGACGCGGCAGTACCGCCCGGTCGTCCGAAGTGCGCGATTCAGCCGCGCTTTTTCAACGCCGCGAGCATCGCGTCGGCGAATGCCGCGGCGACGCGCGGCAGCGTGCGTCCGCGTTTCGCGACGAGCGCGATCGGGCGCACGAACGCCGGGTCGTCGATCGGCTTGGCGACGAGGTCCGGCTCGGCGCGCACTTCACGCGCGGTCGCGGGCAGGATCGTCACGCCGAGGCCGCCGCGCACCATCGCGACGGCCGTCATCATGTACGTCGGCTCGCACGCGATCTCGGGCGTGCAGCCGGCCGTCCCCAGCGCGCGATCGACGACGCTGCGCACGCTCGTGCCGCGCGCGGTCAACACGAGCGGCACGGCCGCGACGTCGGCGGTGCGCACGCGGCGCTTGCGCGCGAGCGGATGATCCTTCGGGCACACGGCGACTAGCCGGTCCGCGCCTGCATACAGCACGTGCAGCGACGCGTCGAACGTATCGCCGCCGGTCAGCCCGAGATCGGCCTCCTCGTTGCGCACCAGCGCGGTGACGAGGCTTGCGACGCCGTCGCGAATGTCGAAACCCGCGCGCGGCACGTCGCGGCGGAATGCCTGGATCAACTCCGGCAGCAGGCTGGACGCGAACGTCGGCAGGCACGCGAGCCGCACGGTGCCGCTCGCACCTTCCCCGAGCGCCCGTGCATCGCGCAACACGCGCTCCATGTCGTCGAGCGAGCGTTGCAGCAGCGGCAGCAGTTCGCGCCCGGTCTGCGTGAGCGCGACGCTGCGGCTGTTGCGGTCGAACAGCCGCGCACCGACGATTTCCTCGAGCCGACGAATCTGCACGGTCAGCGCCGGCTGCGACAGATGCAGCCTCGCAGCCGCGCGCGTGAAGTTGCCGGCGTGCGCGACGGTGACGAATGCGCGAATGTCGCGAAGGTTGAGATCCATAATCGTTCGTGATTGCTGCGATCAAATCATTTCAATTGTGCTATTGCTGCGCCGACCTTACGCTCGTGCCCAATAAAAGACAAGGTAGGAGACACCGATGCTGCCGTTACTCGGGCTGGGCACGATCGTGGTGCTGCTGGCCGCGATCCTGTCCAAACGCATGTCGCCGCTCGTCGCGCTGATCGTCGTGCCGATCGCGGCGTCGCTGATCGGCGGCTTCGGGCTGCACACGAGCAAATTCGTGATCGACGGGCTGAAGGGCCTTGCGCCCGTGGTCGGGATGTTCGTGTTCGCGATCCTTTATTTCGGGACGATCACCGATGCCGGGACGCTCGATCCGATCATCGACCGCATCCTGCGCGCGGTCGGCACGCGGCCGACGCGGATCGTGATGGGCACGACGCTGCTCGCGCTGCTGATCCACCTCGACGGCTCGGGCGCCGTGTGTTTCCTCGTGACGATTCCGGCGGTGCTGCCGCTGTACGACCGGCTGAAGATGGATCGTCGCGTGCTGGCCGCCGCGGTGTCGATGGCTGCCGGGATCAACTTCCTGCCGTGGACGGGCCCGATGATCCGCGCGTCGGCGTCGCTGCACGTGCCGGTGTCGGCGCTGTTCAATCCGCTGATTCCGGTGCAGGCGATCGGGCTCGCGTTCGTGTTCGGCGTCGCGTACTGGCTCGGGCGGCGCGAGGAGAAGCGGCTCGGCCTGACGCGCGACGATGCGTCGATCCCGCTGCCCACGCGCGAGCTGAGCGCTGACGAGCGGGCGTTGCGCCGGCCGCACCTGTTCTGGTTCAACCTCGTGCTGACGCTCGTCGTGCTCGGCACGATGGTCGTGATGGGCGAGAAGATTCCGCCCGCGATCATGTTCATGGTCGGGCTGTGCATCGCGCTGATGGTGAACTACCCGGACGTCGACATGCAGAGAAAGCGCATCGACGCGCATGCGCGCGCGGCGCTGATGATGGCCGGCATCCTGCTCGCGGCCGGCGTGTTCACGGGCATCATGCAGGGCAGCGGGATGCTGAAGGCCATGGCGCAGGCCGCGGTCGGCTTCGTGCCGCCGTCGATGGCCGGCCATATCCCGGTTGCGCTCGGCCTCGGGTCGATGCCGCTCAGCATGCTGTTCGATCCGGATTCGTTCTATTTCGGCGTGCTGCCGGTGATTGCCGAAGTGGCCGGCCAGCTCGGCGTGCCGGCCGTGCACGTCGGGCAGGCGGCGTTGCTCGGCCAGATGACGACCGGGTTCCCGGTCAGCCCGCTGACGCCCGCGACGTTCCTCGTCGTCGGCCTGTGCGGCATCGAGCTCGCCGAGCACCAGAAGTTCACGTTTCCGCTGTTGTTCGGCGCGTCGATCGTGATGACGATCGCGTCCGTCGCGCTCGGCGTTTTCTGATTTTTCCCCGGTGCGCGAGCGCCGGATGACGGTACGGACATGACTGCACAGCCTCTACACGAACGTTGCGTGCGCATCGGCGCGGGCGCCGGTTACTCGGGCGACCGGATAGAGCCCGCGGTCGAGCTGGCCGAACACGGGCAGCTCGACTATCTGGTTTTCGAATGCCTCGCCGAACGCACGATCGCGATCGCGCAGCAGACGCGGCGCAACGACCCGTCGCTCGGCTACGATCCGCTGCTCGACGCGCGCATGCACGCAGTGCTGCCGGTGGCGGCGGCGAAACGCGTGCGCATCGTGTCGAACATGGGCGCCGCGAATCCGCGTGCGGCAGCGCGGCGCACCGCGCAGATCGCACAGTCGCTCGGCATCGCGGGCCTGAAGATCGCGGCGGTCGAAGGCGACGACGTGCTCGACGTCGTGCTGCGCGGCGCGTTTCGCTTCGAGGAGTCGGGCGACGAAGTCGCCGCGTATCGCGACCGCATCGTGTCCGCCAATGCATATCTCGGCGCCGCGCCGATCGTCGCTGCGCTCGCGGCCGGCGCGGACGTCGTGCTGACCGGGCGCGTCGCCGATCCGGCGCTGTTCGCCGCGCCGCTGATCCATGCGTTCGGCTGGCGGATGGACGACTGGAACGCGCTCGGTCAGGCGACGGTGGTAGGCCATCTGCTCGAATGCGCGGGGCAGGTGACGGGCGGTTATTTCGCGGACCCCGGCTACAAGGACGTGCCGAATCTCGCGCGGCTCGGGTTTCCGATCGGCGAGGTCGCGGCCGACGGCTCGGTCGTGATCACGAAGGTGCCGCATGCGGGCGGCCGCGTCAGTGCGGCGACGTGCAAGGAACAGCTGCTGTACGAGATTCACGATCCGGCGCGCTATCTGCAGCCCGACGTCGTCGCGGATTTCACGCGGGTGAGCGTCGCCGAAGAAGCGCCGGACCGCGTGCGCGTGACGGGCGGGCGCGGCAGCGCGCGTACCGATACGCTGAAAGTGTCGGTCGCTTACGTCGACGGCTGGATCGGCGAAGGCCAGATCTCGTACGGCGGCCCCGGTGCGCTGGCGCGTGCGCGGCTCGCACGCGACATCGTCCGCGAGCGGCTCGCGCTCACCGGTGTCGCTGCGACCGAGCTGCGCTTCGATCTGATCGGCGTCGATGCGCTGTATGGGGACGCGACGCCCGCCATGCGCGGCGAGCCGGCCGAGGTGCGCGTGAGGGTCGCGGGCCGGACGGCGACTGCGGCCGAGGCCGCGCGCATCGGCAACGAAGTCGAGACGCTTTATACGAACGGGCCGGCGGGCGGCGGCGGCGCGTTCAAAGCGGCGCGCGAAGTGATCGCGGTGCAGTCGGTGCTGCTGCCGCGCGCGGCCGTGACGCCGTCGTTTTCATTCGTGGAGGCATGATGCAACTGCGTGAACTGGCGCATGCGCGTACCGGCGACAAGGGCAATACGCTGAACGTGTCGGTCATCTGCCGCGATCCGCGGCACTACGAACACCTGCGCGCGCATCTCGATGCGCGGGCGGTGAAGGCGTGGCTCGGCGGGATCGTGCGCGGCGACGTCGTCCGCTACGAGCTGCCGGCGCTCGCCGCGTTCAACTTCGTGCTGCACGATGCGCTCGGCGGCGGCGTCACGCGCTCGCTTGCGCTCGACGCGCACGGCAAGTCGGTGAGCGCCGCACTGCTCGCGATCGACGTGCCGGAGCCTGCTTGATCGCGTAATCGCGGGATGCCGTCGCGCCCGGCGCGCGACGTCGACGTCGCGGTTCGGTTGCATGGCCCGTCGCGCAGCGGTCGGGCGGGTCGATACCGGTCGGGTCTGCGTGGAATCGGCGGGGGGCTTCCGGCTCGATCGCTGCGCAGGATCTGGCAGCGGGATGGATGTGCCGCAAGGGGCGCACGCATTTTTTTCGTTGGTCTGACCAGTCTAACCTCAAGTTGGACGGCGGGCGGCCGATAGAACGACTGCGAGCACCCATTGATTACTCGAACAACGCGGCAACGGAGATCATCGTCATCATGCTGTCATCGATTCGCGCCCGGATTCTGGCGACTTGCGTCGCCATCGTGGTCACGGCCCTCGCCGTGACCGGCGGCCTCGTGTATTACGTCGTGAAGCAGCACAACGACGAAACCATCGACCAGAACCTGAAGTCCGTGCTGGCCGGCCATGCAATCGCGATCGACGAATGGATCGCGAGCCGCGCGCAACAGACGCAGGCGCTCGCGGATACGCTGACGGTCGGCGACGGCGATCCGCTGCCCGCGCTGACGCTGCTTGGCAAGTCGGGCGGTTTCCAGGTGCTCACGCTCGGCCAGCCGGATCGCACGGCGGTGTCCAACGTGCCGCTTGCCGCAGGTTACGATCCGACCGCGCGCCCGTGGTACAAGCAGGCCGTCGAGGCCGGCCGGCTCGTCGTCACGGCGTTGTACCTCGACGCGTCGACCGGCAAGCCGGCGTTCGCGTTTGCCGCACCGATCATTCGCGCCGGCACGCTGAAAGGCGTGCTGGCCGCGAGCCTCTATATGGAGCGCGCGAGTGCGATCGTCGCATCGATGCACCCGACGCCGGCAAGCTTTGCATTCCTGGTCGATCGTAGCGGGCGCGTGATTGCAGGCGCGAAGACGGATCTGATCATGAAGCCGGCAACGCAGTTGTCGCCTGATCTGACGCCGGAGCGCCTCGCGGGGCTGCAAGCCGCGCCGGGGCCGGTGGCGGTCGACATCGACGGCGCGACCAAGCTGCTGCGCGCGCAGGCGATCGCCGGCACCGACTGGTCGCTGGTGATGGCGCTCGACCGGTCGGACGTGACGGCCGGCATGCGCGCCGTCGCGACGACGACGCTCATCGCGATCCTCGTCGTCGCGTGCGTGGCGGCCGCGCTCGTCGGCGCATTGACGAACGCGGCATTCAAGCGCGTGCTGCTCGTGCGCGACGCGCTCACCGACGTGGCGAGCGGAAGCGGCGACCTGACGAAGCGGCTCGAGGCCGACGGCTCCGACGAAGCCGCGCAGATCGCGCGCGCATTCAATCTGTTCGCGGAAAAGATCAGCACGATCCTGCTGAAGATCCGCGGCTTCAGCGAATCCGTGAGCGTGGCGAGCGCGGAAATCGCGCAGGGCAACCAGGATCTGTCGAGTCGCACCGAACATGCGGCATCGAGCCTGCAGGAAACCGCCGCGGCGCTCGAGGAGATCGCCGGCACGGCCCGCAATTCGGCCGATTCCGCGACCCAGGTGAACCGGCTTGCGGAATCCGCGTCGGGCGTCGCGCTGCGCGGCGGCGAAGTCGTGAGCCAGGTGGTCGCGACGATGGGCGAAATCACGAAGGCGTCGAGCGAAATCTCGAACATCATCGGCGTGATCGACGGCATCGCTTTCCAGACCAACATCCTCGCGCTGAACGCGGCGGTCGAAGCTGCGCGCGCGAACGAGCACGGGCGAGGCTTCGCAGTGGTCGCGGGTGAAGTGCGCACGCTCGCGCAGCGCAGCGCGCAGGCGGCCAAGGAAATCAAGCAGCTGATCCAGTCGTCGGTCGAGAAGATCGAGGGCGGCTCTGGGCTCGTGCAGACGGCCGGCGCGACGATGGACGAAATCGTCGACGGCGTGCGCAGCATCAGCAGCGTGATCTCCGAAATGACGATCGCCGCGACCGAGCAGAGCACCGGCCTCGCGCAGGTCAACCAGGCGGTGTCGCAGCTCGATCACTCGACGCAGCAGAACGCGGCGCTCGTCGAGGAATCGGCCGCCGCTGCCGCGCTGCTGCGCGAACAGGCAGCGCAGCTCGCGGAGATGGTCGGCGAATTCAAGCTGGCTCGACCGCGGGTCGCCGAGGCGGCAGGGGCGTGAGCGCGCAGTCCGCACGATGCGGGGTCGCGCGCATGGGCGGCCGCTGCATCGTGCCGAACGCGCTGCGCGAAGGCGATTGACGGCCGTGTACGCCACGGGCGGCGTAGCGCCGCCCATGCATCACACGTACAGATAGCGCACGAGATGGAAGAACACCGGCGCGGCGAAGCAGACGGAGTCGACGCGATCGAGCATCCCGCCGTGGCCCGCGATCATCGAGCCCCAGTCCTTCGTGCCCAGCGAGCGCTTCACGGCCGACAGCACGAGGCCGCCGACGAAGCCCGCGATCACGATCGCGAGCGAGATCCCGAACGCCGCGCCAAAGCCGAACGGCGTTACGCGATATAGCGAGGCGCCGCACAGTGTCGCGAGCAGCCCGCCGCCGATGAAGCCCTCGACCGTCTTCGACGGCGACAGCCGCGGCGCGATCTTGCGGCGTCCGAACAGCTTGCCGACCACGTACTGCAACACGTCGCTGATCTGCACGACGAACAGGAAGAAGAACAGCAGCAGCGCGTTCTGCCCGGTGTAGCGCGGAATGTCGAGAATCAGCACGGCAGGCGCATGGCTGAGGCCGTACACGCACACCATCAGCGCCCAGTTGATCTTCGCGTTGCGACTCAGGAATTCGCGCGTGTCCTGCGTAAGCGCCGAGACCAGCGACATCGCGAAGAACAGGTGCACCGGAACGAAGATCGAGTACATCCCGTACCAGTTGATCGCGAGCAGCAGGTATTGCACCGGAATCGCGATGAAGAACGCGATGAACAGCGTCGTATGGTCGCTCGCGGTCGTGGGCGTGAGCGTGATGAATTCGCGCAGCGTCAGGTACGACAGCAGCGCGAACACGATATACGTGACGTTGTTGCCGAGGCCGATCGCGATGACCATGATCGCGATCATCGCCCACCACGCGCGGATGCGCTGGTTGAGGTTGACGATCGTCGCGCTGGTGCCGCCGCTGCGCGCGCCGAGGATCGCGCCGATCACGGTAGCGAGCGCGAGCACGCCGGTGACGCCCGCGACCAGTTCCCAGAAGAGAGTACGCATGAAGAGATCCGGAAAAGGAAAGAAGAGGGCGCCGGGTTCAGCCGGCCGGCCGTTGCGGCGGCGCGAGCGCGACGATCGCGTCGCGCATGCGGGCGAGAAAGGTGGGCTTGTCTTCGCCGGCGCCGAGTGCTTCGTTTGCGCCGAAGTGCACCTTGCAGATCAGCGGGACCGGCCAGATCGTGCCCTTCGGCATGATCCGCTGCAAGTTTTCGAGGTAGACCGGCGCGAGCGCGACGTCCGGAAATTCGGTCGCGAGATGGAACAGCCCGCTCTTGAACGGCTGAGGCAACACGTCGGCGCCGCGCGTGCCTTCCGGGAAGATGATGATCGAGTGGCCTTGCCGCAGCGCATCGCGCACCGGGTCCAACGGATCGCCGCCGCTTTCGCGGTGACGGTCGATCAGCACGACGTTCAGCAGCTTCTGCGCGATGTGACGCTTCAGGTCGCCGCTGTCCCAATAGTCGCGCGCCGCGACGGGCCGCACCACGGCGCGCACGTCGCGCGGCAGCGCGGCGAGGATCGCGAGCGTGTCGATGTGGCTCGTATGGTTCGAGAAGTAGATTTTCTGCGTTGGCGAAGGGGGCGCCTGATGCCAGATCGGATACGCGCCGGCGACGAGCCGCACGATCGACAGCAGGAAATCGCGCTGCCACACGTTGACGATGTTCATCGGCGCGGCGCCTCCTGCGTGCATGCCCGCGCGGCCGCGGATGTGCGGCGGGCGGGTTCCCGGAATGCCGGCGCGGCAGGATGCGCGCCGAACGGCCATTGTTCAAGTTTTTTCAAATTCGTGGCTGCCTGTCGCAGGGCCGAGATCACCGGACGATACGCCGCGCACGTTGCGCGCCGGCGTATCGCCGTTCGACGGTGTGATATTCGGCTGTTGCACGAGCGCCCGTTTGCAGTTCGAATGGATTGCTGCATTTGCGGGCCAGCGGATTATCGCGAGTTTCCGCCGAAAACGCCAGATTGCGCGGCGCGCGGCGCAGCTTGACGCATCCGGGCCCGTCGGCGACGATTACGGCCACCCGCCGGCGCCCGCCGCTGGCGGTCGCGCCGCCCGGGGCATGGCGGCGGCAAACGCGTCCGAACGTGCCGAACCAAATAAAACGATGAGCCTCTACGCACTCAAACCGAAATTCCAGAACAAACTGCGTCCGTTCGCGGATTCGCTTGCCGCGCGCGGCGTCACCGCGAACCAGGTCACGTTGTTCGCGGCCGGCGGCTCGATCGTCGTCGGCGCGCTCGCGGGGCTCGGCGTGTTCGCTCGCGTGCTGTTCCTGCTGATCCCGATCTGGCTCTTCGTGCGGATGGCGCTCAACGCGATCGACGGGATGCTCGCGCGCGAACACGGGCAGAAGAGCACGCTCGGCGCATATCTGAACGAGCTCGGCGACGTCGTGTCCGATGTCGCGCTCGTGCTGCCGTTCCTCGCGATTCCCGCATTCGCGCCGGCAGACGTGTGGCTGTTCGCGCTGGCGGCGGTCATCGTCGAATGCGCGGGGCTGATCGGTCCGCTCGCCGGCGCGACGCGCCGTTACGACGGCCCGTTCGGCAAGAGCGACCGTGCGCTCGCGCTCGGCGCGTTCGCGTTGTGGATTGGCTTCGGTTTGCCGGTCGGCGGCGTCGCCGCGTGGCTGTGGCGTCTGCTGATCGTGCTGTCGATCGTGACGGCGGTGCGGCGCGTGCGGGCCGGTGTCGCGGAAGCGGGCGGCTGACGGCGGTCGATCGCCGTGGATGAACCGGCGCCGGACGGCGGCGCCGCAAGATTCGAATAACGAAACGAGAGACATCGGATGAGCACACGCGCGGCGCGAGACGCCGGCCTCGTCACGCACGACGTCGACACGCGCCTCTATCGCCAGCGGCATTCGCCCAGCCCGCGCGCCGGTCGCGATCGTCCGGTGAACCGCGGTCGTGCGCGCGATCGAGGTGGCGCGGCACGGCCATGCCGATCGGGCGCGTGCGGCGGCGGCCTGAACGGAAGGGGCGCCGCGCGTGCCGCGTTACGCGAGCGTGGGCGCAGCCCGCTGCGTCCGCGTGCGCTTCACCTCGTACATTGCCCGGTCCGCGCGCTCGATCAGCGTGTTCATGTCGGTGCCGTCGTCGGGCAGCATCGCGGCGCCGATGCTGACGCCGAGCCGCAGCGGTTGCCCTTCGAACTCGAACGGTTCGCCGACTTGCCGCGCAAGCCGTACGCGCTGCACGTCGACGTCGTCGCGGCTGCCGACGTTCGGCAGGATCACCGCGAACTCGTCGCCGCCCACCCGCGCAACCGTATCGGAGCGCCGCACGGCGCCGAGCATCCGCATCGCGACCTCGCGCAGCGCGGCGTCGCCCGCGCGGTGGCCGTGGCCGTCGTTGATCGGCTTGAGCCCGTCCATGTCGATGTTGAGGATCCCGAGCCGCCCGTTCGCGCGCAGCGCCGTATGCATCGACTGGCGCAGGCGGTCGTAGAACAGCGCGCGGTTCGGCAGGCCGGTCAGTGCGTCGTGCGTCGCACGCAGGTAAAGCTCGTTGGCCTCGTTGCGCGCCGCGTGGAACATCGCGGCGGCGATCAGGTCGGCCGTGAGCCGCAGCGTGCCGGCGTCGGCGGCCGAAAAGGCGTCGACGTCCGGCGACATCACCTTCAGCACGCCGATCGTCGTATCGGCGTGGGTCAGCGGCATCACCAGCATCGAGCGCAGCCCGACCCGTCGGCAGGCGTCGCGATCGACGCGCGGGTCGGTTTCCGAATCGCTGCATTGCAGCAGTTCGCCGCGCGTCACGCACAGGCCCGACAGGCTGCCGGAGCGGCGCAGCCGCAGGCCGAGCATTCCGGCAGCGGAGCCCGATGCGGCGCGGTAGACCATGTCGTCGCCTTCGGCAAACTCGACCGCCGCGCCGCTCGCGCCGGTGAGTTGCGGCACCTGCTCGGTCACGTAGGCCATCACGCTGCCGAGATCGAGGCCAAGTCTCGCGATCTCGGTCTGGACCGCGATGATGCGCAGCAGCGTGTCGGTGGAAGGGGTGGCTGTGTCGACCATTTGATTCAAGTCAGTTTTCCATGGAGAAAGCGCGGCGCGCGGTGCCGGCTTGCTGTACGATACGCGCCGCGCACGCGGCAGCGTTGCTCCGGGCGGCTCGCAACGGGCCGCAGCCGGCATCCGGCCGGTTATCCGGGGCGACGGTTGGGCGCCGGCAGTATGCCGGTCGTCCCGGCCTGCAGCAATGGTGTAATTTTTGCCACTCGATCGCCGCGCGTCGTATTTCCGACCGAACTGAGTTGTTTTTCGCTTCGTCCGTACGAATCAGGATGAGTTTTGTCTCGATTTTGAGATAGTGTGACGAATGTGCGCGCGCCTGTGCCAGGCGAGCGCAGTCTGACCGACCGGTAGCGGAAGAATTCGCCCGATCGTTTCGATAAATGCATTCAGGCCAGACTTTGAGGGGAAGCAGTGGGGATGTGCACTCACGGGCATAGCTGCTTTGCGCGCGCCGGCTGCGGCGCGCTTTATCGCCGAACGACAACGACCACGCGGAGCCGCGCATGAGACCGGCCGCCTCGCTGTTCGTCCTGTCCGTCGCCGCGTTCGGCGCGTTCCATGCGGCCGCGCTATCGGCCGCGCCGGTGCCGGCCGTCGCCGCGGCCTCCGCCGCTTCGGCCACACCGGCTACACCGGCTACACCGGCTACACCGGCGCTCGCCAGCGGCGCGTCCGTGCCGCCGTTCGCGGTTGCGCCGGCCGCCGCCAGCGCGCCGGCCGCCGGCCTGCCGGCGACGACGGTGCGCCTGCCGTTCGCGTCGCTCGGCGCGTTCGATCCGGTGCACCTGCGCGGCGCCGACGACGCGCGCACGATCAATGCGGGCGTGCGGCTCGACCGCGTGGTTACCGGCGCGCGGTTGCGCCTGACCTACGCGTATTCGCCGTCGCTCGTGTTCCCGATGTCGCATCTGAAGGTGTCGGTGAACGGCGAGGTGGTCGCGACCGTTCCGTTCGACGCGCCGCGCGCAGGCCGCATGGTCACGCAGGACATACCGATCGATCCGCGCTACTTCTCCGATTACAACCAGATCGGCCTGCGCCTGATCGCGCATTACACGCTCGATCATTGCGAGGATCCGTCGAACTCGGCGCTGTGGGCCGACGTGAGCCCGACGAGCGAACTGATCCTCGACGAAGCGCCGGTGCGCTTGCCGAACGATCTCGCGCTGCTGCCCGCGCCGTTCTTCGACCGGCGCGACAACGGACTGCTGCGGCTGCCGTTCGTGCTGCCTGCGTCGCCCGACTCGGCGACGCTGCGCAGCGCAGGCGTACTCGCGTCGTGGTTCGGCGCGCAGGCCGACTACCGGCAGGCGCGCTTCCCGGTCGCCGCGACGTTCCCGGCGGACGATCAGGCCGTCGTCGTCGGCACGGCCGCGACGCTGCCGGCCGGGCTCGCGCTGCCGTCGGTCAACGGCCCGCTGCTCGCCGTAACCGACAATCCGGCCGCGCCGGGCCGCAAGCTGCTGATCGTGACGGGCCGCACGGCTGCCGAAGTCGACGACGCGGTCGCGACGCTCGTGCTAGGCCGTGCAGCGCTGTCGGGCCCGGCGGCGACGGTTGCGCACGTCGATCTCGGCGCGCCGCGCAAGCCGTACGACGCGCCGCGCTGGCTGCCGGTCAACCGGCCGATCGCGTTCCGTGAGCTCGTGGCGGACCCGCGCGAACTCGAAGTGCGCGGCACGTCGCCCGATGCGATCCGCCTGAACCTGCGCGTGCCGGCCGATCTGCATTCGTGGAACGGCTCGGGCGTGCCGATCACGCTGCGCTACCGCTACACCGCGCCGACCGTGCAGGACAACTCGACGCTCGCCGTCGAGATCAACGACCAGCTGGTGAAGTCGTATCGGCTCGGGCCGGCCCATGCGGAAGACGCGCGCGGCCGCATGCAGCTGCCGCTGCTCGCGGTGCCGGAAGGCCGCGTGACGAGCGACGTCGACATCCCGGCGTTCCGCGTCGGCAGCGGCAACCAGCTGCAGTTCCGCTTCACGCTCGACTCTCAGAAGACAGGGCTCTGCTCGAGCACCGCGACCGAGCCGCAGCGCGCGGCGATCGACCCGGATTCGACGATCGACTTCTCGCACTTCGTCCACTACGCGCAATTGCCGAACCTCGCGTTCTTCGCGAACAGCGGCTTTCCGTTCACGCGTTTCGCGGACCTGTCGCAGACCGCCGTGGTGGTGCCCGACCGGCCGTCGCCGCAGGAGCTCGAAGCCTACCTGACGATGCTCGGCCACATGGGGCAGTGGACCGGATTTCCGGCGCTGCGCGTGCAGGTCGCGCGGCCCGGCGACGTCGCCGCGCTCGAGGGGCGCAAGGACTTGCTCGTGATCGACGGCTCGCCCGCGTCGCCGCTGCTGTCGCGCTGGCGCACGGCACTGCCGCTGTCGATCGACCAGCAGGGCGGCGCCGGCGCGACGCGCGTCGCGTTCTCGGTGAAGGAGCGCTGGCGCAACGGCGTCGGGATGGCCGACGGCGGCGCGCATATCGAACAGACGGGCCAGCTCGCGGCGCTCGCCGGTTTCGAGTTGCCGGGCAGTCATGGCCGCAGCGTCGTCGCGCTGACGGCGACCGACCAGGCGCGCCTCGCCGATCTGCTCGACGTGTTCGAGAAGCCGGGCCTCGTATCGCAATTGCAGGGCGACCTCGCGCTAGTGCGGCCAGGGCAGGTCGACAGCCTGCGCGTCGGCGAGCCGTACGTGGTGGGCTTCGTGCCGTGGTATGCGCGCGTGTGGACGCATGCCGCGCGGCACCCGGTCGTGCTCGGTGTGGTCGGGGTCGTCGCGGGGCTGCTGCTCGCGCTCGGCGTGTTCAGCGTGCTGCAGCGAATCGCCGCGCGCCGACGGGGGATGTAACGGATGGGTTGGGCATTCGCAAGGCGATGGGCCACGCGTCCGGCGCGGGGCGTCGGCGCAACCTGCGTGCTGGCCGTTGCGGCCGCCGGTGCTGTAGCGGCAACGGCCGGGCCGGCGCAGGGGGCGCAAGGCGGCGCGGCCGTTGCGGCGGACGCGCAATGCAGCACGGCATGGCCGCGCTGGGACGCGTTCAAGCGCGATTTCGTGTCGGCCGACGGCCGGGTGATCGACGTCGGCTCGGCCGATGCGCGCACGGTATCGGAGGGGCAGGCGTATGGACTGTTCTTCGCGCTGGTCGCGAACGACAGGCGCACGTTCGACACGATCCTCGCATGGACCGAGAACAACCTCGCGCAGGGCGACCTGAGCGCGCACCTGCCGGCGTGGCTGTGGGGCCGCGCGCCCGACGGCGCATGGCGTGTGCTCGACGCGAACGCGGCGTCGGATGCGGACCTGTGGATCGCGTATACGCTTGTCGAAGCCGGCAGGCTGTGGCGCGAGCGCAGCTACACCGCGCGCGGCGCGTTGCTCGCGAAGCGCGTGCTCGACACCGAGACGGCCAGCGTGCCGGGCCTTGGCCTCACGCTGCTGCCGGGGCCGACCGGCTTCAAGCTCGGCAGCGATCGATGGCGCGTGAATCCGAGCTATTCGCCGCCGCAGGTGATCCGCGGGCTCGCCGCACGGCTGCCCGACGATCGCCGCTGGGCCGCGCTCGCGGCCAGCACCGGCCGCGTGCTGCTCGACACCGCGCCGAAGGGATTTGCGCCGGACTGGGCGCTGTATCGCGCGGGCGCCGGATTCGGCCCCGATCCGCAGACCCACGCGGAAAGCGCATACAACGCGATTCGCGTCTACCTGTGGGCCGGCATGCTCGATCGCGCCGATCCGCTTGCCGCGCCGCTGCTCGCGCGCTTTGCGCCGTTCGCCGACTACATCGCCGCACACGGTGCGCCGCCGGAGAAGGTCGATACGACGACCGGCGTGGCCGGCCCGAACGACGGCAACGGCGGATTCTCCGCGGCGGCCGTGCCGTTTCTCGACGCACGCGGCCAGCGTGCGCTGGCCGATGCGCAGGCGGCGCGCGTCGACACACTTGCGCGCCAGTCGGCCCCCGGCTATTACACGAGCGTGCTGACGTTGTTCGGCCTCGGCTGGCGCGACGGCCGCTACCGGTTCGGTGCGGACGGATCGCTCGACCCGCACTGGGAGGGGCGTTCATGCGCGGCTCGTTGAAACGCACCGCGCCGCGCGTCGCGGGATTCGCGTGGCTCGCGTCGTCCCTGAGCGCGGCGGCGCCGGCCGCGGCCGCCGTCACCGTCGCGGCTGCACCGGAAACCGTCGCGCCGAAGGCCGCGCCGGCTTCGGTGCCGAGCGCGGCCGATCTGTCCGACGCGCGGCGCCAGCTCGCGACCGCGCGCATGTGGGGCGACAAGCATCGCGACGACCTCGCGCGCGATGCGCTGCGCAAGGGGCTGCTGATCGCGCCGGACGACCCGGCTCTGCTCGCGGAACAGATGCGCGTGCTGCTGCGGCTCGGCGATGCGCGCGGCGCGCAGGCCGCGCTCGCGCGCTTGCAGGCGCGTGCGCCCGCGGCTCCGGATACGCGCCGCGCGGCCGACGAATACCGCGTCGCGACGAGCGGGCGCGGCGAGATGGCGCAGATCCGCCTGCTCGCCCGCAGCGGCCGCGCCGACGAAGCGGCACGGCGCATCGTTGCGCTGTTTCCGAATGGCGCGCCGTCCGGTGCGCTCGGCGCCGAGTACTACCAGATCGTGTCCAATGCGCCGGGCGGCCGCGAGCCGGCGATCGCCGCGCTGCGCCGCACGGTCGCGGCGGATCCGCAGGACACCAGCGCGGCGCTCGCGCTCGCGCGATTGCTGAACCAGCGCGCCGACACGCGCGCGGAAGCGAACCGGATCGCGTGGTCGCTCGCGAAGCGCCCCGACGCCGACCACACCGAAGCAATGGCGGTGTGGCGACGCGTATTGCAGTCCGCCGGCGCCGATCCCGCGTATCGCGATGCGTTGCATGCGTATCTCGAACTCGTGCCGGACGACACGGAATTCCGCGATCGCGTTGCCGCGCTCGACCAGCAGCGCGATGCGCAGCAGCGGCTCGAACGGGATCCCGACTACATCGCGCAACAGCGCGGCCTGCAAGCGCTCGCGCGTGGCGACCTGGCCGGCGCCGATCCGCTGCTCGCACGCGCCGCGCGTGCGCGCGCGGGTGACGCCGACGCGCTCGGCGGGCTGGGCCTGCTGCGTTTGCGCGAAGGCCGCCATGACGAAGCACGCGCACTGTTCGCGCGGGCCGCGGCTTTGTCGACGGACCAGCGCGGCAAGTGGCAGAGCCTGGCACGCACCGCGCAGTTCTGGGGCCTGCTCGCGCAGGGCCGCGCGGCCGCGTCGGCGGGCCGCGCGCAGGATGCGGAGCGGGCGGCGCGTGCCGCGCTCGCGATGCAGCCGGACAGCCAGGACGCAAAACTGCAGCTCGCGGACGCGTTGCTCGCGCAGCACGACTGGGCCCGCGCGGAACCGTTGCTGCGCGAACTGTTGGCCGCACGTACGCCGACTCTGTCGGCCGTGCGCGACACTGCGCTGCTGTACGAAAATACCGGCCGCGCGGATCGCATCGGCCCGCTGCTGGATGCGCTGCAAGGCCGCGTGACCGGCGCCGACGATCGCCGCGCGCTCGACGGGCTGCGCGCCGACCTGCTCGCGAGCCAGGCGCGCACGCTTGCGGACAAGGGCGAGCGCGGCGCGGCCGCGCAACGTTACGAAGCGGCGGTGCGTGCGGCGCCCGATGCGGCCTGGACGCGTTTCGCGCTTGCCCGGCTGTATCGCGACATGGGCTTGCCGCAACTCGGCCGCACGGTGATGGACGACGGGCTCGCGGCGAGCGATACGCCCGAGATGCGCTACGCGACCGCGCTGTACCGCAATTCGCTCGACGACGTCGCGGGCGCGCAGGCCGCGCTCTCGGGCGTCGACGATGCGCACCGCTCGGACGGCATGCGCGCGCTCGCCCGCAAGCTCGACGCCGAACACGCGCTTGCCGATGCGCGCGGCGCGCTCGGCCGCGGCGATCGTGCGGCGTTCGCCGCATCGCTCGCGCATGCGCAGGCGAGCGCACCGGACGATCCGGACATGCTGGCCGCAGTCGGTGCGCAGTGGATCGATGCGGGCGAGCCCGAGCGCGGGCTCGCGCCGTTGCGCGATTGGATCGCCGCGCATCCGCGCGACGCCGATGTCGACGTGCGGCTGCGCTATGGCGACCTGCTCGGCGGCGCCGGGCGCGACGACACGCTCGCCGCATGGCTCGATGCGTTGCGCCGCGAGCCGTCGCTGACGCCGGCCCAGAGCGCGCGCATCGAGGATCAGTCGCTGCGGCTCGTGCTGCGGCAGACGGACGACGCGATCGCACAGCAGGACTATGCGCGTGCGCGCACGCTGCTCGAGCGCGCGAGCCCGGCCGGCCGCGCGGACAAACGCTATGCGCTCGAACTGGCGGACCTCGAGCGTGCGCAGGGCCACTACGACGCGGCGCGCGACGCGCTCGCGCCGGTCCTCGCGCGCACGCCGGACGATGCCGATACGCAGCTCGCGCTCGCGCGCATCGACGAGGACAGCGGCCATCGCGCGGCCGCGCTCGCTCGCGTGCAGGCGGTGCTCGCGCGCACGCCGGACGACGACGTCGATACGCGCCTGTCGGTGGTGCGGCGGCTGAATGCACTGCGCCGCGCGGACGAAGCCGCGCAAGTGATCGAGCCGTTGCAGGCCGCGTATCCGGCGCGCGCCGACGTGACGGTCGCGGCCGGCCGCGTGGCCGAGGCGCAGGGCCGCTATGACGATGCGGCGTCGCTGTACCGTCTGTCGCTGTCGCAAGAGCGCATGACCGGCGTGAGCGCCGGCCGTGACGGCCGTACGCCCGCGCAGGCCGCGTTCGCGGATCTCGAGCAACGGCGCGACCCCGAGATCGAGATCGGCTGGCTGCCCGCGTACAAGTCGGGCGACGAAGGGATATCCGCTTATCGTGCGCAGCAGGTGCCGATCTACATGCAGGTGCCGGTGCGTTACGACGGGCACGCGTTCCTGCAGCTCGACACCGCGCATCTGGACGCGGGCGCGCTCGATACGAGCGACCCGAACGCGTATTCGCTGAAAACCTTCGGCACCTACGCGGCGCTCAACGCGCCGATCGGGTTGCCGGCGCCGTTCGCGCCGAATCCGGCTGCCGCCGGGCTGATCGCGCATCCGCAGGGCGACCTGCACCAGCCGATGACGGGCGTCGCGCTCGGCGCGGGCTATCGGACCGACGCTTGGCGCGTCGATCTCGGCACGTCGCCGCTTGGCTTTCCGGTGCATTACCTCGTCGGCGGCGTGCGCTACCGCTTCGACGCGGGCCCGGCGAGCTTCACCGTGAATGCATCGCGCCGGCCCGAAACGAGCAGCGTGCTGTCGTATGCGGGGATGCGCGACCCGTGGACGGGCGCGGTATGGGGCGGCGTGCGGCGCGACGGCGTGAACCTGCGCGCGGCGGTCGACGTCGGCCGCGTGAACCTGTTCGCGGAACTCGGCGCGGGCGTGCTGTCCGGCCGCAACGTCGAGCGCAATGCGGAAGTGACGCTGCGCTCGGGCTTCACGGTGCCGGTGTACGAACGCGCGACGATGAGGGTGAGCACCGGCCTCGTCGGCAATGCGTGGCACTACACGCAGAACCTGCGCTACTACACGTACGGGCAGGGCGGGTACTACAGTCCGCAGCGCTACCTGTCGCTCGGCGTGCCGATCGAATGGGCGGGGCGGCGCGACGCGCTGTCGTGGGATTTGACCGTCACCGGCGGGATCTCGAACAGCTATGAAAAAGATTCGTTGTTCTACCCGACGCTGTCGGACCAGCGCGCCGCGCAGCAGGCGGCCGGATTCGTCTACACGGGCAGTTCGACGCGCGGCGTGTCGTTCTCGTACGGCGTGAACGGCATCGTCGAGTATCGCGTGAATCCGCACCTGAGCGTCGGCGCGCAACTGCACGTCGACCGCTCGCACGATTACGCGCCGAGTTCGGCGCTCGTCTATCTGCGCTACGCGTTCGACGCACGCGCGGAGCGCAGCTGGCTCGTCACGCCGACGCCGGTGCGGCTTTATTCGGACTATTAGGGGAACGCGTGAATACGGAACTCGATGCTACCCGTCCCGCGCTCGGCGCCGCCGGCCTGCTGGGCCGCCTGCGCGCGCTGCTGCGCACCGGGCCGGCCGGCAGCCGCGCCGGCCCGTTGAGCCGGCTCGCGATCGACGGGCTGCCGGATGCGTGGACACAGCTCGACGCGGGCGGCCTGTACGCCGTGTATGCGGCTGCGGGCACGCCGGCGTGCGATGCGCTGGTGTGGGAGAGCGCGCGTCAGTCGCGCACGCGCGACGTGACGGTCGTGCTCGCGCGGGAGCCCGCGCAGGTCGTCTCGCAGTTGCACACGCGCGGTTTCGCGGGCGGCGCGCAGCCGGCCGGCTGGCCGCGCAATCTGAACGTGCTCGCGATGCCGGCCGCGCGTGCCGCGGCCGGCGACGATGCCGCGACGCAGCCGGATGCGCCGCGCGTCGTGGCGCCCGGACCGTTCGCACGGCTCACCGGCGGCCTGCGCGCAATGAAGCGCTACGGCTTTCGCGCGCGTTCCGTGTATTTCATCGAAGGCGCGCAGCGCTGGTTCAGCTGGGACGATCCAGCCGTACTCGCGGAAGAAGGGGCGGCGCTCGCGGACTGGTGCCGCACGCACCGGATCGCGCTGGTGCTGCTCGTCGACCCGGACATCGCGCGTACGGACGCCGGCCCGCGCACCGACGATCCGCCGCTCGTGCGCGACGCGAGCCGCGCGGCGCGCAGCGGCTTTCACGGCGTATGCACGGGTGTTGCGCAGTTGCAGCGCACGCACGGCGAGCTGCTGTGGGTTGTCGATTTCTGGCGCGCGGGCGACACGCTCGCGGCCGGCGAGGTGCGGCCGCTGCGCTTTGCGCCGAGCGGCCGCCTCGCGGCAATCGCCGACGGCGATGCAGCGGAGCCCGCCCGCCGGATGAAGCTTGCGACCGACGAGGATCGCGTCGTCGCGAGTCGCGCGGTGTTCGACGACGGCGCGCGCGCGCCTGCCGGCTGGGAAATCGTCGACGACAACGCGGCCGTCGTCGCGGCCTGCTCGCATGCGCAGGCCGCGACCGCCGTGCTGGCGTTTCGCTCGCATGCGCAGCTCGAGGGCGTGTGCGCGGCGGTCCACGCGTTGCGCCGGCAGTGCGGGGGCGCGCTGAAGATCGCGGTAGTCGAGCGCGACGTGGTGCTGCGCCAGCAGTTCGAGATGCTGGTGCTGAGCGTCGGCGCGAATCGCGTCGTCGCGCGCGACCTGCCGCTGTCGCGCATGCATGCCGCCGTAAGCGCACTGCGCGGGCAGTTGTATGCGCGCCCCGTCGCGCCCGATTATCGTGCGGCGCTCGCGGCTGCGCTCGGCGATTCGGTGCTCGGCTACCTGCCGGTCGGCGCGTTCTGCCTGCGGATTCGCGCGGTGCTCGATCGCGGTGCCGTGCTCGCGCTGCCGCACACGCTCGTGAAGATCGCGCTGCTGCCGGGCGTGTCGCACGTCGACGCGCTGCGGCACTGCCGGCCGCGCCGCGCCGGCGACGTCGTGACCGCCGATGCGGCGCACCTGTATGTGTTCCTGTTCGCGTGCGAGCCGGCCGATGCCGACGATGCGCTTGCGCGGATCTTTGACGTGCCGGTCGATACGCTGTCCGACCGCGTCGTGTGTCTCGGCCAGGGCAGCATCGATACGGAACTCGACGCGCTTAAGGCGGAGAACCGGCGCGCGCCGATCGCCGACTACAGCGACCTGTTCGCGGCGGCGCGTCCGGCGGGCGCGGCGGCTGTTGCGGGTGCGGAAGGCGCGGCAGGCGCCGGCGGTGCGGCGGACGTGCACGGTGCATCCGCAGCGGAAGCCGCGGCGCTGGCCGAACCACCGGCTGCCGACTACACGGCGGCCGGCAGTCCTGCCGCGCATCCGGCATCGCAGCCCGCGCACGCCGACGATGCAGCGCCGGGCGCCGAGATGCCCGCGCACGCCGCCGTGTTTCCTGCCGTGCGTGCGCGCGGCGCCATTCGCAGCGCGATGCCGTTGCGCAAGCAGGAGGGCGCATGATCGCCGAACTCGTCATCGGATTCATCGTGGGGATCGCCATCGCGGTGCCGGTGTGGATCGTCGCGCAGCACCTGGGCCTCGGCCGCGGATTCCATGCGCCGCGCGGGCTGCACCGGCGCGACGCGGTGCCGTGCGAACTCGTGCCGGTCGCGCTGCGCGGGCGCCTGCTGCCCGAAGCCGACCGCACCGGCGAGGCGGCGCGATGAAGACGATCGCCATCACGTCGACGACGGGCGGCGCGGGCCGCACGACGCTTGCCGGCGCGCTCGCGGTGCTGCTCGCGCGTCGCGGCCGGTCCGTGGTCGCGCTCGAACTCGACGCACAGAACCTGATGGGCGCGACGCTGGGCCTCGACACGCTGGCCGAGCACGGGCTCGCGCAGAGCCTGCTCGGCCACCCGACGGACGCTGCGCCATGGCATGCGCATACGTGGCGCAACGCCGACGGCGTGCTGTTCGTACCGTACGGGCAGGTCGACGCAGCGCGCGCCGCCGCGTGCGATGCGCGGCTCGCGGCCGATCCGGCGTGGCTGTCGCGCGCGCTCGACGAGATCGCACTGCCGGCCGACGGCGTCGTGCTCATTGATACCGCCCGCTATCCGTCGCCGCAGGCCGAACAGGCGATTCGCCGCGCGGATCTGACGCTCGTCGTCGTGCCGCCGGAGCCGGCCGCATGCGCGACGGTGGCCGTGCGCCTGGACGCGCTGCGCGCGGGCGGCGGCGACCTGCAGATCGTCGTGAACCGGCTGAACCCCGCACGCGACATGCAGCGCGATGCGGTCGCGATGCTGCGCACGGTGGCGGGGCCGGCGTCGATGCTCGAGCAGCGCATCCACGTCGACGCGGCCGTGCCCGAATCGCTCGCGCGCGGCAGCTGGATTTTCGACGACGCACCGTATTCGCAGGCATCGCACGACCTGAACGGCGTCGCGAACTGGGTCGATGCATGGCTCGAGGCGGCGGCGGCCGGTCGCGCGGGAGCCGCGCGATGACGGCCGCTTTCGGCTCGCGCTGGCGTGCCGCAGCCCGGCGCGTGAGCGACTGGTGCGCGCGCGGGATCGGGCTGCCGGCCGAGCGGACGTTGCTCGACTGGGTCGTGCGGCTCTTCTTCCATGCGCCGCCGCCCGGCCGCGCCGACCCGGTGCGCCGCTGGGCGCGTGCGGCGTTTCTGCGGCTCGCGCGCGAATGGGGCGTGCTGCAGCCGCTCAGCGTGCGCGAATGGCTGTGGCGCGCGATCGTGCGTGCGCCGCGCGCGGCCGACGGCCGCCCTGCGCGCGATCCGCTCGCGTGGTTCGACACGTTCGTCGTGCCGGTGTACGTTGCGGTGCGGGCGCTCGGCGCACGCGTCGACGCGTTGCTCGCGCGTCTGCCGTGGGCCCGCTGGGGCGGCTGGCTCGACGCGCGCGCGCACGGCGTCGGCCGGCGCCGCTGGCTCGCGCCGGTGCTGCTGGTCGCCGGTGCGCTGATGTGGGCGGCGGCCGGGATGTCGCCGCTGATGCCCGGCGCGCAGTTCGCGTTCTTTGCGATCGTCGCGGTGCTGGCGCTTGCGCTGCGCCGCCTGCCGGGCCACCTGCCAACGCTCGCGCTCGCGTCGCTCGCGCTGCTCGCGACGGTGCGCTACGTGTGGTGGCGCACGACGCAGACGCTCGATTTCCGCAGCCCGATCGAGGCATTCGCCGGCTATCTGCTGTACGGGGCCGAAGCCTATACGTGGATGATCCTGCTGCTCGGCTTCGTCCAGACCGCGTGGCCGCTCGACCGGCCGATCGTGCCGCTGCCCGACGACCCCGACACCTGGCCGAGCGTCGATATCTATATTCCCACCTACAACGAGCCGCTGTCGGTCGTGAAGCCGACCGTGTTCGCGTCGCAGAGCATCGACTGGCCGTCGGCCAAGCTCCGCGTGTACCTGCTCGACGACGGCCGGCGCCCCGAGTTCGAGGCGTTTGCGCGCGAAGCGGGCATCGGCTACCTGACGCGCGACGACAACCGCCACGCGAAGGCCGGCAACATCAACCGCGCGCTGCCGAAAACGCACGGCGAATACATCGCGATCTTCGACTGCGATCACGTGCCGACGCGCTCGTTCCTGCAGACGACGATGGGCGTGTTCCTGCGCGACCCGAAATGCGCGCTGGTGCAGACGCCGCATCATTTCTTCTCGCCCGATCCGTTCGAGCGCAACCTCGGCACGTTCCGCGAGATTCCGAACGAGGGCAACCTGTTCTACGGGCTCGTGCAGTCGGGCAACGACCTGTGGAACGCGACGTTCTTCTGCGGATCGTGTGCTGTGCTCAAGCGCACCGCGCTCGAGGAAGTCGGCGGCGTTGCGGTCGAGACCGTGACCGAGGACGCGCACACCGCGCTCAAGCTGCATCGCCGCGGCTACACGTCGGCGTACCTGCCGACCGTGCAGGCGGCCGGCCTCGCGACCGAGAGCCTCGCGGGCCACGTGAAGCAGCGCACGCGCTGGGCGCGCGGGATGGCGCAGATCTTCCGCATCGACAATCCGTTCCTCGGCCGCGGGCTCGGCTTCATCCAGCGGATCTGCTACGGCAATGCGATGCTGCATTTCTTCTACGGGATTCCACGGCTCGTGTTCCTGACGATTCCGCTCGCGTACCTGTTCTTCCACCTGTACTTCATCAACGCATCGTCGGTCGCGCTCGCCAGCTACGTGATCCCGTATCTCGTGCTCGCGAACGTCGCGAACTCGCGGATGCAGGGCCGCTATCGCCATTCGTTCTGGGCCGAGGTCTACGAATCGGTGCTTGCGTGGTACATCGCGCTGCCGACCACCGTCGCGTTCTTCAGCCCGAAGCACGGCAAGTTCAACGTGACCGACAAGGGCGGCAAGATCGACGAAGGTTACGTGGACTGGTCGACGTCGAAACCTTACCTCGTGCTGTTCGGGCTGAACGTGCTCGCGATCGTGGCGGGGCTGTGGCGGCTCGTGGCCGAGCAGGGCGACGAAGCGTCGACGATCCTGATCACGCTCGGCTGGACCGTCTACAACCTCGCGATGCTCGGCGCGGCGCTGGCCGTTGCGCGCGAGACGAAGCAGGTGCGCGTCACGCACCGGATCGCGATGCGCGTGCCGGCGACGCTGCTGCTTGCCGACGGATCGACGGCCGCGTGCTTCACGAGCGACTACTCGACCGGCGGCCTCGGTCTCGAAGCGGTGCCGGGGCTGTCGCTCGCGGAAGGCGACACGCTGACGGTGTGCGTGACGCGCGGCGACCGCGCGTTCCCGTTCCCGGTGCGCGTGACGCGCGTAACGCCGGCCCACGTCGGCGTGCGATTCGACGAGCTGACGCTCGAGCAGGAGCGCCAGCTTGTGCAATGCACGTTCGGCCGGGCGGACGCATGGCTCGACTGGCACGCGTCCGCGCGCACCGATACGCCGCTGCGCGGGCTGAAGGAGGTGCTGCGCGTGGGCCTCGACGGTTACGTACGAATGTGGAAGGGGGCGGCGCGCGGCGTGCAGTCGATGCTCGCGCCGAAACTCGATCGCGCGCGCGATTGACGCGGCGCGGATCATGGAGTGGTTTAGATGACGTTCTGGAATCTGTATTTCATCCTGAAGTTCGCGCTGTTCGCGACCGGCCATTTGCAGCCGATGTGGCTCGCGAACCTCGCGTTCGCGCTCGCACTCGCGGCGAGCGCGCCGATCCGGCAGCGCGTGTGGCGCATCGTTCGGCAGCTCGTCGCGATCGCGATCGCCGTGCCGCTGCTCGCGCGCGAGCTGCACGCGCCGCCGCTCGCGCGTCTCGCTGAAGCCGCGCGCGAAGTCAGCACGTTCCGGCTCGACTACTGGATGGAGCTGCTGCCGAGACTGCTGCCGCCGGTGCTCGTGCTGGCGGTGGCCGGCGTGCTGATCGTCTATTTCATCGTCAATCGCTGGGTGCGTGTCGCGACGTTCGTGCTCGCCGTGCTGATCGTGATGCCGCTGTGGCAGGCCGGCAACGGCTTGATGGCGCGCGTCGTCGCGCCGCTGCCGCAGCAGGCCGATGCCGCGACCGCTCGCTCCGGCCAGCCGGAGGATCACAACGCCGCGCTCGCGGCGTTCCGCGCGCAGGAGTCGCAACGGCAGGTCGCGTTCGGCCATCTCGGCAACGATCCGGCCGCGCAGTTCGACGTGATCGTGCTGCATGTGTGCTCGCTGTCGTGGGACGATCTCGACGCCGCGAAGGTGCGCAACCACCCGATGCTGAGCCACTTCGACTACCTGTTCACGAACTTCAGCACGGCCGCAAGCTACAGCGGGCCGGCCGCGATCCGCGTGCTGCGCGCAAGCTGCGGCCAGGAAGCGCATGCGGACCTGTACAAACCCGCGCCGCAGCAGTGCCATCTGTTCTCGCAGCTCGCGTCCGCCGGCTACACGGTGCAGTCGCTACTGAACCACGACGGCCATTTCGACAACTTCCTGCAGGTGATCCACGACAACATCGGCGTGCCCGATGCGCCGATCGTGTCGAACGCGGCGGCGCCCGTCGCGATGCATGCGTTCGACGGTTCGGCGATCAAGGACGATTACGGCACGCTCGCGAACTGGTATGCGCAACGCGCATCGGTGCCGGGACCCGTCGCGCTGTACTACAACACGATCAGCCTGCACGACGGCAACCGTGTGGTGGGCAGCTCGCTGACCAGCATCGATTCGTATCCGCAGCGCGCGACGAAACTGATGAGCGACTTCGACCGGCTCGCCGACCTGATCGCGCAGTCGGGCCGGCGCGCGGTGATCGTGTTCGTCCCCGAGCATGGCGCGGCGCTGCGCGGCGACAAGAACCAGGTGGCCGGCCTGCGCGAGATTCCGACGCCGCGTATCGTGCACGGGCCGGTCGGCGTGCGGCTCGTCGGCTTCGCCGGCAACCACGGCACCGCGACCGTCATCGACCAGCCGACCAGCTTCCTCGCGCTCGCGCAACTGCTGTCGAACCTCGTGTCGAACAGCCCGTTCAAGCCGGGCGTGACGCTTGCGCAATACGCGGCCGACCTGCCGCGCACGCGGATGGTCGGCGAGAACGAGGGTACGGTGACGATGCAGACCAACACCGGCTACGCGGTGAAGACTCCGGATGGCGTATGGATCGACGAACAGTAATCAACGTCGGCGAGGGCGACGACGAACGCCTGTCACAGCCGAACGACGTGCGCGGCCTTGCGCGGCATCTGCCTGCGCTCGATCCCGCGCGCTATGTCGACGAGCAGGCGCGACGCGCGTTCGTCGAATCGCTGGAGCGCTGGCCGGTGCTCGCGAAGCTGATGGGATTGAAGCGGTGAACGCACGACGGCCGGCGTGCGCGCCGGCCGTCGTGCGTCGATGAACCGACCGGTTTACTGCGCGCGGCGCTCCGGCTGGCGCGTCCATTCATGTTCCTCGCCCGGCACCTTGCCGAAGGTCTGCGCAGCCCATGCATTGCGGGCCGCGTCGATCTTCGCGCGTTCGCTCGACACGAAATTCCATTCGATGAACCGCTCGCCCGGCAGGTGCGCGCCGCCAAGCAGCATCACGCGCGCACCGTGCGCGCTGTCGAGCGTCACGGTCGCGCCCGGTTCGAGCACGGCCATCGTCGAAGTTGCGAGCGGCGTGCCGTCGATCGCGAGGTCGCCGTCGACGAGGTACACGCCGCGTTCATCGTGTTCGGCGTCGAGCGCAAGCCGGCCGCCCGCTGTGAATTCCGCGTACGCATAGAGCGTCGGCGAGAACACGTCCACCGGCGACGTGAGCCCGAACGCCGTGCCCGCGATCACGCGCACGGTCGCACCGTCGCGCGTGAACGACGGCAGCGTATCGGCTGCATGATGCGCGAACGCGGGGGCGGTGTCCTCGTGCTCGACCGGCAGCGCGACCCAGGTCTGGATCCCGTGGACGGGCTGCTCGCGCGGGCGATCCTCGTCCGGCGAACGCTCCGAATGGACGATGCCGCGGCCGGCCGTCATCCAGTTCACGTCGCCGGGCACGATCTTCTGCCGATAGCCGAGGCTGTCGTGATGCATCAGCGTGCCGTCGAACAGGTAGGTGACGGTTGCGAGACCGATGTGCGGATGCGGCAGCACGTCGATGCCGCGGCCGGCCGGCAGCACGGCCGGCCCCATCTCGTCGAAGAAAATGAACGGGCCGACGAGGCGCGCGGCGCGCGCGGGCAGCACGCGGCGCACGACGAGGTTGCCGATGTCGCTCTCGCGCGGCGTGAGCAGGGTCTTGATCGATGCGGACATGGTGGGCTGTATCGTGGTCAGGAGCGATGCGTCACGCGATGGCCGTGTCGATCGCGATCGGGTGCGTGAGGATCTTGTGCACCGGGCATGCGTTCGCGATCTGGAGCAGGCGCTCGCGCTGCTCGTCCGACAGGTCGCCGTCCAGCGTGATGCGGCGCACGATCGTGCTGCCCGCGCTGCCCGATTCGTGCGCGAGCTTCACGTGCACCTCGGCAAGCGGCCAGCCTTTGCGCTGCGCGTACATCTTCAGCGTGATCGCGGTGCATGCGCCGAGGCTCGACAGCAGCAGCGCGACCGGTGTCGGTGCGGTGTCGCCGCCGCCGAGCGCAGCCGGTTCGTCGGCGCGCCACTGATGGACGCCGTCGGTGAAGTGGACGAGGTAATCGACCGAGCCGATGCTCGCTTCGACGGTGAGTTCGCTCATGGCAATTCCATTGGGCAAGAGAAGGGGCCCGCGGCCGGCAGGGGCCGCGCATGCCCGCGAATTACGGTTCGAGCAGACGCTGCAGCCGCAGCTCCTCGAAGTCCAGCTCGGATTCTATGCGGTGCAGCACCGCGTCGTCGACCCGGCCGTCGCGATGCAGGTCGAGCAGGGCGCTGCGCGACACGCCGACCAGCTCGAGTTCGACGCGCAGCATCCGCGCGCGCACGTCCGCGGGCTCCGCGCCGTCGCGATGCGCACGTTCGTTGAATGCGACGCGGCTCCGGTATTCGGTCAGCAGCCGGTCGAGCGACGCGCGTTCGAGGCCGGCGCCGCGCTGGTCGCGCGCATCGAGTTCGGCAAGTGCCGCGCCGAACGTATGCGCGCGCACCGCGTGCTCGGACATCGTGTGCCGCGTTGCCGGGCGAAGCTTCATCACGCGGATCAGCGGTGCGAGCGTGCCGCCTTGCACGACGAGCGTCGCGATGATCAGCAGGAACGTGCTGAACAGGATCAGGTCGCGCCCGGGGAAAGTGCCGGGCAGCGCGATCGCGGCCGCGAGGCTGACGACGCCGCGCATGCCGGACCAGCCGAGCACGACGGCCTCGCGCCACGACCACGGCGCATGGCCCGCGCGCCGCGCGCGCAGGCGGCCGGGCAGCCACATCGCGACGAACACCCACACGAGCCGCGCGGCAATGGCGGCGGCGGTGGCCGGCAGTGCGACGCGCAGGCCGGCCATCAGCACCGCGCCTTCTTGGTTCACGCCCGCGAGGATCGCATGCAGCGCGAGGCCGATCAGGATGAACACGAGCGCGTCGAGCACGAACACGATCGCTTCCCACGTCGCCTTCGCCTTGATCCGCATGTCGGCGTCGAACACGCGATGCTGGCGCACGCCGAGCACGAGGCCGCAGGTGACCACCGACAGCACGCCCGAGCCGTGCACGGCTTCCGCGATCCCGTAGCTGCCCCACGCCATCGCGAACGTGACGACGATGCCGAGCATCGGCTCGCGCAGGCGCTGCAGTACCCAGCACATCGCATGGCCGCATGCGAGGCCGACTGCGATGCCGATCAGCGTCAGCGAAAAGAACAGCCCCGTCGCACTCGCGGGCGTGATCGTGACCGCGAGCGCGGCCGACACGGCCATCTGGTACAACAGCAGGCCCGACGCATCGTTGACGAGGCTTTCACCTTCAAGCACCGCGACGAGCCGCGCCGGCAGCGGATGGCGCTGCAGGATCGCTTTCGCGGCGACCGCGTCGGGCGGCGACACGATCGCGCCGAGCGTGAAGCACGCGGCCCAAGGCAATGCCGGATTCACGGCGTGCACGGCGAGCGCGACCGCGACCGTCGTGAACGCGACCGCACCGAGCGCGAGCGACGCGATCGATGCGAGCTCGTGCCTGAACTCCTTCCACGCGGTGTAGAAGCCGCTCGACATCAGCAGCGGGGGCAACACGGCCGCCAGCAGCAGCGCCGGATCCATGTCGGGCACGCGCTTGCCGGCGACGGCCACCACGCAGCCGCCGAGCAGCAGCACGACGGCCGGCGGAATCGATGCGCGTTCGGCGAGCCACGTGAGGGCGCCGGCGCCGCAGATCAACAACAGCAGATAGTGGAACAGCTCGACGTTGCTCATGCGCGGCGCAGCGGTCGTTGGCGCATCATGACGGCTTGCGTTCGTTCGTGCTGCCGCCCGGCAGCGCGCCGAACATGTGCTGGCTGCACTTCGCGTCGCGCCATGCGGCGTTCAACCGGTGGCCGGCGAGCATGCGCCGCGCGACCGGCAGGATCTGTTCGCCGGCCAGCATGCCGAGCAGGCCGGTGAGCGCGATGATCGGCGGCGCGGGCGAGTTCACGCCGATCGCGCCGTAGATGACGCCGGCGAGCACGCCGGCGAGCAGCGAGAGGACATACGGTTTCATGGTGGTGCGCCTCGTGATGGCCGAGCGGCACCGGAACGGCACCGTCAAAGTTTTGAAAGCGTATCGGGTTTGCGTGAAGAAAAAAAGAGCGGGCGAGCATGAACTGCCGTCGTGGCGGGAATCGCATCGATTCCGTTTCTTGGGTGTTCGCGCCGCGCGTTTGCGGCTTAAATACTTCAAGCCGGAGTGCGATCCGGCGCGACGTACCTCAGGCGCCTCCCGTTTTGCCGGTCGAGGCAGGCCTCCCTTTTTCCGTTCACAGGACTGGATGCGCGATGAGCAACCCGAAACTTGAAGTACTGACTCCGCAGAACAGCCAGCTGATCTTCATCGACCAGCAGCCGCAGATGGCGTTCGGCGTGCAGTCGATCGATCGTCAGACGCTGAAGAACAACGTCGTCGGGCTCGCCAAGGCGGCGAGGGCATTCAACATCCCGACGACGATTACGACAGTCGAGAGCGAGAGCTTCTCCGGCCACACGTTCCCCGAACTGCTCGACGTGTTCCCGAACCAGAAGACGCTCGAACGCACGTCGATGAACTCGTGGGACGACCAGAAGGTGCGCGACGCGCTGGCCGCGAACGGCCGCAAGAAGGTCGTCGTGTCGGGCCTGTGGACCGAAGTCTGCAATACGACGTTCGCGCTGTGCGCGATGCTCGAGGGCGGCTACGAGATCTACATGGTGGCCGACGCGTCGGGCGGTACGTCGCAGGCCGCGCACGATTTCGCGATGCAGCGGATGGTGCAGGCGGGGGTCGTGCCGGTGACGTGGCAGCAGGTCGCGCTCGAGTGGCAGCGCGACTGGGCGCGCCGCGATACGTACGACGCGGTGATGACGCTCGTGAAGGAGCACTCGGGCGCGTACGGGATGGGCGTCGACTACGCGTACACGATGGTCCACAAGGCGGCGCCGCGCACCGCGACGCCGCACGAGTCGATCGCGCCGGTGCCGGCCAAGTAACGGGCGCGCCGCGTAGTGCGCGATTGCGCGGGCGGGCCGCTTGCGCGCCGCCCGCGACGCGCTCAGGCGGCCGGCAGCGCCCATGGCGCGCGCGCGAAGTGTCCGGCGAGGAAATCGAGCAGCACCGTCACGCGCGCGGCGCGCAGCATGCCGGGCGGCGTGACGAGGTTCACGTTGATGTCGGCGATCTTCCAGTCGCACATCACTTCCTCGAGCTCGCCGCGCTGCAGCGCGTCCCATACGAGGAATTCGGGCTGGAGCGCGAGGCCGTGACCGGCGACGAGCGCGGGGAGGATCACGTCGGCGTTATTGGTGCGGACCCGGCCGTGCACGTTCGCGCCGAAATCCTCGCCGGATGCCGGATGGCGGAACCTCCAGTGTTCGGGCGTTGGCAGGTTCGTGTATGTGAGGCATACGTGCTGCTCGAGCTCACGCGGATGCGCGGGGCGGCCGCGCCGCTCGAGATATGCGGGCGACGCGACGAGCGGCCGGCGCACCGCGCACAGGCGGCGCGAACGCAGCGACGAATCGGTCAGTTCGGCGATGCGGATCGCGACGTCGAAGCCGCCGGATACGATGTCGACGATGTGGTCGGTCAGCACGAGATCGATGTCGACGCGCGGATAGCGTTCGAGAAACGCGGGCAGCACCGGCGACAGGTGGCGCAGCCCGAACGACATCGGCGCGTTTACCCGCACGAGGCCGTGCGGTTCGAGTGCTTGCGCGGACGCCTCGTTCTCGATCAGTTCGGCATCGGCGAGCAGGCGGATCGCGCGGTCGCGCAGCAACTCGCCGGTCGGCGTGAGCGACAGCTTGCGCGACGTGCGGTACAGCAGCATCGCGCCGAGGCGCTTTTCGAGGCGCCCGATCGCCTTCGACACGGTCGGTTGCGACACGCCGAGCGAGTCGGCGGCTTTCGCGAACGATCCGGTCTCCGCGACGCGCGCAAAGATGGCCCAGGCTTCGAGATCAGGAAGGTGTTGCATGGTCGGACGAAATGACGGGGAAGCGGAGTGAAGGCGAAGGCAGCGAAGCGCAGCATGCGGCCGATGCGATGCGGGTCATTCTAATCCGGCCGGGAGAAATATCGTTATGGAATCTTATCTATCGTCGTTGGCTGCCGGCGTGCTGATCGGTGTCGTGTACAGCGTGATCAAGGTGCGCTCGCCAGCGCCGCCGCTGGTCGCGCTGATCGGCCTCGCCGGGATGCTGATCGGCGCGCAGGCCGTCGGGCCCGTGCGTCACTGGCTCGGCTTCTGACCGCATCGAGGACACGCGAATGAGCGCAACCGATATTCAACCGGATCTGATCCTGCACAACGGGCGCGTCACCACGCTCGACCGCGCGAACCCCGTCGCAACCGCGGTCGCGATTGCCGCCGGGCGCTTCGTCGCCGTCGGCAGCGAAGCGGAGGTGATGCCGCTCGCGGGCCGCACGACGAAGGTCGTCGATCTCGGCGGCCGCGGCGTGCTGCCCGGTCTGATCGACAACCACTGCCACGTGATTCGCGGCGGCCTGAACTACAACATGGAGCTGCGCTGGGATGGCGTGCCCTCGCTCGCCGTCGCGATGGAGATGCTGAAGCAGCAGGTCGCGATCACGCCGGCGCCGCAGTGGGTGCGCGTGGTCGGCGGCTTCACCGAGCATCAGTTCGTGGAGAAACGGCTGCCGACGATCGACGAGCTCAATGCGGTTGCACCCGACACGCCGGTGTTCATCCTGCACCTGTACGATCGCGCGCTGCTGAACGCGGCCGCGCTGCGCGTGGTCGGCTATACGAAGGACACGCCCGAGCCGCCGGGCGGGACAATCCTTCGCGATGCCGCAGGCAACCCGACCGGCCTGCTGCTCGCGAATCCGAATGCGACGATCCTTTACGCGACGCTCGCGAAGGGTCCGAAGCTGCCGTTCGAGTATCAGTACAACTCGACGCGCCACTTCATGCGCGAGCTGAACCGGCTCGGCGTGACCGGCGTGATCGACGCGGGCGGCGGCTCGCAGAATTACCCCGACGATTACGAAGTGATCCGCAAGCTGCACGATGCGGGCGAGATGACGATCCGGATCGCATACAACCTGTTCACGCAGAAGCCGAACGCGGAGAAGGAAGACTTCGTGAACTGGACGAAGAGCGTCAAGTATCACGACGGCACCGATTACTTCCGCAACAACGGCGCGGGCGAGATGCTGGCGTTTTCGGCGGCCGACTTCGAAGACTTCCGCGTCGCGCGTCCGGATCTGCCCGAGCAGATGGAGGACGATCTGGAAGGCGTCGTGCGCGTGCTCGCGGAAAACCGCTGGCCGTGGCGCATGCACGCGACGTATGACGAAACCATCAGCCGCGCGCTCGACGTGTTCGAGAAGGTCAACAAGGACATCCCGCTTGAAGGGCTGAACTGGTTCTTCGATCACGCGGAAACGATCACCGAGAAGTCGATGGACCGGATCGCCGCGCTCGGCGGCGGCGTCGCGGTGCAGCACCGGATGGCCTACCAGGGCGAGTACTTCGTCGAGCGCTACGGCGCGCAGGCCGCGGAGGCGACGCCGCCGGTCGCGAAGATGCTCGGCAAGGGGCTGAAGGTATCGGCCGGCACCGACGCGACGCGCGTCGCGTCGTACAACCCGTGGGTGTCGCTTGCATGGCTGGTGACGGGCAAGACGGTCGGCGGGATGCGCATGTATCCGCAGCGCAACCTGCTGGATCGCGAAACCGCGCTGCGGATGTGGACCGAGTACGTCACGTGGTTTTCGAACGAGGAAGGCAAGAAAGGACGGATCGCGGTCGGGCAGCTTGCCGACCTGATGGTCCCGGATCGCGACTTCCTCACATGTCCGGAGGACGATATCGCCGGCACGACGGCGTTGCTGACGGTGGTCGGCGGGAAGATCGTGTGGGGTGCGGGGCCGTTCGAACCGCACGACGCGCCGATTCCGCCCGCGATGCCGGACTGGTCGCCGGTGCGCGCATACGGCGGCTATGGCGGCTGGGGCGCGACGCAGCGTAACGGTGCGCCGCTGCAACGCGCGGCGGCCGCCGCGATGTGCGGCTGCGCCAATGCATGCAACGTTCACCAGCATGCGCACGCGAGCGCTTGGGCAAGCGCGCTGCCGACATCGGACGCGAAGGGCTTCTGGGGCGCGTTCGGCTGTTCGTGCTGGGCCGTCTGACATGACGGCGCGTACCGTTTACGGCACTCCGGCGTGGGTTCGCGCACTGCTGTCGCAGCCGTGGGTGCTGCCGCTCGTGCGTCTCGCGCTGGTGTCCGCCTATCTGCTCGGCGGCGTCGCGAAGGCGCTCGATTTCAACGGCGCAGTGGCGGAGCAGGCGCACTTCGGCCTGCACCCAGCCGCGCTTTGGGCGGCGCTGGCGATCGCGGTCGAGATCGCCGGTTCGCTGTGCGTGGTGTTTCGCCGCTTCACATGGCTCGGCGCCGGCAGTCTCGGCATGCTGACGCTCGTCGCGATGATCGTGGCGAACGATTTCTGGAACCGCTCGGGCGTCGATCATTTCATCGCGCTGAACAGCTTTTTCGAGCATCTCGGGCTGATCGCGGCACTCGTGCTCGCGACCGTACTCGACGATGCGCGGCAATCGGCCGATGATGGCCGCTCCATTCGATGACGATGCAACCCACAGGAAATTCGTTGATGAAATCCATTCGCTCAATACTGATCGCCGCGATGCTCGCGGGCGGCCTGGCCGTGCCGGTGGCGTTCGCGAAACCGCCGGTGCCGCCGGCGGTCGCGCCGACGGTGGCCGTCGGTCCGCAGTACGACACGACGCACGTGTGCGTCGCGCCGGAGGACTTCGACCGCTTCACCGACAGCTTCGTCGCGACGTTCGGCGGCAAGAAATCGAAGCAGGGCGTGTTCCAGGTCACGCCGACGCCGAGCCAGACGATGTCGCAGCTCGTGCTGACGCCAGCCGGCACGATTTCGGTGTTCGGCTTCAAGACGCCGATCCCGTACCCGTTCTGCTCCGAGCGCACCGGCTATCTCGTCACCGACATGGACGTCGCGGTGAAGTCGGCGCGTGAGCACGGTGCCGATGTGATCGTCGACACGTTCCCCGATCCGATCGGGCGCGACGCGATCATCATGTGGGCGGGCGGCGTGAACATGCAGCTGTACTGGCACACGCAGGCGCCGAATTACGACGCGCTGCAGACCATTCCCGAGAATCGCGTCTATGTGTCGCCGCAAAGCGTACGCAAGTTCGTGCACGACTTCGTCAAGTTCTCGAAGGGCAAAGTGGTGTCCGACAACCCGAAGGCGCCCGGCATCGAAATCGGCCGGCCGAACGATTCGTACCGCCGGATCCGGATCGAATCGGGCTTCGGCAAGATGACCGTGCTCGTCACCGACGGTCACCTGCCGTATCCGTTCGGCCGCGAGATGACCGGCTACGAGGTGCCCGATCTCGCGGCGACGCTGAAGCAGGCCGAAGCGGCCGGCGTAACCGTGCTCGTGCCGCCGTTCGCATCGGACGGCCGCGATGCGGCGCTCGTGCAGTTCCCCGGCGGCTACGTCGCCGAGATCCACGCGGGCGCGGCGCGATGAAGCACGAGGACACGATTCTTGCCGCAGTCGCCGGCTTCGTCGACACGTTGAGCTTCGTCGCGTTGTTCGGGCTGTTCACCGCGCACGTGACGGGCAACTTCGTGCTGATCGGCGCGGGCATCGCGGGCTTCGGTCAGGGCGTCGTGCTGAAACTGAGCGTGTTTCCGGCGTTCGTGTGCGGCGTGATCGCCGCGAGCGTAATCGCGCGATCGCTGTCGGGCCGGCCCGCATGGCAGGGCACGCGCGTGCTGCACACGGTGCAGGCGGTGCTGCTGCTCGGATTCTGCGCGGCCGGCGTGTGGGCGACGCCCGTCACGCATCCCGACAGCCTGCCGGCGCTCGTGGCCGGCATTGTCGGCACGTTCGCGATGGGCGTGCAAAACGCGCATCCGCGCGTGATCGCGCGGGCGGGCGGCGTGCCGAACACGGTGATGACCGGCAACGTGACGCAGGCGATTCTCGACGTCGTCGACATGCTGTCGCCCGGTACCGCGGAAAACGCCCGAGCGGCCGCGCGGGCCCGTTTCGGCAAGATGCTGCCGGCTATCGTCGCGTTCGCGCTCGGCGCCGCATGCGGCGCGCTCGGGTTCCGGTACGCCGGGTTTCTGGCGCTGCTCGTGCCGGTCGGCGCACTCGTGGTGCTCGCGCTCGGTGCGGCGCAGGCGGCGGGCGCCGCCGCGCAGGAGCGCGCATGACCGTGGTCTGGCCCGGGCACTACGGCGCTGGCGGCTTCGAGCGGGCCGCACGCGTATCGATCGCCATGGCGCTGCTGTTCACCGGTGATGCCGCGTTCGCGCAAGCGGCGGCCGCATCGCCGCCGCCAACGACACCCGACACCACAACCGCCACCACACCCGCACCCGCCACCACACCCGCACCCGCCACCGCCTGCACCGCCAAACGGCCGACGGTGCTGTTCAACCGCTGGCAGGAAGACTGGTCGGTGCTTGCAAATCCATGCGTGCCGCGCGCGCCGCTCGACGGGTTGAAATACATCCGGCTCGGCAACGATCCGTCATCCTACCTATCGCTCGGCGTCAACCTTCGAGAGCGGCTGGAAACCAACGACGCGCCGCTGTTCGGCATCGGCTCGGCGCAATCGGATACGTACCTGATTCAGCGCGTCGAGGTCCATGCCGATGCGCATCTCGGCCAGCACTGGCAGTTCTTCGTACAGTTGCAGGACGACCGCGCGTTCGGAAAGAACACGATCACGGCGGTCGACAAGAACCCGCTCGATCTCGAACAGGCGTTCGCGACCTACACGGGCGCGCTCGGCGGCGGCACGTTCAAGTTCCGCGTCGGCCGGCAGGAGATGGCATTCGACCTGCAGCGCTTCATCGCCGCGCGTGACGGCCCGAACGTGCGCCAGGCGTTCGATGCGGTGTGGGCCGACTACGAATATGGCAAGTGGCGCTTCATCGGCTACGCGACGCAACCGGTGCAAAACCGCAATGCGTCCGATTTCGACGACGTGTCGAACCGCGATCTCACGTTCAGCGGCTTGCGCTTCGAGCGGCAGTCGGTCGGGCCCGGCGACCTGTCCGGCTACTGGTCGCGCTACAACCGCAGCCGAGCGCGGTTTCTCGATGCGAGCGGCACCGAGCATCGCGACGTATGGGACGTTCGCTACACGGGCACGCACGGCCGTTTCGACTGGGATCTCGAAACGATGCTGCAAACCGGCACCGTCGGCAACGCGACCATCACCGCGTGGGCGGTCGGCTCGATCGCCGGCTACAGGCTCGACGCACCGTGGTCGCCGCGCCTCGCGCTGCAGGTCGATGCGGCGTCGGGCGATCGGCATCCGCACGACGGCCGCATCGGCACCTTCAATCCGCTGTTCCCGAACGGCTACTACTTCACGCTCGCGGGCTACACGAGCTACGCGAACCTGATTCACGTGAAGCCGTCGGTGACGCTGAAGCCGTCGGCGAACCTGTCGCTGCTCGCTGCGCTCGGTTTCCAGTGGCGCGAGACGACGGGCGATGCCGTCTATCAGCAGCCGAACGTCGCGGTGCCGGGCACGGCGGGCAAGGGCGGTCTATGGACGGGCATGTACGTGCAGCTGCGTGCGGACTGGACGATCGCCGCGAACCTGATCGGCGCGGTCGAGGCTGTGCATTTCCAGGTCGGCGACGCGATCCGGCAGGCGGGCGGACACAACGCGGACTACGTCGGCGTCGAGCTGAAGTACGGGTGGTGATTGCGCCGCGCGGCGACGCGCAACTGCGATGAAAAAAGGGCGGCCCGCTGAACTGCGGGGCCGCCCTGGTCTGCGCGGGCCGGCGGCGTGGCCGGCCCGTTCGCGACGATGGCGATGATGCGATTACAGGTTCGGCGACAGCGCGAGCGCGTTCGTCAGGTCGCCCATCGGCTGCGCGCCGTTCGCCTTCAGCGCGTCGTCGCGTTGCTGCAGGCCGGGCAGGCGCGGCAGCGAGAAGCGGCGCGTGATGAAGCGCAGGATCGAGCCCGTGTCGTACTGCGTGTGATCGACGAAACCCTTCTTCGCGAACGGCGACACGATCAGCGCCGGAATGCGCGTGCCCGGACCCCAGCGATCGGCGGCCGGCGGCGCAGCATGATCCCAGAAGCCGCCGTTTTCGTCGTACGTGACGATGACGACCATGTTCTTCCACTGCGGGCTCGCTTGCAGGTGTGCGATTACGTCGGCGATGTGCTGGTCGCCGGACGTCACGTCCGTATAGCCCGGGTGCTCGTTCAGGTTGCCCTGCGGCTTGTAGAACGCCACCTGCGGCAGCGTGCCGGCGTCGATCGCCTTGATGAACTCGGCGCCGTTCGCGCCGCCGTCGAGCAGGTGCTGCGCGCGGCTCGCGGTGCCCGGCGCCTGGTTCGCGAAGTAGTTGAACGGCTGATGATGCGGCTGGAAGTTCGGCGTCGACAGGTCGGCGCCGTAGATCACGTTCGACGTGCCGTTCTGGCTCGCCTGCAGCGCCTGGCCCCACGCGCCGGAGTACCACGCCCACGACACGCCGGCGTTGGTCATCAGGTCGCCGATGTTGGTCGCCGTCTGCGGCGGCATCGTCGACGGGTTGGCGGGGTCGGCGAGCAGCGGGTCGCCGCCTGCAGCCGCCTTGTTGCCGCTCGGCTGATACGCCGGCTGCATCGTGTTGACGCCGTAGAAGTCCGGCGTCAGCGCGCCGTCGTTGACGAACTTCGGCGGGCCGCTGAGCGCGGAGGCCGGCGAGTTCGTCGCGACCTTCAGCGACTTGCCGTCGGCGTTGAGCACGGCGATCTTGCCGGCCGCCGGGCTCTTGTCGGCGTTCGGGTAGTACGGTGCGCACGCGCAGATCAGGTACTGGTGGTTCAGGAACGAACCGCCGAACGCGCCCATGAAGAAGTTGTCGGCGAGCACGTACTGCTGCGCGATCTTCCACAGCGGCAGCTTCGACGGGTCCGGCGTGTAGTGGCCCATCGTCAGTCCGCCCGCATCGGTCCACGCGGCGTACATGTCGTTCTTGCCGCCGTTGATCTGCATCTGGTCCTGGTAGAAGCGGTGCACGATGTCGCGCGTCGCGATGCTCATCGACTGGTTGAAGCCGTTCGGATCGTCGATCGCGAACGGCGCGTTCGGCAGGTTCGCCGTCATCGCCTCGGTCACCGCCGGCGTGATGCCGGTCGCGGTCAGCCCGCCCCAGACCTTCGGCAGCGTCGCCATCGTCGAGCCGTCGCGATCCTTCTGCACAGAGTTCGCGGCCGTCGCATTCTGCAGGCCGTTCGCGCCGGGGAAGTTGCCGTACAGGTTGTCGAAGCTGCGGTTTTCCGCGTAGATCACGACGACGTTCTTGACGGCCGACAGGCCCTGCTGCGTGACATCGTCGCCGCCGCAGGCGGTCAGGCTGAGCGCGGCCGCAAGTGCGACCGGCGTGTAGCGAATCCAGGCGTGCTTCTTCATGCGATGTTCTCTCTCATTCGTCGTTGGTCGCGCGTGGGAACCGGGTGGCGGGAGGGCCGGCGCGCGAACCTCGCGGTACCGCCCGGCTGCGCGCATTATCTGGAACCGATTTGACAGCCGGGTGTAGGGGCGCTTTCAATTGACTGTCGGTGGAACGTCATTGACCGGTCATGGAACTGACATAAGCTTCGGCCGATTGCCCACCGCTACAAGAAGAACGACGATGCCCAGCCTTCCGAAACCCTTCGCGTCCGCGCGAACGCTGATCCCGGCCATGGCCACGCTGGCACTCGCTGCCGGACTCGGGGCGCTTGCCGGTTGCGATGCCCGGCCTGCCGCGAGTGCGTCGATTGCGTCCGTCGTGCCGGCGGTTCAGGCCGCGCCCGCAGCCCCGGCGGTCGCGCCTGCCGGCCAGCCGCAAACGCGCGCGCAGGTGTTCGAGGGCGTGAAGCAAATGACGGCACTCGGCAAGCAGCTGTTTTTCGATCCGTCGCTGTCCGGCTCCGGCAAGCTCGCGTGCGCGTCTTGCCATAGCGCAGAGCATGCATTCGGGCCGCCGAACGCGCTATCGGTGCAGCTCGGCGGCGACGACATGCACCGTACCGGCTTTCGCGCGGTGCCGTCGTTGAAGTATCTGCGCGGCATTCCGCCATTCAGCGAGCACTTCCACGATTCGCCTGACGAAGGCGACGAAAGCATCGACGCGGGGCCGACCGGCGGCCTGACCTGGGATGGCCGCGTCGACACGCGCGATGCGCAGGCGCGCATTCCGCTGACTTCGCCGTTCGAGATGAGCAGCTCGCCGGCACGCGTGGCGAAGGCGGTTCGCGCGGCGCCGTATGCCGACGCATTCCGCAAGGCGTTCGGCGATCAGGTGCTGGCCGACGACCAGGCGACGTTCGGCGCGGTGCTGCGCGCGCTCGACGCATTCCAGCAACAGCCTGCATTGTTCGATCCGTACACGAGCAAGTACGACGCCTATCTGGCAGGCCGCGCGCAGCTCACACCGGCAGAGCTGCACGGACTGCAGCTGTTCAACGACGAGAAGAAGGGCAACTGCGCGAGCTGCCACGTGAGCCAGCGCACGCTCGAGGGCGGCCCGCCGCAGTTCAGCGATTTCGGGCTGATCGCGATCGCGGTGCCGCGCAACCGCGCGCTGCCGGTCAATCGCGATCCGCGCTTCCACGATCTCGGCGCGTGCGGCCCCGAGCGGACCGACCTGAAGGGCCGCGACGAATTCTGCGGGCTGTTCCGCACGCCGTCGCTGCGCAACGTCGCGCTGCGCAAGACGTTCTTCCACAATGGCGTGTATCACTCGCTCGAGGACGTGATGCGCTTCTACGCCGAGCGCGACATCCATCCGGAGAAGTTCTACCCGGTCGTGCACGGCAAGGTGCAGATCTACGACGACTTGCCCAAGCGCTACTGGCCGAACATCAACCGCGAGCCGCCGTTCGACCGCAAGCCCGGCGATGCGCCGGCGCTGAACGCGGCCGAGATCAAGGACGTGATCGCGTTCCTGAACACGTTGACCGACGGATATCAAGCGGCGGCTGCGCCGGCGGCGCACTAGCGCGCGGTCCTTGCGGCACGCATGCTATGCTCGCTCGCTGACGGGCGTGGCGCGTGCCGGAGCGCCGGCCGCCGGATTGCCGGCCGCCGGCTCCCCGGCCGCGCGCCGCGCCGTTCGATCGAATATCCAAGGAGAACAACACATGTCGATGCGTGCATCCCTTTCCGTCGTCACGCGCGTGCTGGCCGGCGCCGCGTGCGCAGTCGCGCTGCTGCCCGTTCACGCGCAAAGCAATTTGGGCTTTCTGAACGACACGCCGCTCACCTATTTCAGCAAGGCCGATCGTGCGTCGCTGACCAAGGCCGTCGCGCAGGCGCGCGACGAAGGCAAGGACGGCGAGACCACGACGTGGCAGAGCAGCCGCAGCGGCACGCAGATCGACGCGAAGCTCACCCCGTCGACGACCGACAGCGACGGCAAAACCTGCCGCGAGATCGCGACCGAGATTGCTGCGAAGGGCCAGACGATGACGCTCAAGCCGGTGTATTGCAAGACCGCCGCGGGCAAGTGGCAGCTGCAGAAGCGCTGAGCACGCGTGCGATGAAGCGCAGCGGTGCGCCGCGCACGGTGTCGTGCGGCGTCGTGATGCTCGACGGCGCCGGTCGCGTGTTCCTCGCGCATGCGACCGACACCACGCACTGGGACATCCCGAAGGGGCAGGGCGAGCCAGGCGAGACGCCGGCCGAAGCGGCGTTGCGCGAGTTGCGCGAGGAAACCGGCATCGAGCTGGATGCTGCGCGGCTGATCGATCTCGGCCGCTTCGCGTACCGTCACGACAAGGATCTGCACCTGTTCGCGGTGCAGGTTGCGGACGATGAGATCGATCCCGCCCGCTGCACGTGCACGTCACTGTTCCCGAGCCGCCGCGACGGTTCGCTCATTCCCGAGATGGACGCGTATCGATGGACGGCGCCTGCCGATGTCGACGCATATGCGAGCCGCAGCCTCGCGCGGCTGTTTCGCACGACGCTGCCGCTCGCGGACCTGCACCGGCGCTTGATGCACGTGTGACGCCGGCGGTTTGCGCAGTGCGCTACTGGTACGTGATCCCGAACGTTGCCAGTGCCCTGACCGTGCCGGGATTTACGGCAGGACGTGTCACCACGTATTCCGCATTGAGCGCGAGTTTGCCGACGTTGGCCGAAACCGGCGCGACGTTGCCTTCCTGTCCTGTCGGCCGAATGAGCTTGTTGCCGTCGGCGTTGCGCAGATAGACGGCGATGCCCCGGGCAGTCCCGGTGTTGGCGAATGCGTTCGTGTCGTTCGAATCGGGCGTGCCCGAGAACGTGAAGGACGCACCCTTCACGCCGATGTCGCAGTTCTGTACCTGGAGCGAGAACGGAACGCGTCCGGCGGTGCCCGCGACGGCCGGGAGTTTTTGCGTCACGACCCTTGGCAGGGGCACCGTTCTGTTGTCGTCGCCGGCGCGCAGCGAGCACGTGCCTCGCGTGAACTTCACGGTGCCGCTGATCAAATGCCGGAAATTTCTGCCGGGCGTCGGGTTCACGCCGCCGATGCCATCAAGCTGAAAGACGCCATAATTGTTCAGCGTCGTCGAGCCTGACGTGCTGCCAGTACCTTTTCGGAGCAGAACGAGGGAGTAAGTGAGCTTGACAACTCTTTTCCCGTTGGCCGGTACCGTATAGCCGGTCGGAATCGCTCCACTCGATTGCGTGTAGGTTTTTCCGTTGATGACGAGGCCCACTTCCGCTCCGGTGGCGGGCTTTGCCTTCGACGGATTGACCCAGATCATGACTTCCTCTTTCATGCCGGAAAAGCATCCGAAGGTCCGCGTAAAAGTTGGGGATTGCCAAATGAGCGTGTTGTCGGGCGTCGATGCCAGAATGTACAGATCGGCGGGCAGTGTGGTCGTCGTCGTGACGGCGTTGCTTCCGTCTTCGAAGCACTCCAGGGCCCAGCCCTTTAGCGGCACGAAGAGAATCAGGGTGAGGCACAGAATATTGGCTGCACGCATGTTGCGATTGCATTAGTTAATGGCAGCCGATATTTTCGCGAGGGCGTCAGAGCAACGGTCAAGTACTAAAGCGTGCTACGCAAAGTACTAAAGATATTGAATTCATATAAGACAAAGCCGTTCAGCGCATGACTGAACGGCTTCACGGCTCGCGCCGGTTTGCATGCGGGAACGCGATGGTCGACGACGCGCGCCCCGGTTCTCAGGCCGTCAGGCCGGCTTGCCCCAGCTGTCGCGCAGCCCGACGATGCGGTTGAACACGGGCTTGCCCGGTTTCGAATCGACCCGGTCGGCAACGAAATAGCCGTGACGCTCGAACTGCAGGCGCGTTTCCGGCGCGACGTCGCCGGCCCCCGGTTCGACGAACGCCTGCGTGATCTTCTTCGAATCCGGATTCAGCGCGTCGAGGAAATTCGCGCCGCCAGCGTCCGGGTGCGGCTCCTTGAACAGCCGGTCGTAGATTCGCACTTCCGCCGGCTGCGCATGCTTCGCGCTGACCCAGTGGATGTTGCCCTTGACCTTGTAGTTGTTCGCGCCTTCGGTGCCCGATTTGCTGTCCGGGAAGTAGTTGCAGTGGACGGCCGTCACGTTGCCGTCGGCGTCCTTGTCGAAGCCGGTGCACTCGATCACGTAGCCGTAGCGCAGGCGCACCTTGTTGCCCGGGAACAGGCGGAAATAGCCCTTCGGCGGGTTCTCGACGAAGTCGTCGCGCTCGATCCACAGCTCGCGCGAGATCGGGAACGTGCGCACGCCGCGCTCCGGGTGGTGCGGATGCACGGGCGCCGTGCACGCTTCCTCGAGGTCTTCCGGATAGTTGTCGATCACGAGCTTCAGCGGGTCCAGCACGGCGACCGAACGCGGCGCCTTGTCGTCGAGGTCGTCGCGCAGCGCGCCTTCGAACACGCTCATGTCGATCCACGAATCGACCTTCGTCACGCCGATCCGCTCGCAGAACAGATGGATGCTCTCGGGCGTGAAACCGCGGCGGCGGATCCCGACGATCGTCGGCATGCGCGGGTCGTCCCAGCCGTCGACGTGCCCTTCGGTGACGAGCTGCAGCAGCTTGCGCTTGCTGGTGATCGCATAGGTGAGGTTCAGGCGCGAAAATTCGATCTGTTGCGGCAGCGGACGCGTGAACACGCCGGCATCCGCGAGCTCGTTCAGCACCCAGTCGTACAGCGGGCGATGGTCCTCGAACTCGAGCGTGCACAGCGAGTGCGTGATGCCTTCGAGCGCATCCGAAATGCAGTGCGTGTAGTCGTACATCGGATACACGCACCACGCGTCGCCGGTGCGGTAGTGATGCGCGTAGCGGATCCGGTAGATCACCGGGTCGCGCATGTTCATGTTCGGCGACGCCATGTCGATCTTCGCGCGCAGCACGTGCTCGCCTTCCTTGAACTCGCCGGCCTTCATCCGGCGGAACAGGTCGAGGTTTTCCTCGGGCGAGCGGTCGCGGAACGGCGACGGCTTGCCGCCTTCGGTCAGCGAGCCGCGATTTGCGCGCATTTCTTCCGCACTCTGGCTGTCGACGTACGCCTTGCCGCGCTTGATCAGCAGCTCCGCGAATTCATAGAGCTTGTCGTAGTAGTCGCTCGCGAAGTACTGGTGATCGACCGCTTCCTTGCGCCAGTCGAAGCCGAGCCAGCGCACCGCGTCGACGATCGAATCGACGTACTCGATGCTTTCCTTTTCCGGGTTCGTGTCGTCGAAGCGCAGGTGGCACACGCCGCCATAGTCGCGCGCGACGCTGAAGTTCAGGCAGATGCTCTTCGCGTGACCGATGTGCAGATAGCCGTTCGGCTCGGGGGGGAAGCGCGTTTCGACGCGGCCGCCCCATTTGCCGGTGCGGTTGTCGTCGTCGATGATGTTGCGAATGAAATTGGAAGCCGCGGGGGCGTCGTTGCGTTCGGTGCTCATGCGGTTGGCGTCAGGTTGTGTCGGCGCGTCGCGCCGGTTTAATCCCGTAATTCTACCTGACCGGGGTCGGGACCGCGCGGGTCGCGGCACGGCGGGCCGCCGCACCGCAATGTCCGTCGCAATATCTCGATAGTGTGTCGGCTGTAACACGACGTAAATCGGATTGCCGGTTGCGTTCGTGTTTTTCTATGATGGCTTTACCGATTCAATGCCGCCATACGCAATTGTTGCGTGGCGGGAGGACGCCAACAATCATGATGAAGAAGACCACTTTTCTCGTTCGTACCGCGGTGATCGTCGCCGCCTTGTCGCAGCTCGGCGCATGCGCGATGACCCATACGCAGCGTAATGCCGGTATCGGCGCGGCCGCGGGCGGCGCGCTCGGCTATCTGATCACCGGCGGCCCGATCGGCACGGTTGCCGGCGCGGCGGCCGGCGGCCTGGTCGGCGCCGGCGTGCGCTGATCGCAGCCGGCGCGCATGAGCGCCGGCGCGTCGCGGGGGCGTTCGGCACGCGCCGCGACCCATTGATTCGCCGCACATCCATTCCGCGATTCGACAGGCACCATCAGGGAGGAGCGGGTGTGCGACACTTCGTCGACGTCATATAACCACATTCTCCGTCGACGAATCCTTCATGAACGATTCTCTCGTTTTCGTGCTGCCGGGCTACGGCAACTCCGGCCCGCTCCACTGGCAAAGCCGCTGGGAGCGGGCCGATCCGCGTTTCGTGCGGATCGCGATGCCCGACTGGGACCGTGCGTTCCGCAACGGCTGGTGTCTCGCGCTCGACCGGGCGGTCGAGGCCGCACCCGGCCCAGTGACGATCGCCGCGCATAGCCTCGGCACGCTGACTGCCGCATGGTGGGCGACCCGCTATGCGCGGCCGGCCGCGCTCGAAAAAGTGCGCGGCGCGCTGCTCGTCGCATTGCCGGACCCGGCCGGGCCCGCGTTTCCTGCGGACGCACACGGCTTCGGGCCGGTGCCGCACGAGCGGCTCCCGTTTCCGACCTGCGTGGTCGCGAGCAGCGACGATCCGTACGGCTCGCTCGCGTTCGCGCGCGGTTGCGCGAACGCATGGGGCAGCACATTCCATGATCTCGGCCCGCGCGGGCACATCAACGCGGACAGCGGGCTCGGCGACTGGCCGCAAGCGCGCGGCTGGCTCGACGCGCTGGCGGTCGCAGCCTGACGAGTCGCACGGGCAGCCGCGGGAGCGTCAGATCGCCTGTTTCGCTTTCAGCGCCGCGATGCGCTCGGCGTCGTAGCCGAGCATGTCGCGCAGCACGTCGTCGGTCTGCGCGCCGAGCAGCGGCGGGGCCGTGCGCGCATCGGGCGGCGTTGCGCTCATCCGGATCGGATTGCGCACGAGCTTCACGTCCGCGCCGCACGGATGCGGCAGCGACACCTGCATCCCGCGCGCGATCACCTGTTCGTTGCCGAACACCTCGTCGAGTTCGTTGATCGGCCCGCACGGCACGCCGGCCGCTTCGAGCGCACCGATCCAGTCGGCCTTGCCGCGCGCCTTCACCATCTCCGCGAGGATCGGCACCAGCGTGTCGCGATGGCGCACGCGCGCCGGATTGGTCGCGAACCGTTCGTCGTCGGCGAGCCCGGGCTGCCCGCCGGCCTCGACGAACTTGCGGAACTGCCCGTCGTTGCCGACCGCGACGATGATCCAGCCGTCGCTCGTCTGGAACGTCTGATACGGCACGATGTTCGGATGCGCGTTGCCCCAGCGCACCGGCGGTTTGCCGCTCGCGAGGAAGTTGGTGTTCATGTTCGCGAGCAGCGCAACCTGCACGTCGAGCAGCGCCATGTCGATGTACTGGCCTTCGCCCGTGCGATCGCGGTGCGCGAGCGCGGCGAGCACCGCGATCGTCGAATAGAGGCCCGTCGCCAGATCGGCGATCGCGACGCCGGCTTTCTGCGGTCCGCCGCCCGGCTCGCTGTCGCGTTCGCCGGTGATGCTCATGAAGCCGCCGATTCCCTGCACGATAAAGTCGTAGCCCGCGCGGTGCGCATACGGGCCGGTCTGGCCGAAACCCGTGACCGAGCAATAGACCAGGTCCGGCTTAACCGCGCGCAGCGACTCGTAATCGAGCCCGTATTTCTTCAACTGGCCGACCTTGTAGTTCTCCAGCACGACGTCGCATTGCGCGGCGAGCTCACGCACGATCTGCTGGCCTTCGGGCGTCGCGATGTCGACGGTCACCGACCGCTTGTTGCGGTTCGCCGCGAGGTAGTACGCGGCCTCGGCCGTATCGGCGCCGGCCGCGTCCTTCAGGTACGGCGGCCCCCAGTGGCGCGTGTCGTCGCCGGCGCCGGGGCGCTCGATCTTGATCACGTCCGCGCCGAAATCGGCAAGCGTCTGCGCGCACCACGGACCCGCGAGCACGCGGGTGAGGTCCAGCACGCGGATATGGCTCAGGGCACCCATCGTCGAATCGTCTCCTTTCGTGGCTCGCCCGGCCGGAGCAAGGCGGATTGGCATGCCGAGCATCTTAAGGCGAATCGGCCGCACCGGTGGCCCATACGGGTCGTCCGGCGCGGCGGGCCGCTGCCGTCGGAGGCGCCGATCTGTATCGTATAATCGACCGTTTACGATATTTGCCCGCCGTGCGTCCGCGAGGACGGCCGGCGTTTGAAGCCGTCTCAGCCAGACATTCCCCGCACGCCATGAAAGCTGCCGAAATCCGCGAGAAATTCCTCAAATTCTTCGAATCGAAGGGCCACACGATCGTCCGCTCGTCGAGCCTCGTGCCCGGTAACGACCCCACGCTGATGTTCACGAACTCGGGCATGGTCCAGTTCAAGGATGTCTTCCTCGGCACGGACCAGCGCCCGTACTCGCGCGCGACGACCGCGCAGCGCAGCGTGCGCGCCGGCGGCAAGCACAACGACCTCGAAAACGTCGGCTATACGGCGCGCCACCACACGTTCTTCGAGATGCTCGGCAACTTCTCGTTCGGCGACTACTTCAAGCACGACGCGATCCGCTTCGCATGGGAGCTGCTGACCGAGGTCTACAAGCTGCCGAAGGAAAAGCTGTGGGTCACCGTCTATCAGGAAGACGACGAGGCGTACGACATCTGGGCGAAGGAAGTCGGCGTGCCGACCGAGCGGATCATCCGGATCGGCGACAACAAGGGCGCGCGCTACGCGTCGGACAACTTCTGGACGATGGGCGACACCGGCCCGTGCGGCCCGTGTACCGAAATCTTCTACGACCACGGCCCGGAGGTGTGGGGCGGGCCGCCGGGGTCGCCTGAAGAGGACGGCGATCGCTACATCGAAATCTGGAACCTCGTGTTCATGCAGTTCAATCGCGACGCGCAGGGCAACATGACGCGCCTGCCGAAGCAGTCGGTCGACACCGGCATGGGCCTCGAGCGTCTCGCCGCGGTGCTGCAGCACGTGCACAGCAACTACGAGATCGACCTGTTCCAGAACCTGATCAAGGCCGCCGCGCGCGTGACCGAGATCACCGACCTCACGAACAACTCGCTGAAGGTGATCGCCGACCACATCCGCGCGTGCTCGTTCCTGATCGTCGACGGCGTGATTCCGGGCAACGAAGGCCGCGGCTACGTGCTGCGCCGGATCGTGCGCCGCGCGATCCGCCACGGCTACAAGCTCGGCCGCAAGGGCGCGTTCTTCCACAAGCTGGTGGCCGACCTCGTCGCCGAGATGGGCGCGGCGTACCCGGAGCTGAAGGAAGCCGAACAGCGCGTGACCGACGTGCTGCGTCAGGAAGAGGAACGCTTCTTCGAAACGATCGAGCACGGGATGTCGATCCTCGAGGCGGCGCTCGCCGAGGTCGAAGCGAAGGGCGGCAAGGTGCTCGACGGCGAACTCGCGTTCAAGCTGCACGACACGTACGGCTTCCCGCTCGACCTCACGGCGGACGTTTGCCGCGAGCGCGGGATGACGGTCGACGAGCCGGCGTTCGACGACGCGATGGCGCGCCAGCGCGAGCAGGCGCGCGCGGCCGGCAAGTTCAAGGCGACGCAGGGGCTCGAATACTCGGGCGCCAAGACCACGTTCCACGGCTACGAGGAAATCGCGTTCGACGACGCGAAGGTCGTCGCGCTGTACGTCGACGGTTCGGCCGTCGACGAAGTGAAGGCCGGCCAGGATGCGGTCGTCGTGCTCGACCACACGCCGTTCTACGCGGAATCGGGCGGCCAGGTCGGCGACCAGGGTGTGCTCGCGAACGCCGCGACGCGCTTTGCGGTGGCCGACACGCTGAAGGTGCAGGCCGACGTGATCGGCCACCACGGCACGCTCGAGCAGGGCGCGCTCAAGGTCGGCGACGTGCTGCGCGCGGAGATCGACGCGCACCGCCGTGCGCGCACGCAGCGCAACCACTCGGCAACGCACCTGATGCACAAGGCGCTGCGCGAAGTGCTCGGCTCGCACGTGCAGCAGAAGGGCTCGCTCGTCGACGCGGAAAAGACCCGCTTCGACTTTGCGCACAACGCGCCGATGACCGACGACGAAATCCGTCGCGTCGAGCAGATCGTCAACGACGAGATCCTGGCCAACGCGCCCGGCATCGTGCGCGTGATGCCGTACGACGAAGCGGTGAAGGGCGGTGCGATGGCGCTGTTCGGCGAGAAATACGGCGATGAAGTGCGCGTGCTCGACCTCGGCTTCTCGCGCGAACTGTGCGGCGGCACGCACGTGCACCGCACCGGCGACATCGGCCTGTTCAAGATCGTGATGGAAGGCGGTGTCGCGGCCGGCATCCGCCGCGTCGAGGCGATCACCGGCGACAACGCGGTGCGCTACGTGCAGGAGCTCGACGCGCGCGTGAACGAAGCCGCGGCCGCGCTGAAGGCGCAGCCGTCGGAACTCACTCAGCGCATCGCGCAGGTGCAGGACCAGGTGAAGGCGCTCGAGAAGGAGCTCGGCGCGCTGAAGTCGAAGCTCGCATCGAGCCAGGGCGACGAGCTCGCGCAGCAGGCCGTCGAAGTCGGCGGCGTGTACGTGCTGGCTGCGACGCTCGACGGCGCCGACGCGAAGACGCTGCGCGAAACGGTCGACAAGCTGAAGGACAAGCTTAAGAACGCGGCAATCGTGCTCGCGGCGGTCGAAGGCGGCAAGGTCAGCCTGATTGCCGGCGTCACGCCGGACGCGAGCAAGAAGGTCAAGGCCGGCGAGCTCGTGAACTTCGTCGCGCAGCAGGTCGGCGGCAAGGGCGGCGGCCGCCCGGACATGGCGCAGGCAGGCGGCACGGATCCGGCGAATCTGCCGGGCGCGCTCGCGGGCGTGAAGGGCTGGATCGAAGAACGTCTTTGATCTGCGTCGCTGATGATGCGGTGCGGTCGGGCTGACCGCGTCTCGCCACATCGCTGCGCATCAAAAAACGACCCGATCGGTACGTGTGCCGGTCGGGTCGTTTCGTTTCTGGCGGGCGTGAACGGTGAATCGCGCATCGGCGGCCGCGCGGGCTGCCGACTCAGGCGGGTTTCACCAACTCAGACCGACACCGCCGCGTTTTCCTTTGCCGCTGCGCTCGTCTCCGGCGCCGCTTCGGTGAGCGCATCGCGCAGCGCGGCAAGTGCCGCGGACGCGTAACCGCGCCGCCACGCGAGCAGCGTGTCGATCGTGCCGAGCTCCGCGATCGCGTGGATCGCGACGTTGCCGGTTTGCGGCTGCAGGTCGAGCACCGAACGCGGCGCGACCGCGATACCCGCCCCGGCCGCGACGCACGCGACGATCGCGTGATACGAGCCGAGTTCGAGCGCGCGCGCCGGCTTCATCCCGTACGCCGCATACCATTGCTCGACGTATTTCCGGTACGCGCAGCCGCGCTCGAACGCGATCAGCGTCGGCAGCATCACGTCGCGCGGCGTGCGCACCGGCGGATGGCCGCGCGGCGTCAGCAGCACCAGTTCCTCGCGGTAGACCGGCACCGTTTCGAACGTGTCGGGCAGCGTATCCGGCGCGGGCGGCCGCGCGAACAGCGCCGCATCGATCTCGAAGTCGCGCACGCGGTCGATCAGCCAGCCGGTCGTGCCGGTCACGAGCTCCAGCGATACGTCCGGCCACGCATGGTGATAGCGCGCGAGCACGGCCGGCAGCCGGCTCGCGGCCGTGCTCTCCATCGTGCCGAGCCGCAACCGGCCGCGCGGCGAGTCCTCGCGCACCGCGTCGCGCGCCTCGTCGGCGAGCGCGAGCAGCCGCTCCGCATACGGCAGCAGCGTGTGGCCGGCCGGCGTCAGCACGAGCCGTCGCCCGTCGCGAACGAACAGCGCCGCACCGAGTTCCTCCTCGAGCTGCTTGATGCGCGTCGTCACGTTCGACTGCACGCGATTGAGCTTCGCCGCCGCGCGCGTCACGCCGTTCTCGCGCACGACGGCCCGGAAAATCGCCAGCGCCGCCAGATCCATGATTCTCTCCTGGAGATATGCGGATTCTTCATTATTCATTTTTCGAGAACGTTAGGTCAAGCTACGATACAGGCGTTCCCATTTCCGTTCGGGCGGCGCGCAGCGCGCGCGGCCCATGCCGCCATGTCCCGTTTCGAGGTTTCCGGCGCTGCCGACGGCGCGCAACTGCACGACGACGCCCAACGCCGCGCCCGCGCGGCAGCGCTTGCCTGCATGACCGGACTTGCGGTCGCGCTCGGCGTCGGTCGCTTTGCATTCACGCCGTTGCTGCCGTTGATGCTCGCCGACGGCTCGATCGGCTTGAAAGCCGGCAGCTGGCTCGCGTCCGCAAACTACGCGGGCTATTTCGTCGGCGCCGTCAGTTGCGCGGCCGTGCGCGTCGCGCCGGCGCGGATGGTGCGCTTCGGGCTGGCCGCGACCGTGCTGCTGACCGCCGCGATGGGCATCGGGCACGTGTTGTCGGCGTGGCTCGTGGTGCGGTTCGTCGCGGGCGTCGTCAGCGCGTGGACGTTCGTGTTCGTGTCGCAATGGGGGTTGCGGCGACTCAGTGAGCTGCACGCGCCGCAGTGGAGCGGCGTGATCTACGCGGGGCCCGGTGTCGGCATCGTGCTGACCGGATTGATCGGCAGCGCGCTGGCCGGTCATCGCGCCGCGCCCGGGTGGCTGGGGTTCGCGGCGTTGTCTGCGGGGCTGTCGGTTGCGATATGGCGTACGTTCGGCGGCACGGCGGCGTCGACATCGACAGTCGGGCCATCGGCTCTATCGTCGGCGCCGGCGATCACGACGGCTCCTCCTGCGGCTTCGCACGCGACGCGCCATCGTCGCGGCGATGCCGCGTGGCTCGTCGCGCTGTACGGGATGCCGGGCTTCGGCTACATCATCACCGCGACATTCCTGCCGGTGATCGCGCGCGCCGCGCTGCCGCCCGGCTCGCCGTGGCCGGACCTGTTCTGGCCGATGTTCGGCGCGGCGCTGATCGTCGGCGCGATCGCGGCGTCGCGGCTGCCCGCTCACTGGGACAACCGGCTGCTGCTCGCGGCCGGCTGCGCGACGCAGGCGCTCGGGATCGCCGCGGGAATCGTATGGCCGAGCGCGGCCGGCTTCTCGGCCGGCAGCGCGCTGCTCGGCCTGCCGTTCACCGCGATCACGCTGTTCGCGATGCGCGAAGCGCGGCGTCTGCACGGCGAACGCGCGGCCGGGCTGATGGGCTATGCGACTGCGTCCTACGGTGTCGGGCAGATCCTCGGCCCGCTCGTCGCGGCGCCGCTCACTGCGCGGTTCGGGTCGTTCTCGCCGGCGTTGTGGGTCGCAGCGGGTGCATTGCTCGTCGGCGCCGCCGGCTTCGCGGCGACCGCCGTGCGCGGGCCACGCGCACACCCGCAACCCTGACGTCGGCGGGGCCGGATCGTCTGCGGCGCGGTCAAACTCGCTAGAATGAAGCCTTTCCCGCGCCGAGCGGGCGTCCGACGCGGCCGTACGGCGGCGCGAGACGCCCGCCAGATCCTCATCGATGACCACCGCCGACTACCGCTTTTGCCCGCGCTGCGCGCGCCCCCTCACCGAGCGCGCCGATCCCGAACACGAGGGCGGGCGCGTCCGCAAGGCCTGCCCGGACGAGCTGTGCGGCTACGTGCACTGGAACAATCCGCTGCCGGTGGTCGCCGCGATCGTCGAGCTCGACGGCAAGATCCTGCTCGCGCGCAACGCAGCGTGGCCGGAAGGGATGTTCGCGCTGATTACCGGCTTCCTCGAAAACGGCGAGACGCCCGAAGACGGCATCGCGCGCGAGGTGTTCGAGGAAACCGCGCTGAAGGCCGAGCAGGTGACGCTCGTGGGCGTGTATGAGTTCATCCGCAAGAACGAGCTGATCATCGCTTATCACGTGCGCGCGTCGGGCACCGTCGCACTGTCGCCGGAGCTGCTCGAGTATCGGCTCGTCGATCCGCCGCTGTTGCGCCCTTGGCGTGCCGGCACCGGCTACGCGCTGGCCGACTGGATGCGCGCGCGCGGCCTCGATTTCGAATTCGTCGACCGAGCGGGGCAGTGACGCGTCGCGCCGCTTCCCGCACGTCGTTCGCCGCGCCGCGCACGGCCGCGACGCAGCATCCGCACGTTCGCCCGCAAGCCGCGCCGCACGGCGTCCACGCAACGTCGGGTTCGCTTGCGCCGCCGTCTGCCGCATCTTCGTTCCCTTCGTCCCCCTGAGCGCCATCGCCATGTCCGACAAGCCGCAGCCGCGTCCCCGCGACGCCTATCGCCACTTCCTGCCGATCACGACCCGCTGGATGGACAACGATGTCTACGGGCACGTGAACAACGTCGTCTACTACAGCTACTTCGATACCGTCGTGAACGAGTACCTGATCCGCGCGGGGGTGCTCGACGTCGAGCACGGGCAGACGATCGGCCTCGTGGTGGAAACGCAGTGCAACTACTTTGCGCCGCTCGTGTTTCCGCAGTCGGTCGACGCGGGGCTGCGCGTCGCGAAGCTCGGTACGTCGAGCGTGCGCTACGAGATCGGGCTGTTCGCGGCGGGCGAAACGTCTCCGGCCGCGCAAGGGCATTTCGTGCACGTATACGTCGATCGCGGCACGCGCCGTCCGGTGCCGCTGCCGGACGCGTTGCGCGCGGCGCTCGAGCCGCTCGCCGTCTGACGGCCGCGCGGCGGTGCACGTGTTCGCGCTCCAGGCGTTCAACGGCCTCAGCTACGGATTGCTGCTGTTCATGCTGTCGGCCGGCCTCACGCTGATCTTCAGCGTGCAGGGCGTGCTCAACTTCGCGCACGCGAGCTTCTACATGCTCGGCGCCTACATCGGCTACAGCGTCGCAGCCCGCGCCGGCTTCTGGGCCGCGCTCGTGCTCGCGCCGCTCGCGGTGGGGCTGATCGGCGCCGGCTGCGAGCGCTGGCTGCTGCGCCGCGTGCAGGCGCGCGGCGGCCACACGAGCGAACTGCTGCTGACCTTCGGCCTCGCATACCTGATCGGCGAGGGCGCGAAACTCGTGTGGGGCCTCGCGCCGCTGCCGGCCCCGGTTCCGCCTCTGCTCGACGGCGCACCCGTGACCGTGTTCGACGTCGCGCTGCCGCGCTATCGGCTGTTCATGATGGCGATGTCCGCGGCGATGCTGGTCGCGCTCGGCGCATTGCTGCGTGCGTCGCGGATAGGGCTCGTCGTGCGCGCCGCGCTTACGCACCGCGCGGCCGTCGAGGCGCTCGGCTACGACGTGCCGCGCATGATGACGGGCCTGTTCGGTGCGGGTACCGCGCTCGCGGCGCTCGCCGGCGTAATCGGCGCGCCGCTTGCGGTGATCGAACCGGCACTGGCCGAGACCGTCGGCTCGGTCGTGTTCGCGGTCGTCGTGATCGGCGGGCTCGGCTCGCTCGGCGGCGCGTTCGTCGCGTCGCTCGCAGTCGGTTTCGCGCAGACCTTCGCCGCATCCGGCGACGCGTCGCTGCGCGACGTCGCGCAATGGGCCGGTGTCGCGCTGCCCGACAGCGTAGCCGCCGTGTCGATCGCGCAGCTGGCGCCGCTGGTGCCGTACCTGCTGCTCGTCGCGGTGCTGGTTGCACGCCCGCGCGGGTTGTCCGGCGAGCGTGTCGATGGCTAGCCGCAAGTGGGCCGGCGCGCTGCGCTGGGGGCTGTTCGCCGCGTGCGTCGCGCTGCCTGCGTGGCTGTGGCCGCATGGCGCGGTGCTCGGCTATCTCGCGCAGACGGCGGCGCTCGTCGTGCTCGCGCTGTCGTACAACCTGCAGCTCGGCACGACCGGGCTGCTGTCGTTCGGCCATGCCGCGTTCGCGGGTCTCGGCGCGTTCGCCGCCGCGCACTGGTTCAATCATGTGGGCGGTCCGCTGCCGCTGTTGCCGCTCGTCGGCGGCATGGCCGGCGCGGGCTTCGGGTTCGTCGCCGGGTTGCTGGCCACGCGGCGCGCGGGCACCGTGTTCGCGATGATCACGCTCGGCCTCGGCGAATGCGTCGCGGCCGCCGCATGGAGCGTGCCCGCGTGGTTCGGCGGGGTCGGCGGCGTGCCGATCGACCGCGCGAGCGGCACGCCGGTGGGCGGCTGGAATTTCGGCGCGCAAGCGCAGGCCTACGCGGTGATCGCCGCGTGGTGCATCGTGTCGGCGCTGGCGATGCACGCGCTCACGCGCACGCCGCTCGCACGGCTCGCGAACGCGGTGCGCGACAACCCGGCGCGCGTCGCGGCGCTCGGCACCGAGCCGCGCCGCGTGCGGCTCGCGATGGTCACGTGCGCGTCGTTCTTCGCAGGCGTTGCGGGCACGCTCACGCTGATCGACGTCGAGGTCGCGACGCCAGACAGCGTATCGATGGCGCGCTCGGCGACCGTGCTGATCGCCGCGGTAATCGGCGGCACCGGCGCGTTCTTCGGTCCGGCGGCCGGCGCCGTCGTGCTGACCGCGCTGAGCGTCGTCGTCGCGGGCGTGTCGCGTGCGTGGGCGTTGTATCTCGGCGTGCTGTTCGTCGCGGTCGTCATCGCCGCGCCGCGCGGCATCGCGGGCGTCGCGCATACGCTCGTGCATGCGTTGCGCCGCGGCGCGACTGCCGCCGAGCGCTGGCGCGCACTGTGTGGCGTCGGCGCGGGCGTGTTCTGGGCGGTCGCGATCGTTTGCGCGGCCGAACTCGGCTATGCGTGGCGCTTCGCGCAGGACGACGGCGCGGGACTCGCGTTCGGCGTGTGGGGTATCGATGCCGATGCACCGGCCGGCTGGGTCGTCGCGTGCTCGGCGGCCGGCATCGGCACGCTGCTGTGGGGGTGGCGCGCACGATTGACGAATCACGCACATGGCGGGCAGGGGGATGCGCGATGAACGGCAACGCGATCGCGCTGCACGGAATCGTCCAGCGCTTCGGCGCACAAACGGTGCTCGACGGAATCGATCTGAGCGTGTCGGCTGGTGAGCGGCATGCACTGATCGGGCCGAACGGCGCGGGCAAGTCGACGCTGTTCAACGTGATCGCCGGCGCGACGCGGCCGACGCGCGGGCGCGTCGTGCTGCATGGCGTCGAGCTGCGCGGGCGGGGGCCGGTCGCCGCGAGCCGGCTCGGCATCGGCCGCAGTTTCCAGCAGACGAGCGCGTTCGCGCGGCTGAGCGTGTTCGACAACCTGCGCTGCGCGGCGCTGCACGCGCCGGCCGAGCGGCGCCGCTGGTGGAACCGGCTGCGCGAGTCGGTATCGGTCGATCGCGCGGCCGGGCGCGTGCTGCACGACATCGGCCTCGGCGCGCGTCGCGATGTGCTCGCCGGCGAACTGGGCTATGCGGAACAGCGCGCGCTCGATCTCGGCATTGCGCTCGCGAGCGGCGCCCGCACGCTGTTGCTCGACGAACCGACGGCCGGCATGAACCGCGACCAGGCGGCGCGGATGATCGCGCTGATCCGCGCGACGACGCAGGGCCGCACGGTAGTGATGATCGAGCACGACATGGAGACGGTGTTCGGCTTCGCCGAGCGCATCACGGTGCTCGTGCGCGGCGCGGTCGTCGCGACCGGCGCGCCCGACGCGATCCGCACGGACCCCGCGGTGCGCGCCGCATATCTGGGCCGGCACGCATGAGCGCGCTGCTCGACATTCGCGGGCTGCGCGCGTGGTACGGGATGCAGCCGGTGCTCGACGGCGTCGACCTCGCGCTCGCGCCCGGCGAGACGCTCGCGCTGCTCGGCCGCAACGGCTCGGGCCGCTCGACGCTCGCTAAAGCCGTGATGGGGCTCGTGCGCACGGCGGGCTCGGTGCGCATCGCCGGGATGGAATGCGCAGGCGCGCGCACGTTCGAGATCGCGCGGCGCGGCGTCGCTTACGTTGCCGAAAGCCGCGACGTGTTTCCACTGCTCACCGTGCGCGACAACCTGCGGCTCGGGCTGCGCGGCATGAACGGCGCTGCCGGACGCGTGGCGCTCGACCGGCTGCTCGCGCGGTTTCCGCTGCTGGCCGCCCGTGCCGACGTGAAGGCCGGCCGCCTGTCGGGCGGCGAACAGCAGGTGCTCGCGCTCGTGCGCGCGCTCGCCGGCGGTCCGCGCGTGCTGATCGTCGACGAACCGGTCGAGGGGCTCGCGCCGCTTGCGGCTGATGAGGTCGGCGCGTGCCTTGCGGCGCTGCAGGCCGACGGCGTCGCGATCCTGCTGATCGAGCAACGATTGCAACTCGCGCCGCGGCTCGCGCAGCGCGTCGCGGTAATGGGGCGGGGACGCATCGTCTACGACGGTTCGCTCGACGGGCTCGGCGGCGACGTCGTCGGTGCATGGCTGAGCGCCGGCTGAGCGTGCGCGGATGCCGGGTCGCCGACGCGCATGTCGCCTACGCGCACGTCGCCTACGCGCATGTCGCCGATTGTTCGTCAAACTCCGCCAGTCAATTCGTGTCGAGCCGCTTTATCGCCGCGGCGCAAACCGCGAAGATTGCCAGCAAGGCCGGTGCAGCGCACCACGCGCGACCGGTACCCATCCATCGAAGTGTTCCGACTGAGGAATGAAATCATGAGCAAGCTGGCAGGCAAGGTCGCGATCGTCACGGGCGCATCCAAGGGCATCGGCGCAGCCATTGCAAAGGCGCTGGCCGCCGAAGGCGCGTCGGTCGTCGTCAACTACGCGAGCAGCAAGGCAGGCGCCGACGCGGTCGTCGGTGCGATCGTCGAAGCGGGCGGCCGCGCGGTCGCCGTCGGCGGCGACGTGTCGAAGGCCGCGGACGCGCAGCGCATCGTCGACACCGCGATCGACACCTATGGCCGTCTCGACGTACTGGTCAACAACTCCGGCGTGTACGAGTTCGCGCCGCTCGAAGCGATCACCGAAGAGCATTATCGCCGTCAGTTCGACACGAACGTGTTCGGTCTGCTGCTGACGACGCAGGCGGCCGCCAAGCATCTCGGCGAAGGCGCGAGCATCATCAACATCAGCTCGGTCGTGACGAGCATCACGCCGCCGGCGAGCGCGGTGTACAGCGGCACCAAGGGCGCGGTCGACGCGATCACCGGCGTGCTCGCGCTCGAACTCGGCCCGCGCAAGATCCGCGTGAACGCGATCAACCCGGGGATGGTCGTGACCGAAGGCACGCACACCGCGGGCATTATCGGTTCGGACCTCGAAGCGCAGGTGCTCGGCCAGACGCCGCTTGGCCGCCTCGGCGAGCCGAACGACATCGCGTCGGTTGCCGTCTTCCTTGCATCGGACGATGCGCGCTGGATGACCGGCGAACACGTCGTGGTGAGCGGCGGGTTGAACTGACCGGATGGCGTTGCCGCGCGAACGGTGCGCGTGCGCCGTTCGCGCCGTCATCCGGCGGCGCGCACCGCGCGCTGTTATGCACTCATCGCCAGCGCAGTTGCGCCGACGTGCCACCGCAAGCATTCGATGACGAGCGCGTGGTTGGCTTCGGAGCCGAGCCCGGCGATGGCCGTCGCGCCGACGATGCCGGCGCCGGCGACGCGCAACGGCACGCCGCCGCCGTCGAGCGCGTAGTCGTCTTCCGACAAACCCTGCGACCGCAGCGACCAGCCGGCACGGCGAAAGCCCGCGCCGACCGCGAGCGAACTTCGGCCGAAACGCAGCACCGTATTCTGCCGGCGGCGGATCGCGTCGCTGTCGTGCGCTCCGCTGCCGTCGAGCGCGCAATAGAACAGCGGCGTCTCGTCGCCGACGATGCCGACCGCAATCGGCAGCCCGCGTCGTGACGCGATATTGACGGCGATTTCTCCGATTCGACGGGCGACGGCCGCATTGAAGTGCGGCAGCAGCAGGTTCGACGCATCGTCGTCGAAGGCGTCGGGTTCGGCGCGAAAGAGTGACGTCACCATGGCGGCTCCGTAGCGTGGCCGGCACCGCACGCGCGTGCCGGGCGTCGCATCGTCACGGGCCGCGCGGGCCCGTCTTCCATTCAGTGCTCGGACGATTCCGTACGTCAGCGCTTCGGCGTCGCGTCGAGCATCCATTCGTGCGCGGGATCGTTCTTGAACGCCCATGCGCGGCTCGGCCCGGCCATCACGTTCAGGTAGTACAGGTTGTAGCCGTGCGGTGCGACCACCGGGTGATAGCCGCGCGGCACCATCACGACGTCGTGGTTCTCGACCGCGCACGCTTCGTCGAGGCTGCGATCGTCGGTGTACACGCGCTGGAACGCGAAGCCCTGCGGCGGATCGATCCGGTGGTAATAGGTTTCCTCGAGCGACGTCTCGTCGGGCGCCGCGTCGCGATCGTGCTTGTGCGGCGGATAGCTGCTCGAATGGCTCGCGGGCGTGATCACTTCGACGACCAGCAACCGGTCAGCGGCCGGGTTGTCGCCCATCAGGATGTCGCACACGTAGCGCGTGTTGGTGCCTTGCCCGCGCACCGCACGGCGCATCCGTTCGCCGTCGAGGCGCTGCACGCGCTTGTCGCCGCTCTCGTACGGCGCGGTGCACAGTGCGACTTCTGCGTCGCGCGTCGCGACCAGCGTGACCGTCTTGCCGCCCGGCACGTACAGCGCGTCCGGCGACACTTCCTCGAATACGCTGTCGCGCTTGCCGAGCGCGTCGTAGGTTTCGCCGTCGACTTCGGCGCGCACCGTGCCCGTCAGTACGACCACGCACAGCTCGCGCGCGCCCGTATCGACCGTTTCGGTATCGCCGGCTTTCAGGCGCAGCGCGCGAAAGCCGACGTGCTTCCAGCCGGCCGACTCCGGCGTGACGTTGCAGATTTCGCGCTCCGGCGACGCCTTGACCAGCAGGGGAGAAATCGTCATGGAATGAGGCTCCTCGATGAGATGACGGCGCTCGACTACTCGGCGCTCAACCGGTCTACGATCGCGCGCAGCGCGTCGTAGCCCTTTTTCGCATACTGATAGCTCGGTGCGACGGCCGGATCCTGCTCGGCCTCGACGACGAGCCAGCCTTCGTAGCCGGCATCCTTCAGCGTTCGCAGCGTCGCTTCGTAATCGAGCGCGCCGTCGCCCGGCACCGTAAACGTGCCGTTGATCACGCCGTTCAGAAAGCTCCAGCCGCCGTTGCGCGCCTGCGTGACGACCTGCGGCCGCACGTCCTTGCAATGCACGTGCACGACGCGCGCGACATGCTTCTTCAACAGTGCGACCGGATCGGCTGCGCCGCCGAAATACGCATGGCCGGTATCGAACAGCAGGAACACCTTAGCGGGATCCGTCAGCGCCATCAGCCGGTCGACATCGGCCGGCGATTCGACGTATGCGCCCATGTGGTGATGGTAGGCGAGCTTGATCCCGTATGTGTCGAGCAGGTGCGCACCGAACGCGTCGAGGCGCGCCGCATAGCGGTGCCACGACGTGTCGTCGACGAAGCGCGGCCGCTTCGCGACCGGCGTGTCGATGCTGCCCTGGATCGTACCCGCGCATTCGCCGTATACGACCACCTTCACGTCGTTGTACTGCAGCTTCGTCATGTGCGCACGGCAGCGCTCGATCTCGGCGGCGAGCGCATCCGCGTCGCTCATGCCCGGCGCCACTTCCGCCAGGAATCCCGAATACCAGCCGGACACGCACACGAGCCCGAACTCGGCGAGCTTCGCCTTCAGCTCGGGCCCCGTCTTCGGAAACTTGTTGCCGAGCTCGAAGCCCGCATAGCCGATCTCGGCGCCTTCCTTCAGCGCCGTCTCGAGCGGCGTCTCGCCGCCGAGCGACGGCAGATCGTCGTTCATCCACGACAGGGGGTTGATACCGATGCGAACGTTCCAGCTCATCACGTGCGTCCTTGGTTCGAATGTTGTTTTACCGGTGCGGTATCGACAGCGCAGGCCAGTCAACGCCGCTGCCGGGCCTTCTCGTCGAGATACGCGCGATGCGCGCGTTCGACGTCCGCACGTTCGGACACCTGCGGCACCGCGACTTCCCACCACGCGCCGCCGTCCTCCGTCGTGCGCTCGTGCGTCGTGTCGATCACGAGCACCTGGCTTGTCTTCGCCGCACGCGCGCGCTTCATCTCGCGGCGCAGTTCGGCGACGTCGCGCACGTGCACGGCTTCGGCGCCCATCGAGCGCGCATGCATCGCGAAATCGATCGTCGAGCGTTCGCCGCCTTCGGGCACGCAGTCGTCGAGCATGTTGTTGAAGCTCGCGCCGCCGCAGTTCAGCTGCAGCCGCTCGATGCAGCCGTAGCCGCGGTTGTCGAGGATCACGACGATGATCTTGCGGCCGAGCATCACGGACGTCGCGAGCTCCGCGTTGAGCATCATGTACGAGCCGTCGCCGACGATCACGATCACTTCGCGCTCGGGCCGCGCGAGCTTCGCGCCGAGGCCGCCCGCAACCTCGTAGCCCATGCACGAATATGCGTAGTCCATGTGATAGTTGCCCGGCACGCCGCTGCGCCACAGCTTGTGCAGCTCGGCCGGCAGCGTGCCGGCAGCGCATACGACGAGATCGTCGCGCGCGCTGTCGCGCCCGGCGTCGGCCGCGGAGTCGCGCACCGCGCCGATGACTTCCGCGTCGTACGGCAGCGTGTCGTTCGGCACGCGCGTGGTCAGCTCGGTCACGCGTGCGTGCCACGCGACGGCGTGGTCGCGATTCGCCGCCGTCCATCCTGCATCGGCCTGCCAGCCCGCGAGCGCGGCGGACAACTGGCCGAGGCCTGTGCGCGCATCGGCGATCAGTTGCCGGCCGCGCTTCTTGCCCGCATCGAACGGTTGCACGTTCAGGCTCAGCAGCGTCGCGTTGCCGAACAGCGCATGCGAGCCGGTCGTGAAATCCTGCAGCCGCGTGCCGACCGCGAATACCAGGTCGGCCTGCGCGGCCGCGCGGTTCGCGGCGGGCGAACCCGTCACGCCGATCGAGCCGAGATTCAGCGGGTGGTCCCACGCGAGGCTGCCCTTGCCGGCCTGCGATTCGGCGACCGGCACGCCGTGCGTGTCGGCGAACGTGCGCAGCGCATCCCATGCCTGGCTGTACAGCACGCCGCCGCCGGCCACGATCAGCGGCTTTTTCGCGGCTTTCAGCACGTCGAGCGCATCGGCGAGCTCGAGCGCGTCGGCCGGCGGCCGGCGCATCCGGATGACGGGCGGCGAGAAGAAATCCGCGGGCCAGTCGTATGCGAACGTCTGCACGTCCTGCGGCAGTGCGAGACACACGGGCCCGCATTGCGCCGGATCGGTCATCACCTGGATCGCGCGCGGCAGCGCGACGAGCAACTGTTCGGGCGTCGTGATCCGGTCGAAGTAGCGCGTGACCGGCCGGAAGCAGTCGTTCGCGCTGACGTCGCCCTGTTCGAAATCCTCGACCTGCTGCAGCACCGGATCGGGCAGCCGCGACACGAACACGTCGCCGGGCAGCAACAATAGCGGCAGCCGGGCGACGTGTGCGAGCGCGGCGGAAGTCAGCATGTTGGTCGCACCGGGGCCGATGCTCGACGTCGCCGCCATCATCCGCTGGCGGAAATGCGCTTTCGCGAACGCGACGGCCGCGTTCGCCATCCCTTGCTCGTTATGTGCGCGCAACGTCGGCAGCCGGTCCTTCTCCGCGTGCAGCGCTTCGCCGAGGCCGGCTACGTTGCCGTGGCCGAAGATCGCGAACACGCCGCCGCAGTACGGCAGGATTTCGGTGCGGCCGTCCGGCTGGACGACTTCGGCGCGCAGGGCGGCCAGGTAGCGCACGAGCGCCTGGCTGATGGTCAATCTCACGGTGGTGGTCATCGTCTGTCGATCGGAAAGAGTCGGGTGGTCGTCACGAACACGGATATCGGACATCGGCATCTGCATCAAGCCGCGGCGGCGGCGTGCGCGGCCGCGCGGCGGCCGAGCCACGCGTCGACCAGCTGCGCGAAATTACCGGCGACTTCATCGATCAGCGCCTGATCGTCGATCCGGCCGGCCAGCCACTTCAGCGACGCGTCGGCCCACAGCGTGCGCCCGACCATGAAGCCCTTGACGATCGGATTCGTCGCCGAGCGGAAGCTGTCGACCAGATACTGCAGCGGCTGGTTCAGTCCCAGGATCACCGCGCCGCGGCAGTGCGGATCGCGCTCGGCGACGAGCGTCTCGAGCCGCGCCCAGCCGTCGGCGCTCATTGGCGGAAGCTTCCACCATTCCGGCATCACGCCGAGGTTGTAGAAGCGCGCGACCGTGCGCAGCACCGCGTCGTCCTCGGTGCCGGCCGGCGTGACCGCGCGCGGCGGAATGATTTCGAGCAGAAGCTCGTTGCCGCTTGCGCGCGTCGCTTCCCACAGCTCCAGCACACGCTGCTCCTGCGCGACGCGCAGGTCGACGTCGTCGTCCGGGTGGTAGTGCACGAGGCACTTCACGACCTGCTCGGTCGGCCAGTGGGTGAGCGACGAGCCGACCGAGCGCGTGTCGTCGAAGCACAGCGGGCGCGAGCCGGGCAGCTCGACCGGGCGGCCGACCCACCAGCCGCGGCCGGTGGCCGACGCGAGCGCGTCGCGGCCGTACGCGCCGCCGTCGATCAGCACGCCGACGTGGCCTTGGATATGGCGATCGCGCTCGACCTGCTCGGCCGCGCGCACGAGCAGGCGCTTGAGCGTCCTGATCCGTCCCTCGTCCGCGCCGGCCTGCACCGCGAGTTCGTAGAACTGGCTGCGATGATCGAACGCCATCACGCACAGATCGTCCCATTCACGGCGCGGCACCGTCACGCGATGCAGATGCGCGAGCGTGCGGTCGGCGTCGACCTGCGGATTGCGGCGGCCGCCGAACCAGTGCGCGAGCTCGGCCGGCGTCGGCATCGCGGCCGAACATGCGTGGCGCGACACGACGATCGCGCCGCACGCGTTCGCAATGCGCGTCGCGTCCGCCCAGTCGCTGCCGCGCAGCAGCCCGGACAACAGCCCGGACAGGAACGCGTCGCCCGCGCCGAGCACGTTCAGCACCTCGACGCGTTCGCCGTGGAAGGTCTGCGCATCTTCGATGCGCGCGGGGATATCGCGTTCGATCACGCAGCAGCCGAGCGCGCCGCGCTTGACCACCAGCACCGCGTCGCTCGCGCGGCGCACCGCCTGCAGCGACGCGATCAGGTCGTGCGGCACGCCGCCCGCGATCAGGAATTCCTCCTCGGTGCCCACCAGCAGATCGAACTCGCCGAGCACCTGTTGCAATTGGCGCGTGACGTGCGCATCCGGCACGTAGCGATTCTCGCCCGCGCCGCGCGCGGTCAAGCCCCACAGCACCGGCCGGTAGTCGATGTCGAGAATCCTCACGACGCCGTGCCGGCGTGCGTAGCCGAGCGCGGTCAGCGACGCTTCGCGCGTGGCCGGCGTCGATAGATGCGTGCCGGTGATCGCGAGCGCGCGGCAGCCGGCGATGAAGTCCTCGCTGATTTCGTCGGCGCGCAGGGCCATGTCCGCGCAGTTCTCGCGCACGAACAGCAGCGGGAACGTGTCGCGGTCCTTCAGCCCGAGCAGCACGAGCGCGGTCTGGCGTTCCGGGTCGGTCTGCAACTGGCTCGTGTCGCAGCCTTCGCGCTCGAGCGTCTCGCGCACGAAGCGGCCCATCTGCTCGTCGCCGACGCGCGAGATCATCGCGGTTTTCAGCCCGAGCCGGGCGACGCCGAAGGCGACGTTGCCCGACGAGCCGCCGAGATACATCTGGAAACTGCGCGCGTCCTCCAGGCGGCTGCCGTACTGCTGCGCGTAGAGGTCCACGGCGACGCGGCCGAGGCAGGCGAGATCGATGGGGCGGTCAGTCGGAAAGTTCAACGGGCTCATATCACGTATCACGCTCGCGGCCGGCGCTCGGCGCTGCCGGCAGATTGGGGGCCGATCGGGTGAGGATGCTCCGTCACCCGCGCGGCACGACGCAAAAACGCGTGCCGCAACGAATCGGGCTACGGAACGCAGTCTAGGCGTTTTGGAAATTCAGTTCCCTAGGTGAAATCACGTAGAAATAAATTTCCAAATTCGTGAGGAAGTGATCTACAGTTTCATCCGGATGCTTCAGTCCGTATCGGACTCGGCGCCGGCGGCGCGCAACGCGCCGTTTTCCGCCCCCGGAGATGAGGAGACAAAGTGATCATGAAGACCAAGCTGATGGCCGCCGCGGCCGCCGCGATCCTCGCCATGCCGCTCGCGCATGCCGAGAAGATCGGCGTGACGATGGCATCGTTCGACGACACGTTCCTGACGATCCTGCGCAACAGCATCGCCGATTCCGCGAAGAAGGACGGCGCGACCGTGCAGATCGAGGACGGCGGCAACGACGTCGGCAAGCAGTTGAGCCAGGTCCAGAACATGATTGCGCAGAAGGTCGACGCGATCATCGTGAATCCGGTCGATACCGACGCGACGCCGAAGATCACGAAGATGGTGACCGCCGCGAAGATTCCGCTCGTCTACGTGAACCGCAAGCCGGTCGACTTCGACAAGCTGCCGGCCGGCGTCGCCGTGGTCGCGTCCGACGAGAAGCAGTCGGGCACGCTGCAGACGCGCCAGGTGTGCAAGCTGCTCGGCGGCAAGGGCGACGTCCTCGTGCTGATGGGCGAGCTGTCGAACGAGTCGGCGCGCACGCGCACGAAGGACATCGAGGACGTGATCGCGACGAAAGACTGCGCCGGCATGAAGATCGTCGACAAGCGCGAAGGCAAGTGGAGCCGCACGCAAGGTCAGGACATCACGATGAACTGGCTGAGCTCCGGCACGAAGTTCGACGCAATCATCTCGAACAACGACGAGATGGCGATCGGCGCGATCAACGCGCTGAAGGCCGCGCGCAAGCTGACGCCGAAAACGGTCGTCGCGGGCATCGACGCGACGCCGGACGGGCTCGCGGCGATGAAGAGCGGCGACCTGAAGGTGTCCGTCTATCAGAACGCGACCGGGCAGGGCGCGCAGGCCGTCGCGACCGCGCTGAAGCTTGCGAAGAAGCAGCCGGTCGACCGCTACGTGAACGTGCCGTTCGAACTCGTCACGCCGGAGAACATGAACCAGTACGCGAAGCACTGACCGGTTTTTCCGCTGAACTGCGCGGGCCCGGCGCCGCCGGGCTCGCGTGAGACTTTCGAGGAACGTCCATGTTTACAGCCAGGATGGCGCGCCCGATGGCCAGTGAAAGCGCGCCGGCCGCTTCGTCCGCTGCGCCCGGTTCGTCCGGCGCGGCCTCCGCCGATTGCCTGCTCGAAGTGCGCGGCGTCGGCAAATCGTTTCCCGGCGTCGTCGCGCTCGACGGCGTGCAGTTCCGCGTGCGCCGCGGCACCGTCCATGCGCTGATGGGCGAGAACGGCGCCGGCAAGTCGACGCTGATGAAGATCATCGCCGGCGTGTACACGCCGGACCAGGGCGAAATCCTGATCAACGGCGAGCCGGTCGTGCTGCACGGCCCGCTCGACGCGCTCGATCGCGGGATCGCGATGATCCACCAGGAACTCAACCTGATGCCGTACATGACGGTCGCGGAGAACATCTGGATCCGCCGCGAACCGAAGAACCGCTTCGGCCTGATCGACCACGCTGCGCTGCGCCGCCGCACCGCCGCGCTGTTCGAGCGGCTGTCGATCGACATCGATCCGGAAGCCGACGTGCGGACGCTGACGGTCGCGAGCCGGCAGATGGTCGAGATCGCGAAGGCCGTGTCGTTCGATTCCGACGTGCTGATCATGGACGAGCCGACTTCCGCGCTGACCGAGAAAGAGGTCACGCACCTGTTCCGGATCATTCGACAGCTGCGCGAGCAGGGCAAGGGCATCGTCTACATCACCCACAAGATGAACGAGCTGTTCGAGATCGCCGACGAGTTCTCGGTGTTCCGCGACGGCAAGTACATCGGCACGCACGCGTCGGCCGACGTCACGCGCGACGACATCATCCGGATGATGGTCGGCCGCGAAATCACGCAGATGTTCCCGAAGGAGGACGTGCCGATCGGCGACGTCGTGCTCGCCGTGAAGAACCTGGGCGTCGACGGCGTGTTCCGCGACGTCAGCTTCGAGCTGCGCGCGGGCGAGATCCTCGGCGTCGCGGGTCTCGTCGGTTCGGGGCGCTCGAACGTCGCGGAGGCGCTGTTCGGCGTCGTGCCGGCCACGTCGGGCGAGATCCTGATCGACGGCAAGCCGGTGCGTATTTCGACGCCCGCGCAGGCGATGAAGCACGGCATGGCGTTCCTCACCGAGGACCGCAAGGACACCGGCTGCTTCCTGAATCTCGACCTGCTCGCGAACATGGAAGCGGCGGTGCTCAGCAACCGCTACGTGAAGTTCAATTTCGTGCGGCACGCGCAGTTGAAGCGCGACTGCGAGGAAATGAGCCGGATGCTGCGCGTGAAGACGCCCGGCCTGCACGAGGAAATCCAGAACCTGTCGGGCGGCAACCAGCAGAAGGTGCTGATCGGCCGATGGCTGCTCACGCAACCGCGCATCCTGATCCTCGACGAGCCGACCCGCGGCATCGACGTCGGCGCGAAGGCCGAGATCCACCGGCTCGTCAGCGCGCTAGCCGGCAAGGGCGTCGCGGTGCTGATGATCTCGTCGGAGATGCCGGAGGTGCTCGGCATGAGCGATCGCGTGATGGTGATGCATGAAGGCCGGATGACCGGCATCGTCGAACGCAAGGACGCCGACCAGGTGCGCATCATGGACCTGGCCTCGCGCTGAGCCGCAACAAGCATGGAGACAATTGAAATGGGCAACCTGAATCCGGTCGCGGACGCGCAGTCCATGACGATCAAGACGCGGCACGCGAAGTGGCCGCCCGAACTGAGCATCTTCCTCGTGCTGGTCGGCATCAGCCTGTTCTTCGAAGTGATCGGCTGGCTTGTCGTCGGGCAGAGCTTCCTGTTCAACGCGGAGCGGCTCGAGATCATCGTGCTGCAGATGGCCGTGATCGGCATCATCGCGGTCGGAGTGAACCTCGTGATCATCACGAGCGGCATCGACCTGTCATCCGGGTCGGTCGTGGCAGCGGCGGCCGTCGTGTCGGCCAGCCTCGCGCAAGTGTCCGACTTTCCGCGCGCCGTGTTTCCTCACCTGACCGACCTGCCGGTGATCTGGCCGGTGCTGGCCGGCGTGTGCGTCGGGCTGCTGGTCGGCTTGTTGAACGGTTCGCTGATCGCGCTGACCGGCATTCCGCCGTTCATCGCGACGCTCGGCACGATGGTCGCCGCGCGCGGCTTCGCGAAGTGGTTCACCAACGGGATGCCGGTGTCGATGCTGACCGACCAGTTCGCCGCGATCGGCGCGGGGGCGAACCCGGTGATCATCTTCGTCGTGGTCGCCGCGATCTTCCACGTCGTGCTGCGCTACACGCGCTTCGGCAAGTACACGTATGCGATTGGCGCGAACCGTCACGCGGCCGTCGTGTCGGGCATCAACGTGACGCGCCATCTGGTGTTCGTCTATGCGATTGCGGGCCTGTTGAGCGGTATCGCCGGCACCGTGACGGCCGCGCGTGCGATCTCCGGGCAGTCGGGCATGGGCGTCATGTACGAGCTCGATGCGATCGCGGCGGTCGTGATCGGCGGCACGTCGCTGTCGGGCGGCCTTGGCCGCGTGACCGGCACCGTGATCGGCGTGCTGATTCTCGGCGTGATGACGTCGGGCTTCACGTTCATCCGGATCGATGCGTATTACCAGGAAATGGTGAAGGGCGCGATCATCGTCGCGGCCGTGATCGCCGATCAGTATCGCAACAAGAAATCGCGCCGCTGACTTGTCGCGGCAGCCCCTGCAACCTTACGGGAAGAAGATGAAGATCGCTCTGGATCCCTACATGATTCGTCATCTGCCGCTCGACCGCCTGCCGCACGCGGTCGCGGAGCTCGGTTACGACCAGATCGAGCTGTCGCCGCGCAGCGACTTTCTCGACTGGTGGGTCATGCCGCGCGCGACGCGCGAGCGCATGACCGCGTTCCGCCAAGCGATGCGCGCGAGCGGCGTGGGACTTGCGTCGCTGCAGCCGATGTACCGCTGGGCCAGCCCGTTCGACGACGAGCGGCAATGGGCAGTGCGCTGCTGGAAGAAGGCGATCGAGGTCGCGCTCGAAATGGAATGCCCGTTGATGGTGTCCGAATTCGGACGCGGTGCGTCGCCGGAGCGCTCGGTCGGCGAGCGGCCCGGCGCGAATCCGAAGGAGCTGTGCGAAGCCGCGTGGTTCCGCTCGATGGACGAACTGCTGCCGATCCTCGAACGCGAACGCATCGTGCTGTCGGTCGAGCCGCATCCGGAGGACTGGATCGAACAGCTGCAGCCGGCGATCGACATCGTCACGAACATCGGCTCGCCGTCGCTGAAGCTGTCGTACATCGCACCGCACACGTTCTATTACGGCGACGACATGGCCGCGATGATCGCGGCTGCCGCGCCGGTTCTCGCGCACGTGCGCGTGGCCGACACCTTCGATCACCGCAAGAGCAGCCAGCTGCGCTACATCGTGAACCCGCCGGGCTCGAACCAGATTCGCGTGCACCAGCATCTCGACATCGGGCAGGGCGAGATCGACTGGGACGTGTTTTTCGGTGCGCTCGGCAGCGCCGGCTTCGACGGCGTGATGTCGTCGTGCGTGTTCGCGTGGGAGGACCGCGCGGAAGCGTCGTCGCGCTACATGCGCGACACGATCGAGCGCTACGTCGCGCGCCATTTCGAGCGGGCGGCCGCACGCTGACTGTTTGTTGACTAATGCCGAGCGGCACGGCACGGGGCCGCGCTGCTGATGAACGAACGACTGGAGATACCCGGATGACCTTGCAAATCGGCGTGATCGGCTGCGGCGCGATCGGCCAGGATCATATCCGCAGGCTCACGCGCACGCTATCCGGCGCGCGCGTGGTGGCCGTCAACGACATCGATGCGCAGCACGCGCGCGATGCGGTGACGAAGTACGGGCTCGACGCGGAAATATACGGCGACGGCCATGACGTGGTCGCCGCCGCCGACGTGCAGGCCGTGCTCGTCACGTCGTGGGGGCCGACGCACGAGGCGTTCGTGCTCGACGCGATCGCGCTCGGCAAGCCGGTGTTTTGCGAGAAACCGCTTGCGGTGACGGCCGAAGGCTGCATGCGCATCGTCGAGGCGGAACTCGCGCACGGCAAGCGGCTCGTGCAGGTCGGCTTCATGCGTCCGTACGACGAAGGCTATCGCGCGCTCAAGCGCGTGATCGACGGCGGCGAGATCGGTGCGCCGCTGATGCTGCATTGCGCGCATCGCAACCAGTCGGTCGGCGAGCGCTATACGACCGACATGGCGATCACCGACACGCTGATCCACGAGCTCGACGTGCTGCGCTGGCTGCTCGGCGAGGACTACACGAGCGCGCAGGTCGTCTATCCGAAGAAGACGCGCCACGCGAGCGCGCATCTCGCCGATCCGCAGATCGTGCTGCTCGAAACCGCGAGCGGCGTGCGCATCGACGTCGAGATCTTCGTGAACTGCCAGTATGGCTACGACATCCAGTGCGAGGTGGTCGGCGAAAACGGCATCGCGAAACTGCCCGATCCGCCCGCGGTTGGGCTCAAGCATGCGGCGCGGCGCTCGGTCGAGATCATGACCGACTGGAAGGAGCGTTTCATCGCTTCGTACGACGTCGAACTGCAGGCATTCATCGACGGCGTGCAACAAGGGGCGCTGACCGGCCCGTCCGCGTGGGACGGCTATGCGGCGGCGGTCGCGGCCGACGCATGCGTGCGCGCGCAGCGCAGCGGTGCGGTCGAGCCGATCACGATGGCCGAACGCCCGGCGTTTTATCGCGGCTGAACCCGCCGAACACGTTCACACCGGGCCGCGCGTGCCTGCGGCCCACTTGCGGCCATGCGCCGCTTCTCTGCCGGACCGACCGACATGACGATGAAGATTGGCTGCGCGCCCTGCTGCTGGGGCGTCGACGACGTAAAGAACCCGCACCTGCCGCCGTGGCGGCACGTGCTCGCCGAAGCGGCACAGGCCGGCTATTCGGGCATCGAGCTCGGCCCGTACGGCTATATCCCGCTCGAGCTCGACGTGGTGAGCGCCGAGCTCGAACGGCAGCATTTGAGCATCACCGCCGGCACGATCTTCGACGACCTGGTTTCGCCGGAGAACCTGCCGAACCTGCTGCGCCAGACGCGCGAGATCTGTGCGCTGATCACGCAGTTGCCGAAGCTGCCGACGCAGCCTGGCCAGCGTTACGCGGCGCCGTATCTGGTCGTGATCGACTGGGGACATGACGAGCGCGACTACGCGGCCGGCCATGGCGATCGCGCACCGCGCCTGTCCGCCGACCGCTGGGCGCGGATGGTCGACCACATTCGCGAGATTGCGACGCTCGCGCGCGACGAATTCGGCGTGCGCGCGGTGATCCATCCGCATGCGGGCGGCTACATCGAATTCGCAGACGAAATCGACCGGATCGTCGCCGACATCGCGGCCGATACGGCGGGCCTCTGTCTCGACACGGGCCACCTGTACTACTCGGGGATGGATCCCGAGACATGGCTGCACCGCCACGCGGCGCGGCTCGACTACGTGCATTTCAAGGATATCGACGGCGCCGTCTACGACGCGGTGATGCGTGAGCACATTGCGTTTTTCGCGGCGTGCGCGCGCGGCGTGATGTGCCCGATCGGCACCGGCGTGCTCGACTACCGCGCGATCCGCCGCGCGCTCGACGACATCGGGTATGCGGGCTACATCACGATCGAACAGGAGCGCGATCCGCGCAACGCCGGTACGAGCCTGCGCGACGTCGCGGCAAGCCGCGCGTTTCTCGCATCGGCCGGCTTCGCGTAAGCGGGCGTCGGCCCGGTCGTCTGCACACACTCTGAATGCTGAACACGGACAGGAACACGACAATCATGATCGACGGACAGATTCTGCTCGGACATTCGATTCGCTGGGGCATGGTCGGCGGCGGGCTTGGCAGCCAGATCGGCTACAGCCACCGGTCGGCCGCATTGCGCGACGGCAGCTTCCAGCTCGTTGCCGGCGCCTTCGACATCGATCCCGAACGCGGGCGGCAGTTCGGCGTGAAGCTCGGCGTTGCCGCGGACCGCTGCTATCCCGACTACCGGACGATGTTCGACGCCGAGGCGAAGCGCGCCGACGGCATCCGCGCGGTGTCGATCGCGACGCCGAACAACACGCACTTCGAAATTTGCCGAGCGGCGCTGAACGCGGGGCTGCACGTCGTATGCGAGAAGCCGCTTTGCTTCACGACCGGGGAGGCCGAGACGCTGCAACGGCTGTCGGTCGAGAAGAACCGCATCGTCGGCGTTGCGTACGGCTATTCGGGACACCAGATGATCGAGCAGGCGCGGGAAATGATCGCGCGCGGCGATCTCGGCGACATCCGGATCGTGCAGATGCAGTTCGCGCACGGCTTTCATAGCGACGGCGTCGAAGCGGCGAGCGCGGCGGCGCGCTGGCGTGTCGACCCCAGGTTCGCGGGGCCGAGCTACGTGCTCGGCGACATCGGCACCCACCCGCTGTACATCTCCGAAGTGATGGCGCCCGAACTCAAGATCAAGCGGCTGATGTGCTCGCGGCAGAGCTTCGTGAAGAGCCGCGCGCCGCTGGAGGACAACGCGTTCACGATCATGGAGTACGACACGGGCGCGATCGGTTACGTGTGGTCGAGCGCGGTGAATGCAGGGTCGATGCACGGGCAGAAGGTCCGCGTCATCGGGTCGAAGGCGAGCGTCGAATGGTGGGACGAACATCCGAACCAGTTGCGCTACGAGATCCAGGGGCAGCCTGCACAGGTGCTCGATCGCGGGATGCCGTACCTGCATCCGAACGCGACGCGCGAAGACCGCATCGGCGCCGGGCATCCGGAAGGGCTGTTCGAGGCGTGGTCGAATCTGTACGCGCGCTTCGCGCTCGCGATGGACGCCGCCGATCGCGGCGACGCGCAGACGTTGAAGCGCATCCGCTTTCCGGACGTCCACGCAGGCGTCGAAGGCGTGCGGTGGGTGGAGAACTGCGTGCGGTCCGCCGATGCGGGCGGCGTGTGGGTCGACTATCGATGAGCCGGCGCCGGTCGATGCGCGGCGTCGGCCGGCGCTCCGGCGTGGCTGCGGGCGGCCCGCGGCGTGGCGGTGCGCATCGGCCTCGGTAGACGCCCTAATCTTTACGGCGCCGCAACCGCGTTGGAAAATCGTTTCCATTCCGGCCGCGGAGCGTGTGCAGGTGATGATCGAGCGCGTGGGAGCGAGGGTGCGGCGCAGGCCGTGCCGCAAACGTGATTAAATTCGCCCTTCATGCATGTCCACAGGTGAGTCCCGGGCGCACGCGCAGGCGGCGCGCGCATCGGGCCGTCAACTTCGCGCTATCCGATGAGTTCATCCGACAAACCACCCGCCACCGTCGAGGCGTTCCTGCAGCATCTGACGCAGGAGTACGACGGCCTCAGCAATCGCCTGAAGGTGATTGCGCGTCATGTGGAAACGCATCGGGACCAACTGGGCCTGGAAGGCATCCAGTCGCTTGCGGAGGCGTGCGGCGTGCAGCCGTCGGCCGTCGTCCGGTTCGCGAAGCATTTCGGCTTTTCCGGCTTTTCCGAGATGCAGCGGCTGTTCCGCGAGGGGCTGGCCCAGCAGATCGCGCCGGGTCGCGCGTACAGCCTGCGGCTGCGCGACGTGATCGAATCGGGCGAGTCGAGCCTGCAGCCGGAGCAGATCGCCGATGAATTCATCAAGGGCAGCATTGCCGGGATGCAGCAGCTGCGGCAGACCCTCGACCCGCACGCGCTCGCGCAGGCCGTCGATCTACTCGCCGACACGCAGGCGATCTGGATTGCCGGCTCGCGCCGCGCGTTTCCGATCGCCGTGTATCTCGACTATGCGCTGCAGCACACCGACAAGCGTATCGGTCTGTTCAGCGCGCTGGGCAGCATGCATCTCGGGCAGATCCGCTCGGTGCGCGCCGGCGACGTGATGATCGTGATCTCGTTCATGCCGTACGCGGAAGAGACGGTGCAGGTCGCGCAGCAGGCCGTGCAGCGCGGCGCGCGGCTGATCGCGATCACCGACAGCCGGATGAGCCCGCTCGCGCGGGTGGCGGAGGTGACGCTGATGGTGCAGGAGAGCGCGACGTTCGGGTTTCGCGCGCTGACCGCGACGATGGGGCTCGCGCAGAGCCTGTTCGTGGCGCTCGCGTACCGGCTCGAGCTGTCTTACCTGCCGACCGCCGACGGCGCACACGGCACGAAGGCCGGCTGACACCGGCCTTCCGTTGGCGCGCCGCCCGCGCATTGGGTTGGCGGGCGGCGCGTGGCTCGTCACTTACTTCGCGGTCGGCATCGCGAATTCGGCGCCCTTGCCGATGCTCGACGACCAGCGCTGCATCACCGATTTCTGGCGCGTATAGAAGCGCACGCCTTCTTCGCCGTATGCATGCATGTCGCCGAACAGGCTTTTCTTCCAGCCGCCGAAGCCGTGCCAGGCCATCGGCACCGGAATCGGCACGTTGATGCCGACCATGCCGACCTGGATGCGTCGTGCGAATTCGCGCGCGATGCCGCCGTCGCTCGTGAAGCATGAAACGCCGTTGCCGAATTCATGCGCATTGATCAGGTCGACGGCTTCGCCGAAGTCCTTCACGCGCACGCAGCCGAGCACCGGCCCGAAGATCTCTTCCTTGTAGATGCGCATGTCGGGGCGCACGTGATCGAACAGCGTGCCGCCGGTGAAGAAGCCTGCGTCGCGGCCCGGCACGCGCAACCCGCGCCCGTCGACCACCAGCTGCGCGCCTTCGGCGACCCCTTGTTCGATATAGCCTTCGATGCGCTTGAGCGCGTCGCCGGTGACGATCGGGCCCATCTCCACTTCCGGCGACATCCCGTCGCCGATCACCAGCTTGCGTGCGCGCTCGGCGACCGCCGGCACGATCTTGTCGGCCACGTCGCCAACCAGCACCGCGATGCTGATCGCCATGCAACGTTCGCCGGCCGAGCCGTAGGCGGCGCCGATCAGCGCGTCGACGGCCTGCTCGATGTTCGCGTCGGGCATCACGACGAGGTGGTTCTTCGCACCGCCGAGCGCCTGCACGCGCTTGCCGGACTGCACCGCGCGCTGCTGCACGTACGCCGCGATCGGCGTCGAGCCGACGAAGCTGACGGCCTGCACGTCCGGATGATCGAGGAGCGCGTCGACGGCGCCCTTGTCGCCCTGCACGACGTTGAATACGCCGGCGGGCAGCCCTGCCTGCGCAAGCAGGTCGGCGATGAACAGCGCGGCCGACGGGGCGCGCTCGCTCGGCTTCAGCACGAACGTGTTGCCCGTCGCAAGCGCGACCGGGAACATCCAGCACGGCACCATGCACGGGAAGTTGAACGGCGTGATGCCCGCGACGACGCCGAGCGGCTGGCGCATCGTCCAGTTGTCGATCCCGGTGCTGACCTGGTCGGTGAAGTCGCCCTTCAGCAGTTGCGGCACGCCGCACGCGAATTCGATGATGTCGATGCCGCGCGCGACCTCGCCTTGCGCATCGGAGAACACCTTGCCGTGCTCGGCAGTGATGATCGCCGCAAGCGTGTCGCGGTGTTCGTTCATCAGCTGCAGGAAGCGGTGCAGCACGCGCGCGCGGCGGATCGGCGGCGTGTCGGCCCAGGCCGGAAACGCCGCACGGGCCGACGCGACGGCGCGCTGCACTTCGTCGTCGGCTGCGAGTGCGACGCGGCGCACCGCACGGCCGAGCGCCGGATTGAAGACGTCCTGGAAGCGGCCGCTGCGGCCGGCAACGGGCGCGCCGTCGATGTAGTGGCCGACGTCGGCGTCGGACGTGTAGGCGGGAACCGTGGTCATGCGTGTCTCCTGGCGGGATTGGGGGTGGACGGAACCTAGTCTAGGCAAAGCGGGGAGGCGGGAGAAGGCCGCGCGGCTTGATTCACTGTTCAGAATTCTGAATAATCGCTGGATGAATCAGCAAAATGTCCAGGCGCTGTGGCCGCATATCCATTCGTTGACGGTGCTTGCCGCGGCAGGCAGCTTCACGGCCGCCGCGCAGCGGCTGGGCATCAGCAAGGCCGCGATGAGCCAGCGCATCGCCGATCTCGAGAAGGCGGCCGGCGTGCCGCTCGTGCGGCGCACGACGCGCAGCGTGCGGCTCACCGACGCTGGCCAGACGCTGGTCGACAGCACGCGCGACGCGTTCGAGTCGATCGGCCAGCACTTCGCGCGCGTGAAGGATCTGGCCGGCGAACCGCGCGGGTTGCTGCGCGTGACCGCGCCCGTTGCGCTCGGGCGCCAGCAGATCGTGCCGCACCTGCCGGAGTTCCTGCGGCAGCATCCGGGCGTGCACATCGAGCTCGACTTGTCCGACCGGCTGCATTCGCTGACGCACGAGGGTTTCGACCTCGCAATCCGCCACACGACCACCGCGCCGCAGACGCACGTCGCGTGGAAACTGTGCGATACGCGCTCGCTGCTGGTTGCGAGCCGCGACTACCTGGACGCGCGAGGCGCGCCGCGCCACCCGAGCGAGCTGGTCGAGCACAGCTGCCTGTGCTACCTGCGCGACAACGAGCCGGCCGCGTGGAGCTTCGAGCCGGACGGAAGGCGGCGCCAGCGGGTGAGCGTGCCGGTGCGCGGCAGCTTCGCGGCGAACAACAGCGAGGCGATGCGCGAGGCCGCGCTCGGCGGGCTCGGCATCGCGCTGCTGCCCGATTTCAGCGCACGGCGCGATCTCGACGCCGGCCGGCTTGTTGCATTGCTCGACGGCTGGCGGCCGTCGGGCGCGTTCGGCGAACACATCTTCGCGATCCGGCCGTACAGCGCCGTCGTGCCAAGCGCGGTGCGCGCGCTGGTGCGGCATTTGCGGGAGCGGCTCGCCGGCGGTTTCTCGAGCGTGTGAAGGGCGCCTGAAGGCTGCGTGAGCGGCAAGTACGGGCCAGTGCGCATCCGCCGCAGCGGTCCGGTGCGGCCGCCGCCAGCGCGGGCAGCCGCGGCCGCGCTGCGGTAAAATCGCCGCTTCCTCCCGCGCCCGTGGGGCGCGTCATTCGAAGGTCGACAGCCGATGCAGATTCACAAGGAAGTGGACGCGCGCGGGCTCAATTGCCCGTTGCCGATCCTGCGCGCGAAGAAAGCGCTCGCCGATATGGAAAGCGGGCAGATCCTCAAGGTGCTCGCGACCGATCCGGGCTCACAGCGCGATTTCGCCGCGTTCGCGAAGCAGACGGGCAACGAGATCGTCGAAGTGACGACGCAGGACAAGACGTTCGTGTTCCTGATGCGCCGCCGCTGACGGCCCGCATCACGCGCCTCTCGCGGCACGTCGCCGGGCAGGGTCCCGCTGCGGTCGTGCCGCGCCACCGAAGGCTTCGCGCCTCTGACAATTCTTAAACCTCGCGTTGCGACGGGCTGCGTATACTGACCCGGCCGGTCGTCCGTCTCGGATGGATGCACCGGCCACGGTACGTCGGACGACGCAGGCCAGGGTCGAGCGTGACGCTACCGTCGTACAAACGGGGAGAGGACATGTCCTTCAGACCAGGGACCATTCGAAGTCCGTCCGCGGCGGAATGCACGTTGGCCGCCCATGCGGTCGGCTTGAGCCGGATCGAACTCGATCCGCAACAGGATCGCCACGCGCGTGCCGCGCTGGAGGCGTATGCGGATTCGGCGGCGGCCGAGATGCCGTGGCTCGCCGAGTCGATCGACGAACGTCTGCGGGACGCCGCGCAAATCGACGGCGCGGGCGTTACGGTTACGTATTGCGGGGCGACCGTCGAGCGGGTGTTCGATCTGGCCCACGCGTGGGCGGCGAGCCAGCCGGACTATGCGGCCACGGCTTGGGAGCGCGTGCGAGGGCAGCTGGAGCGGATGCTGGGGCAGGGGCAACCCGTGCTGCGGCGGCCGACGCAACCGCAGGCCGACGCATTGCCGGCTGACCGGCTGCGATGCGCGTCGGCCGCCGATTGGGCCGAGCCGGCCGTCGGCGCAGGCGTCGCAGGTGTCGCAGGTGTCGCAGGTGTCGATTAAGCGCGTGAGCGCGCGACGGGAAGGATTATTCGAACAAAGGACCGTAGTCCGCGCAATTTCTCGGCGAATTTCATACTACTATGATGAAATCGCCGGTTCGTCCGTGCCCCGTTTTTGAGATATTTACCGGGGCGTCGCGCCGCGCAGCTTGCGCGGGCGGCAAATGGCGGCTCTCCGGCCGGTGTCGGGGGCCGTGCACGCGCATGGCGCGCGGCGGTGTGAGCGCGGAAGCTGAACTGGACGAATCGATTTCGATTTGCGGGGTGCTATGAGAATTGCTGTACTGGATGACGATCCGGCCCAGACGGATTTCGTCAGTCAAACGCTGACGGCCGCCGGCCACACTTGCTATGCGTTCAAGGAAGGCAAGGCGCTGAAGAAGCGTCTGCAACGGGAGACGTTCGATCTGCTCGTGCTCGACTGGAACGTGCCGGACATGTCCGGCGAGGAAGTGCTCAAGTGGGTGCGTGCGAACCAGACCGAGCACAGCCTGCCGATCATCTTCATGACGAGTCGCGACGACGAGGCGGGGATCACGCAGATCCTCAACGCCGGCGCCGACGATTACGTGGTCAAGCCCGTCTCCGGCCCGATCCTGCGCGCGCGCATCGGCTCGCTGCTGCGTCGCGCGTATCCGGTCAACGCCGAGGCGACCGTACGCGAATTCGACCAGTTCCGCTTCGACGTGAACCTGAAGCAGGCGTATGTCGGCGACAAGCCCGTGAGCCTCACGCAGAAGGAGTTCGAGCTCGCGCTGCTGCTGTTCCAGCATCTCGACCGGCCGCTGTCGCGTGCGCACATCCTGGATCTGGTGTGGAAGCAGGCGACGGACATTCCGTCGCGTACGATGGATACGCACATCTCGATGCTGCGCACGAAGCTCGGCCTGCGGCCGGAGAACGGCTATCGTCTCGCGCCGATCTACGGTTACGGCTACAGGCTCGAGCGGGTCGGCCACGGAGAACCGGAGTGACCGCGGGAATCGCGCAGCGCACGGCGGCCCCGCGCACGGCCGCATTGCGCGTGGCGTGCGCGGTCGCGTTCGCGTCCGCATGCGCTGCGCAGCAGGCCGCCGCCCAGCCGCCCGCCGCAGCAGGGAAGACGGTCGTCTATCGCACGCATGCCGGCGACACGCTGTACGACGTCGCCGCACGCTATCTGCAGGGGCCGGACGACTGGCAATTGCTGCAACAGCTCAACGGCGTGCCCGCACCGAAGCGTCTGCAGCCTGGCATCGCGCTGAAGCTGCCGGTTGCGCGTTTGCGCAAGGAAAAGCTGACCGCGCGCGTCGTCGCTGTGCAGGGTTCGGCCGAGCGCGCGTCCGGCGGTGCGTATGCGCCGCTCGCGAACGATGCGACGCTCGGCGAGGGCGATCGCGTGCGCACCGGCGCGAACGGTTTCGTGACGCTCGAACTGGCCGACGGCACGCACATGAGCATGCCGCCCGACAGCCAGCTCGATCTGAAGACGCTGCGCCGCACCGTGCTGACCGGCACGCTCGATCGCGAATTCGAGCTCACGCGCGGCTCGGTCGACAGCGAAGTCACCCATCTGAAGAAGCGCGACGACCGCTTTCAGATCCGCTCGCCGTCGGTCGTGGCCGGCGTGCGCGGCACGCGGTTCCGCGTGAACTACGACGCGGCCGGCAATGCGGCGACGCGCGTCGAAGTGCTCGACGGCACCGTCGGCGTAGCGGGCACGCGGCGCCCGGCCGACCCGACGCTCGTGCATGCGAGCTTCGGCAGCGTCGCGACGTCGTCCGGGGCGGTTGGCGCGCCCGTGCAGCTGCTGTCCGCACCGGCGCTCGTGCATCCCGACAAGGTGCAGGACGAGCCGGACATCGCGTTCGACATCGCGCCGCTTGCGGATGCGCGCGCGTACCGCCTGCAGCTCGCGCACGACGCGGGCCTGCTGAACGTGTTCCGCGAAACGCGAACCGATTCGTCGCGCGCGGTGTTCCGCGACGTACCGAACGGCACGTACTTCGTGCGAATCGCCGCGATCGACGCGAACGGCCTCGAAGGCATGCCGCGCATCTATGCGTTCGAGCGGCGTCAGATGGGGCTCGACGCGACCGCGTCGCCGGGCGCCGAAGGCTACGAGTTCCGCTGGTCGCCGAACGGCGCGGGCAAGGACGCGCGCTACCGGTTCGTGCTGTCGCGGTCGAAAGACCTCAGTGCGCCCGTCGTCGACCAGGTCGGCCTGCAGGCGCGCAAGATCTCCGTCGCGCACCTGCCGCCCGGCGACTACTACTGGGCAGTGACGGTCGAGGAGTTCGACGGCGGCAAGTTCTATCAGAAGACGAGTCCGGTCAGCGCGTTCACGTTGTCGCGCTGACCCGCGGCGCATGAAACCCGAATCCGTTTCCCCGCGGCGGCGCCTCGGCCGCCGCTTCCTCATCGAATGGATCGCGATCGGCTGTCTGGGGATCGCGGTAATCCTCGCATGCGCGCTCGGCCGGCTGTCGTCGAGCGTCGACGGGTTGATCTACGACCGGTTGCTGATGCTGCGCAGCCTGCCGCTGTCGCCCGATGTCGTCGTCGTCGATATCGACAACCCTAGCGTGGCGGCACTGGGTCGCTGGCCGTGGCCGCGGACCGTGCATGCGAGGCTGCTCGACACGCTCGCGCGCGCGCAGCCGGCTGCCGTCGTGTACGACGTGCTGTTTACCGAGCAGTCGCCCGACGACCGCGCATTCGCCGACGCGATGGCCCGTGTGCCGACGTTTCTCCCTGTGCTGCTAAGCCCCGAGCAGGCTGACGGCACGCGTACCGTCGATCCGCCGGTGGCCGAACTCGCGGCACGCGCGACGGGACTCGGCCACATCAACCTCGAAGTCGATCCCGACGGCATCGTGCGCAGTGTCGCGCTGTTCGAAAGCGACGGGCGCGTGCGCTGGCCGCAACTGATGGTGCCGGTCTATCGCGCGATCCAGGCCGGCCGCCTGCATCCGGTTGGCGGCGCGCCCGGCCCGAACGCGCACGACCTGGCGCGCGACGCGGCGGGCGAGGGCCGCTACCTGATTCCGTTCAGTCGCAGTACGCCTGCGTATCCGACCCTGTCGTTCGACGACGTGCTCAAAGGCCGCGTGAAACCGGACGCGTTGCGCGGCAAGATCGTCGTCGTCGGCGTGACCGCATCGGGGCTTTACGACCGATTCGCGACGCCGGTGTCGGGCGACTTCGGCCCGCTTGCCGGCGTGTACATCCATGCGAACGTGCTCGACATGCTGACGACCGGCAGCGCGATCACGCCGGTGCCGCGCGTCGGGCTCTTCGCCGCGTCGCTGTTGCCGCTCGCGGTGCTGCTCGGCGGTTTCCTGATGCTGTCGCCGTGGCGCGGGCTGTTGCTGACGCTGAGCCTCGCGGCGCTGGCCGTCGTCGCGAGCGTCGCGCTGCTGTTCGAGGCGCGCGTGTGGCTGTCGCCCGCGCCTGCGATTTTCGGGCTGATCGCCGTGTATCCGATCTGGAACTGGCGGCGCCTCGAGATGACGATGTCGTACCTGCGCCGCGAGCTGCAGCGCCTCGCCGACGAGCCGCACCTGCTGCCCGAGGCGCCGCGCACGCGCAGCGTCGGCGGCGACGTGCTCGAGCGGCAAATGGCGCTGATGGCGCAGGCCGCGCAGCGCGTGCAGGACATGAAGCGCTTCGTATGGGACAGCCTCGACAGCATGCCGGAGCCGATCTTCGTGACCGACCTGGCCGGCACCGTGCTGATCGCAAACCATGCGGCAAAGCGCTACGGCGCGCGGCTCGCGCTGCCGGCGGCGGAAGGGCAGCCGCTGCGCACGGCGCTCGGCGAGCTGACCTTCATGAAGACGGTTGACGGCAACGCCGAGCACGACGTCGCGATCCGCGAACACTGGCCGGCCGCACTCGACCCGACGCTTGGCGCCGAACACGACGCGATGGCGCGGGGGATCGAGGTGCGCGACCGCGACGGGCTCGACCATCTGTTACGCTACGCGCCATGTACGAACGCGCAGGGCCGGGTGACCGGCTGGATCGCGGGCCTGGTGGACGTGACCGAGCTGCATGCGGCCGAGCGGCAGCGCGAGGAGGCGCTGCACCTGTTGTCGCACGACATGCGCTCGCCGCAGTCGTCGATCCTCGCGCTGGTCGAGATCGAGCGGGATCGCGTCGAAACCGATGCGATGCGCGGGCTGCTCGGGCGGATCGAGCGCTATGCGCATCGCGCGCTGTCGCTTGCCGACGAGTTCGTGCAGCTGGCGCGCGCGGAGTCGCAGGCGTACCAGCTCGAGCCGACGAGCCTCGTCGACGTGCTGATCGATGCGAGCGACGAAGTGTGGCCGCAGGCGCAGGCCAAGCGCATCCGCATCGATACCGATATCCGTACCGACATGGGGTGGACGCGTGCCGATCGCTCGCTGATCACGCGCGCATTCGTCAACCTGCTGAACAACGCGGTCAAATACAGTCCGTCGGACACGGTGATCACGTGTACGCTGACGGTCGAGCATGCATCGAAACGGACGTTCTGCACGGTCCGCGATCAGGGCTACGGGATCGCGCCGGAAGATCAGCGGCATCTGTTCGAACGTTTCAAGCGGTTCCATGCCGGCGAGCGGCCCGAGATCTCGGGTTCGGGGCTCGGCATGGCATTCGTGAAGACGGTCGTCACGCGCCATGGCGGCAGCGTGACGGTCGACAGCGAAGTCGGCGTCGGCACCGCGGTGACGGTGTCGCTGCCGGCGATCGACGAGCCGTCCGCCTGACAGGGCCGGGCGCGACGGCAGGCATTTGGGGGAAGTCATGGGAAAGGAATGGGCAGCGGCCGCGCTGGCGGTGTCGCTGTTGCCGGGTTGCGCCGGCGTCACGACCGGCGTGAGCGCGCTCGGGCAGCCGGATGCGTTTGCGTCGGGCGTGCACGGCTACGCGTTCGTCCGCACGGCCGCGCAGGCCGACGATGCCGACTACCGGCAGATCGAGACGCTCGTGCGCGACGAACTCGCGCACCGCGGTTTCGACGCGCAGCCGGCGCAGGCCGCGCGTTACCGGCTGTCGATCGCGTATGCGACGCAGCCGGCGTCGGTCGCGGCCACGGCCGAGCAGTGCGGCGCGGCGAGCAGCGCGTGCGTGACCGTCGACGGGCCGGCGCCGCTCGCGCTGCCGTTCACGGGCACGGTGTACCGCCATGTGCTGACGCTGCGCTTCGTCGATGCGAAGTCGGGCGCCGACGTCTATCGCGTGTCGGCGTCGCTGCGCGATCGCGACGCGGGCACGCGGCAGGCCGCGCCGACGCTCGTGAAGAGCGTGCTCGCCAAGCTGCCGTTCGGGCCTGGCGACGGCTGGCTCGTGAAGACGAAAAAAGACGACGCGGGCGCAATGCCGGGCGTCGTCTCGGTGAAGCCGGCGGCCGTGCGCTGACGCGCGAGCCGACAGGCAAGTGTGTGGGGCCCGCCGCGCACGCGGCGCGGGCCCATGCCGCGTTCAGCCGGCCGGTTGCGCGTTCGCGCGCGCACGCAGGTACGCGTCGAACTCGGTGCCGACTTCCGGATGGCGCAGCGCGAATTCGACCGTCGCCTTCAGGTAGCCGAGCTTGCTGCCGCAGTCGTAGCGCGTGCCCTGGTACTTGTACGCGAGCACCTGCTCGTCGGCAAGCAGCGCCTGGATCGCGTCGGTGAGCTGCAGCTCGCCGCCCGCGCCCGGTTTCAGCGCGCGCAGGTGCTCGAAGATCCGCGGCTTCAGGATGTAGCGGCCAACCACGCCGAGGTTCGACGGCGCGACTTCCGGCGCCGGCTTCTCGACGATCGCCGACATCTTCACGATCGACTCTTCCCATTCCTTGCCGTCGACGATCCCGTACGACTTCGTCTCCGACGGCGGAATCTCTTCCACGCCGATCACCGAGCTGTGATAGTGGTCGAACACGTCGACCATCTGCTTCATCACCGGCGGGTTGCCGTCGAGCAGGTCGTCGGCGAGGATCACCGCGAACGGGTTGTCGGCGACCAGCTTCTCCGCGCACAGCACCGCATGGCCGAGGCCGAGCGCTTCCGGCTGGCGCACGTAGAAGCAATCGACGTGGCTCGGCTTGATGCTGCGCACGAGTTCGAGCAGCTTCTCCTTGCCGCGCGCTTCCAGTTCGGCTTCGACTTCGTACGACTTGTCGAAGTGATCTTCGATCGCGCGCTTGCTGCGCCCGGTCACGAAGATCATTTCGGTGATGCCTGCGGCGATCGCTTCCTCGACTGCGTACTGGATCAGCGGCTTGTCGACGACGGGCAGCATTTCCTTCGGGCTCGCCTTCGTTGCCGGCAGGAACCGCGTGCCGAGGCCGGCGACGGGGAATACTGCCTTGGTGACTTTCAACATGATCGAACCTTTATTCCTGTAATCGACTTGTCAGATGGCTTATGTTCACGTCCTGATTATAGTGAACGCAAACGACCTTACCGTTTGTTACGCAGGCAACCGATCGAGCTGCGCGCGCAGCTTGTCGAGCGTGCTCTGGAATTCCGCGACCCGCTTTTGCTCCTGCTCGACCACGGCCGGCGGCGCTTTCGCGACGAACGCCTCGTTGCCGAGCTTCGCATTGCATTTCGCGATCTCGCCGGTCAGGCGCGCGATTTCCTTCGACAGGCGCTCGCGCTCGGCCGCGACGTCGATCTCCACCTTCAGCACGAGCTTGTTCGGGCCGACGATCGCGATCGGCGCGCCGTGCGCTTGCCGGTCGAGCGTCGCTTCATCCGCGAGGATCTGCACTTCCGACAAGCGGGCGAGGGCCTGCACGTACGGTGCGAACGAACGCAGGCGTTCGGCGTCGCCAGCCACGAGCAGCGGCACCTTGGTTGCCGGCGACAGGTTCATTTCGCCGCGCAGGTTGCGGCATGCGTCGACGATCGCCTTCAGGTCGGCCGCCCATTGTTCGGACGCCTCGTCGATTTTCTGCAGGTTCGCAACCGGATACGCCTGCGTCATCAGCGACGCGGCGCCCTCGGCCTCGCCCTGCGGATAGCGGCCGGCGAGCGGTGCGACTTTCTGCCAGAGCGCCTCGGTGATGAACGGGATGATCGGGTGCGCGAGGCGCAGCACCGTTTCGAGCACACGCAGCAGCGTGCGGCGCGTCGCACGCTGCTGTTCCGGCGTGCCGTTCTGGATTTGCACCTTCGCGAGTTCGAGATACCAGTCGCAGTATTCGTCCCAGACGAACTTGTAGATGCTCGTCGCGATATTGTCGAAGCGGTAGTCGGCGAAGCCCTTTGCGATGTCGGCCTCGGTGCGTTGCAGCAGCGACACGATCCAGCGGTCGGCCGCCGAGAAGTCGAGATAGCCGCCCGGGCCGCAGTCGCCCGCGCCGCAGACTTCCGGCTTGTCGGCGCCGCAGTCGTGGCCTTCGCAGTTCATCAGCACGAAGCGCGTCGCGTTCCACAGCTTGTTGCAGAAATTGCGGTAGCCTTCGCAGCGCGCGAGGTCGAAGTTCACGTTGCGGCCGAGCGTCGCCATCGACGCCATCGTGAAGCGCAGCGCATCGGTGCCGAACGCAGGAATGCCGTCCGGGAATTCCTTGCGCGTCTTCTTCTCGATCGTGGCGGCCTGCTTCGGGTTCATCAGGCCCGTCGTGCGTTTCGCGACCAGCGTGTCGAGGTCGATGCCGTCGACGATGTCGATCGGGTCGAGCGTGTTGCCCTTGCTCTTCGACATTTTCTGGCCTTCCGCATCGCGCACGAGGCCGTGCACGTACACGGTGTGGAACGGCACCTTGCCGGTGAAGTGCGTCGTCATCATCACCATCCGGGCGACCCAGAAGAAGATGATGTCGAAGCCGGTGACGAGCACCGACGACGGCAGGAAGTGCTGAAGTTCGGGCGTTTCGTTCGGCCAGCCGAGCGAAGAGAAGGGCACGAGCGCGGACGAGAACCACGTGTCGAGCACGTCCTCGTCGCGCTTCAGCGCGCCCGCATAGCCGCTCGCCGCGGCCTTCGCACGGGCTTCTTCCTCGTCGCGCGCGACGAACACCTCGCCGTTCTCGCCGTACCACGCGGGAATCTGGTGACCCCACCACAACTGGCGCGAGATGCACCAGTCCTGGATGTTTTCGAGCCACTGGTAGTAGGTGGTCGTCCAGTTTTCCGGCACGAACTTGATCTGGCCGTTGCGCACGACGTCGAGCGACGTTTCGGTGATCGACTTGCCCGGATTGAACGTGCCTTCCGGCGCCGGCTTCGTCATCGCGACGAACCACTGGTCGGTCAGCATCGGCTCGATCACGACGCCCGTGCGGTCGCCGCGCGGCACCATCAGCTTGTGCGGCTTCACCGAGTCGAGGAAGCCCTGCGCATCGAGGTCGGCGACGATCGCCTTGCGCGCGTCGAAGCGGTCGAGACCGCGATACTGCTCGGGGCCGTTGTCGTTGATCTTCGCGTCGAGCGTCAGGATCTCGATCGGCGCGAGGTTGTGGCGCAGGCCGACCTGATAATCGTTGAAGTCGTGCGCGGGCGTGACCTTCACGACGCCCGTGCCGAATTCGCGGTCGACGTAGTCGTCGGCGATCACCGGGATCTCGCGGCCCGTCAGCGGCAGCGTGACGTGCTTGCCGATCAGGTGCGCGTAGCGTTCGTCTTCCGGATGGACCATCACCGCGACGTCGCCGAGCATCGTCTCCGGACGCGTGGTCGCGACGGTCAGCGAACCGGAGCCGTCGACGAGCGGGTAACGGATATGCCACAGGTGGCCGTTCTCTTCCTCGCTCACGACTTCGAGATCGGACACGGCGGTGAGCAGCACCGGATCCCAGTTGACGAGGCGCTTGCCGCGATAGATCAGGCCCTGTTCATACAGCGTGACGAACACGTCGCGCACGGCGGCCGACATCTTGTCGTCCATTGTGAAGTATTCGCGCGACCAGTCGGTCGATGCGCCGAGGCGGCGCACCTGGCCCGTGATCGTCGAACCGGACTTCTGCTTCCATTCCCACACGCGCTCGACGAACTTCTCGCGGCCGAGATCGTGCCGCGACACGCCCTGCGCATCCAGCTGGCGCTCGACGACGATCTGGGTCGCGATCCCCGCATGGTCCGTGCCGGGCACCCAGAGCGTGTTCTCGCCGAGCATCCGGTGATAGCGGGCGAGGCCGTCCATGATCGTCTGGTTGAACGCGTGGCCCATGTGCAGCGTGCCGGTGACGTTCGGCGGCGGCAGCTGGATCGCGAAATCGGGGCGCGCCGGGTCGAATGCCGGCGCGGCGTAGCCGCGTTTTTCCCACTCCGGCCCCCATTGGGACTCGATGGTGTGGGGCTCGAAACTCTTCGCCAGCGTGTTGTCGCTCATGTTGGAAATTTGCTGAAAATGCGTGAATTGGATGCCGAATCCTGCAATTATAAATGGATGCACATCGGCCAGCCATCGCCGTGCCGGCGCGGGCCTGTCGCGAAGCGCCGCAGCGCGGCGGCGGCAGCGGTGCGGCGAACGCGGCGGAAACGGCATCGCGCCGCCGACTTATAATGGCGGGTCCGCATTTTTCTTGCCCGTCCGCTGCCGCTCCATGCCCGATCTGCTCGCCAATCTCAACCCTGAACAATACGCCGCCGTCACGCTGCCGAACGAACCGGCGCTGATCCTCGCGGGGGCGGGCAGCGGCAAGACCCGCGTGCTGATCACGCGGATCGCGTGGCTGATCCAGCAGGGTTATGCATCGCCGGCCACCGTGCTCGCCGTCACGTTCACGAACAAGGCCGCGCGCGAGATGATGGCGCGACTGTCCGCGATGATGCCGATCGACACGCGCGGGATGTGGATCGGCACGTTCCACGGGCTGTGCAACCGGATGCTGCGCGCGCACTACCGCGACGCCGGCCTGCCGCAGACGTTCCAGATCCTCGACACGGCCGACCAGCTGTCCGCGATCAAGCGGTTGATGAAGGCCGCGAACGTCGACGACGAGAAGTACCCGCCGAAGAACGTCCAGTACTTCATCAACAACGCGAAGGAGCAGGGGCTGCGTCCCGACAAGGTCGACGCGTCCGACAACTTCAACCGCAAGTTCGTCGAGCTGTATCAGGCATACGACCAGCAGTGCCAGCGCGAGGGCGTCGTCGACTTCCCCGAGCTGCTGCTGCGCTGCTACGAGCTGCTCGCGTACAACGCGCCGCTGCGCGCGCACTACCAGGCGCGCTTCAAGCACATTCTCGTCGACGAGTTCCAGGACACCAACAAGCTGCAGTACGCGTGGCTCAAGATGCTCGCGGGCGGCCAGAACGCGATCTTCGCGGTCGGCGACGACGACCAGTCGATCTATGCGTTCCGCGGCGCGAACGTCGGCAACATGCGCGACTTCGAAGACGAATTCCGCGTGCGCAACCTCATCAAGCTCGAGCAGAACTACCGGTCTCACGGCAACATCCTCGACGCCGCTAACCAGCTGATCTCGAACAATTCGCACCGCCTCGGCAAGAACCTGCGCACCGACGCCGGTCACGGCGAGCCTGTGCGCGTGTACGAGGCGAGCACCGATGCGCAGGAAGCCGGCTGGATCGTCGAGGAGATCCGCTCGCTGATCAACACCGGGATGTCGCGCAGCGAAGTCGCTGTGCTCTATCGCAGCAATGCGCAGTCGCGCGCCATCGAGCACACGCTGATGACGTCTGGCATCCCGTATCGCGTGTACGGCGGCCTGCGCTTCTTCGAGCGTCAGGAAGTGAAGCATGCGCTCGCGTACCTGCGCCTGATCGACAACCCGAACGACGACACCGCTTTCGCGCGCGTGGTGAACTTCCCGACGCGCGGCATCGGCGCGCGCTCGATCGAGCAGCTCGCGGATGCCGCGCGGCTGTACGATTGCTCGATGGCCGCCGCGATCCCGTATGTGACGGGCAAGGCCGGCTCGAGCCTCGGCGCGTTCGCGACACTGATCGCGAAGATGCGTGCCGAGACGCAGCAGATGAGCCTGCCCGAGACGGTCGAATACGTGGTGCGTGCGAGCGGCCTCGCCGATTTCTACCAGAGCGAGCGGGAGGGCCAGGATCGGCTCGAGAACTTGCAGGAACTCGTGAACGCGGCCACCGCGTTCGTCAGCGAGGAAGGCTACGGGCTCGACGCGCCGGCCCGCTCGATTCCGCTGCGCGCGGGGGCGATCGCGGCGCCGGAGCTTGGCGTGGATGCGGACGATCCGTCTGTCGACGTGCTCGACCCCGCGCCGCTCGGCGACCCCGCACAGAATCCCGACACGATGACGCCGCTCGCCGGCTTCCTGTCGCACGCGTCGCTCGAAGCCGGCGACAACCAGGCGCAGGCCGGCCAGGACGCCGTCCAGCTGATGACGGTGCACGCGGCGAAGGGCCTCGAATTCTCGGCGGTGTTCATCACCGGCCTCGAGGAAGGGCTGTTCCCGCACGAGAACAGCGTGCTGGAATCGGACGGCCTCGAGGAGGAGCGCCGGCTGATGTACGTCGCGATCACGCGCGCGAAGGAGCGGCTTTATCTGTCGTTTGCGCAGAGCCGCATGCTGCATGGCCAGACGCGTTACAACGTGCGCTCGCGCTTTTTCGACGAATTGCCCGAGCACGTGCTGAAGTGGCTGACGCCGAAGGTCGAGGCGGGCTCGCGCTGGGGCGGCCGCTCGGACAACGCCGGCTGGGGCCGTGACTGGTTCGCGCGGCCGGGCGGCGGCAGCCGCGAGCAGATCGTCGATGCGGCCGTTTCCGCGCCGCTGCCCGCGTTCGCCGACAAGCAGCGCGCGGCCGACACCGGTTTCCGCGTCGGCCAGCAGGTGTTTCATACCAAGTTCGGTGAGGGCACGGTCACCGCGCTCGAAGGCAACGGCGCCGATGCGAAGGCGCAAGTGAAGTTCAAGCGGCACGGCGAGAAGTGGCTCGCGCTCGCCGTCGCGAAACTGCAGGCGGTGGAGTGATGGGCATCGATATGGTTGAAACGGCGGCCACGGGCCCGCTCGGAATCCTGGCCGCGCTGCCCGAAGAGCTCGGCGATCTGATCGCCGCGATGCGCGCCGACGGCGCGATGAAGACGATCACGCTCGGCCGCCGCGATTATCACGTTGGCACGGTGCACGGCGCGGCATGCGTCGTCACGCTCGCGCGGGTCGGCAAGGTCGCGGCGGCCGCGACCGTCAGCGCGTTGATCCACGTGTTCGGCGTGTCCGGCGTCGTGTTTACCGGCGTCGCGGGCGGCGTGTCGCGCACGGTGCGCGTGGGCGACGTCGTCGTCGCCGATACATTGCTGCAGCACGATCTCGATGCGTCGCCGCTGTTTCCGCGCTACGAGGTGCCGCTGCTGGGCATCACGCACTTCGCGACCGACGCGGAATTGACCGCGCGGCTGAAGGCCGCGTGCACGCTGTTCGTTGCCGAAGAGGGCGCGCGGTTCGCCGAGCGCTTCGGGCTCGCCGGCGCGACGCTGCACGGCGGGCTGATCATCAGCGGCGACCGCTTCGTGTCGAGCGAGCGCGAGGTCGTTGCACTGCGCGACGCGCTGCCGGACGCGCTCGCGGTCGAGATGGAAGGCGCGGCGATTGCGCAGGTGTGTGCGGAACACGACGTGCCGTTCGCGCTCGTGCGCACGATCTCCGACACGGCCGACGATCACGCGACGCAGTCGTTCTCGCACTTCCTGTCGGCGATCGCGGGCAGCTATTCGTCCGGCATCCTCAAGCGTTTCCTGACGCTGCATGCAACGACGGCGGCCTGAAGCCGCCGCCGTACTTTCCCTTCGCAGACGATTGGCCGGCCGCGGCGCGCATGCCGCGGCCGTATCGTCACGCGCTCTTGCGCCGGCTGCTTTCGAGGTTCGGCAGGAACACCGTCAGCACGCCGATCAGCGGCAGGAACGAGCACACCTTGTACACGAACGTGATGCTCGTCGCGTCCGCGAGCTGGCCGAGCACGGCCGCACCCACGCCACCGAGGCCGAACGCGAAGCCGAAGAACAGGCCCGCGACCATTCCGACCTTGCCCGGCATCAGCTCCGTCGCATAGACGAGGATTGCCGCGAACGCCGACGCCAGCACGACGCCGATAATCACGCTCAGCACGCTCGTCCAGAACAGGTTCGCGTACGGCAGCAGCAGCGTGAACGGCGCGACCCCGAGAATCGACACCCAGATCACGTACTTGCGGCCGATGCGGTCGCCGACCGGGCCGCCGATCAGCGTGCCGGCCGCCACCGCCGCGAGGAACACGAACAGGTGGATCTGCGCGGCCTGTACCGACAGGTGAAACTTGTCGATCAGATAGAACGTGAAATAGCTGTTGATGCTCGCGAGATAGAAGTATTTCGAGAACACCAGCAGCACCAGCACGCCGATCGCGGCGAGCACGCGGCCCTGCGACAGCGTCGGATGGCCGGCAGGCGCTGCCTTCTTCTTCATCGACGGATGCTTCTTGTACCAATGGCCGATTTGCGTGAGCACGACCATCGCGACGAGCGCGGCCGCCGAGAACCACGCGATGCTGTGCTGGCCGTGCGGGATGATGACCAGTGCGGCGAGCAGCGGCCCGAGCGCCGAACCGGCGTTGCCGCCGACCTGGAACAGCGACTGCGCGAGCCCGTGCTGGCCGCCCGATGCCATTCGCGCGACGCGCGACGATTCCGGATGGAACACCGACGAGCCGCAGCCGACGAGCGCGGCCGCCGCCAGCAGCATCGGGAAATTCTGCGCGGCCGACATCAGCAGCAGCCCCGCCAGCGTGAAACCCATCCCGACCGGCAGCGAATACGGCTTCGGCCGCTTGTCCGTGTACAGGCCGACGAGCGGCTGCAGCAGCGACGCGGTGATCTGGTAGGTCAGCGTGATCAGTCCGATCTGCGCGAACGACAGCGCGAACTGGCTCTTGAGCATCGGATAGATCGCGAGGATCAACGACTGGATCATGTCGTTGAGCATGTGCGAGAAGCTGATGGCGCCGAGCACCGGATACACGGTGCGCGGGGCGGGCGGAACGGACGGCTGGGCCGCGGCGGCGTTGCCGGCGCCCGTATCGAGGCTGGTTTCCATGTGAGCTGAGCGAGTTGAGGTGACGGGACGCGCTCTGATGGGGATCGGCGCGTTCGAATCGTTGTTGCGTCAAAGAAGTGTAATGTGGCGTATAGAGAATGTCCGGCCAAGTTTTGTCGCAATTCGGACATTGGTGTGACGATTCGCTTCGCGCTTGTCTTTTTGCTCGCCTTTTTGGCCGGGTATAACCCTGCGGCATGGCCGCTCGCCGACGGGCCGCGGGGCCGGTCGGTGTTTGTCCGGACTCAAGGCGCGCCGACCGCGGCCGTAGAAAGGCGCAATGACAATATCGGCGCGCCGCGCCTGCACCGGCCACGAGCCGGGGCGGCGCGGGCCGCGCGGCGGAGGCCAGCCGCCGCGGGAATGCCGCCCGCCGGGACCGACCTTTCCGGCGGCGTGATTACTACGGGGATATATCGATGAAAGCAGCAGCATCATTGCATCCGCAGCGGGGGACCACCATCGCCGCATCCGGCGCGGCCGCCGGGCCTGCCGCCCGCCGCGCGCGCGATGCACGGCGCGAGCGCCGGCCATGGACCGTCAAGGCGACGTTGCGGGCCGCATTCGCAATCCTGCTGGTCGGCACGCTCGCGATCGGCGTGTTTTCGTTGTGGCAGATCAGCCGGCTGAACGCGTCGATCGCGTCGGTCTACGAGCAGGGGCACGTCGCGAGCCGGGCCGCGGAGGAGGTGCGGGCCGAAGTGCTGCGCGCGAGCCGCGCGCAAAAGATGCTGCTGACCGCGACCACCGCGAAGGAGCGCGACGATCTCGGCGCCGAGGTCGGCGCCGGCCTCGCGTCGATCGGACAGGCGCTCGCCACGCTGCAGCGCTACGCGGATCCGGCGGACGCCGACGATTCCGCGCGGCTGCGCGCGTTTTCGATGGCGGTCGGCACGTGGAGCGGCCATCTGCGCGATTTCGTCGCGCTCGTGCAGGCGCAGCCGCTCGACCTGTCGCAGATGAACTGGCAGGTCGGCACGCAGGACGTGTCGCTGCTGGTCGAGACCGGCAAGCTCGAGAAACTCGTTGCGATGCTCGTGAAGACGCGCGGCGCGAAATCGAAGGCGACGCTCGATGCGTCCGCGACGATCTTCTCGTCGTCATTCGCGATGATCGCTGCGATGACGGTCGCGTTGATCGTGCTCGCGATCGCGATCGCGGAGGGTGTCGTGCGCCGCCTCGCGTCGCAACTCGGCGGCGAGCCGGCGGACGCGAAGGCGATCGCCGCCGACATCGCGCGCGGCGACCTGACGCGCCCGATCCCGCTCGCCCGTAACGATCGCGACAGCATGGTGCGCGCGCTTGCCGACATGCAGACCGGACTCGCGGCGACGGTCGGCGAGATCGCCGTCAGCGCCGAGGCGATCGCGGCTGCGTCCGGCGAGATCTCGACCGGCAACCTCGACCTGTCGCGCCGTACCGAGCAGCAAGCCGTCGCACTCGAGCGGACCGCGGCGAGCATGGAGGAACTGACGTCGACCGTCCGGCAGAACGCCGAAAACGCGCGGCAGGCGAGTGCGCTCGCGGCGAATGCGTCGGCCGTCGCCGAAGCGGGCGGCGAAGTCGTCGGGCGCGTCGTCGCGACGATGAGCGAGATCGACGACAGCGCGAAGAACATTCGCGACATCATCGGCACGATCGAGGGGATCGCGTTCCAGACCAACATCCTCGCGTTGAACGCGGCGGTCGAGGCGGCGCGCGCGGGCGAACAGGGGCGCGGCTTTTCGGTGGTGGCGGGCGAAGTGCGGCTTCTCGCGCAGCGCTCGGCGACCGCGGCGAAGGAGATTCGCGAGCTGATCGGTGCGTCGGTCGAACGCGTAGCGAACGGCGCGACGCTCGCGCATGATGCGGGCCGCACGATGGACGACGTGGTGCGGGCGGTGAAGCGCGTGACCGACATCATCGGCGAGATTTCGGCGGCCTCAGACGAGCAGAGCGCCGGCATCGAGGAGATCGGCCGCGCGGTCACGCAAATGGATGCCGGCACGCAGCAGAACGCGGCGCTGGTCGAGCAGGCGGCGGCCGCCGCGAATGCGCTCGACGAGCAGGCTCAGGCGCTCAAGGCGCTGGTCGGGCGGTTCCGCATCGCGGCGTAAGCGCGCCCGGCCAGCGGCGCTTACGACTTCTTCGGCTTGTCCGGATCGATGATGACCGTGCAGGTCGTGCCTGCCGACAGCACCACGTCGGCAGGCACTTCGTCGATCCGGATGCGCACCGGCACGCGCTGCGCGAGGCGCACCCAGTTGAAGGTCGGGTTCACGTCCGCGACGAGGTCGCGGCTTTGCGGGTTGTCGCGATCGTAGATGCCGCGCGAGATGCTTTCGACGTGGCCTTTCATCACGCCGCCGCTCATCAGCCGCATTTCGGCCGGCGCGCCGATCTTCACGCGCGGCAGCTTGGTTTCCTCGAAGTAGCCGTAGACCCAGAACGAGTGGCTGTCGACGATCGCGAGCTTTGCCTGGCCGGCCACCGCGTAGTTGCCCTTGAACGTCTGCAGGTTCGTGATGTAGCCGTCGACCGGCGCGACCACGCGCGTGCGTTCGAGGTTGAGCTTCGCGGCATCGAGCGCGGCGAGCGCTTGCTGATACTGCGCCTCGGCGCTCGATGCGCTGTGCGCGGCGTTCTCGCGGTTTTCCTTCGACACGACGAGCGCATCGAGATCCGCGCGGCGCGCCGCGTCGTCGCGGCGCATCTGCAATTCCGCGCGGCGGGCGGCGACGGCCGCCTGCGCCTGCTCGACCGCGATCTGGTAGTGCGACGGATCGATCTGCATGATCAGGTCGCCCTTTTTCACGAGCTGGTTGTCATGCACCGGCAGCTCGACGATCGCACCCGACACGTCGGGCGCGACGTTGACGATCTCGGCGCGTACGCGCCCGTCGCGCGTCCACGGATCGTCCATGTAGTGCACCCACAGCGAGCGCCCGATCAGGATCGCGACGAGAAGGATGACGGCGGTCGCGACGAAGCCGAAGAGTTTTCTGAGAATCATGATGGTTCGGAATCAACGGTAAACGGCGAGACTCAGTCCGCCGCAAATGCAGACGAGAAGGCACGCGCGGAACAGCGACGGGTGCCAGACGAGGCGGTAGAGCCCGGTATGGGCGAGCAGGCGATCGACGGCCCAGGTGGCCAGCCCGCCCAGCACGAACATCAGCACCACCGTGGGCATGTACGCATCGAGAATGGCGATTTCACGCGGCATCATGACGAGGCTCCTGGTTGGGCGCGCACGGCGCGGTTGCGGTTGAGCGGCTCGAGCGGCGATTCCGGATCGAGCAGCGCCGTGCGCACGAAATGCAGATGGCTGAGAATGCGCTGCAGCCTGTGGCGCTCGTCGCGCGACGGCGCGACCGCGTCGAGCGTCTGTCGGGTCGCGTCGATCGCGGCGTTGACCGCGTCGAGCGTCGTGTCGAAGCGTTCCGCATTCGGCTTGGTGAACAGCGCGGACAGCGCGGTGCGCAGCGCCTCGATCGCGCGCCGCCACGGCGTTGCCGGCGCATAGCGCGGATCGGGCGGCAGCGTGGCCAGCTCGGCGCGCAGGTCGAGCGCCGCGTTGCCGGTTTCGAGCACCGCGAACATCCAGCGCAGCGCGTCGCGCTGCACGTCGGGCTGGTCGGCCGACAGTGTGTGCGCCTGGTACATCAGGTCGCGCGCGCCGCTTTCGAAGCGCGTGCGCAGGCCGGCGAGCCGCGCATGGCACGCCGCGACCACCTGATGCCGCAGGTCCGCGAACAGCCGTTTCTTCAGCCACGGCGCGGTCGGCGGGAACAGCACCGCGAACGCGATCGCCGACGCCAGCATCGACAGCACCAGCGCGAGCGCATCGTTCATGAAGCTCGTCGGATCGTAGTGCGTCATGTTGTCCGGACCGGCGAGAAAGCAGAAGAAGATCAGATAGCCCATCCCGTAGCCGGCGAGCTTCGGCTTCAGCGTCATGTAGACGCCGATCGCGAGCAGCGGCGTGAGCGCCACGCACAGCAGCGGGAAGCCGTCGATGTGCGGATAGATGCCGAACGTCAGCAGGAAGCCCGTGCAGACGGCCAGAGCCGTGCCTATCCCCATCTGCGCGGACATCGCGGTCGGCCGCGGCGTCGACGACGCGAGCGCGCAGGTGGCCGCCGCGGTCAGCGTCATCGTCACGCCGCTCGGCCAGGCGGTCTCGATCCAGAACCAGCCGAGCACGAGGATCACGGTCGCGGTGCGGATCGCCGCGATCACCATCGCCGTCGCGTTGGTGCGCGGCTCGTACCGCTCGATCCAGCGCTCGCGCTCGTGCGTCGCGGTGGAAAGCGACGCGTAGGTCGCCGCGTATTCGTGCAGGTCCGTGATGAAGCGGTACAGCAGTTCGGCGGCCGTGTCGAAGTCGAGCAGCGGAAAGTCCGGCTGCGTTTCGAGTGTCGCACGCGTTGCGCGGATGCGTCGTGGCAGCGCATCGCGCCAGGCGAGCAGCTGTTCGGCTGCGAGCGCCGCGTCGTCCGACGAGCGCACCGGCTCGCCGTTGCGCGTCAGCAGCGGCGCGATTTCGCGGAAATACGGCTCGATCGCATCGATTGCGGCCTGCGCGCCGGCCGCGCGCAGCCGGTTCATCAACTGGTGCAGCGCATGGAAGCGGCTCGATACGCTCATGAATTCGCTGTTCAGCCGCGCGAGGCGGCCGCTGCGCATCCGCGTGTCCGGATCCTCGAACACGGCCATGCTGCGCGCCGCCTCGAAGCCGACGACGTCCGCGACGAAACGCGTATGAATCGTTTCGATGTGCGCGCGGTCGAGCTTGCCCGACAGTGCCGCCGCGACGTAGTCGACGAAGCTGCCGAAACGCTTGCGCACCGTCGTGCGGATCTGCTCGCCGGTCGTCTGCGGAAACACCAGCGCGCTGACGACGCCTGCCGACACGATTCCGACCATGATTTCCGCGACCCGCGTCATCGCGCTCATGAACGCGCCGTCCGGGTGTTGCGACGCGGGCAGCCCGATCAGCGCGGTCGTGTAGCCGGCGAGCAGGAAGCCGTAGCTGCGGAAGTTGCGGTTGCGCGCGGCGCCGGCCGTACACAGCGCGACCCACAGCGCGACGGCCAGCAGGAACAACTGCGGCTGCTGCGGGAACAGGCCGACGAACGCGAGCGTCGCGATCAGCCCGAAGATTGTGCCGGCGACGCGGTAGAAGCTTTTCGCGAGCACGGCGCCGCTTTGCGGCTGCATCACGATGAATACGGTCGTCATCGCGGTTTTCGGCGCCGGCAGGTCGAGTCGCATCGACACGCCGGTCGCGATGAACGCAGCGAGCAGCGCCTTGAACAGATAGAGCCACGCGGCGCCGTCGCCGCGCGCCCAGTCGGCGAACGCGGCGTGCCAGGCCGCGAGCGGGCCGCCGGCATGCGTGGAAGCGGGGGAGGAAGCTGACATGGAGGGCGCTCCGCGTTACCGTGCGACCGGCGTGGCGATCGCCGCGGCCGCACCGGACGCCGCGGCCGCCACGGTCTGCGCGCGCCGGGCAGCGCCTGCGGACTTCGCTGCCGGTGCGGTCTGCGCGGCTGCATCCGCGGCGGCTTCGCCACGCGGCGGATGGCCGTCGCGGTCGTCCGTCTGCGTCTCGACGCCGCCGCCGAGCGCGGCCATCAGCTGCGCGTGCGCGGCCAGGCGTTCCGCGTCGATGCGGGCAGCGGTCTCCTGTGCGCGCAGCAATTGCTGTTGCGCGACCAGCACGTTCACGTAATCGGTCAGCCCGCGGCGGAAGCCTTCGCGCGACAGCCGGTAGCTGCGCTCGTTGGCGGCCACCGAGCGGGCGGCGTCCTTTTTCTGCGTGTCGAGCGAGCGGATCCGCACGACCTGGTCGGCAATGTCCTTCAGCGCGCCGACGACCGTCTGGTTGTAACGCTCGACCGCCTGGTCGTAGCCGGCATTGGCTGCGCCCAGTTGCGCGCGCAGGCGGCCGCCCTCGAAGATCGGCAGCGACAGCGCGGGGCCGGCCGTCCAGCCGCCGTTCATCGCACGCAGGAAGTCGGTGAACGGCGCGGTCACGCCGAAGCCGCCGACCGTCGCGAGCAGGTCGATGTTCGGATAGAACGACGCTTTCGCGACGTCGATGCCGCGCGCCTGCGCGTCGACCATCCAGCGGGCCGCGACGACGTCCGGGCGGCGGCCGAGCAGGTCGGCCGGCATCGCGGACGGCAGCCCGGCCGGCGCATCGAGCGACAGGCTCGGCCGCTTGATCGCGTCGCCGGCGCCCGGGCCTTTGCCCGCAAGCGCCGCGAGCTGATGGCGCGCGAGCTGAATCGCTTCTTCATAGGTATCGATCTGGCGCTCGTAGTCGGGCAGCGTCGATTCGGCCTGGCTGACCTCGAGCTGCGTGCCGATGCCCGCCTCAAGGCGCTTGCGCGCGAGGTCGGCGAGCGCGCGCTGGCGCTCGAACGTCTCCTGCGCGAGGTCGAGCAGCGCGTAGTTCATCGACATGCCGACGTACGCGCGCACGACGTTGACTTCCAGCTCGAGCTTCGCCGCCCGTGCGTCGGCCGCGGTTGCATGCGCGGTGTCGAGCGCACGCTCGGTCGCGTTTTTGTCTTTGCCCCACAGATCGAGGTGGTACGACAGGCCGAGCGTGCCGCTGTTGTTCCAGGTGTCGGTGTCGGCGAGCGGTCCCGGGCCGTAATAGACGTTGTCCGGCCAGTGCTGGCGCATCAGCGACAGGTTGCCGTTGATTTGCGGCAGCTCGGCCGAACGGGCGACGCGCGCCATCGCCTGCGCTTCGCGCACGCGGGCTTCGGCCGCGGCGAGCGACGGGTTGCCGGCCTGCGCGGCGGCGATCCATGCGTCGAGCTGCGGGTCGCGGTACGCGCGCCACCAGTCGGATGCGGGCCAGCCCGCGTCGCGGTCCGCCGCGCGGATCGCGGCGCCGGCATCGAGCGAGTTCGCGTCGATGCGAGTGGACTGGGTCTTGTTGTCGCCCATGCTCGCGCAACCGGCCATTATTAATGAGACTGCAAGAACCGCCAGTGCCAGCGTCCCTTTTGTTGCCGGAAACTGCACGATTTTCTCCCTTTCGGATATAGATGAGTCGGATGCGATTATATTTTTCAGTAATTCCTGAATAAATGGACAACGGTGCAAGTCATTTTTACGAATCCTGAGATAATATTTGTTCGCTCCTGTGCAACAATCCCTCCGGATTCAAACGGGTATTGGGATGGATACGCTACAAAACATGCGGGTATTCGTCCGCGTGGTCGACGCGGGAAGCTTTACCGCGGCCGCCCAGCAGATGAATTCGACTACCGCCTACGCATCGCGCGCCGTGTCGGATCTCGAAGCGCACCTGCGCACGCGCCTGCTGAACCGGACGACACGCCGGATCGCGCTGACGGAAGCCGGCGAGCGCTACCTGCAGCGCTGCGAGCAGATCCTCGCGTACGTCGACCAGGCCGAAGCCGAAGCGGGCGACGCGCACGCGCGCCCGTCGGGCAAGTTGAAGGTCCATTGCTTCACGAGCCTCGGACAGCACTACCTGGTGCCTGCCATCGCGCGCTACCGGCAGCGCTATCCGGACGTGCACGTCGAGCTCACGCTCGCGCAACGGATGCCCGACCTGCTTGACGAGGGATACGACGTCGCGATCGTCGTCGGGCGCGACCTGCCGGATTCGGGGCTCGTATCGCAGCGGCTCGGCGAGAGCTACAGCGTCGTGTGCGCATCGCCCGGCTATGTCGACGCACACGGCGCGCCGCGCACGCCCGCCGATCTGGAGCAGCACGTGTGTCTCGGGATGGTCGCGCCCGGTTTTCACTTCGACGAGTGGTCGCTGTCGGGGCCGCACGGCGATGAGGTCGTTCCGATCACGGCGCCGCCGTTCCGCGTGAACGTCGCCGAGGCGCTCGCGGTGGCGGTGCGGGAAGGAATGGGAATCGGCGGGCTGCCGCTCTATTCGGCGATCGCCGGGCTGCGCAGCGGGCAGATCGTGCGCGTGATGCCCGAATACCGGTCGCACGTGATGAACATCTACGCGCTGTACCCGTCGCGCCAGTATCTCGACGCGAAAATCCGGACCTGGGTCGATTTCCTGCGCGACGAGCTGCCGGCCACGCTGCGCGCCGACGAAGCCGCGCTCGCGAACTTCACCGCTGCGACATGACCGCGCAGTCGCGCGCGATCTGACGAGATTTGTCGTTCACGCAACATTTTTTTACTATCGGAACGCAGACAGTTTGATACTGTTCAAACATAGAGATTTGGATCTGCCCACACCGGAGTCGCAATGGATACGCAACTGATCATCGGCCTTGGAGTTCTGCTTGGCGCGGCCGCCGCCGCTGCGGCGACGCGCGATCTGCTGCGCGCGATGAAGGCGCAGGCGAAGCCGGTGCCGGTGCGCGTGCGCGCGTCGTCGAACGGTTCCCGTCGCACCGGGCGCTGAGCGCCGGCATTCAGATCGACGCGGGCCGCAGCGTGCGGCCCATGGTCTGTGGGCTCGGCGCTCAGCCGAGTTCGATCACCTTGTCCCAGCCGAACGCCGGGTTCTCCCGCTCGCCGGTGCGCCGGTGGATATAACCGCGCGGGTTGCACACCACGCGCGTACCGCTGTCAGTCACGTAATCGAATGACGTATGCGTGTGGCCGTGGATCCACAGATCCACAGGCGGCCGCACCAGCTCCGTCAGGTCTGTGACGAATCCCGCCGAAGCGAGATCCTGCGCATAACGCTCGGCCAGCGAGCGCAGATGCGGCGCATGATGGGTGACGACGATCGTGCGGCCCGCGAACGGCGTCGCGAGGTGCGCCGCCAGCCATGCGCGGCTTTGCCGGTGCAGCGCGATCGCGTCGGCCGGCGTGAAATCGCGCTCCGGCGCGTTGCGCGCATGCAGCGCCGCGTCGTGCGGCCAGGTCACCTGGATCAATCCCTTGAAATCGAGCATTACGCGCATCCCGGCGTCGATCGCGCGCGCGACGCTCGCATCGTCGGCGCCGAACAGCGAGAAATCGGCCCACAGCGTCGTGCCGAGCACGCGAAAGCGCTGTGCGCGATCGACGTACACGCCGTTGTTCAGGTAATGCACGTGGTCGATCGCCTGCGCGGCGTCGCGCATCGCGGTTTCGAGCGCGCCGAATTCCCCGTCGTAATACTCGTGATTGCCCGGCACGTAGATTACCGGCACGCCGGGATCGAACGTCTCGGCCGACCAGCGCAACCCTTCCGCGTGGTTGTGGATGTCGCCGGCGAGCACGACGAGATCCGCGTCCGCATGCGCGATCGTGTCGGGCTGGTTGCTTTCGAGATGCAGGTCGGACAGCACGCGAACTCTCATGGGCATCGCTCCGGTTTCGGGGTGTCAGCGCAGAACCTTGCCGGGATTCATCAGCCCGCGCGGGTCCAGCGCGGTCTTCAGCGTGCGCATCAGCGCCGTTTCGACCGGCGATTTGTAGCGCTGGGCGTCGTCGATCTTCAGCTGGCCGATCCCGTGCTCCGCGCTGATCGTGCCGTGGTGGCGGTGCACGTTGTCGTACACGATCCGGTTGATCGGCTTCTGGAACGTCGCGAGGAACGCCTTCGGATCGCCGCCTTCGGGCGTCTGAACGTTGTAGTGCAGGTTGCCGTCGCCGAGGTGGCCGAACGTGACCATCCGTGCACCCGGCGCAGCCTGCTGGATCGCCGCGTCGGTTTCGTCGATGAAGCGCGCGATCGACGAGATCGGCACTGCGATGTCGTGCTTGATGTTGAGACCCTCGTCGGCCTGCGCGAGCGGGATATGCTCGCGGAGATCCCAGAACGCGCGCGACTGCGCGAGATTTTCGGCGACCACCGCGTCGACCACGAGCCCGGCGTCGAACGCTTCTTCCATCAGCTTTTCGAACAGCGCGCGCGCATGCGTTTCGCTTTCGTTGTCCGACAGCTCCAGCAGCACCGTCTGCGCGTGCGTGCGGTCGAACGGGTAGCGCAGCTGCGGATAGTGCTTGCCGACGAGTTGCATGCAGAAGTCCGACATCAGCTCGAAGCCGGTCAGCAGCGGGCCGGCCGCCCGCTGCGCGAGCGCGAGGAAATCGAGCGCAGCATGGGGCGACTCGAGCGCGGCCAGCGCTGTGACTTGCGCGGCCGGCAGCGGATGCAGCTTCATCACAGCAGCCGTGATGATGCCGAGCGTGCCTTCCGCACCGATGAACAGGTCGCGCAGGTCGTATCCGGTGTTGTCCTTGCGCAGCCCGCGCAGGCCGTCCCATACGTCGCCCTGCGGCGTCACCACCTCGAGCCCGAGGCAAAGCTCGCGCGCGTTGCCGTAGCGCAGCACCGCGGTGCCGCCCGCGTTGGTCGACAGGTTGCCGCCGATCGTGCAGCTGCCTTCGGCCGCCAGGCTCAGCGCGAACAGCCGGCCGCCTTCGCGGGCGCGCGCCTGCACGTCGGCGAGGATCACGCCGGCTTCGACGGTAATCGTGTTGTTGTGCGGGTCGAGCGCACGCACGCGGTTCAGCCGTGCGAGGCTCAAGACGGCCTGCGCGCCGCTCGTATCGGGCGTCGCGCCGCCGGCGAGGCCGGTATTGCCGCCCTGCGGCACGAGCGCGACGCCGTGCGCGTTCGCGAGCCGGACTAGCGCGGCGACTTGCGCCGTATCGGCCGGTTTCAGCACCGCGCACGCGCTGCCCTTGTAGCGGCGGCGCCAGTCGATGACGAACGGTTCGGTGTCGTGCGGATCGGTCAGCACGTGTGCAGCGCCGATCGCGTCGCGACAGGCGGATACGAATGCGTCGGAGGAAATCATCACGTTCGGTCGCGTAAGGGTCGGGGCGCGGCCCGCTGCTGCTTCGCCGCGCGCTTGAACGGCGCGACGTATGCGAGCGCGGCCACGAAGAAGCCGACGGCGAGTGCGGTCTCGCACCAGCCGAGCGTCGCGGACAAGCCGCGGTCGGACATGCCGCGCACGACGCCTTCGGCGAAATAGACGAGGATCAGCATGCTCGCCCACTGCATCGTATAGATGTTACGCCGCCAGACGCCGGGCAGTGCGAGCGCGAGCGGCACGGCCTTGAGCATCAGCGCGGACCCGCCCGGACGCAGCGGCGCGAGCCACAGTTCCCACGCGAGCGACAGCGCGATCAGCGCGGCCAGACACGCGCAGGCGGCGAGCGCGCAGCGTGGCCGCGCGGCGACGGCGGGGCGGCCGGGCGCGTTCATGCGGCCCCGGCGGGCCGCGATGCCTGGGCGTCGGCCAGCGCCGCCGCCGCGCGGGCGAGGCGCACGCCGAGCGCGGCGGCAAGCGCTTTTTCGTCGGCCGACAGCCCCGCGGGCGCGCTGCGATCGTGCTGCGACACGTGCGATGCGCCGTACGGCGTGCCGCCGGTACGCGTCGTGCTGAGCGCGGATTCCGTGTACGGGATGCCGACGATCATCATCCCGTGATGCAGCAGCGGCAGCATCATCGACAGCAGCGTCGATTCCTGGCCGCCGTGCAGGCTGCCGGTCGACGTGAACACGCATGCCGGCTTGCCGGTCAGCGCGCCGGACAGCCATTGCGGCGTCGTGCCGTCGAGGAAATACTTGAGCGCCGCGGCCATGTTGCCGAAACGGGTCGGCGAACCGAGCGCGAGGCCCGCGCATTCCTCGAGATCGCGCAGTTCGGCGTACGGCGGGCCATCGTCGGGGATGTCGGGGGCGGTGGTTTCGCAGACGGTCGACACGGGCGGCACGGTGCGGATGCGCGCCTGGACGCCCGGCACGCTGTCGATGCCGTTCGCGATCGCGAGCGCGAGATCGCGCGTCGCGCCGTGGCGGCTGTAATAGAGGACGAGAATGTCTTTCATGGGCGGCGGAGCTGCGTGCGGCCGTGCGCATGCGCGGTGCAGTCGGCCCCTGCTGGATCGAGCGGCTATTATAGGGGCTGAAGCCGTCGCGCAGCGCGGCGGCGGCGCGCCGTCGGGTGCGCGGCATCGAGAAGGAGAAGCCGTTTGCCGAAGTTGAGCGTCGATCTCGACACCATCAAGCGCCTTGCGCAGTTCGCGGCCCGGCGCAGCGCGGAGGATCGCATTCCGCAGGTCGCGGGCAGCCTCACGTTCACGACGATGCTGGCCCTCGTGCCGCTCGTGACGGTCGCGTTCGCGTTGTTCACCGCGTTCCCGATGTTCGCGTCGTTCCAGATCTCGCTGCAGGGGTTTCTTGCCGACCACCTGATGCCCGCGCAGTTCAACGTCCAGATCTTCAAGTACCTGAACCAGTTCGCGTCGAAGGCGAAGGGGCTGACGACCGCGGGCCTGATCGTGCTCGTCGTCACGTCGGTGATGACGATGATGACGATCGAATCCGCGTTCAACCTGATCTGGCGCGTGCGCAAGCCGCGGCCGTTCGCGCAGCGCGTGCTCGCGTACTGGGCGTTGATCACGCTCGGTCCGCTGCTGTTCGGCGTGAGCCTGTCGATCTCGTCGTACCTGTTCACGCAGTCGCTCGCGTTCACCGGCGCCGCGCCGTCCACCTCGATCGTCGAGTGGCTGCTCGCGTTCGCGTCGCTGCCGCTGACCGTGCTCGCGTTCACATTGTTGTACGTATACCTGCCGAATTGCACGGTCGCGTGGCGCGACGCGGTGATCGGCGGGCTGTTCGCGGCGATCGCGTTCGAGCTCGCGAAGCGCGGCTTCGGCTATTACGTGCGGCGCATTCCGACCTATACGGCCGTGTACGGCGCGTTCGCGGCGCTGCCGGTGTTCCTCCTTTGGGTGTACCTGAGCTGGTTCATCGCACTCCTCGGCGCGATGGTGGCGTCCGCGCTGCCGGCGATTCGGGTCGGCCAGTTCCATCGGATCCACTATCCGGGCAGCGACCTGCTCGATGCGCTCGAACTGCTCGCGCGGCTCGCCGAGGCGCGTGCGGTTGGCAAGCCCGGCTACAGCGCGCTGCGGCTCGCGACCATGTTGCGCTGCGACATGGAAACCGCACAGCGGCTGCTGCTGACGATGGAGGAGCGCGAATGGATCGCTCGGCTGGACAATGGCGAACTCGCGCCGCGCTACATCCTGCTGGCGAATCCGGAGCAGCTGACGCTGGCGCAGCTGTTCGACGTACTGGTGATCGACCGCACCGAGCTGACCTATCAGCTGCAGCGACGCAGCAGCCACGTCGAAGGCGCGGCGCTGCTCGCGGTGCTGTCGAACGACCGGTTCGACGTATCGCTCGCGTCGCTGATCGCCGCGCACCGGCTGTCGGGGGCGCGTCCGGCGCAGGCCGAGCACGGCGACGTGCCGGACGGCGCGCGCGACCCGCACGCGCGTCCGCCGAAAACGGCGTGATGCGGTGCCGGCCAAGCGTTACAGCGGAATCTTGCCGGTGCAGATGTCCCTGAACATCACCCAGTCGCCCATCAGGCTGTAGATCGGGTGGCGGAACGTGGCGGGGCGGTTTTTTTCGAAGAAGAAGTGCCCGACCCATGCGAAACCGTAGCCGCACACCACCGCGGCCGGCAGCCACAGCCAGTGGCCGGTCGCGATCGCCATCGCGACGCAGCCGATCACGCCCAGCGAGCCGATGAAGTGCAGCCGCCGCGACGTCAGGTTCTGGTGTTCGTTCAGGTAGTACGGATAGAAATCCGCGAAGCTGGCGAATTGCTCCGAATGCGTATGCGCCATGGCCGTCTCCTCGGGCCGCCGTCCATGCGGCCATTGTGCGGCGGGCCGCCGGCATCCGCAAGCGGGGCGGCTGCGCTGCGCGGGCACGCGCTTTCCTTTTGACAGGCTTTCCGATAGGATCGAAAGCGGATTTGCATTCAAGCATGAGGGGACTACGATGCGCGTCAGCGATATTCTGAAAGTGAAGGGCAACACGCTGTTTACGGTGACGCCCGATAAGCCGCTGCGCGAAGCGGTCGACACGATGGCCGAACACGACATCGGCTCGCTCGTCGTGATGGAGTACGGCGATCTCGTCGGGATGCTGACGTTCCGCGAGATCATTCTGCGCCTGCGCGAAAACGGCGGGGCGATCGGCGACGTGCAGGTGCGCAAGGTGATGGACGAGCCGCTCACCTGCACGCCGGAAACCGATGTCAACGAAGTACGCCGGATGATGCTCGAGCGCCATGCGCGCTACATGCCGGTGCTCGACAAGAAGGTGCTGATGGGCGTCATCTCGTTCTACGACGTTGCGAAAACGGTCGTCGAGGCGCAGAGCTTCGAGAACCGGATGCTGAAGGCCTACATCCGCGACTGGCCGGAATCGGAAGCCGAAGCGCAGAAGCCGTGATACGCGTCGCGCCCGTTGCCGTTGTGCGCGGGTTCGGCCATTCGGCGCACGGCGGCGCAGGTTCAGCCTGCGCCGCCGTTTTTTCAACCACCACACACCGCCCGCGCAGCTTCGCCCAGACGACGCGCGCGTATTCCGCATGAGCGATCACACGCAAGTTTCTTCCGCATCGCGCGGCGAACGGCGCGCCCACGCTTCGCAGTTCGACCTGCTGCGCCAGCGCCGTTTCGCGCCGTTCTTCACGACGCAGTTTCTGGGCGCACTGAACGACAACGTGTTCAAGATCGGCTTCACGTCGCTCGTCACGTACCACACCGCGCGCTTTTCCGGCGTCGACGCGAAGACGGCCGCATTCCTGATCTCCGCGATCTTCATTCTGCCGTTCGTGCTGTTCTCGGCCACGTCCGGTCAGATCGCCGACAAGTACGACAAGGCGACGCTCACGCGCTTCGTGAAGAGCTTCGAGATCGTGCTGATGCTGGTCGGCGCGGCCGGTTTCGTCACGCACAGTGCGACGCTGCTGTATCTGTGCACGTTCATGATGGGTATGCACTCGACGCTGTTCGGCCCCGTCAAGTATTCGTACCTGCCGCAGCATCTCGGCGATCATGAACTCGTCGGCGGCAACGGCCTCGTCGAGATGGGCACGTTCATCGCGATCCTGATCGGCACGATCATCGGCGGCGCGGCCGCCGGCATCGAAGGCAGCGGCGAGCGCGTGCTGGCGGTCAGTGTCGTCGTGATCGCGCTCGCGGGGCGGCTCGTCGCGCAGCGCGTGCCGCCGACGCCGGCGCCGCAGCCCGATCTCGCGATCAACTGGAATCCGTTCAGCGAAACCTGGCGCAACCTCGGGCTCGCGCGGCAGAACCGCACCGTGTTCCTGAGCCTGCTCGGCATTTCGTGGCTGTGGTTCGTCGGCGCGACGTTCCTCACGTCGTTCTTCAATTTCGCCAAGGACGTGCTGTCCGCGAGCCCCGACGTCGTCACGGTTCTGCTCGCGACGTTCTCGGTCGGTATCGGCCTCGGCTCGCTGCTGTGCGAGCGTCTGTCGCAGCGCCGTGTCGAGATCGGCCTCGTGCCGCTCGGCTCGATCGGCATCAGCGTGTTCGCGATCGAGCTGTATTTCGCGAGCCGCGCGCTGCCGTCGCCCGGCCATCTGCTGTCGGTCGGCGAGTTCCTCGCCGGCGCGCGCCACTGGCGCATCCTCGCCGATCTGTTCCTGCTCGCAATGTTCGGCGGCTTCTACAGCGTGCCGCTGTACGCGCTGATCCAGAGCCGCAGCGCGCCGACCCACCGCGCGCGCATCATCGCCGCGAACAACATCCTGAATGCGCTGTTCATGATTCTGTCCGCGCTGATGGCGATGGCGCTTACCAAGGCCGGGGTCGGCATCCCGGGACTGTTCCTCGTCACCGCGCTGCTGAACGTCGTCGTCGCCGCGTACATCTACCTGCTCGTCCCCGAATTCCTGCTGCGCTTCGTCGCGTGGGTGCTGGTGCATACGTTCTACCGGATCCGGCTCGTGCACGCGGAACGGATTCCCGAAGACGGCGCTGCCGTGCTCGTGTGCAACCACGTGAGCTACGTCGACGCGCTGGTGCTCGCCGCTGCAAGCCCTCGGCCGATCCGGTTCGTGATGGATCACCGGATTTTCAAGACGCGCTTCGCGAGCTGGGTGTTCCGGCACGCGAAGGCGATTCCGATCGCACCGCGCCACGAAGATCCCGACATGCTCGCGCGCGCGTACGACGCATGCGAGGTCGCGCTGAAGGACGGCGAGCTCGTGTGCATCTTCCCCGAGGGCAAGCTGACGAAGACCGGCGACATCAACACGTTCCACCACGGTGTCACGGAGGTTCTGAGCCGCACGGCGGCGCCCGTGATCCCGATGGCGCTGCGCGGGCTGTGGGGCAGCTATTTCTCCCGCCATGCGGATGCGCGGATGCCGCGGCCGATCAAGCGCGGTGTGATGAGCCGGTTGACGCTCGCGGTCGGCGAGCCGATTCCCGCGTCGCTCGCGACGCCCGAGGCGCTGCAGGCCGCAGTGACCGAACTGCGCGGCGCGCGCAAGTAGCCGGGGCGGTCAAGGCGGCTTGCCGGTCATCGCGGCGGCTTCGGCACAGCCGGCCGCCACCGGCAGACGCGCCGGCGGCGCGCACGAGCACGATGCGGCCGCGCACCGGCCCCGCGGCTAACGCGTGTGGTCCGAACGGTTCACGCGGCCCGCGGGCGCGGCGCGGCTGGCATAATAGCGGTTTACCTCTTTCGACCGGCAAACGATCGGCGCTGCCCGCGGCTGCGGCGGCGCATCGGTTTGTCCATTTCTCTTTGGGCGGTTCCATCATGTCCGGCAATACCCTCGGCACGCTTTTCACTGTCACGACCTTCGGCGAATCGCACGGTCCCGCGATCGGCTGCGTGATCGACGGCTGCCCGCCGGGAATGGGGTTGACCGAAGCCGATATCCAGGCCGAACTCGATCGCCGCAAGCCCGGCACGTCGCGGCATGTGACGCAGCGGCAGGAGGCCGACGAGGTCGAGATTCTGTCGGGCGTGTTCGAAGGCGTGACGACCGGCACGCCGATCGCGCTCTTGATCCGCAACACCGACCAGCGCAGCAAGGACTACGGCAACATCGTCGAGACGTTTCGTCCGGGTCATGCCGACTACACCTACTGGCAGAAGTACGGGATTCGCGACTACCGTGGCGGCGGCCGTTCGTCCGCGCGCCTGACCGCGCCGATCGTCGGTGCGGGCGCGGTCGCGAAGAAGTGGCTGCGCGAGCGCTTCGGCGTCGAGGTGCGGGGCTACATGAGCGGCCTGGGTGAAATCGACGTGCCGTTCGTCGACTGGTCGCACGTTCGCGACAACCCGTTCTTCGCGCCGAACGCGGCGATCGTGCCGGAACTCGAGGCGTATATGGACGCGCTGCGCAAGGACGGCGACTCGATCGGCGCACGCATTGACGTCGTCGCGTCGGGGGTGCCGGTCGGCTGGGGCGAACCGGTGTTCGACCGGCTCGACGCGGACATCGCGAAGGCGATGATGAGCATCAACGCGGTGAAGGGCGTCGAGATCGGCGCAGGTTTCGACAGCGTCGCGCAGCGCGGCTCGGTGCACGGCGACGAGCTGACGCCGGCCGGCTTCGTCGGCAACCATGCGGGCGGCGTGCTCGGCGGGATTTCGACCGGGCAGGACATCACCGTGTCGATCGCAATCAAGCCGACGTCGAGCATCCGCACGCCGCGCCGTTCGATCACGAAGACGGGCGACGAGGCGACGGTCGAAACCTTCGGCCGCCACGATCCGTGCGTCGGCATTCGCGCGACGCCGATCGCCGAGTCGATGCTCGCGCTGGTGCTGATCGACCATGCGCTGCGCCATCGCGCACAGTGCGGCGACGTCGAAACGTCGACGCCGAAGATCGCCGGCAGCGCGACCTGACACGCGCGGGCCGGCAACCGCCGGCTCAACCGATACGATCCGAAGCGGGGCGCCTGGAGCGCCCCGTTCTCATATGGCTGCGACGGGCGGCGGTGCGGCCGATTCGCGCACGCGCAGTTCCGGCAGCACCGCGCAGCCGGATCCGGTTGCGCCGTGCTCGAGTGCGTCGAGCAGCGCGCGGGCGGCCTTGCGGCCGATCGCATCGGTGTCGACCCACATCGTCGTCAGCGCCGGCCGGATTTCACGTGCAAGCGCGACATCGTCGAAGCCGGTGATCGACAACTCGGATGGCACCGCGACGCCGATCGCCTGCGCCTCGAGCAGCGCGCCGAGCGCAAGAGCGTCGTTCCCGCAGATCACGGCCGTTGGACGCGTCGGCCCGCTGTCGGCAATGGCCCGCAGGCTCGCGCGGCCGAACGCGATCGTGGCCGCGCCCTCGTGCTGGTGGAGCGGCCGCACCGCGAGCCCGTGCGCGGCCAGCGTATCGTGAATGCCGCGCAAGCGGGCCTGTACGCGGTCGTTGTTCGCGGACGGCTGCATGATGATCGCGAAATCGCGATGGCCGAGGTCGAGCAGATGCGTAGTCAGCCGCGCGAACGCCGCGTGGTTGTCGAAACCGATGCAGCAATGCGGGCTGTCGTCGCGGTATGCGTAAGTGACGACATAAGGCACCCGATGCAGATCGAGCAGCTCGAATACTTCGGGCGGATGGGCTTCGCCGACCAGCGACACGGCTTCGACGCCGCGCGACAGCATCGCGCGCACCTGCGCGAGCGCCTGCGCGGGATCGTAGTTCGAGCAGCCGAGGAAGAGGGTGATGCCATGTTCGGCCATGACCGCCTGCATGCCCGCGACCTGCGACGCGAACACCTGGTCGTCGAGTGTCGGAATGATCGCGCCCGTAATGTGGGTGCGCGTGGACGCGAGCGCGCGACCGGCTGCATTCGGAATCCAGTTCAACGCGCGTGCCGCGTCGCGCACGCGCTGCTGGACGTCGGCCGACACCTTGCCGGGATCGTTGTACACACGCGAAACGGTCGCGGTCGACACGCCGGCGAGTTTCGCGACGTCCCCGAGCACCGATCGGCCGCTGCCGCGCCGCGCACGCGCGGCGCCGCCGCTGGATGGGGGCGTGCTCATCGGTGACTCCGGGCCGCAACCGTCGCGCGGACCGCGCGCGTTCTCAACAACGCCATCGTTTACCCTCGATTCGTCGTGGTCCCGCTTGCATTCACGGTCCTGCCTGTGAGAATGTAAGCGCTATCCTGATGCCAGTCCATATTATGTCAGACGCACGTTCCAGCCGCATCACCATCCCGTTTTTGTCGACGCCGTCTTGTTCGGCGATTTTGTTTATCGCTAATGTAAGCGATTACATTCGATGAAGGATCATACGAAACCCCCGAAGATCGCGGTGGCCGGCAGCATCAACGTCGACCTCGTCACGCACGCACCCCGCCTCCCGGTGCCGGGCGAAACGTTGCTCGGCACGACGTTCCGGACGGTTCATGGCGGCAAAGGCGCGAACCAGGCCGTAGCGGCCGCACGTCTCGGCGCATCGGTCGCGATGATCGGCTGCGTCGGCAACGACGCGTTTGGTGCGCGCCTGTACGACGCGCTCGCGGCGGAACGCATCGACGTCACGCACGTGCGCCGGATCGACGGCGACGCAACCGGCGTCGCGACGATCACGGTCGACGAGCGCGGCGCGAACAGCATCGTCGTCGTGCCCGGCGCGAACGCGCGCCTCGATACGGAATCGATCGACGCGGCCCGCGACGCGATTGCCGGCGCTGCACTGCTGGTGTGCCAACTCGAGGTGCCGATCGAAACCGTCGCGCGTGCGATCGGCTGCGCGATCGCGCATCGCACGCCGGTGCTGCTCAATCCGGCCCCCGCGCGGCCGCTGTTCGACGCGTTGCTGGCCCGGATCGATTACCTCGTCGTCAACGAAACGGAGGCGGAGTCGCTGACCGGCATCGTCGTCGGCGACGACGCATCGGCGGTGCGCGCCGCCGATGCATTGCGGGCGAAGGGCGTCGCGAACGTGCTGGTGACGCTCGGCGCGCGCGGCGTCTGCTGGCGCGGCTGTGCAGGGAGCGGCCGCCACCCGGCCGTTGCAGTGACCGCCGTCGATACGACGGCGGCGGGTGACACGTTCGTCGGCGGATTCGCGGCCGCCCGGGCGGGCGGTGCGTCGATGGACGATGCAATCGCATTCGGGCAGCGCGCTGCCGCGATCAGCGTCACGCGCCACGGCGCGCAGACGTCGATTCCGACCCGCGACGAAGTGGATCGCACGGCCGCATAAATTCCGCGACGACGGAACGGCCGAGCGACCCGGCAACCATCAAGGACATGGAGACAATCGCAATGAACGAAACCCTCGCTGTTCCCGTCGCGCCGCCCCGTATCCGGCGCGGACAACGTATCGCGCTCGCGCTGTTGATGGTGAGCGGAGTCGTCAACTATCTCGACCGCGGCACGCTGGCCGTCGCGAGTTCGGCAATCCGGGCGGATCTCGGGCTGTCGCTGTCGCAGATGGGCGTGCTGCTGTCCGCCTTCTCGTGGAGCTATGCGCTATGCCAGTTTCCGGTCGGCGGGCTCGTCGATCGTATCGGGCCGCGCCGGCTGCTCGGTATCGGGCTGATCGTGTGGTCGGTCGCGCAGGCGGCGGGCGGCATGGTGTCGACGTTCGGCTGGTTCATCGTCGCGCGGATCGTGCTCGGCATCGGCGAGGCGCCGCAGTTCCCGTCGGCGGCGCGCGTGGTGAGCAACTGGTTTCCGCTGCGGGCGCGCGGCACGCCGACCGGCATCTTCAACGCGGCATCGCCGCTTGGCACCGCGCTTGCGCCTTTGCTGCTGTCGGTGCTCGTCGCATCGCTCGACTGGCGTTGGGCGTTCATCGTAACGGGCGCGCTGGGCCTCGTCGTCGCCGCCGTCTGGTTCGCGCTGTACCGCGATCCGGCGCGCGCGCAACTGAGTGCGGCCGAACGCGCGTATCTCGATGCCGATGCGCAGACGACCGCAGCCACGCCGAAGCTGACCTTCGCCGACTGGCGCAGCCTGTTCTCGCATGGCACGACCTGGGGCATGCTGATCGGCTTCTTCGGGTCCGTCTATCTGAACTGGGTCTACCTGACGTGGCTGCCGGGCTACCTGACGATGGAGCGTCACATGAGCCTGATTCGCACCGGGTTTGCGGCGTCGGTGCCGTTCCTGTGCGGGTTCGTCGGTTCGCTCGTCGCCGGCTGGCTGTCCGATCTCGTCACGCGACGCAGCCGCTCGCCGGTCGTGAGCCGGCGCAATGCGGTGGTCGTCGCGATGCTCGGGATGGTCGCGTTCACGATTCCGGCCGCGCTCGTGCAGAGCAACACCGTGGCGCTTGCCTGCATTTCGGTGGTGATTTTCCTGGCGAATGCGGCATCCGCGTGTTCGTGGGCGCTCGCGACGGCGGCCGCACCGCCGAGCCGCGTTGCGTCGCTTGGCGCGATCCAGAATTTCGGCGGCTTCATCGGCGGTGCGCTCGCGCCAATCCTGACGGGCGTCATCGCGCAGAAGTGGTCGTTCGTGCCGGCGTTGCTGACGGCGGCGGCAATCGCATTCGCCGGTGCGATGTCTTACCTGCTGCTGGTGCGCAAGCCGATTCCCGAGCAGGCCGCGAGCCCCGCACCCGGACCGCTGCCGGCCTGAGCGCCGCCGCTACACCGCGCATTTACTGAAGGAAGGAGAAAAAAGATGCAACACCATCAGCAGTCGACCGCGACCATCGAAGGGATCGTACCGGTGATGCTGACGCCGTTCGACGACGCCGGCGCGATCGATTATGCGGGCCTCGAGCGGCTCATCGAATGGTATCTGGCGCACGGCTCGGACGCGCTGTTCGCTGTCGCGCAATCGAGCGAGATGCAATTCCTGAGTCTCGCCGAACGGGCTGAACTTGCGCGCTTCGTCGTCGAGCGCGTGGCCGGGCGCGTGCCGGTGGTCGCATCCGGGCACATCAGCGACGATCTCGATGCGCAGGTCGCCGAGCTGCGCGCTGCAGCCGAATCGGGTGCGCAGGGCGTCGTGCTCGTGACGAACCGTCTCGATCCGCAGCGCAAGGGCAGCGCCGCGTTTCTCGACCATCTTCACGCGCTGCTCGCCCGGTTGCCGTCCGATCTGCCGCTCGGCCTGTACGAATGTCCGGCGCCTTACCGGCGGTTGCTGTCCGATGACGAGCTGCGTGCGTGCATCGACACCGGCCGCTTCGTGATGCTCAAGGACGTCAGCTGCGACCTCGAAACCGTAAAGCGGCGCGTGGCGCTCGCCGCGGGCTCGCCGCTGAAGATCCTGAACGCGAACGCCGCGATCGCGTGGGATGCGATGAAGGCCGGCTCCGCCGGCTTCAACGGGGTGTTCACCAACTTTCATCCCGATCTGTACCGGTGGCTGCGCATGCACGGCGATTCGGATCCGGCGCTCGCCGACGAGTTGTCGACGTTCCTCGTCGTATCGGCGGTGTCGGAAGTGCTGGGCTACCCGGCGCTCGCGAAGATCTATCACCAGCGGATCGGCACGTTCTCGTCGATTCGCTGCCGCGCGATCGACTACGACGTGCGCGAGCGGTTTTGGGCGCTCGACGCGGTGCTCGACAAGATCGTCGCTGGCACGGAGCATTTCCGCTGGCGGATCGCAGCCCGGTAGCGGGGTAGCCGGTCGGGCCGTGCGCGCGGTGTATCGGCCGCGCGCACGCTCGGGTGCCCGAAGGCGATCCGCCCAAAAAAAAACGCCGCGCGAGGCGGCGTCTTCCGGCAGGTTACATGTTCGGATAATTCGGCCCGCCGCCGCCTTCGGGCGTGACCCACACGATGTTCTGCGTCGGGTCCTTGATATCGCAGGTCTTGCAGTGCACGCAGTTCTGCGCGTTGATCACCAGCCGGTCGCTGCCGTCGTCGTTCTTCACGAACTCGTACACCGCCGCCGGGCAGAAGCGCGCCTCCGGCCCCGCGTACGTGCGCAGGTTCACGTTCACCGGCACGCTCGCGTCCTTCAGCGTCAGATGCGCGGGCTGGTTTTCCTCGTGGTTCGTGTTCGAGATGAACACCGACGACAGCCGGTCGAACGTCAGCTTGCCGTCCGGCTTCGGATACGCGATCGGCTCGCACTGCGACGCCGGCTTCAGCATCTCGTAGTCTGCATGCTTGTGGTGCAGCGTCCACGGCACGTTGCCGCCCATCACCTTCTGCTCGAGCCCGACCATCAGCGTGCCGAGATACAGGCCCTTCGCCATCCATTGCTTGAAGTTGCGTGCGCGGTACAGCTCCG